>CAMCXF010000031.1 GCA_945883235.1 Phenylobacterium deserti | reverse complement strand
CAGGATGATCAACCGCACCAGCTTGGCACCCATCATCGCCTGCCCCAGCCGGGCAGATTCCACCGCCGTGCCGGTCAGAGCGGACTTGTTGGTGGTGACCGCGTCCTTGGGCAGCAGGTAGTTCACGCCATCGATCATGGCCCCGTGACCGGCGTAGTAGATTACCGCTGCGTCGGAACCCTTGGCATCTTCCTCGAACTCCCCCAGCCCCTCGATCAGGGCCGCGCGGGTGGGGTCGGTCAGCACCTTCACGGTGAAACCCAGCTTCTGCAGTGTGGTCTGGACCAACTTGGCGTCGCGGGCGGGATTATTGAGGCTGGGGACCTTGTCGTATTTCGAGACCCCGACGATCAGGGCAACGCGCTGTGCCGCCCAGGCCGCGGAGGCCAGCCCCAGGTTCAGAACGATCACAACGGCCGCTGCCGCCCAGTGCCGACGACCGCGTCCTCGATCCAGGCGCTGATGTTGCGCCGCGCGCATACCGATCACCCTCCAGGTCCGGCCACATAATAGCGCAAACGCGGGCTTCTGGAGTCTATTCGTTGTGGCGTTTGGGCCGGATGCTATTTGACGACGGGATACTTGATGCGGTCCTTCAGGTTCTCCGTCACGGCGCGGGCGTCAAACGCGCTGGTGTCGCCCTCCGGTTTGGCACCCTTCTGCATCACGATCTCGGCAGACGCCTCGAACTTTTCGATGGTTCGCACCTCGGCCCGATCCCCCCAGAACGGGCCGCCGAAGAACGGATCCCATCCACGCCAGCCGTACCCTGCGCCATAGAAGCGCCAGTACGGCCGCCAGAGGCCATAGCTGCCGTACCAGGGCCGGTAAAAGGGGTCCGGCTCGACACTGGTGCGGGTCTTGGTGTCGGTGTCGCGGTCACTGATCGAGAACCAGTCGTAGCCATTCTGAACGGTCAACTCGGCCGCCCTGAACAGCAGATAGCCCTCCACCGTTTCCCGCGAGGTCAGCGAGTTGCCGGCGAAGTTCACCCGGTAGCGGTTGGGCTCGACCCTGAACTCCGAGAAACCGCCGGCCGACGCCTTGCCCGCGATCACAGGTTGATAGGGCGTCGGCGTCGCGCAAGCCGCGAGACTGACGGCGAGCAGGGCTGAAAGGGCGAGCGATCTTCCGAACATAGACGTTGCCTCAAACCCGGTGGTGATCCCGACAGGATGTAGGGATCACAACATCTGGCCGCAATTGTGGTTGCCTGTCGTCAGACGCTGCCGGTGGTCGCCAACAGATACACCACCCGGCCCAGAGAACCGAAGAGCAACACCGCCACAGCCAGCATCTGGACCATGAACCCCGCGCTGCGCTTGCCGGCATCGGCCACATAGCCCCGCTGATACATCACCCGCCCGACAATCCAGACAACGCCCACGCTGGCGGCGATCCGCTCGTCCCAGAACATGGCGAACAACCACATCGGCACCAGAAACAGCGGGAGCCATTCCATCGTGTTGTAATGGGCGCGAATGGTGCGCTCGAGCGTGGGGTCGCCGGTCATGGCCGGAGCCGGGATACCGGCCTTGCCGCGGGCGCGGCCCACCTCAAGCCCCATCCAGAAATACGCCAGCAGCGCCAGCAGGGTGACGAGAGCGACATAAGCATAGGGCGGCATTTCGGAACTCCCCGATGTTCAGCGGACACGCGCCGCCATTGCGGCAGAGCTTGGCGCCGAACGGCCTCGAGGGGAACCTACCCTTTTGTGCGCTTGTCTCGCGTCGCTTTCACCCGCAGCCGCAGGGCATTGAGCTTGATAAAGCCCGCTGCGTCACGGTGATCATAAGCCACCGCGCCCTCCTCGAAGGTCACCAGCTCCTGATCATAGAGGGAGTAAGGACTGGTGCGACCCACGACGCTGACATTGCCCTTGTAGAGCTTTACCCGCACCTGACCGGTGACCATCTGCTGGCTATGATCGATGGCGGCCTGCAGCATCTCGCGCTCCGGCGAGAACCAGAAGCCGTTGTAGACCAGCGATGCGTACTTCGGCATCAGCTCGTCCTTCAGGTGCATCGACCCGCGATCGAGCGTGATGCTTTCGATGCCCCGGTGGGCGACGATCAAGATCGCGCCGCCCGGCGTTTCATAGACGCCGCGCGACTTCATGCCCACGAAGCGGTTTTCCACCAGATCTAGCCGGCCGACGCCGTTGTCATGGCCCAGCTGGTTGAGTTTGGTGAGGATCGTCGCCGGCGACATCGCCACGCCGTCGATGGCCACAGCATCGCCGCGCTCGAAGTCGATTGTGAAATAGGTCGGCGTGTCCGGCGCATCCTCCGGCGCAATCGTGCGCATGTGGACAAACTCGGGCGCCTCGACCGCCGGGTCTTCCAGCACCTTACCCTCAGACGAGGAGTGCAACAGGTTGGCGTCGACGCTGAAAGGCGCCTCGCCGCGCTTGTCCTTGGTGATCGGGATCTGGTGCTGCTCGGCGAACTCCAGCAGCGCCTCGCGGCTCTTGAAGTCCCAGTCGCGCCAGGGAGCAATCACGTGGATGTCCGGCTCCAGCGCATAATAGGCCAGCTCGAACCGCACTTGGTCATTGCCCTTGCCGGTCGCGCCGTGGGCCACGGCGTCGGCACCCACCTTGCGCGCAATCTCGATCTGCTTCTTCGCGATCAGCGGGCGCGCGATGGAGGTGCCCAGCAGGTACTGGCCTTCGTAGACCGTGTTGGCGCGGAACATCGGGAACACATAGTCGCGGACAAACTCCTCGCGCACATCCTCCACGAAGGCGTTCTCCGGTTTCACCCCCAGAGTGATAGCCTTCTGCCGCGCCGGCTCGACCTCCTCGCCCTGGCCCAGGTCGGCGGTAAAGGTCACCACCTCCGCCCCCAGTTCTGTCTGCAGCCACTTGACGATGGTGGAGCTGTCGAGCCCGCCGGAATAGGCGAGGACAACCTTCTTGACGGGCTTTTGAGCCATGGCGATGAAGAGCCTTCAATACGATGCAGTGGACGGTCGCGGGGCGTTTAAGGGCCAACGCGGCGGCGGCGCAAGTCAGACCGTAACCTGGGTGCCCATCTCGACCACGCGACCCGGCGGGATCTTGTAGAAATCCGTCGGGTTGGCGGCATTCCGCATCAGGAAAATGAAAAGCTTATCCTGCCACAGCGGCATGCCCGACTGAGCCGAGGGCACCACGCTTCGTCGACCGAGGAAGAAGCTGGTGGCCATGATGTCGAACTTCAGGCCCTGTTTGCGGCACAGCCCCAGCGCCTTGGGAATGTTAGGGCTCTCCATGAATCCGTAGCCGATGATGACCTTCTTGAAGTCGTCATTGACCGCCGAGATGGTGATCCGGTCGTCGTCGCGCACCCGCGGCGTCTCGGCGGTGTGCAGCGTCAGGATGATGTTCTTCTCGTGCAGCACCTTGTTGTGCTTGAGGTTGTGCATCAGGGCGACAGGGGCGGTGTCGGGGTCCGAGGTCAGAAAGATCGCGGTGCCGGGCGCGCGGTGCGGCGCTCGGGCCTTCAGGATATCGACCAGCTCGCCCAGTGGCACGCTGTCGCGACGGCTCTTGTCGGCCAGGATCGCCGCGCCGCGGTTCCAGGTCCACATCACCACCACCATGCAGGCGCCCAGCGCCAGCGGCATCCAGGCACCGTGGAAGAACTTGAGCAGGTTGGAGGTCATGAACACCAGATCGATGGCACCGAACACGGCCACAGCCGCGATCGCCTGCCACAGCGGCCGCTTCCACATATATCGGACGATGTAGAAGAACAGCAGCGTGTCGACGAACATCGAGCCCGTCACCGCAATGCCATAGGCCGACGCCAGGTTCGACGACGACTTGAACAGGAACAGCAGCAACAGCACCCCGACCATCAGGAAGGTGTTCACCTGCGGCACATAGATCTGCCCGGCCTGGGTCTCGCTGGTGCGGCGGATATCGATGCGCGGGAACAGGCCCAGTTGCACTGCCTGCTGGGTCATCGAGAACGCGCCGGTGATCACGGCCTGGCTGGCGATCACAGTCGCCGCCGTCGCCAACAGCAGCACCGGCCAGTAGGCAACCTGCGGGATCATGTCGAAGAAGGGGTCCAGCCGGGCCTGAGGATTCGACAGCACCAGCGCGCCCTGGCCCAGATAGTTCAGAACCAGCGCCGGCAGCACCAGGACTACCCAGGCCGCGCGGATGGGTCCCTTCCCGAAGTGGCCCATATCCGCATAGAGGGCCTCGGCGCCCGTCACGGCCAGGAACACGCTGCCCAGGATGATGAAGCCCAAGAACCCGTTGTCGGCCAGAAAGATAGCACCGTAGTGCGGCGACAGTGCCCGGAAGATCGAGAGGTCGTCAAAGATGTGATAAATGCCCAGCGCGGCCAGCGTCAGGAACCACAGCGCTGTGATCGGCCCGAAGTAGCGGGCCATGCTGGCCGTGCCCCGCGACTGCACCAGAAACAGCGCAATCAGAATTCCCGCCGAAATCGGCAACACGTAGGGCGCAAGGGTGGTGCCCATGCCGGGTGCTTTGCCGATACCTTCGACCGCCGACAGAACGGACATCGCCGGCGTGATAATGCCGTCGCCGTAGAACAACGCCGCGCCGACCATGCCCAGAACAAAGATCACCGTGGACCGGCCACCGGGACTGACCCGTTGCGCCAGCGCCATCAGGGCCAGGGTTCCACCCTCGCCCTTGTTGTCGGCCCGCATCAGGAACACGACGTACTTGATGGTCACGATAAGTATCAGCGCCCAGATGATCAGCGAGACGACGCCCAGCACCGCCAGTTCGCCCCCGCCGCCACCCTTGCTGTGGCTCAGCGCCTCGCGCATCGCATAGAGCGGGCTGGTCCCGATGTCGCCGAACACCACGCCCACGGAGCCGAGCGCGAGCGCCCAGAACTTCTCCTTGGTCGGGGGATGCGACGGGTCTTCCGGCGCCTTGCTGGCGTCGGCGGCCGTATCAGCCATCTGTTATCTCCGAGAGGCTGAACGAACCTCTCCAGGCGGCCCTATGCCGCAGTGGCGGGCGCGAATACACCCAATCTTCATGCCGTACAATCGCGAGACCCAGAACCTGCGAAATCATTCCCATTCCTGGCTTTGAATCGATCAGCGCCCTCTCTAGTTTCACGCCGATTAACCGGGAGACACGGATGGATCGCAAACTGGCGCTGGTGACGGGGGCTTCAGCTGGAATCGGCGCAGCGTTTGCCCGGATTTTCGCCAGTCACGGCTATGACCTGGCGCTGACCGCGCGGCGCGGCGACCGGCTGGAGGCGCTGGCCACTGAAATCCACCATCGCTACGGCGTCGAGACGCTGACCGTGACCGCAGATCTCGCCGAACCGGAGGCACCCGGACAGATCCTGGATCACCTCACCGCGCATGGCCGCGCGATCGACGCGCTGATCAACAACGCCGGCTACGGACTGGGCGGAACCTATGCCGACAGCCTGTGGTCCGACCAGGCCGCTTTCATCCAGGTGATGATGACCGCACCCTCAGAGCTGGCGCACCGCGTTCTGGACGGCATGCGCGAACGTAAATTTGGCCGGATCATCAACGTCGCGTCGCTGGCGGGCCTGTTGCCGGGTTCCAGCGGCCACACCCTCTATGGCGCGACCAAGGCCTATATGATCCGCTTTTCCCAGAGCCTGCACGTGGAGCTGGCCGGCGACGGCATCCACGTCACGGCGCTGTGCCCGGGGCTGACATACTCCGAGTTCCACGACGCCAACGGCACCCGCGCCCAGTTCAGCGCCGCTGTGCCGACGTGGATGTGGCAAGGTGCTGACGAGGTGGCGGCGACCGGCTACGAGGCCGTAGAGGCCAACCGCGCGATCTGCATCCCGGGCGCACCCAACAAGGCCATCGCGGCCTTGGTCAAAGCCATCCCAGACGACTGGGCCCTGGCGCTCATGGACTCCCAGAGCGCGCGGTTGCGAAAGGGGTGAAATGGCCAAGCTGGTTGACCCACATAGCCCGGCCAACCTAAGCCTTTTGCCATCAGGTCGCCGAAGTGCGGCCGCCCGGAGGAGCACCCATGTCACCCATCCCCAAGCGCGGCCTGGTCGCGGTCACCGGCGCAGCGGGATTTCTCGGCGGCTGGGTGGTGCGACAACTGCTGGATAAAGGCTATCGCGTGCGGGCCTGCGTCCGGAACGCCGACGATCTGGCGCGCACCGGCTTCCTGCGCGCCATGCCGGGTTATGCGTCCGGGCGCCTGACGCTTCACAGCGCTGACCTGGATCAGGACGGCTGTTTCGACGAGATCTTCAAGGGATGTAACGGCGTCGCCCATATCTCGCATGTCAGCGGCTACGACGATCAGGCCTACATCACCCGCGTCTGCGACCATGTGATCGCCAGCATCAACGCCTCCGGATCGGTCACCCGCGTGGTGGTCACCTCCAGCATCGCGGCCGTGATCTCCGAGGCCGACCTGGCCGAGATCACCCGTCGGCCGGTGTTCTTCGAGGGCCGCTTCCCGGACGAACTGAACCCCAAGCGCTCTCCGGAGCGCGGCCAGGGCTATTCCATGGCCAAGCTGGTAGCCGAACGCGCGTTTGCCGAGGCCGCAGAACTCAGCGGTGCCTGGGACGCCATCACCTGCTGTCCCGGTGACAATGTGGGACCCATCCAGTCTGCCCACCAGAAAGACATGGGGCCCTGGCAGCACCTGATCGAGGGCATGCTCAAGGGAGAATTGGTCCAGACCGGTGCCTACCGCCCTTGGTTCACCGTCGACGTCCGCGACGACGCGGCCTGCCACATCGGCCTGTTGGAAAGCGCCGACGTGAAAAACGGCGAGCGCTACATCGCCTGGTCAACCGACGCCCGCAATGTCGAGGATATCTGCGCCGACATCGACCGTCTGTTGCCGGAGCTGGCGCACGACACGCCCGCCGTGGTCGACCCCTTCCCCGACCGCATCAAGGCCCGCGAAGCCGAGTTCCGGGGCATCTGGGCCAGCGCAGATCTGCGCAACGACCGCGTCCGGGCGGTAACCGGCGTGACTTTCAGATCCCTCGATGACTCCATCCGGGATTGCGTGGAATCGCTGTTGTCCGTGGCGGGGGTCCCGGTCAAGCGCCGGGGCGCTCCGACCTAGAGACAGATCACACACCTCCTTGCCGTTCCCTGGGGAAGCCGTGCAAGATGGGTCCAATCATAAAGGGGGACACCACATGACCATTCATCCGTTCGCTGGCCTTGCCGCTTGCGCCGCCGCACTCAGCCTCGCGGGGGCCGCTCAGGCCGCGCCAGGCTCCTATGTCTCCATCGTCCAGGAGACCACCATCAACGTCCCGGCGGCGACGGCCTGGGCGAAGGTAAAGGGCTATTGCGATATCGGCGCCTGGCTGAAGGCGCCCTGCGAGATCACCGCCGGCAAGGACGGTGAACTGGGCGCACTGCGCAAGATCGCAGGCCGGGTCGAGGAGGTCATCGTGGCCGTAACGCCGATGTCCTATACCTACGCCGATATCAATCCGGCGATCCTCTATCACGGCACCGTCGAGATCCGTCCGGTGGACAAGAAGTCCTCGAAACTGGTCTACAGCCTGTTCTTTGATGAGACGTCTATCCCCGCAGAACAGCGCGCCGCCAACAAGGACCGCCGCCAGAAGATGTTCGCCGGCATCATGGCCACCATGAAGACCATCGCCGAGACCAAATAGGCCGCCGTCAGCCGGGTGGCAGGCTTTCCAGAAATACCCTCAGATCCCTGGCCGAAAGGTCGGGGATTTGCTCCATCGGCACATGGCCGACGCCTGGATAGGTGATCAGCTTCGCGCCCGGGATCGCCCCGGCCAGCCCGCGACTGGCCGACGCCGGGATCACTTTGTCCGCCTCGCCGGTCATCACCAGTGTCGGTGCCGTGATCTTCGCAAATGTCGCCCTGGTGACCGGCTCGCGCGGGCGGGACTGCGAATTGAGGATCAGCTCGCGACGGCCGGGGGCCAGCGCCATGTTGACGTATCGGTCCACCAACGCCTCGGTGACCAGGGCCTCGTCCACATAGGCAGACTTCAGGCCGCGCTTGGCTAGTGGCCCAAGGTCAATGCTTTTCAGCACCGCCCGCCCTGCCGGATTGGACAGCAGCCTGAACGCCAGCGGCGAGCCTTCGCGCTTGCCTTCCACCGGCCAGCCGGCTGCGTCCACAAGCACGAGGCCCCGCAGCCGATCCGGATGGGCCAGCGCATAGTTCCACGCCACCGCGCCACCCATCGAGTTCCCGCCGAGCACAAAACGCTCTACCCCCAGGCGCCGCGTCACCGCATCGACGATCGCGATCTGTCCCTCGGTGGAAATCCGGTATCCGTCAGGTGTTCGCGTCAGCCCGTGGCCGGCCAGATCCAGCGTGATGACCCGATAGTCTCTCGACAGGCGCTCGACCCACGGCTCCCAGGCATGCAGCGACGCCGCAAACCCGTGCACCAGCACAACGGTCCTGCCTGCCCGGTCGCCCTGGTCGCGGTAATGCACGCGAACGCCGTCGGGCATCTCCAGATAGCGCGACGCAGGGCTGGCATAGCGGCCTTCCAGCTGCGGCCACGCCAACTCCGGCTTGGCGCAGGCGTTCAGGGCCGCAGCCGCCACCACGCAAAGGAACGCTATCGCCAATCGTCGCATGCTGAACTCCTGCCGGGCCCCCGCCTGTAGCTGCCCTTCCGCGCAGTCGGGCAAGCGACCAGGCGCCAAATCGGTTGCAACTGAGGTTTCGTGCGCGCGCCGGGCAGGTTAGAAGACATCCCGGACCGGGGGAACAGGGCCATCATGCAGCGCCGCAAAGTCGATCGTGCCCAACGCATACGCGCGCGCCGTGTCTGGTGGGATCGTAATGGCAGTTTCGTGCGTGGGCTTCTCGTCGGAACCGGCGTGACGGCGCTGGGTGCCTGGATCCTGCAGATGGTGCTGGCGCAATAGCCCGCCCGACCCCGCCCTATGGTGCCGATGAGGCCGCCTACGGTGCCTGGGTCTGCGGCGAAGTCGCCCACTGGCGTGCAGGCGTTCTCAAACCCCCTAACGCGCTCGATCGCGCTGCCAAGGGCCTGCAGGGCCGCATCACCCGGATGATCCCGGAACAGGTGCACGCCACCCTGACAACCGTGATCGAAGGTATGACCCGCACCATCCTAACCGGTGCCGATCTTACCACCGCCCAACCCTTGATCGGCGCGTCGCTGGCCGAGCGTGATCATCGCGCAGCAGCCGCAATCGACGGCTACCGCAAGACCGCCGCCGTCGAGGGCGGGGTCGCCGGTGCCGGCGGCTTCTGGCTGGCGCTGGCCGACTTCCCGGCGCTGCTGGTCATCAAGATGAAGTTGCTGTTCGATCTCTCGGCCATTTATGGCCATGAGGCGGATCGCTTCGAGGAGCGGCTGTTCATTCTGCAGATCTTCCAGTTGGCCTTTTCCGGGCCGGCACATCGCCCGACGGTGCTGGCCGGACTGGAAAACTGGAGTGCCCGCGCCCACCCGGCCGACTTCGCACATTTCGACTGGCGCACGTTCCAGCAGACTTACCGCGACTACATCGATCTCGCAAAAATGGCCCAGTTGATCCCGGTGGTCGGCGCGCCCATCGGTGCCGTCGTCAACTGGCGTCTGCTGGAGCGTCTGGGCGAGACCGCCATGAACAGCTACCGCCTGCGCGTACTGGCAGAATAGGTGCGAGGATCACGAGAGATGGTGCCTCTGATCCCCACGCGGTTGAAGATCGGCCTTGATGTGCCCTGGGTGACCAGTTGGACTGAGGAGATTCAAGGCGGCGTCGGCCCCTGCCCCACCGTTGATGGCCAGCCCGCCGCGCTGCAGGCCTGGAAGCCCGGCCTGGGCAAACCGCTCTATTCCCGCAACCACCTGCGCCGCCAGCGCGACAGCGTCCGCGCCATGCTCTGCCCCATGTGCGGCGACGCGACCACAGCAGGCGACCGCTGGAGCCAGACGGGTCACTTCGTGGCCGCTGGCGCATTGCGCACTCGCGGCTTCGGTCCGGCATTACCCGTCGACCTGGACGATGACCGGGTGCTGCTCGACGCCGGCGCCATCGCGCCCCAGCACCTGAAGTGTGCGCAGGCCTCCCTGCAGCGTTGCCCGCACCTGGGCGCCATGCCGGATCGTGAGCTCAAGGCCTTCCCGCCCTCGTGGGTGGTGGTGCCGCTCTACGTGGCGGCGGAGAACTCGGTCACGGGCCGCCCGCTGTCGGCCGTCAGCTTCCTGCAACTTCTGGGTATTACCGAAGGCCGCGACGCGAATTGGCGCGACCGACTGCCGTCGGTGTAGTCGGGCCTTCGACAAAATCTTTCGTTGGTCTGACAGCAAACCCCCGCCTACTCTCAGCTCATGCTCCGCCGCAGCCTCATCGGCCTCACCGCCGCCCTCATCGCCACCACCGCTGTCCGGGCTCAGGCCCCTGCGCCCGAAATCGCGCCCATGACAGCGCCGGCTCCCAAACCGGGCCCTCGCGTCAAACTCGAGACGGCGCAAGGCGTCATCGTCATCGAGCTCTACCCGGCAAAGGCACCGATCACCGTCGCCAACTATCTGAGGTACGTCGACCGCGGCCTGTTCAATGGTGCGACCTTCTACCGGGCGTCGCGGCCACCGGGCTATGCGGCCGACGACTACGGTCTGATCCAGGGCGGCCTGCAGAATGACCCCAAGAAGGTACTTCCACCGATCGCCCATGAATCGACGATCAAGACCGGCCTGACCCATCGCACCGAGGGGACGATTTCCATGGGGCGTCACGCCCCAGGCTCGGCACAGTCTGACTGGTCCATCACCCTGGGCGACATGAGTTATCTGGACGCCGATCCCAAAGACCCGAAGAACCCCGGCTTCGCCGCCTTCGGTCAGGTCGTTGAGGGGCTGGACGTGGTGAAGAAAATCATCGTCCTGCCGACCGACCCCAACCGGGGTGAAGGTGCCATGAAGGGCGAAATGCTGAAGGCCCCGGTGAAAATCACCAGGGCCTCCCGCGTAGCTTTGCCTTGAAGGCGTCGGTCGCTCAAAAAGCGACCGCCTGACGACGATTGCTGCGCATAATGGCGCCGGCATCACCGACAGCGGCGATCGGGTAGAGCATGGCGTTGCCAAAGCGAGGGGCGCGGCGCCACACTGTCGCCATGACTGATCCCATCGCAAAACCCGCTGACGGCTGGAAACACTCCGGCGTACGCGTCGTCCCCGGTGACCAGCTCGACCCGGTGACCGCAACAACCCCGGGCATGGACCGCGCGGTCGCCATCGACCGGGCTCGGATGGGAGCCCAGAAACTCTGGGCAGGGACGGTCCACATCCACGCCAACGCCAAAACCGGCGCTCACCACCATGGGCCGCTGGAAAGCGTGATCTATGTGGTTTCCGGTCGCGCCCGGATGCGCTGGGGCGAGGCGCTGGAGTTTACGGCCGAAGCGGGTCCCGGTGACTTCATCTATGTGCCGCCCTTCGTGCCGCACCAGGAAATCAACGCCTCCACCGACGAGGCCCTTTGCTGTGTGCTCGTCCGGAGTGACTCTGATGCCGTGGTGGTGAACCTCGACATCGAACCCGCCGAAGCGCCGGAGGGCGTAGCCTGGATAGACCCGATCCATAAAATCTGAAGGCCGACCTCGCCGCCGCCCGTGCGTCAGACCAGCGGGTTGACATCACCTTCGCCGGCTACGGCCTCAGCGCCGCATCAGGCGACGGCAAAGCTCGTCCAGCTGTTCCAGGCTAGCATACCTGATCCGCACTTCGCCGGCACCGCCGCGATCGGCCACATCGACGCTCATGCCCAGGGCGTCTTCCAGGTCGACCTCCAGAGATGCGGTGTCGGCGTCCTTGGACTTGCGCGGTCCCGAGGCCTTCTTTGACCCCACCGCCTTGCCCCGAACCATGGCTTCGGCGTCGCGCACCGACAGCTGCTGTTCCACCACCAGTTCGGCCACGCGTTCGGGATGCTCGGCGGACAACAGCGCCCGCGCGTGACCGGCGCTCAGGCGGCCATGGATCACATGCTGCTGCAAGCTCTCCGGCAATTGCAGCAGCCGGATGGTGTTGGCCACGTGGCTGCGGCTCTTGCCGACAGACTTCGCGGCTTGATCCTGGGTGTGCCCGAACCGCTGCATCAGCGCGCGATAAGCCTGCGCCTCTTCCATGGCATTGAGGTCTTCACGCTGGACGTTCTCGACGATCGAGATTTCCAGCGCCCGCTCGTCGTCCAGGGTCCGCACCAGCGCGGGGATGACCCGCAGGCCCGCGACCTGTGCCGCGCGCCAGCGGCGTTCCCCCGCGACAATCTCATATTCACCGTTGGTGCGCGGCGAGGGCCGTACCAGGATCGGCTGCAGCACGCCCTTGTCCCGGATCGACTCCGCCAGAGTGGCGAGATCGTCTTCGCGGAAGAACTGCCGCGGCTGGCTCGGATTGCTGTGGACCAGTTCGATAGGAATATCACGGACGCCGTCGGCCGGTTCCCCGGCGTGCGCGATGTCTTCGGCCTCGCCCAGCAGCGCCGAAAGGCCTCGGCCCAGTCCCCTGCGTTGTTCCGCCATCAGCTCACTTCCAGGTGTTGGGCGCGCCGCTTCCGTTCGCGCAGCACAACCTCGCGCGCCAGCTTCAGATAGGCCTGGCTGCCCGCGCATTTCAGATCATAGACCAGCACCGGCTTGCCGAACGACGGGGCCTCGGACACCCGCACGTTGCGCGGGATCACGGTCTGGTAAACCGTCTCGCCAAAGTGACCCCGCACGTCGCCAGCCACCTGTTCGGACAGGGAATTGCGCCGGTCGTACATGGTCAGCACGATGCCCTGGATCTCGAGCTTCGGGTTCAGGCTGCCCCGCACCAGATCAATGGTGCGCATCAGCTGGCTGAGGCCCTCCAGCGCAAAAAACTCACATTGAAGGGGCACCAGCACCGCATCGGCCGCCGCCATGGCGTTGACGGTCAGCAGGTTCAGAGACGGCGGACAGTCGATCAGCACATAGTTATAGCTTTGCCCGTCCCGCAGCGGTTCCAGCGCGTCCCGCAGCTTGAACGACCGACGCGCGTGTTGGCCCAGCTCCAGCTCAACCCCCGATAGGTCCGGATCGGACGGGACCAGGTCAAGACCCGGTACCGAGGTCTTCACAAAGGCATCCGAGATCGGCTTTTCACCCATCAAGACGTCGTAGAGCGTGTTGCGGCGCTGCGCCCGGCCGACACCCAGCCCCGTAGAGGCGTTACCTTGGGGGTCAGAATCAATCAGCAGCACCTTTTCGCCGACCGCCGCCAATGCTGTGCCCAGATTTATCGCCGTCGTGGTCTTGCCCACGCCGCCCTTCTGATTGGCGACCACCAGGACGCGTAGGGCCCGGTCTTTCTTTTGGTATGACTCAGACTTTGCGAGCACGGCCGAGCCTCTTCACCCGCACGATGCGACCCCCCGGATCGCTCAGGGACGGCACCACGTCGGCCTCATACTCCCAATATCTTGCGGCCTCGGTCATATCTGCCACCACATCTTGTCCCTTCAGGAACAACCCCTGCGCGCCCATCGCCAGGTATGACCGGGCATACCCGAACAGCCGATGCAGCGGAGCGCAGGCGCGTGCCGTCACGATATCGACGGCGAGGGTCAGAGTCTCGGCTCTTGCGTTGTGGACGGTGGCCGGCAAGCCCAGCTCGCTGACCACTTCGCTCAGGAACCGACAGCGCTTGGTCATGCTCTCCACCAGATGCACGTGAAACTGAGGTCTGCCCTTGCCCAGGATCGCCAGTACCAGCCCCGGAAACCCCGCCCCGGCCCCCAGATCCGCCCAGGTCAGGGCGTTGGGTGCCAGGCGCAACAGCTGCGCTGAATCCCACGCATGCCGGTTCCAGAAGTCCGGCAGGCTGGCCGGCCCCACCAGGTTCATGTTGGCATTCCACGCCGTGAGCAGCTCCAGAAACCGCGCCAGATCGGCAATCTGGGCCGGGGTCGCCTTTGCCACCTTGGCAAAACTGGCCGCATCAGTGACTCCGCGCCGCCGCTCGCCTCCCTCATCAGGGGAGGGGGACCGCGCGAAGCGAGGTGGAGGGGGCTTGCCGGGCGCGTCGCTGATGGGACCGGACCCCTCCACCGCTTCGTGGTCCCCCTCCCCCGATGGGGGACGAGAGACGACGCCGCTTTCGATTTCGGTTTTGCCCGCCACGCCCCTACGCCGCCCTGCGTCGCACATGCGCCAGCAACGCCGTCAGCGCCCCCGGCGTCACACCCTCGATCCGCCCCGCCTGGCCAAGCGTCGCCGGGCGCACCGCCTTCAGCTTCTCGCGCACCTCGTTCGACAACCCGCCGATCACGCCGTAATCCAGTTCCGCCGGCAAACGCAGGTCCTCGTCGCGCCGGAATGCCTCCACATCGGCCGTCTGGCGATCCAGATACCCCGAATAGGCCGCATCGATCTCCACCTGCTCGCGCACGTCGGGCCGCCACGCCGCGATCTGCGGCCAGATCGCCACCAGATCGTCGAACCCGATGGTCGGATAGGCCAGAAACTCGATCAGGTTGCGCCGCTGGCCGTCTGCCTTCACCGGCAAACCCGCCTTGGCCGCCGTCGTCGAGGTCATGGTCAGCCCCCGCGCCATCGACCGCGCCTCAGCCAACGCTTCGGCCTTCTCCGCAAAAACCGCGCCGCGCGCGGCGCCGACGACCCCCAGCTCCAGACCCTTGCCGGTCAGTCTTTGGTCCGCGTTGTCGGCCCGCAGCGTCAGCCGAAACTCCGCGCGACTGGTGAACATCCGATAGGGTTCGGTCACCCCCTTGGTGACCAGATCGTCGATCATCACGCCGATATAGGCCTCGCTACGAGCAAACTCGGCGGCCTCGGCTCCCGAGGCAGCCCGCGCCGCGTTCAGCCCCGCCACCAGCCCTTGAGCCGCGGCCTCCTCATAGCCCGTGGTGCCGTTGATCTGACCGGCCAGGTAGAGGCCCGGCAACCGCTTCACCTCCAGCGTCGGATAGAGCTCGCGCGGGTCCACATAGTCATACTCGATGGCATAGCCGTGGCGCTTGACCACCACCTGCTCCAGGCCCGGAATGGTGCGAAGGAACAGATCCTGGGTCTCCGCCGACACCGAGGTCGAGATGCCGTTCGGGTATACGGTGGTATCGTCCAGCCCCTCGGGCTCCAGGAAAATCTGGTGGCCGGTCTTGTCGCGAAACCGCACCACCTTGTCCTCGATCGAGGGGCAATAGCGCGGCCCCCGCCCCGAAACCCGCCCGCCATAGACCGCCGACTCGCCCAAACGCTCGGCAATGATCGCGTGCGTGGCCTCGGTAGTCCAGGTGATGCCACACTGCACCTGCGGCGTGGTGATGGCGTCTGTCAAAAACGAAAAAGGTATCGGCTCGGCGTCGGCGTCCTGCATCTCCAGGCTATCCCAGAGGATGGTTGAGCCATCCAGCCGCGCAGGCGTCCCGGTTTTCAGCCGCCCCATCTTCAGGCCCGAAGCGTACAGCCTGTCCGACAGGCCGATTGCAGGTGCATCGCCCATGCGACCCGCGGGAATGCGCTGGTCACCCTGGTGGATCACGCCCTTGAGGAAGGTGCCCGTGGTCAGCACCACGCGCCCGGCTCGGTGTTCGGTCCCGCTGGCACCGACAACACCCACGACCGTGCCATCAACCACGATCAGGTCCTCGACCGCCTCCGCGATTATGCTCAGGTTGGGCGTCCCAGCCAACTCCGCCTGCATGGCCTCGCGATAGAGCTTCCGGTCGATCTGGCTGCGCGGTCCCCGAACCGCTGCGCCCTTGGAGCGGTTCAGCATCCGGAACTGGATGCCGGCCACATCGGCCAGCCGCCCCATCACACCATCCAGAGCATCGATTTCCCGAACCAGATGCCCCTTGCCCAGGCCGCCGATGGCCGGATTGCAGCTCATCTCGCCAATGGTTTCGAGCTTGTGGGTCGCCAGCAGCGTGCGGGCGCCGAACCGCGCCGCCGCCGCCGCCGCTTCACAGCCGGCGTGGCCTCCACCAATGACAATTACATCCCAGGTCATGCGGCGGCCGGTATAGGCGATCAGCGGCCCCGGGTCACCCGCCGTCCGCTCCTGCCCCGCTTGCGGGGGAGGGGGACTGCGCGAAGCGGGGTGGAGGGGGCGCTGGCGAAAGCGCCAGGGTCTCAGCGCTTACGCGTCACTCGCCAAAGATACCCCTCCTTCGGGAACCGCAGCGGCCACCGCAGGACCACCCCGGCAGCATAGGCCAGACCCACCAGCGGCAAAGCTGCACCCACCACGCCATAGAGTCCCATCAGACCCTCGGCGGTATGCCCCGCTGTGAACCCCGGGATCCAGCCCACCAGCACCAGCAAGCCGATGCCCATGATCGCGCCCGCCTCAAGGATGAAAGCGCGAATGGAGGCCGTCCGCCCCAGCACAAAGCCCAGCACGAAGTGCGGTGGCAACAATAGAACGAGGATACCGAGTAGGTCGGTGATCATGTCGAAGACGCCTGTTTCACGTGAAACACCTATTTGCCGATGCAGAAGGTGGAAAAAATCCGGCCCAGCACCTGCTCCGGGTCAATGCGCCCGGTGATGCGATCCAGCGCGCGCGCGGCCAGTCGCACATCTTCGCTGGCCAGTTCAAGGTGTTCGTCCTGTTTCAGCGCCTGGCGAAGCCGTGTCGCCGCGTCTGACAGCAATCCCTGGTGCCGCAGTCGCGTCGCCACCGGAGATTCCGCGCCCGACAAAGCCCCGACCACCGCCCCGGTCAGTGTCCGCTCCAGCCAGGCCACGTCGTTGGGACTGCGTACCGTGAAGGGCTCTCCCCGCAACCCGACGACCCCCTCGCCCAGATCGCGCTTGGTGACCAGCAGGATGTCGCCGTCGCGGGCACCGTCGAAGTTGCCGTCTGCGTCCATCCCGTCTGCCAGCCATACCCGCAGGTCCGCGCCGTCCGCCCAGGCCTGCGCACGGCGCACCCCCTCGGCCTCAATCTCGTCGTGGGTATCCCTCAAGCCCGCTGTATCGGCAAAAATCACCTTATAGCCGCCCAGTACCAGCGGCACCTCAATGATGTCCCGTGTCGTTCCCGGGGTGGCGGTGACGATGGCGGCGTCGCGACCGACCAGCGTGTTGAGCAGGGTGCTCTTTCCGGCATTTGGTGCGCCGATCAAGGCGATGCGGAAGCCTTCCCGCACCCGCTCACCGCGTTTCGCGTCGAGAACCGCAGCGTCCAACTCGCCGATCAGGCCTTCCAGAACAGGTCGCGCGCGCGCCGCCACGTCTGCGGGTACGTCCTCGTCGGGGAAATCGACCGCCGCCTCGTACAGGGCCAGCGCTTGCGTCAAGGCGTCAGTCCATCGGGCCTGCACGTCCGAGAGCCGGCCACCCAGCTGCTCCAGCGCCTGTTGAAGTTGGGCCCCGTTTTCCGCGTCGATCAGATCAGCGACGCCTTCAGCCTGCGCCAGGTCCAGTTTGCCGTTCTCGAAAGCCCGCCGGGTAAATTCTCCGGGCTGGGCAAGCCGCAGACCCAGTGTGTTCAGTTCCTCCAGCAACGCTCCGACCACTGCCGCCCCACCGTGCACGTGAAACTCCGCGACATCCTCGCCGGTGTAGCTGTCCGGCCCCTGGAAGAAGAGCACCAGCGCGCGATCAATTGCGTCGCCGCCCGTCGCGTGTAAGGTCTTCAAGCTGGCAAGCCGCGCCGTGGGCACGCCGCCCGCCACGGTGCGCAGCACGGCCCTTGTCCCGGAGCCCGAGATCCTCACCACGGCCACAGCGGCCCGGCCCGCAGCTGTGGCCGGCGCGTAGATGGTGTCGCTCATTTTTTGGTGGCAGCTTCCATGAACCTGCGGAACTGTTCCTGGGCTCCGGTCCCGAAGCTCATCCAGTTCTTCATGAAGTCCTCGGGGTTCAGCAGGTTGATATTGGCGTCCACCCGCTTGCTCATCTCGCTGACCAGATGGTCGTTGAGCGCGCTGACATCCGGCAACCCCATGAAACGACGCGCCTCCTCTGGGGTACAGTCCACCTCAATGGTCATCTTCATGACTTCCGGGCCTCCCTGTTGCGGCGCCCCATATGCACGCGCCTTGCGCTTCTACGCTAGTCGCCGCGCGCTGCGCAGGCCAAGATCGTGCCGAAACATCACCTGAAGAAAGCTCGTTCCATGCGCGCCATCCGTTTTGTCCGCACCGGCGGCCCCGAAGTCCTCGAGCTCGTCGAGATCGATACCCCGACGCCAGGCCCCGGCCAGATCCTGATCCGCCACGAGGCGATCGGGATCAACTTCATCGAGACGTACCAACGCACAGGCCTCTATCCGGTCAAACTGCCGGCGATACCTGGTGGCGAAGTGGCCGGGCTCGTCGAGGCGGTGGGCGAGGGCGTGACCCGCTTCAACGTCGGCGACCGGGTTGCGACCACCAATGCCGGCGGCGCCTACGCAGAAGCCAGCCTGGTTAGGGCCGACCGCGCGGTCGCCATCCCCGAGAGTATCTCCACCAAAGTGGCCGCCGCTATCCTTCTGAAAGGCATGACCACCGAAGCGCTCGTTCGCCGGACCTATCCGGTCAAGTCCGGCGAAACCGTCCTGGTGCACGCCGCCGTGGGCGGTGTCGGCCAGATCATGACCCAGTGGCTGAAGGCCATCGGGGCCACCGTCATCGCCACCGTCGGCTCCGAGGCCAAGGCGGAAAAGGCCCACGCCCTGGGTGCTGATCACGTCATCCTCTACCGCGAGCAGGACGTCGCCGCGGAGGTTCGCCGCATCACCGGCGGCGTCGGCGTGCCGGTGGCCTTTGACTCCGTGGGCAAGGACACTTTCGAGGGCACCCTGGCCAGCCTGGCGCGGCGCGGCCTTTTCGTCAGCTTCGGCAACGCATCCGGCGCAGCACCCCCCTTCGCCCCGGGCCGCCTCGCCGCCGGCGGCTCCCTATACCTGACCCGCCCGACGCTCGGCGACTATGTAGTCACGACGGAGGAACTCGACGAAAGCGCCGCCCTCGTCTTCGGCATGGTGGCCTCGGGCAAAATCAACATCGAAATCGGCCAGACCTTCAGCCTCGATGACGCCCGCAATGCTCACGAAGCCCTTGAAAGCCGCGCGACGGTAGGCGCGAGTTTGTTGCTGCCTTAAAGATCCTCCCCCGTTGCCACGGGTGAGGAGCGTAGCCGACACTCGCTCCTCCCCCGATTTCGGGGGAGGGGGACCACGCAGTGGTGGAGGGGGCTGCCGTCGGTGTGTCCCCTACGGCGCAGGGAGCTGCACAGCGCCCCGCCCGACCCGCCTAATTTCGCCACAGAGGCGATTTTGCCAGGCGTGCGCGCAGCCCATCTTTAACCCACTGAAATCCTTGGATTTTCCAGCGGCGCCCGATCACGTATTCATCGACTGGAAGAACTCGTCGTTGTTCTTCGACGACCGCAGCTTGTCCAGCAGGAACTCGATGGCATCCTGCGCGCCCATCGGCGACAGGATGCGGCGCAGGATGTAGGTCTTCTGCAGCTGGTCCTTCGGCGTGATCAGCTCGTCCTTGCGGGTGCCGGATTTCAGGACGTCGATGGCCGGATAGATCCGCTTGTCGGCGACCTTGCGGTCCAGCACGATTTCCGAGTTACCCGTGCCCTTGAACTCCTCGAAGATCACCTCGTCCATCCGGCTGCCGGTATCGATCAGCGCCGTGGCGATGATGGTCAGCGAGCCGCCTTCCTCGATGTTCCGCGCGGCCCCGAAGAAGCGCTTGGGACGCTGCAGGGCGTTGGCGTCCACGCCCCCGGTCAGCACCTTGCCGGACGAAGGCACCACGGTGTTGTAGGCGCGGCCCAGACGGGTGACGCTGTCCAGCAGGATCACCACATCGCGCTTGTGCTCGACCAGGCGCTTGGCCTTCTCGATGACCATCTCGGCCACCTGCACGTGCCGCGTGGCGGGCTCGTCAAACGTGGACGAGATCACCTCGCCCTTGACGGTGCGCTGCATGTCCGTGACTTCTTCGGGCCGCTCGTCGATCAGCAGCACGATCAGATAGCACTCAGGATGGTTCAGCTCGATCGACTTAGCGATATTCTGCAGCATCACCGTCTTGCCGACGCGCGGCGGTGCTGTGATCAGACAGCGTTGGCCCTTGCCCAACGGTGCCACGATATCGATCACCCGACCGGAACGATCCTTCAGCGTCGGATCATCGATCTCCATCTTGAACCGCTGATCCGGATAGAGCGGGGTCAGGTTGTCAAACAGCACCTTGTGCCGGACATGTTCGGGTTCTTCGAAGTTGGTCAGATCCACCTTGACCAGCGCAAAGTACCGCTCGCCCTCGCGCGGTGCCCGGATTGCGCCGTCCACCGTGTCGCCGGTGCGCAGGCCGAACTTCCGGATCTGCGACGGGCTGACATAGATGTCGTCAGGACCTGGCAAGTAGTTGGCCTCTGGTGACCGCAGGAACCCGAAACCGTCCTGAACAACCTCCAGGGTTCCGGAGCCGGAAATCTCCACGCCTTCCTCGGCCAGCACTTTCAGGATCGCGAACATCATGTCCTGCTTGCGCATGGAATTGGCGTTCTCGATCTCCAGTTGCTCGGCGAAGGCCAGCAGATCGACCGGCGGCTTGTCCTTCAGCTCCTGCAGGCTCATCCGCGTCAGCCCCAGCGCCGCGATCGCCTTGGAGGCTTCTGTCGGCTCGTCGTTCTCGACGTCAACGGCTATCACGGGCTCGGGCGTTTCGGCGTCGATAGCAAACTCGGTATTATCTTCAGACATTGTTTTCACTCAGATTTTCGAGCGCAACTAGACTTTCGTCTATATGCGTACTTGTGACAAACTGCGGCGCTATAAAGCGCGTATAAATCTACGTTCGTTGGGGGCCGACCGGATCGCGATACGCGGGGTCGGTAAGAGGCGGGGCGCGCCGGGGACCGACGCGTGGTTCAGCGGAACCACATCGCCCGCCCCGGGTCAAGCCAAAGCCCGTTATCACCGCTGGCCGAACTGCAGCGTAACGGCCAGCACCATCACCACCGTCGCGATGAACGGCAGCTCATTGGTCGCCCGCCAGAACTTCGCTGTCCGAGGCCGCTCGCCCGCCGCGATCCGCTTGCGCGACCCGGCCAGAAACCCGTGCCAGGCGCTGAGGAAGATCACCCCACCCAGCTTCACGATCATCCACGGCTGCGCCAGAAACGCCCAGCCCTCCTTTGCCGCATAGACGTGCCACAGAATCAAGCTGACGCCGAAGATCCAGGTCAGCACCATCGACGGATTGACGATGATCCTGAGCAGCTTGGCTTCCCAGACCTTGAAGTGGGCATCGAACTCACTGCCGACCGGCGCCGTCTCGGTGTGATAGGCAAACAGCCTGGGCAGGTACATCATCCCCGCCATCCACGCGATCACCGCGATGATGTGCAGGCCTCTCAGCAGATCAAAGGTGTTCACGCAAAGGCCTCCCTGCAGGCGCACTTGCCATAGGCCGCCGGACACCGCCAGTCGCCGTGCGGGGCCGTACCGCTGCGCTGGAGCGCGCACTCAACCGCGCTCGCCAATTCAGAGATGAAACTCCCTGTGACGCCCGGCGTGCGCGCCCGCAGATAGGGGCTGACGCCGAGTCCAGCGGCCAGCTCGGCGTATTCATGATCGAGCTCGACAAGAGTCTCGATATGCTCCGACACAAAGGCAATGGGAGAGATCAGCACGCCCACCCCGTCCCTGGCCGCCTCCCGGATAGCGTCATCGGTCGAAGGCCCGATCCACTTCAGACGCCCCACCCGGCTCTGGAAACAGACCTGGCTGTCGGCAAGCTCGGGCAGCCTCTCCGCAATAGCCGCCGCCGTCGCCCGGATCTGCGCCTCATAGGGATCACCGCCGTCGATCACCTGTTGCGGCAGGCCGTGGGCCGAGAACAACAGACGCACCTTCGCCGGTTGACCCGCCGCGACCCAGGCTTTGCGAATCTCGGCGGCATAGGCTTCCACCACACCCGGCGCGGCCGGGTAACAGCCGATCGCGCGGGCTTCTCCGGTGCCTTTGTAGGCCTTCGCCCACGCCTTGAACGACGACGCCGTCGTGGTTGTCGAGAACTGCGGATAGAGCGGCAACAGCACGATCTGATCAGGTGCCCACGCGGCGACGTCCGCCGCCGTGTCCCGGACAAACGGCTTCCAGTAGCTCATCGCAATGAACGTCTTCGCCTCAACGCCACGCGCCACCAGCTCCGCCTCCAAGGCACTGGACTGGGCCTCTGTCTCCGGCAACTGCGGTGACCGCCCCCCCATGATCGCATAGTTGGCCTGGGCCATTTTGTTGCGGGTGGTCGCGATCAACGCCGCCAGCGGATACCGCGCAATCGCCGGCAAGGTAATGATCGCCGGATCCCGGAACAGGTTGAACAAGAACGGGCGCACAGCGTCCAGGCTATCCGGCCCACCAAGGTTGAATAGAACGACAGCAACCCGGCTCATGCTGCGCCAAACGCCTTCGCCGGCTTTCCGGTCACACGCTCGACTACCCGGACAATGTGCTCAATCGGCGTATCCGGCATCACACCGTGCCCCAGGTTGAAGATATAGGGCCCCCCGTTCCAGGCCTCGATCAGCGCATCAACCCTTCGGTCCAGTGCCGGGCCACCGGTCCGCAGCAGCAGATTATCCAACGCCCCCTGGATGGTCTTGCCACCGGACTGGATCCGTTTGCCCATCGCAAAGCTAGCCTGGGTATCCAGCGCAACGCCCTGGACCGGAACCCTGGCGGCATAGTTCTCCACCAAAGCTCCGCAGCCCCGCGGAAAACCGATGAATGGCACATTGACGCCAGCTGCCCGCACCTGCTCGATAATCCGGATATGGGGTCCGATGACAATCCTTTCGAACACGTCCTCGGCGAGGTTCTCCGCCCAGCTCTCGAACAACTTGAGCGCTTGGGCGCCGGCCTTGGCCTGCATCACTAGGTAGCGTGCAGTGGAGTCCACCAACACATCGAGCAAGGAGTCCAGCTTCTCCGGGTTTTCATAGGCATAGGTCCGCGCCATCTCTCGCTGCGAACCTCGGCCCTCGATCATGTAGGTGGCCACCGTCCATGGTGCCCCGGCAAAGCCAATCAATGCCCGGTCCGGTTCCAGCTCGGCCCGCACCCGACGCAGCGTCTCGCCAATACTGGAAAGCTTAGCGGTCGAACCCTCAACCGCGTCCCGCAGCGCCTCGATCTGCGGCAGTGCGCCCAGCCGCGGCCCCTCGCCAGCCTCAAACCAGACTTCCTGCCCCAGCGCCTGCGGCAACAACAGAATATCGGCAAACACGATGGCCCCGTCCATGGGAAACCGCCGCATGGGCTGCAACGTGGCCTCTGCGGCCATCTCTGGGTTGAAGCAGAACGCCATGAAATCCTTCGCCCGGGTCCGAAGCTCCCGATACTCAGGCAATGATCGGCCCGCCTGGCGCATAAACCAGATGGGGGGCCGATCCAGGGTCTCACCGGCCAGGGCTCTTAGAAGGCGGGGCGTCTCGCTCATAAGCTGTCTTAAAGCCCGCCAGCGCCAAAGGCTCAAGGCCTCCTGGTCCAGCCTGTTTGTCCTCTACCCTAAAGAGTCTTGATTTGAATTGAGACAGGGACAGTAGGCCCTGTCGACGCATGGGATAAACCAGACTGTCCCGCGACCGTGCAGGAACCTTCCCCAACCTGTGCAGTGCCCCCCGGGACAAAATACACGGCCTGTGAATCGCGGGGATACCCGTGCAGGCACCCAATCCGGCTTAAGGTTTTGTTAAGGCTTTGCGGGAAAACCGGACCAACGGCAAAGCTTCACCACAGCTGTCGACAACCCGCGTGTTCACTTATCCGCCCGCAGCAAGCCTGGGGGTTAACCAATCCTTAACGGCAGCTTTCCTCCCATGTGTCCCCTGCTGCCGGGCGTCTGAGCAATATCCACCTGGCCTATCCCCAAGCGCGTTCACCTTCGCTAAGAGTGCGTCCACAGGATCCGTCCCCAGCTTCGTGGGGCCAGTATGACGGGAGCCCACTTGCCCAACTCGCAGCCATCGCGCCTGGCGACCTATTTCCACGTGCACCTGGTCTCCGATTCTACGGGAGAGACCCTGAATGCCATGGCACGCGCCGTCTGCGCCCGGTTCGAGAATGTCCTGCCCATCGAGCACATCTACGCCCTGGTCCGCTCGCAGCGACAACTGGACCGCGCCCTGGGTGATATCGAAGAGGCCCCGGGGATCGTGTTGCACACCATCGTCGACGATAAACTCCGCGATGCCCTTGAGGAAGGCTGCCGACGGATGGACATGCCGTGTTTGCCAGCTCTGGATCCACTGGTCAGCGCCATGCAGCGATACCTGGGTGCCGCCACAACCAGCCGCGTCGGTGCCCACCTGCGGCTGGATAATGACTATTTCAACCGCATGGATGCCTTGAACTACGCCATCGGCCACGATGACGGGCAGGGAGGTCAGGATCTAGACCAGGCGGACGTCGTGATGCTGGGCGTCTCGCGCACATCGAAAACCCCAACCTGCATCTACTTGGCGCACCGCGGCATCCGGGCCGCCAATGTGCCGCTGGTCCCCGGGCGGCCGCTGCCCGAAAAGTTGTTCCAGCTGAAAAACACCCTGATCGTGGGTCTTCTGATCGCCCCGGACCGCCTGATCCAGATCCGCCGCAACCGCCTGCTCAGTCTCAAGGAATCCCGCGAGTCCAGCTACATCGACCAGGACGCCGTCCGCGAAGAAGTCATCGAGGCACGCCGCATCTATGAACGCCACGGTTGGCCGACCATCGACGTCACCCGCCGCTCGGTCGAGGAAACCGCAGCCGGCGTTCTCAACCTGCTCCACAAGGGCCACGGCCAGGTCGAGGTGCTAGGATGACCATCATTCTGGCCTCAAAAAGTGCTGCCCGCCGCGCCGTGCTGGACGGTGCTTGTGTGGACTATGAGGCGGTAGTCGCCGGCGTCGACGAGGATGCTGTCAAGGTCGAGATGCTGGCTCGCGGTGCAAGCCCCTCCGATGTTGCCGACACTCTGGCCGAGCTCAAGGCTATCCGCATCTCGCGAAACCGGCCCGGTTTCGTGATCGGTGCCGACCAGACTCTCGACCTGGGCGGCCATCTCTACGACAAGGCCGAAAGTGTGGGAGAGGCCCGCGAGCGCCTGAAACTCCTGCGCGGCAAGACCCACAAACTGCACTCCGCCGTCGTTGTCGCCCGCGATGGCGTACCGATCTGGCGCGAGGTGGTTACCGCGACGCTGACCATGCGCGACTTCTCCGACGCGTTTCTCGAAGCCTACCTGGCTGAGGAAGGCGTCGCGGCCCTGGGCTCGGTCGGCTGCTACCGCCTTGAAGGGCCCGGTGCCCAGCTGTTCTCGGACATCGACGGCGACTATTTCGCAATCCTGGGCCTGCCCTTGATGGGGTTGCTGGAGCTGCTGCGTCAGCATGGGGAGATCGCCTCGTGATCAGCGGCAAGACGGTCGTGGCGGGTGTTGCCGGGCGACCCGTCGCCCACTCCCTGTCACCCCTGTTGCATAACGCCTGGCTGGCCGCCGGCGGGATCGATGGCGTCTATGTGGCCTTCGCGCCTGACGCCCACGGCTTCGAGCGGTTTGCCAACGGCATGCGCGGCGGTGCCATTCGCGGGGTCAACGTCACCGTACCTTTCAAGCAAGCCGCCTTGAGGGTCGCCGACCGGGCCACCCCGAGGGCCCAGGCCGCCGGCGCGGCCAACGTCCTGTTGTTCGAACCCGATGGCCGGACACTGGCCGACAATACCGATGGTCAGGGTCTGCTGAGCGCCTTCGCCGTTCAGGCACCGGTCTGGCGGGCGGATGCCGGTCCCGTGATGGTCCTCGGGGCTGGCGGCGCGGCGCGCGGCGCAGTGGCGGCCCTGCTGGAACACGGCACCCCAAGGGTCTTCGTTATCAACCGGACGCTCAGGACGGCCGAGATACTGGCCGAGGCCATGGGCCCGCGGGTGTCGGCCCTGCCCTTCAACCACGCCGCCGGCGTACTTCGAGACGCCACAGCCGTCATCAACGCCACCACCGTGGGGCTCAACGATGAGGGCGAACTCGATATCGCACTGTCCCTGACGCGCGAGACCGCAGTGGTGATGGACATGGTCTACAAGCCGCTGGAGACCGTCCTGCTTAGACAAGCGCGCTCGCTCGGCCGCCCGACGGTGGACGGGCTCGAGATGCTGCTGGGCCAGGCCCGCCCCGCCTTCGAAATGTTCTATGGCCAGCCGACCCCGGTCGATGTGGATGCCCGGTCACTGGCACTCAAGGCTCTTACACCATGAAAATCATCGGACTGACCGGCTCTATCGGCATGGGCAAATCCACGACCGCAGCAATGTTCCGGGAGGCCGGGATCCCGGTCTATGACGCCGATGCCGCCGTGCACGCCGCCTATGCGGTCGGCGGCGTGGCGGTGGGTCCTGTGGGGGACGCTTTTCCCGGCACGGTCAGTGATGGCCGAGTGGATCGCGAAGCTCTGCGACAGCAGGTGCTGGGCAAGCCTGAGGCGATGGCCAGACTCAACAGCATTGTCCACCCGCTGATCGGCAAGAGCCGGACCGACGCCTTCGAGGCCGCAACAGCCAGTCGCGCTGACATGATCGTCTTGGACGTGCCGCTGATCTACGAAACCGGCGGCGAGCGAAACATGGACGCCGTAATCGTGGTCTCTGCGCCCGCCAAGATGCAGCGCGAGCGGGTGTTGGCTCGCGAGGGTATGACCCCCGAACGCCTCGACGCCATCCTGGCCCAACAGCTCCCCGATGCCGAAAAGCGCAGACGCGCGGACTATGTAATCGAAACCGGCAAGGGTCTCGAGGCCGCACAGGCCCAGGTGACCGACGTCATCAAGGCGCTGCGCGAAACGATGTCCTGAAAACACCCGGGCCCCGTCAAGTCATGACGAACGTCACACTTGCAGGGTAAACCAACCCCGCAAGGAGCGCCGATTGACCAACTATCTGCTGGTGACGCTGGATCAGTTTCGCGCGGATTGCCTTTCCGTCGCGGGTCATCCTGTCGTCCGGACACCGCATCTCGACAGGCTTGCAG
Organism: Phenylobacterium deserti; assembly: GCA_945883235.1. Classification (GTDB taxonomy): domain Bacteria; phylum Pseudomonadota; class Alphaproteobacteria; order Caulobacterales; family Caulobacteraceae; genus Phenylobacterium; species Phenylobacterium deserti_A. The sequence goes on along the minus strand of CAMCXF010000031.1, from coordinate 13,959 downwards.
TTCTTGGGGTCAGGTTCGCCCGACACTACAGCCAGGCCGCGCCCTGCAGCCCCGGCCGCGCCAGCCTCTACACCGGTCTCTACCAGATGAACCACAGGGTCGTCGGGAACGGCGCACCGCTGGACCGACGGTTTGACAATCTGGCGAAGGCGGCCAGGCGCGCCGGCTATGCACCGACGCTTTTTGGATACACGGACCAAAGCGTGGATCCGCGAGAGGCCGACGGTCCAGACGATCCACGACTTCAGAGTTATGAGGGCGTCCTCCCTGGCTTTGACGTCGGCTCTAGGCTCGCTGCTGGCGACCCGAGGGCCTGGCTCGATTGGCTGGTGGAGTTGGGCTACCCGCGCTTCAGCGACCCAGATCTCGCGCTGGCCAGCGAGCCCGAGCGGCCTGCCGAGCACAGCATGGCGGCGTTTCTGACCAATGATCTGCTGGCTTGGCTGAAAGCGCAGGACGGACCCTGGTTCGCACACCTTAGCCACTTTCGGCCCCATCCGCCCTACACGGCTGCGGGTCACTTTTCGACGATGTACGATCCCGACCAGTCTCCGGCACCTGTCGCGGCGACCCAGACACCCGAGAGGCTGCATGCGGGCCTGCTGCGCCATCCCTTGATGAAGGCACCGGACGACGCCGCAAGGATGAGAGAATTGCGGGCCCAGTACTATGGAATGATTAGCGAGGTTGACCATCAGCTCGGCCGGGTCTGGGCAGCTCTCGAGACACTGGGTCAGTGGGAGGATACAGTCGTGATCGTCACGGCAGATCACGGCGAGCAACTAGGTGATCAAGGCCTTGTCCAGAAGGCCGGATACTTCGAGGCCAGCTACCATATTCTCGGTATTGTACGTGATCCGCGCCGGCCAGAGGGCCACGGTCGCGTCGTTGAATCATTTACAGAAAACGTCGACATCTTTCCAACTCTGTGCGACCTGATGGGCATCGAAACCCCGGCGCAGTGCGACGGACACCCCCTGACACTATTTCTGGACGGAGGCTGTCCATCGGAATGGCGGACAGCCGCGCATTGGGAGTACGACTGGCGCACCGGTTATATTGGATCAAAACCCCAAATCAGGGGGCGCGACCTACGGGCTGAACGCGCAAATCTGGCGGTCCGCCGGGATCATCAAGGTGCCTACGTCCACTTTGGCGACGGTCGGGCTCTGTGTTTTGATCTGGAGGCCGATTCGTCCTGGCGAACTGCAGAAACGCGCCCGGCGAGGATCCTCGAGCAAGCTCAGGCCCAGTTGACCTGGCGCGCGCAGCACACGGAGCGCACCCTGACCGGCCTGCTGATCGAAGGCGGTGGCAAAGGCCGCTGGCCAACCCTTCCGCCCGACTGGAACGCGAGGAAACCTATGGTTTCCATAGATGAACCCCTGAAGCCCTTCACGAGCCTGCAGGCGCTGGAATCGCACATCACCGCCATGGCCGGCGTGGCAGGCGAAGCCCCAGGGCTCAGCGAGATCGACCACGGACTGCAGTGCGCGGACGTGCTCGCCCAGGCGGCCCCCGATGACCTGGAACTCCAGATCGCAGGACTCGTGCACGACATCAGCCACGGCCAAGGCCATATTCGTGACCATGCGCGTATCGGCGCCGCAGCTGTCCGGGGCCTTCTTGGAGACCGTGTCGCGGATCTTGTGGGGCTGCACGTGGCCGCAAAGCGTTACATTGTCACCACCCAACCTGGGTATGGCGAGCGACTCTCTCCGGTCAGCCAGAAGACGTTCGTCCTGCAGGGCGGTGACATGACGGCCGAAGAGGTCGCTCGATTTGAGGCGGAACCGTTGTACGCAGACGCTCTTCGCCTCAGGGAAGCCGACGACCTCGCAAAGATCCCCGGCAAGGCCACAAAGTCGCTCGTGGACTGGTTGGCGACGCTGCGGGATGTCAGCGAAAGAGCCGTGGTCAACCCCTCGCGCCAAGCTTGAAATCGGAGCGCAAAGCGGGGCATGGGTAGCCATGGCCCGCGAGATCGTCCTGGACACCGAAACCACCGGGTTTGACCCAAAGACCGGCGACCGCCTGGTCGAGCTTGCCTGTCTCGAAATCGAAAGCTTTGTCCCGACCGGCCGATCGTTTCATGTCTATGTCGACCCGTGCCGCGACATGCCGCCTGAGGCGGAGAAGGTGCATGGCTTGTCGTCAACATTTCTGCGCGGCAAGCCCAGGTTCGAGCATCCTGACGTCGTCGAGGCATTTCTGGAGTTTGTCGGCGATGCGCCGCTCGTCGCCCACAACGCGGGCTTCGATCGCAGCTTCATCAACTGGGAGCTGGCGAACTGCAACCGCGAGACTATTCCCGAGCGGCGCTGGATCGACACCCTGGCCCTGGCCAAGCACCGTTTTCCCGGCATGCACAACTCTCTTGATGCCCTGTGCAAACGCTTCAAGGTCTCGCTGTCAGAGCGCGAGAAACACGGTGCCCTGATCGACGCCAAGCTGCTGGCCGCCGTCTATCTGGAACTCAAGGGTGGTCGCGAACGCCGTCTGGAGCTGACCGCGGAGGTGGTGGTCAGTGCCGCCCACATCTCGTCGCGCAATGACTACGGTATCCGGCCTCGACCGTTGCCGGCCCGTTCGTCCGAAGGCGAGCGCCAGACCCACGCTGCGTTCATCCGAGACGTGGTGAAAGACGAGACGCTCTGGGGAAGGTTCGGACTTTAGGCGTGGCCGATTTGCTGCTCGGCCTGCGCCTTGCGTGACGCATAAACTCCCGCGAAGTCGATCGGGTCCAGCAGGAACGGCGGGAAACCGCCTTGCGAGGTGACTTCCGCGATCACCTGGCGGGCGAACGGGAACAGATAGCGGGGGCACTCGATTAACAGCACCGGCTCCATCTCGTCTTGCTCGACGCCGGTGATCTGGAACACGCCGCCGTACAGCAGCTCGACCACGAACAGCGGGCCGTCCGGGCGATTAGCGCGGGCGGAAAGCTTCAGATCCACCTCGAAGAGCCCGTCTTCGCGACCGCGCGCATTCATCTCGACGTTTAGGTCAATCGCGGGCTGGTCCGGGCTGGGGCGCAGCGCGTCCGGCGCACGTGGGTTCTCAAACGACAGGTCGCGCGTGAACTGGGCGAGGATGCGGATGCCGGGCTCAGCGGAGGCCTCGGGCGCGCCGGCGCCGGAATCAATATCGGTCATGGCAGGCTTTTACATCTCTTGAGTAGGCGCACGATTGCACCGGTTTCGCGGCGAGCGGCTAACATGGGCCCCCCATCGATGCAACGGCGCCTCTAACCACAAGGTTGGTCCGCGACTATATTGCGCTATTGAGCGTATAACCGTTTTGTCAAATCTCCGAAGGCCGTCCGTTGCAAGTGCTCGAGCTCATCATATTCGCCGGCCTCGCGGTCGTCGTTCTCTACCAGCTCTATACGGTGCTGGGACGGCGTGTGGGTCGCCAGCCCGACGAGCAGGCCGCCGCCGCTGCGGCCGTCGCTGGTCGTGCGCCTGAGCGCATCGCCGAGCCAGCCGATGACGGCGTCGAGCTCACAGGGCTGGCCGCGGTGAAGGCGATCGATCCCGGTTTCGACCTCAGCCGGTTCCTGAACGGCTCAAAGGCCGCCTACGAAATGATCGTCAAGGCGTTCGCCGAGGGAGACAAGACGACACTGGCCAACCTTCTGGCTCCTGCCGTGCTGACCGGTTTTGCCACGGCCATTGATCAACGCGTCGCTGACGGCCGCACCGAGGTGGTGGAGTTCACGCAACCGCCTCGCGCCGATCTGGACCGTGCCGATGTGGACGACGTCGACCGTGCGCGATTGACCGTCCGATTCCTCGCCGAGTTCCGCAGCCGCACCAAGGGGCCGGAAGGCGAGGGCATCGACGACCGTCGCACGGCAGAGCTCTGGACCTTCGAACGCCGCCTGAAAAACCGCGATCCAAACTGGCTGCTGGTCCGCGTCGACGCCGCCGAGGTCTAGACCCGGTGTCGTTGCGTCTGCTGGCGGCTGCCGCCTTTGCGCTGACCCTGACAGGCTGCACCACGGCGCGGGACGGACCCCCGCCCAGGGCACCTTCAGCGCGACCGCCCGCAATGGACACCGAACCAAGACTGGAGCCGCCACAACGCCTGCCGATGGTAGACCTTCCAGGCTGGGCCGTCGAAGATCACGCTGCCGCGCTGGCAGCGATCCGGCAGACCTGCGGCTTGAGCCGCGATCCCGCCGCGGCACCTGCCTGTGTTCTTGCGCGCGAAACCCGACCCGAAAGCGCCCGCGCGTTCCTCGAACAGACCTTTGTGGCCGAGCGCTACGCGGGCGACGGCGTACTGACCGCTTACTTTGCTCCGGTCTATCCCGCCCGCCGGCGTCCCGACCAGGATTTCAGCGCGCCCGTCCGCGCCAGACCGGATGATCTCAAAGTCGCCGACGGCGGTATCGTTCTGCAGATCCTGCCCGACGGGTCCGCTTTGCCCTATCCGGACCGGACCGCGATCGAGGCCAGAACGCCCGCCCGCCCGCTGGCCTGGATGCGACCCGAAGAACTGTTCTTCCTGCAGGTCCAGGGCTCAGGCGTGCTGGTCTATGAAGATGGTCGCAGGACCAAAGTGCTCTATGCTGCGCACAACGGTCGCCCCTTCGTGGGGATCGCCAATCCCATGCGCGACCGCGGCCTTCTGCCCCGCGACAACACCTCCGGCGACGCGATTCGCAACTGGCTGGCGGCGAATCGCGGACCACCCGCCGACGAGATCATGCGCCTGAACCCGCGCTATGCGTTTTTCAGCTTGGCCCCCGACGACGGCAAGCCGCCGGTCGGTGCGGCCAATGTGCCGCTGCCCGCTGGCCGTGCGGTCGCGGTGGACCCGGCCTTCCATACCATGGGCGAGCTTTTGTGGATCGACGCCGAGGCGCCCCTGCTGATCGGTGCCTTTCCGACCTATCGACGGCTGGTGACAGCGCTCGACACCGGGGGTGCCATCAAGGGGGAGGTGCGGGCGGATCTTTATCTGGGGGAGGGGACCCAGGCCGGCGGCGAAGCGGGTCGCGTGCGCCACACCCTGCGACTCTACCGGCTGGTTCCGCGATGAAACGGCCGCTCAAGCCGGAGGAACGCCAGATCTGGTCGATGGTGGCCGCTACTGTGCACCCCCTGACGGCCCGCAACACCCCAAAGCCCGCCCGCGCCCAGACTCTCGATGCCGCAGTACGAATTGAGCCGAAACGCCCCGAGGCCAATACCCGAACGCTTCGGGCCAGTGTGGCCGGCATCGAACCCAACCGCCGCCACCGGATCGCTCGCGAGCGTGAGGAAATCGGCGGCCGCATTGATCTGCACGGCCTGACCCAGGACCGGGCTCGCGCCACCCTCGAGGGCTTCCTCAAAGGGGCATGGACGCAAGGCTACCGCGCCATTCTCGTTATCACGGGCAAAGGCGTTCAGGGCGACGGCGTTCTGCGCCGCAAGACCCCCGAGTGGCTGGGGGCACCGCACCTGTCCCATATCGTCGCAGGCATATCGGAAGCCCACCGTCGACACGGCGGCGAAGGCGCGCTCTATGTGGCCTTGAAGCGCAAGCCGCGCGCCTGAGCCTTTCCCCCGGATTCCGTCTTGCCCAGATTGTTGCCCGCCGCCCTTGTCGCGGCTCTGGCCCTTGCCGCCTGCCAGGGCGCGCCGCAGCGGCCCGCCTGCCCGTCAGGCAAAGTGTGCCTCGAATATGGCAACAACGGTGAACCCCAGACGCTCGATCCCCAGAAGGCCAATCTGGTCGACGAGTTCTCGATCATTGGCGACCTGATCATGGGCCTTACCACCGAGGCTCCCGACGCCACGCCGATACCCGGGGTCGCCACCCACTGGGAAACCAGCGCTGACGGCCTGGTCTGGACCTTCCATCTCCGCCCTTCAAGCTGGTCCGATGGCGTCCCCGTCACCGCCGATGACTTTGTGTTCGGCATCCGCCGGACGCTGGATCCGAAGACTGCGTCGATCTACGCCTACCTGCTCTACGTCATCAAAGGCGGTCAGGCGGCGAACGAGGGCAAGGCCCCCTTGACCTCTATTGGTGTCCGGGCCGTTGGTCCGATGACCGTCGAAATTACGCTGGCCCATCCCGCGCCTTACCTTCCGGAACTCGCCAAGCATCAGAGCTTTTTCCCGGCCCCGAAACACGCGGTTGAAAAGTTCGGGGACACGTGGGTTCAGCCGGGCAAGTACGTCTCCAACGGTCCCTTCCGGCTCACCGCATGGAAGCTTGGCGACAAAATCACCGTCGAGAAGAACCCCCGGTTCTGGGACGCCGAAAACGTCTGCCTGGACCGCATCAACTATTACCCCACCCCTGACGTCGTCAGCGCCGAGCGGCGAGTAGCCCGGGGCGAACTGGACCTCAACAGCCGCTTTCAGTCCAACCGCTACGAGCGGCTGAAGGACATCATGCCCGGTGTTCCCCGCGTCGATGTGTCCATCGCCACCAGCTACCTGTCGTTTAACACCCGCGATGTCGCCGCGTTCAAGGATGTCCGCGTTCGACGCGCCCTGTCGGAGGCCATCGACCGCGACTTCATCACCGCTAAACTGCTCAGAGCCGGCCAGCAACCGGCCTATGCCTTTGTGCCCCCTATCACCTCCAACTACGTCAAGGGCCCGCGCCTGCGCTGGGCAGATAAACCCTTTGGCGCGCGACAGGTCGAGGCCCGTGCCCTTCTGGCCCAGGCGGGTTACACCGCCGCGCGCCCCCTGAAGATCACCATCCTCAGCCCCAACAACACCGATACCCTGCTATTGATGGAGGCCATCCAGGCCGACTGGCGCGAGATCGGCGTCGACGTGAAGTTGCGCCAGAACGAGGCCGCCGTGGCCTTCGACGCCTACCGCAATCGCGCCTTCGAGGTCGGCACCATGAGCTGGTACGGCGACTTCAACGACCCCGTCACCTTCCTGGGCCTGATGAAGTCCGACACCGGCGGCCAGAACTACGGCGACTACAAGAACCCGGCCTATGACGCCCTGCTGGCCCAGGCCGACCAGGAAGCCGACCTCCAAGCCCGCGCCACGATCCTGGCCCGCGCCGAGCAAGTGATGCTGGACGCCGACGCCATCGCGCCGCTCTTCTACGTCGTGAACCGCAACCTGGTCAGCAAACGCGTCACCGGCTGGGTAGCAAACCCCCCGAACTTTCACCGCACACGCTGGATGTGCCTGACGAAGTAGGAGGTGCTTCTAGGCCCTGCAGCAGCCTGTGCCGCAAGGACCGTCACAATCCTTCGTGCGAAACAGGATGGCGGAGAGGGTGTCCGCTATAGATTACTGTTTTAATTGCTATAATTACGATACGACATTATTACCCACCACCGTACCCACCATCCGGACCGCTCGCTCGCGAACCTCGGGTGAGAACTTGTTCGTCGTCTTGCTTGTCATGGCCTCTTCCTCTCAGGAGTTGAGGCCTCCGGCAAACCCGGGGCGGTTCAGCGTGTAATGTCGCCGCGCTGCTGACGAGATCAGCCAAAGGCCAGAAACTCCCCAGGCGTGGCTCCACTATGGACACCATCCTTTATCAGGATTTTTCCATTGACGACCATAAGCTTGTAGCCGTCCGCATCGCACACATATCGTCCGGCACCAGCGGGAAAATCCTCGGTGAAATAGCCTGGCTTCGCCCGCAACTCATCTTGTTTGAAGCAGATGATATCAGCCTTGTGGCCCTCCTTGAGCAGACCTCGGTCGCGGATGCCATGGTTTGTCGCAGGTTCTCCTGTCAGGCGATGGATCGCGGCCTCGAGGCTCAGCGTTTCGGGCACCCACTCCGAGATGAGCCGGGTCGTATAGTCGGAGCCAACGAACGAATTCAGATGCGCGCCGGCATCACTCGCCCCGATGACGTGCAGCGGGCCGTTGAGTATTAGTTCCTTATTGACCCTTCGCCATTCGCGCTCAGTCTCCTCATCCATCAGCAGGACAAAGGTCATCTTCAGATCTTCGGACAAGCTCAAATCAATGAAACATTCGATGACGTTCTCGCCGCGCTCGGCGGCGATATCTCCAAGCTGGCGTCCCACGAGTGACTTGTTGGCCTCGATAGTCGTGGACTCTACGAACACCTTATCGAATGGATGCGTACCGCCCTGTTCATCCGTCAGCGCGCGCAGCCAGGTTGCCCTAATCTTGGGGTCGCGAAACGCGGCCATGCGGTCGGGGTGCGGCAGGCACAACACGTCACGGAGTGCCGGATTGCCATCGAAGATAATCGTGTCAAACAGGCGGACGTGCAAGTCCAACTTGTTAAGCGTCAGCATAGGGTGAATTCGAATTCCTTGCTCCGCCATCTCGTTGGTAAAGTCGCGGACTGTTTCCCAGCCGTTGTGATAGCCGGACTCGCCAAGTTCTATCGGCTTTCCTGATGCCCGACCAATATCGCGGATCAACTTTCGGTCGAGTTCATCATAACCGCTTGGCAGACTCCGTGAGATGATCTCAATCGCGCCATGATCGAACTCAGCCAGGACGCCGCACAGCGCGACAACTTCCTCATGGCTGGCGAAGTTCGACGGCACCTCGCGCCCGTCTTCGCCGACGTGCATCGACAGTTGGGATGTGGAAAAGCCAATCGCTCCCTGCTTCATCGCATCGCGAACCAGCTCCTTCATCGCCTCGATTTCGTTCGGCGTAGCCGCGCGTACCGAGGCTTCGTCGCCCATGACATAGCGGCGCACCGCGCTATGCCCGACATAGGCGCCAACATTGATACCGAGGCGACCCTGAAAGCGGGCCCAATAATCTCCGAAATTGCCGCCCTTAAATGCAAGGCCGGCCTCGAGTGCCTCGCGTGACATACCTTCGACGCGGGTAAGCATGCCTATGAGCCAATCTACGTCTTCCGATTTTGCCGGAGCAAGGGTGAAGCCGCAATTACCGACTAGCACGGTTGTCACACCATGCCAGCAGGACGGCGTTAGCAGTGGATCCCACTCTATCTGCGCGTCATAGTGGGTGTGGACATCTATAAACCCAGGTGCAACGATCAGTCCTGAGGCATCGTATTCGCGTTCGGCGCCCTCATCGATATGCCCGATCCGCGCGATGCGCCCGTTCGCAACGGCTATGTCTGCCGCAAAGGCTTTTGCGCCGGTTCCATCGACGACGTGACCGCCGCGAATGATCAGATCAAAGGTCAATTTCATCCCCCAAGCCGAAATTAGACTACCAAAATGCAGGGTTTCTTGCGTCAAGTGTAAGTCGTCAGAAATTTTGAGACGTTCGGTGTTCGAATTTACCGGAGAGTAAGCCTCATCTGGAGATGATTTTGCGCGGCGATTTTGCGGTGTTGCAAGCGCCAATGTTCGATGGTCTGGCGTTTGATGCCGGTGATGATCGCGGTGGTGGCACTGAGTGCGGCCCAACCGGTGGCAGCGCAGTCGCCCGACGCGACAGCGGCCTACTCCCGTGGCGATTACACAACCGCCTACCGCCTATGGAAACCACTGGCTGATCAGGGAAATGCCTACGCGCAGTTCAGCCTCGGCACTATGTATCGCTTCGGTAAGGGCGTGGCGAAGGACTACGCCGCTGCGGTCTTCTGGTTCCGCAAGGCTGCCGATAAGGGCCTTGCCGCCGCGCAGAACAACCTCAAGAGCCTATGCCCTACCCTCTAAGGCTGACCCGCCAGCGGCAGTAAAGGTCACGATCCTGAAATTCATCGACCAGATTGACCGTAAGCAGGGTAGGCTCAGCTTCGGGGTTTCAGCAACAAAAGCATCCAACCCTCTCAGCCAGCCGAGTGAGGTGCAACTCTACTTCTTAGGTAACCCGTTCACGCTCCAACTCAGCGAGAAGGACAAAAACCTATGGGGGGTTAGCTTCAGCGCCGGATACGAGCGCGTGTTTGCGCGCAGCTATGATGTGCGGGCTAACATAGCCTTCCGTGAGATGCCCAATCACCCCGACGTGAATAATTTCGCGGGCGATGTGTCTGTGGGTAAGCAGATCGCTGGAAAGCCTCTCGAAGTAAGGCTTGGGACTCAGTTCATGCAGATGGCCAACCGGTCATACAGGCTGCCCTATGTTGAGGTGGGATACCGAAAAGTCATTACAGACAGGCTGGATGTGCAGCCCCGCATGCAGTTGGGGTACTATCACTTTCTGGCCGGAAGCGGCCTTTCGGGTATGAACTTCCGGCTATCCGCCCCCATCACCTACACCTTAAATCCGGTCATGACCTTGGCCATCGTGCCAAGGATCGAATTCCGGGACGCCTCATTCGCTGAGCAGCGTTACATCAATGCTGGGGTGGATTTTGAGGCTGAACTCAACTTCAAGCGGGTGACTGTCGCTGCAACTGTTTACCCATACACTACCCAGTTCTGGCGTACCGATCCTTTCTGGGGTCAGAGGCGATCCGACAAGGCAATCTATGTCGGGGGTGTGATCAGTTCTGACAGGGTAAGGGTCAAAGGTCTCCTGCCCACCTTAAATCCGTTCTGCTCACTGAACAGTTCGAATATTTCCTATTACAGGGTTAATAACTGCGGCTTCAACGTTGGGGTCCGGAAAATCTTCTGATCAAACTTTTTGATAGACCCTGTCTGGTGCGCCGAAGGCCCGCATGTGCGGCTGGCAGGCATAGCTGCCCGAGAGATGGACGGTAGCTGCCGTTCGAACCAGCCATGCCCCGATGCCACTGCTGCCCAAGCCCGCGATGCTCTTGTCAGATTGATCGGGGTGCCAACCGGACGCAGTATGGAAGGACACGTTCTGCTTAACCCAGATCGCTCGGTTGGTGCGAATGGGGGGCCGCCAACCTAATCACAACGCCATCAATCGGAAAGTAACCGCGGAGCGTGCGACATACTAACGGCAGCGCTAGCAGCCGTATCTCGGAACTGACGCCGGACAGTCATATCTTTCCTGTTGCACGGCTGAGATTTGAGCTAGCCCGGTTGGCCAGTTTTTGAAAAAGAGCGGCCACGTGCCACGCAATCCAACGGCGCAATAGATGGAAGCCTAGTGGGCCGGGCGGCTTGATGTCGCCCCCGCCCAACTCGGCCATACGCGCACCTATGTTGCCGCGCATGTCTGAAAACAGCGGGTAGAACTGGTATACAAAAGCCTGCAGCAAGTTGGCGCAGGCTTTGCGAGTTCGGAGACTGTCTTGAGCTGCGAGGAGATATTCGACGGCGAGCAGGCAGGAAAGATATGCTGATTGATATGCCTCGCGCGATACTAGTCTCGAAAGGCTCCCGGGGATGCCTATGCGATAGTACAAGCATGCTTGCGGGGCATAGGCCAAGCCATCACTTTTACAAATGATCCGCGAAAAAAACTCGATATCGTCAAGCAGGCTGAGCCGTTCATCCCAGCCACCATGCTCTTTGATGAGGGCACTTGGGATAAGAAACATCCCACATTGCACCACGGGCGCGCCGCCGATCCAGTGGCGACATAACCATTCAACTCCAGGCAGATCATGGCAATGCAGATCAGGGCTAAACCGGGCACCTGCAGGGTTTCCACTGAACCGCGCTAAACGGCCGAATGCCAAGCGCCGGTCGGTCTCCTCCAGTCGGGCAGCGAGACTTTTAACATGGTCAGGGCCAATAAGATCATCAGCATCTAAAAAGAGCACAAAGCGGCCCGAAGACTGCGCAAACGCAAGGTTGCGCGCGGCAGCAGCGCCCATGTGATATCCCGACACGAGACGCACGCCATTGGCCTGGTAGGAACCGACCACATCGGCCGACCCGTCAGACGAACCGTCATCAACCACGATCACCTCGATCGGAGCGTAAGTCTGGGCCAACACGCTTTCTATCGCAGCGCCGATATAGCGTTCAGCGTTGAAGCACGGCAAACAGATAGAGACGAGCGGATTACTCACGCCAGCACGCTCAGACCCAGCACATCGCCAAGCTCCCGGAATGCCAAGAGACCCCCATCCGAACTCATCTCGGCTCTCTGGAACTCCAGCCTTACCCGCCGGTCAAAATCGACCCGCAAATCCCCCGTGCCGCTTTCACCTGACGGGTGCGCCATCAAATCCGCCTTCACACTCGACTATGATACTAATATATCTGCACTATTCATCCAAAACGTCAAGATTTTCCCGCGCCTATCTGGGTAATATGGGATGAATGGTCCGGCCATGCGCTGCACCTCAGTCGGCAACGGCGTTGGGAACAGGACTGCGGCCTGGTGTGTGTCTCCGGTGGGCGGTGATGTATCCTGTGCCATGGTCAGAGGAGGCTGGGCACTGCGCTGGGATCGCTACTGGCGCGGGCATGCGTGTGAGCGGTGACCGTAAGGTTCTGCTGCCCGGGGGCGAGCCGCTTAATTGTTGCTTGTGCGACGATCTAACGCCGGACAGAAAGTGCCAGGGTACACTGCGTTAGGGAAGTCATGCAGTTTAAGGATGTATGCTCGGCATCACTGGATACCCCGAATTCCGCCGACGCGAACACAGCCATTCATTTCACCCTTAGAGGCTGTCCCTACCCCTAGCCTGGCGGGTCTGCCGCGACAGCTGGCTGATCATCAGGGGCTCGCCGGTGGCGACGGCTTCGGCGGTGCGCTCCATCAGGTCGTCCAGCATCAGGTCGCGCTCAAGGATGGCGTCCCAGAGCCGTTCCCGTGTCGGGTGGCGCGTGTACTTGGACATCGTCCGCAGCCGTGCCTGGGCCTTCTGGGCGCGCCTGTGGGCCCTGCCGTAGGCGTCCATGCTCTGGACGGCGTAGGTCAGGCCCAGGCCCTCTGCTGAGGCGAAGTGCGAGCCGTTGGGCGGTAGGACCAGGGTCTTGCAGCGCCTGCCGGTGATCGGGCACAGGGCGCACCACCGGTAGCCGCCCAGGGGCTGGGGTCGTGGGTCCAGCATGATCTGGTGCTCAAGGGGCTGGCCGCGATGTTGCAGCCGGATCGTCAGCCAGGCCTGGCGGTCCAAGTCGGCGTCGACGCGGACCCAGATGCGCGTCACGGTCCCATCCTCGTTGATGACCTCCAGGTGGCCCGAGCGCAGGTGGCCCGTCTGCAGCAGGCCCAGCCTGCGCAGGTCAGGTAGGCGGACGGCCAGGCACTCTTCCACAAAGTAGCGCTGGCGCCTGAAGTTGCCTGATCCAGAGCTGCCGATGGGTGTGTCGCCTATCTGTCCGAGGGGGGGTCGCTAAGTGTTGTTTATATACCACACTCAGGGCTGATGGGACAAGGCGGGCGGCCTGCAGGTCGGGCGGTGGCGGAACGCGGGCGGCGTTTATGGATCGAGCCTGACGTTTGGTACCCGGCCAAGACGACCTCACCTCTCGGGGGGCGCGACGCGCGCTCTGCTGGGAAGCGGACTTTGTGAAGTACTGCAGTGGGGAGTGAGCGGAAAACCGGTTCCGGCTAGGACAGCGTACGTGGTTCCGGCGCAGCGGCTTCCAGACCCTCGGCGAGCGGTCTCCAGAGGGCCTCGTGCGGATGCCCGGCGAACCAGGCGGCATAGAGTGCCGACTGGCAGAAGCTCCAGGCCAGCAGGCGTTCTCGGTCTACTCCGGCGACGCTCGAAGCCGCGGAAACGCGGGCTATGACCCCCGGCGCGTCGCCTATGCCGCCGTCCACAGCGACATCGACGAACAGCATCATCGCAAATTCAAGGGTGCGATCCCCCAGAATACCCTTGGGATCGATGGCGGCCCAGGTTCCATCGGCGCGGCGCATCACGTTCCCATGGTGCAGGTCTCCATGCAGGTGGACGCGTTGTCCGGTCGATGCCGCGAGCGCCTCGAAGGTCGACGCCGCCTTGATGAAAACACCTCCCGCATTCGCCGCTGCCGGGGCGAGCGCCGCGAACCACTGTTCCATCGGGATTATGTTGGCGAAGCGCAGTTCGGCAGGCGCCGAATGGATGGCGTCCGCGACATTACGCAGGACGGTGAAGGCAGCTGCGTCACCCTGATCTTTGGTTAGATCCGCCAGAGCCGTCGGCCCGAAGAGCCGCTCCATCAGGACAGCATCATCCTGGCGCTCGTGGACA
>CAMCXF010000030.1 GCA_945883235.1 Phenylobacterium deserti | reverse complement strand
TGGTAGTCCCTAGGGGAGTCGAACCCCTCTCTCCAGGTTGAAAACCTGGCGTCCTAACCGATAGACGAAGGGACCACTCGGCGCGAGCCGCGCTCTATAGACGCCTTCGAATTGGTGCGCAAGCAGGGGGAACTTGCTCAGACGCGCCGGGGATCAGCGACGTCCTCGATCTCAAGCTGGACGCCTTGGCGACCCTGCCAATCATCCGGTTTCAGCCTGCCTGCGACGTGGATCAGGCCGCCGTCCCGCAGTAGCCGCTGGCCGATCTCGGTATCCTCACAGCGCCAGGCAATAGCCTTCAGGCGCCCCCCTGTCTGGTCAGTCAGGGTACACCGGACGTGCCCGCCTTTGAGCGCCATCGGCCGCTCTACACGCACGTCCGACAACGCAAACAGCGGCTCAGGATTGCCGGGGCCAAACGGTGCCATTCTTTGAAACTCGGTCCAGAGGCCACGATCCGCGCCCCGGCTGGTGATCAGGGCGTCAAACTCCAGGGCGTCCGCCGCCGTGGCGATCTCACATTCCCCGGCCATCTGGTCGCAAAGGAACGCGCGCAGTTCGGGGATGGTGTCGGGTCTCACGGATAGTCCCGCCGCCATTGCGTGGCCTCCGCCCGACAGCAGCAAACCCGCATCATAAGCCGCCTGAACCGCACGCCCCAGATTAACCCCCGGTTGCGACCGGCCAGAGCCCTTGCCCACATTGCCGGGCCGATCAATGCCGATGACCATCACGGGCTTGCGGAATCGCTCTCGAAGCCGTCCCGCGACGATGCCAATGACGCCGGGATGCCAGTCATCCTGAGCCACGATCAGACAAGGCGCGTCGGACTGGTTGCTCTCACGCTCGATCTGACGGACGGCCGCCTCCTGCACGTCGTGCTCTACATCCTTGCGAGACCCGTTCAGGGCATCCAGTTCCGCCGCCAGCGCCGCGGCCTCAACCGGATCATCCGTCGACAGCAGCCGCGCGCCCAGGTCCGCGCGCCCGATCCGCCCGCCTGCGTTGATCCTTGGTCCCAGCAAAAACCCCACATGGAACACAGAGGCCGGTCCCTCGGCCTTGGCGACTTGCATAAGCGCTTGGAGGCCCGGGTTTCGCCAAGCGGACATTACCTTGAGGCCCTGGGCCGCCAGAGCGCGATTGAAGCCGATCAACTCAGTGACATCACAGATTGCCCCCATCGCCGCGAGGTCCAGCCAGGCGCGGATATCGGGTTCAGCTCGGTCGCCGAACAAGCCCCGTCGCCTGGCCTCGCGGTTCAAGGCTGCCAACAGCACGAACACCACGCCCGCCGCCGCCAGATGCCCCTGCCCCGAGCGACAATCCGGGCGGTTGGGATTGACCAGCGCGGCGACGGCCGGGATCTCGCCGGCCCGCATCAGATGGTGATCAACCACCACGACCGGCAGTTCGATTTCCGCAGCAAACTTGAGTGCATCGTAGGCAGCGGCACCGCAATCGACCGTGATCACCAGATCGGCACCTTCGTCCTTCAGGCGTCGGAAAGCTGCCGGTGACGGACCATATCCCTCCAGAATTCTGTCCGGGACATAGATCGAGATTTCGAGGCCCATCGCGCGAAACCAGCGCACCAGTTGCGCCGCCGACGACGCCCCGTCGACATCATAGTCAGCAAACACTGCCACCTTGCGGCCCTGGCTCAGGGCATCGACCAGAATTTCCGCCGCGCGATCCATGTCGGCGAAGGAGGAGGGATCGGGAAACTGGGCCTTGAGCGTCGGATGGAGAAAGTCCTGCCCGGCGTCCACACCCACGCCTCGCGAGGCCAGCGCACGCGCCACCGGTTCGGACAGGCCATGGTTCAGCTGGTGACGACGAACGACGTCAGGCTCGGCGGGCCGTTCTCGCCAAAGCCGTCCCGACAACGAACGCGTAACACCGAGGTAGCCTTCCCGGGACACGGTTTGATCGGCTTTGTCGCCATTCACCATCTGTCGGTCCGACTCCCACCTCCCAGTATCGGGCTCCTCGGCCTGAGTCGCCACCCGCCGATGGAGCGGCTTCAATCAAACCGGCCGCTTCATCCGCACTTCCCGCACCGTGCGCGTGGCCGAGTTCATCACCAGCGTATGGGTATGGATGAAGCCGTCCTTTACGGTCACACCATCCAGCAGCGCTCCGGATGTTACACCGGTGGCGGCGAAGATGGCATCTGCACGGACCATTTCGTGCAGATCGTACTTGCGGTCCAGATCGGTGATACCGACCCGGGCAGCACGGGCGCGCTCGTCGGCGTTGCGGAACACCAGCCGGCCCTGGAACTGACCCCCGACGCATTTCAGGGCCGCGCAGGCAAGCACGCCCTCGGGCGCGCCGCCGGAACCGACGTACAGGTCTACGCCGGTCTCGGGGTCAGCCGTATTCATGACCCCGGCAACGTCACCGTCGGTGATCAGATAAACACGAGCACCGACTTCGCGCAGGCCTGCGATGATTTCGGCATGGCGGGGGCGGTCCAGCACGCAGACGGTGATTTCGGAGGGCTCGACGCCCTTGGCCTTGGCCAGCGCACGGACGTTGTCGGCTGGACTCTTGTCCAGGTCGATCACGCCGGCCGGATAGCCCGGACCGCAGGCAATCTTGTCCATATAGGTGTCGGGCGCATTCAGCATGGTGCCCTTGGGCGCCCAGGCCATCACCGCCAGCGCGTTGGCCATGGCTTTGGCTGTCAGTGTGGTGCCCTCCAGCGGGTCCAGCGCAATGTCGATCTTATGTTTACCGCCCTTGCCGACTTTTTCGCCGATATAGAGCATCGGCGCTTCGTCGCGCTCGCCCTCGCCGATCACGATCTCGCCGTCAATATCGAGATCGTTCAGCGCCGTACGCATGGCGTCGACCGCAGCTTGATCGGCTTCCTTTTCGTCGCCCCGGCCTACGAGTTTCCATGCGGCGATGGCGGCGGTCTCGGTCACACGGACGGCGTCCAGCACCAGGCTGCGGTCCAGAACTTCAGAGCTCATGTCGATTTCCCAACCCTACGGTCTGCGCCTTACAGCACGATTGTCTTAAAGTCTCAGATACGCGCGATGCGGAACATCCGGGGCTGATCCAGAACGGCGGCCAGGCTCGCTATCCGATCAACCGCCGCCGTCAGCACGGATTCCGCGACATTGTGGGTCGTCAGGACGATAGGCACGCCCTGGGCACCTTCTACCGGCTTTTGGAGGAAGCTCTCGATGGAAACACCAGCTTCGGCCAGGGTTTCTGAAACGGCTGCAATGACCCCCGGCTCGTCCTTGACCAGGAACCGCAGGTAGGCACGGCACATCATTTTCGATGGATCGACGGGTTGGCTCAGAGGCAAGCTGCGCGCAGGTGCCTGGAACACCGGCCGCCGGACGCCGGCTATGACGTCGGCGATGTCCGCCGCGACGGCGACAGCTGTAGGGCCCGCCCCCGCGCCGGGGCCTTGTACGAAAATCCGCCCGGTACGCGAACTTTCGATAAAGAGGGCGTTGAGCGCGCCCCCGGCCTGAGCCAACGGATGGCTCAAGGGAGCCAGTGACGGATGAACCCGGACCAGCGCGCCGTCACCGGATCGATCTGCCGACGCCACAAGTTTGATCCGGTAGCCCAGATCACGGGCCATATGAATGTCGAGCAACTCGACCTGTTCGATCCCCTCGACCTCGGTGGCGGCAAAGTTGGGCGCACATCCGAATGCCAGGGCCGCCAGAATGGTGATCTTGTGGGCGGCATCGAAGCCGCCCACATCGGTTGATGGATCAGCCTCAGCGTAGCCAAGGCGCTGGGCCTCGGCGAGAACGTCGGCGAAAGACCGGCCCGTCGCTTCCATCTCGGTCAGGATGTAGTTGCAGGTCCCGTTCAGAATCCCGGCGATCGACTGGATTTCATCGCCGACCAGCGATTCGCGGACTATTTTGACGGCGGGCACTCCGCCCATCACAGCTGCCTCGAACAGTAGGGGTACACCGCAATCTTCAGCCAGGATTGCCAAAGCCGCTCCATGCTCAGCTATCAAAGCCTTGTTGGCCGTGACCACAGGCTTGCCGGCCTTCAGCGCCGCTTCAACGGCAGCTTTGGCAGGGCCGTCTGAACCGCCGATCAACTCGACAAAGACATCAATCTCGGGCGATGCCGCCAGAACAACGGGATCGTCAAACCAGGGCAGGTTCGAAATATCAAATGGCCGCGGTCTTGAGCGGGAGCGGGCCGAAACCCCTCGGACAACTGCAAGGCCCGATGCCGGTGCGAAATCCGGTCTTCTCGACAGGATGTCGAGCAGGCCGGCCCCCACGGTTCCAAGACCTGCAATGCCGATGCGCCAGCTTTTTCCCCCGCTCATTGGGTGCCCATGGCATTGGGCGCACGACTCAGGATTTCGTCGGCATTCGACAGGAACTTCTTCACGTTACGGGCCGCTTGCCGAATGCGGTGCTCGTTCTCGACCAGACCAACGCGCACGAAACCCTCACCATACTCGCCAAATCCAACGCCGGGGGCCACGGCAACCCCGGCCTCTTCGATCAATAGCTTGGAAAATAGCAGAGATCCCGCTTCCTTGAACTGCTCAGGCACAGGCGCCCAGGCAAACATCGACGCCGACGGCGCGGGGATGTCCCAGCCAGCGCGCTTCATGGAATCAATCAGTGTGTCCCGACGTGCCTTGTAGATCCCCCGGATCTCTTCGATGCATTCGGTCGGGCCGTTCAGGGCGGCCGCAGCAGCCACCTGGATCGGTGTGTAGGCCCCATAGTCCAGATAGGACTTTACCCGGGCCAGCGCCGAGCAGATGCGCTCGTTGCCCACCACCATGCCGACCCGCCATCCTGCCATCGCAAAGGTCTTGGACAGCGAGTTGACCTCAACGGCGATATCCTTGGCTCCTTCAACCTGCAGCACCGAGGGGGGCGGATTGTCGTCGAAATAGATCTCTGAGTACGCGATGTCCGAGATCACCAGCATGTCGTGCTTGCGGGCCAGCGCGATGGCGTCGCGGTAGAAGTCCAGATCAACGCACTGTGCAGTCGGATTGGACGGATAGGACAGGATCAGGACAGTCGGCGGTGGAGCGGAGTGTTTTACCGCACGGCTGACGCCCGCAAGATACGCCTCCGGCGAATGGGCCGGCACATGGCGGATCACGCCACCCGCCATAATGAAGCCATAGGCATGGATCGGATAGGCGGGGTTTGGACAGATGATTACGTCGCCGGGAGCGGTCAGGGCCTGGGCCAGGTTGGCAAATCCCTCCTTGGAACCCAGGGTGGCGATGACCTCGGTGTCGGGGTTCAGTTTCACGCCGAACCGGCGATCATAGTAGCCCGCCATGGCTCGCCGCAGGCCGATGATGCCTTTTGAGGCCGAGTAGCGTCCGGATTTCGGGTCGCGAGCGGTCTCGATCAGCTTGTCGACGATGTGCTTGGGCGTCGGCATGTCAGGGTTACCCATGCCGAAGTCGATAATGTCCACGCCCTCGGCACGAAGTCGTGCCTTGATGCGATTGACCTCCTCCAGAACGTAAGGCGGAAGGCGACGGATACGGTGGAATTCAGGTGTCATTACCAGAGCTCTTTCGCCGCGAGCGCCCCTGCGGTCGATCTGCGAGCTGATATCAGGCTTTCGATAGACTCCGGGCGGGAGTCGGCCAAGCCGGCTGAAGGAATTTTTGCCTCTCGCCGGCCCTAGCGCGGCGGAGGCGGTGTAGCTCGTTCGCGAAGCTCCCGGGCAAAAGCTTCAGCGTCGCCGGGCTTCGGCGGCTCGATCTGGGGGCCTACGTCACGCCTTGCTTTTTCAACAAAGGCGTCGGTAGCATTGAGCGTCCAGGTATCGGGCGCGGTATCGCGTTCCAGTGCCGCTCCGGCGTTCAGCATGGCCTGTGCGTGACGTCCGTAATTGGCGATTGGCCGCACATCCTTGGGCGCGTTTGGGATGTCGGAGAATGCAGGAAATGTAGCGTCGCCACGTGTCAGCCGGGCCACGTCTGCGGCGACAGGCGATTTCGGATCGATTGCGGCGTCCTTGAAGGGATTCCCAACGCATGCGGCCAGCAACATGCATCCGGAAATCAGGGCCAAGGGCTTGATCCTGACGGCGACAATCGGAAAAAGCGGGCGCGAAGCGTTCATATGCGGCAAAGTCTTATGCGATGAACGCTGGCCGCGAAAGAGCGCGATCAAATTCTGCGCCGATCTGGAGGACGCCACAATGAGTGAAACCACCTCGGGATCGCCCGGCAAGAGTGCCAGAAAGTCAGGAGCCAAGGCCTCAGGCAAGTCATCGGGCAAAAAGAAGACCGTCAAGGTCGCGCCACAAGTCATCGCACAGCCTCCGCAGCAGGCCGCCCAGATGCCGCCGATTTTTGATTCTAATACGTTCAGTCCGGACCAGCGTGCGCAGATCGAAGCTTTGTCGATGAACCTCGCCCGTGCCGCCCTGACGGCTCAGGGGGCCATCGCGGAAATGGCGTTGCGCCAGGCCGAACGACCCGCCGCGCTGTCACCCGATCCGTTCCACGTAGCGCCGGCATTGACCCAGGTCATAGGCCGTCTGGCAGCCCAGCCTGAGCGGATGATGCGGGCGCAGGGAGATCTGTTCGCCAAGTACCTGGAGCTCTGGCAGACGACGGCCCGGCGAGCTTCAGGCGAGACTTCAGAGCCTGTCGTGTCACCAGCCAAGGGCGACAAGCGCTTCAATGACCCCGACTGGTCTGACAATCCCGTGTTCGACGTGATCAAGCAGTCCTACCTGCTGACCGCGAATTTCCTGAACGACATGGTGTCCGACGTCGACGGTGTGGACCCGCTGGAAAAGCGCCGTGTCGAGTTCTTCATGCGAATGCTGACCGACGCCTTCGCCCCATCGAATTTCCTGGCTTCCAACCCCACGGCCTTGAAAGAGGTCATGACGTCAGGCGGACAAAGTCTCGTCAAAGGCATGGAGAATTTCCAGGCTGACCTGCAGCGGGGCGGCGGCGCACTGTCCATCGCCCAGACTGACTATGATATGTTCAAGATCGGCGAGAACGTCGCCACAGCGCCGGGAAAAGTCGTTTTCCGCAATGAAATCATTGAACTCCTGCAATTTTCTCCGTCGACCGAGCAGGTCCACGAGATCCCGCTGCTGATCTTCCCGCCATGGATCAACAAGTTCTACATCATGGATCTGCGACCCGAGAATTCACTGATCCGGTGGCTCGCGAGCCAGGGCTTTACGGTTTTCGTGGCGTCGTGGGTCAATCCTGACGCCTCGCTGGCAACTAAGACATTCGAAGATTACATGCGGCAGGGGATCTACGAGGGCGTCGGTGCGGCCATGAAACAGGCCGGCGTCGATCACGTGAACACCGTCGGCTATTGCATCGGCGGCACGTTGTTATCGGCAACGCTGGCGCACATGGCCGCCAAGGGCGACACTTCCATCGGTTCGGCCACGTTTTTCGCGGCCCAGCAGGATTTTTCCGAGGCGGGCGACCTGCTGTTGTTCACAAACGAGGACTGGCTGGGCGACCTCGAAAAGAAGATGGACGAAGGCGGTGGCGTGCTGTCGGGCCAGACCATGGCCGACACCTTCAATGCGCTCCGCGGCAACGATCTGATCTGGTCGTTCTTCGTCAACAACTACCTGATGGGCAAGGAACCCAAGCCCTTCGATCTGCTGTTCTGGAATTCGGACCAGACCCGCATGCCCAAAACCCTGCACACCTTCTATCTGCGACGCTTCTATGGCGAGAACGCCATGGCCAAGGGCGAACTGGTGCTCGACAACGTACGGATCGATCTCAGCACGGTGAAGGTGCCGATTTACGTGCAGTCGTCCAAGGAAGACCACATCGCCCCGGCGAAATCGGTCTTCAAAGGCGCCCGATTGTTCGGCGGCCCGACCACGTTCACGATGGCCGGCTCTGGCCATATCGCAGGCGTGATCAACGCGCCCATCGCCAACAAGTATCAACACTGGACCAACAACGCCCTGCCCGCCTCGCTCGATGAGTGGCGCGCCGGCGCGGTGGAAGCCCCCGGTTCATGGTGGCCCCACTGGGCTGCATGGCTGTCCGCCAAGTCGGGCAGGATGATACCAGCCCGCGACCCGGCCACGGGGCCACTCAAGCCCCTGGGCGATGCGCCTGGTGAGTACGTGAAGGTCAAGAGCTAGACCGTCACGTACGTTACTAACGTTTAATGCATAGTACCTTGCGTCACCCAATACCTTGCAGTATCTTTTGGGAACGCAAGGAGGCGCTGACGTGCCAGAAGCCATTGAAATACAATTAAAAAAAGGCGCGCTCGAGCTGTGTGTGCTGGCGCTCCTCCATCAACAGGACAACTACGCCTATGAGATCGCCGCCCGCCTGGCCGACGCCATCGGTATGGGCGAAGGCACTATCTATCCCTTGATGCGACGTCTCCAAACGGACGGGTTGGTCGAGACCTATCTTGTCGAAAGCCCCGCTGGCCCGCCACGCAAATACTACAAGCTGAGCGAGGCGGGGAAACGCAGCTTCATCAGCCAGCAGATCGCCTGGAGCTCGTTCTCCAGCGCCGTTGAAGATATCATTGGAGGGGCCAAATGACTCGTCAGGCATTCATCGCCCGACTGCAGGAGGGCCTGCGCGGCCTGCCTCCGCAGGCGGTCGCCGACATCGTTGCAGACTACGACACCCACTTCTCCGACGGCGCAGCCGCGGGTCGCACCGAAGCGGAGGTCGCCGAGGCCTTGGGCGATCCCAATCG
The DNA here is from genome assembly GCA_945883235.1 of Phenylobacterium deserti. Classification (GTDB taxonomy): domain Bacteria; phylum Pseudomonadota; class Alphaproteobacteria; order Caulobacterales; family Caulobacteraceae; genus Phenylobacterium; species Phenylobacterium deserti_A. The sequence goes on along the minus strand of CAMCXF010000030.1, from coordinate 33,163 downwards.
GTTGGCGCGGGAGCTTCGTGCGGAGAGCACGCTCTCACGTTGGCGGGAAGAACGCAGTCCGTCTTCAGCGGCGGCGGCCGTCTTCGCCGTCCTGGGCCTTGGGGCCATCGACATCCTGATCCTGCTGCCGGTCCTGATGGGTGTCGGCGGCGCGCTGTTCGGCCTCGCGGTCGCGGTCATCGCCGTCTTCTTCGCGGGCGGTGTCGTCTTCGCTGCGGGCCCCTTCATGGACCCACCGGGAGGCGCATCCGCCGCCCTGCTGGCAGGGATCGGCCTGATGGCCGGAGCCGCTTCAGGCGGCGCCATCCTCAGTCTGGTCTCGATTGGCCTGATCAACGCGCTCGTCTGGTACGGGCGGCTGCACTACCGGCTGCTCAAGCCGGCCCTCGAATCCTGAAGCCGGGGAGGCTCAAGACCATGATCCGTGTACTCATCATGATTGCTGTCGTCGGCTTTATGCTCTCGCTGGCCACACTGTCCGCGGCCGTGGCCATTGGCGGCCCTGACGCCATTACCCGAGGTGGCTGGGGTTGGGCCGAGGGCGGCTCCTGGAAGGGCAAGCAATGGGGCTGGGACGACAAGGATCACGGCCCGATGTCGACCGTTGATCTCGGACCTCAAACGACCCGAACCCTTCAGTGGTCCGGCGCAGATCGTCTCGACATCGATCTCGCCGCCGACGTTCGCTACATCCAGTCAACTGGTGCCGCCTCGGTGGTTGTGACGGGTCCGCAGAAAGCCGTGGACCAGGTGATCGTTCGCGGCGACAGCATCCGATACGACCGTCGCAGCGGTCGCGGATACCGGCGCTATCCCACCCTGACGATTATAGTCCGGGCGCCGGGCATAACCGCCTTTGACCTGTCGGGCCGGAACACGCTGTCCATCGAGGACTATCGCCAATCCAGCCTACGCCTCGACGTCTCGGGATCCGCAGAGGTCAAGGCCTCGGGACAGGCCGATGATGTAGAGATCGAACTGTCGGGCAGCGGGGAAGCGAACCTGGGCGCGCTAAAGACCAAAAGCACCCGCGTGGACATCTCTGGCTCGGCTGACGCGGTCAATGCACCAACGGAAAGCGCACAACTGGATATTTCCGGATCAGGCGATGTCGAGTTGCTTACCCAGCCCAAAATCCTCGAAACCGACATCTCCGGCTCCGGCCGGGTCAGGCGAGGTGCGCTTGAGGGCACCGCCCCTGCCCCACTTCCCGCGCCAAAGTCACCGACGGATGCGAAGACCTGACGCCCTCACGAGATCAAGCCGGGACGAACTTCAGAGCCACACCGTTGTTGCAATAGCGTAGCCCCGTCGGCCGAGGCCCGTCGTTGAACACGTGACCCTGGTGCCCAAGACATCTGGCGCAGTGGTACTCCGTCCTGGGCACACCGATCTTGTAGTCGGTGGTTTCGACAACAGCGCCCGGGATCACCCGGAAAAAGCTGGGCCAACCCGTGCCGCTCTCATACTTGGTCTCGGACTTGAACAACGGCAGATCGCAGCCCAGGCACAGATAGGTCCCGCTGCGCTTTTCCCGGTTCAGAGTGCTGGTTCCCGCCCGCTCTGTGTCCTCGTGGCGTAGCACCAGATAACTTGCGGCTGGCAGACGCTTGCGCCACTCCGCGTCGGTGATCTTGCGGAACGGCGATGCGGCGTAAGGATCCGCCTTGGCGGCGGCGCTGGAGAGCCCAGGCACAAGCGCTGCGGTGACGGAGGCCATCAGGACGTGGCGACGGTTGAGCGATGTTATGTTCATGGTCTCTAGTACGTTGGATGTCGGCGAAAAGTTACAAGCCCGGCCCGCGCCAGAGATAACGAACATCCGGCGTTTTCTCCTCATTCCCCGATCCGTCGGTGAATTCAACGGCCTCAAACCCCCTTGCTTCGTAGAACCGACGCGCCCGATCGTTCTGCTGAAAGGTCCAGAGATGCTTCTGCGTTCCCGTCGCAAGGGCATGCGCGAGAAGTGCAGCGCCTAACCCTTGCCCATGATGATCAGGGTGAACGTACAGCTGGTTGATCCACTCGGCGGTAAACACAACATAACCCGCCACATCGCCACGCGTCTCGGCCACCCAAGCCTCCTGGTTCGGCAAAATTTCGCCGGCCATCCAGGCGATCGCTTCTTCGGTTGTGTGCAGTTGTGGCAGGAACGTCAGCGTTCGCATGGCGAGGATATGCAACGTCGCCATGGCCGGCGCATCGTTGGCTGTCGCGGGGCGCAGGTTCACAGACCCGCGGCCTCGTCCAACCCCAGCATCAGATTCAGGTTCTGCACCGCAGCACCAGACGCGCCCTTGCCCAGATTATCCAGGATCGCCACCAGCCGCGCCTGAGTCCCGGCAGCATTGCCGAATACGAACAGGCGCATGCGGTTGGTGCCATTCAGCGCCTGCGGATCGAGAGTTTGCACATAGCCGCTCGCGCCAGCCCGGGTCTTCTGCAATTCGGAGCACTCATCCGCGCTTGCCACTTCAACAAAGGTTTCGCCGACGTAGGCCGCGGCCAGTGCCTTTTGAAGGTCGCTCGGCGACGGCTTGCCCGGCAACGCCCACAGCTGCAGCGGAACCTCGACCAGCATACCTTGGGCATACCGCCCCACGGATGGTGCAAACATCGGCGGATGGGTGAGTCCGGTCTGGATCTGCATCTCTGGCAGATGCTTGTGCGCCAGGTTCATGCCGTAGGCGCGGAAAGCGTCGTCCGTCCCCGCTGGCGGCGTCTGCGTTTCGAACTCGGCGATCAGACCTTTGCCACCCCCGGAGTACCCCGAGATTGCGTTCACAGTCAGCGGGAAGTCGACAGGAACCAGCCCCGCCGACACCAGAGGCCGCACCAGTGCGATGAAGCCGGTGGGATAGCACCCTGGGTTCGACACCCGGGTTGCCGACCGAATTGCTGCGCGCTGGGTCGGCGACATCTCGGCAAACCCATAGGCCCAGTCAGGTGCGACCCGATAGGCTGTCGAAGCATCGACCACCTTTACGCTATTGGACGTGATGAGGCTTACCGCCTCGCGAGATGCATCATCCGGCAGGCACAGCACGACAGCGTCAGCGGCATTCAGCAGCTCGGCGCGCGCATCGGCGTCCTTGCGTCGCGCTGGATCGATCGAGATCACTTCCAGATCGGTGCGGCGCTCCAGTCGTTCGCGGATCTGCAGGCCCGTGGTGCCGGCTTCGCCGTCGATGAAGATGGTGTGGGTCACAATCAAAATCCCGTTCATCCCCGCAGAAGCGGGGAACAAAGAAAAAGGGCGCTCCGGTTTCCCGAAGCGCCCCAATCCGAAAACGCGAGTGTTCGCTGCGCGGATTAGCGCTTCGAGAACTGGAAGCTACGGCGAGCCTTCGCCTTGCCGTACTTCTTCCGCTCAACCACGCGGCTGTCGCGGGTCAGGAAGCCGTGCGGCTTCAGCACCGCGCGAAGGCCGGGCTCATAGTAGGTCAGTGCCTTGGAGATCGCGTGACGGATCGCGCCTGCCTGGCCTGACAGGCCGGAACCGGTGACCGTAATGTCCACGTCGAACTGACCGACCCGGTCGGTGACCAGGAACGGCTGGGCAATCATCATCCGCAGCACGGGGCGTGCGAAATAGACGGTCTGGTCGCGGCCGTCCTTGTGTTTGGGGTCCTCGCTGCCGTGGATCGTGATCTTGCCCTTGCCGGGTTTGATCCAGACTCGGGCGACGGCATTCTTGCGCTTGCCGGTGGCATAGGCGCGGCCTTGCGCGTCCAGCTTTTGCACGTGAACGACAGGCTCGGCCTGACTGCCCATGCCCTTCAGGGCGTCGAAGCCGGTGGCCTCAGGGGTGGTGGCTTCCGACATCAGGCGCTCCGCACATTCTTGGCGTTCAGATCAGCGAACGCGATAGCTTCGGGGTTTTGCGCCGCGTGCGGATGCTCGCCGGCATTGTAAATGCGCAGGTGGGTCAGTTGCTTGCGCGCCAGGGGACTTTCCTTGGGCAGCATGCGCTCGACGGCCTTCTCCAGTACCCGCTCGGGATACTTGCCCGCCAGCAGTTGGCCGGCGGTGCGCTTCTTGACGCCGCCCGGGTGGCCGGTGTGCCAGTAATAGATTTTGTTGGCCAGCTTGTTGCCGGTCATTTTCACCTTGTCAGCGTTGACGACGACAACGAAGTCGCCGCAATCGACGTGCGGAGTATAGTCGGGCCGGTGCTTGCCGCGAAGACGCATGGCGATGAACGAGGCCAGGCGACCGACAACGGCGTCCTGAGCGTCGACCACGATCCACTTCTTCTCGACCTCGGCGGGCTTCAGCGAAGCCGTAGTGCTCTTCAGCATGAGGGACGTGTCCATAGTACTAGCGGGCGCGCTGGACGCGCTCCCGACGTGAGGCGGGCCATATGCCGGGCGCGAGGCCAACTGTCAACCAAACTGAATCAGTTCATCCCTGCTCAAGCCACTGAAAATACGATACTAATTGAAAGTGGTATTATGATACCACCGCAAATTCATCTCCATGATGATGATCTCGTCCCGGATCCGGGCCCTGCGACTAACCCCTGCGAACCCGCCACGCGAAAACCACCGCGACGCCTAACAACAGTGCGGCCACCAGCTGATGAGCGATTCCGAGCAGAACAGGCGCGCCCGCCATCAAGGTAACAACGCCGAGCGCGCCCTGCAGAGCTACCAGCGAGCCGAGACCTACGCCCAGCAACCTCACGGATTGCGGCAGGTCCTGCGATCGAACCGCCGCAATCCCAAGCACAATCGCGACAACAGCCAGCACATAGGCCAGCAGCCGATGATGGAGTTGAACCGCGCCCTGGCTATGAGCCAAAGTCGCCCAGAGCGTCGAGCCCAGATAGTTATCCGGAATCCACGCCCCATTCATCAACGGCCAGTCGTTGTAGACAAACCCCGCATCATTACCGGCGACCAGCGCACCCAGCAGGATCTGCAGATAGATCAGGCCGATCATTCCGGCCGCATACACGCTCCAGCGCCCCGGCCGAATCTGGCGCGGCGCACCGGCCCACGCATCCAGCGCCGTCCAGATCAACAGACCCAACAACGCAAAGGCGAGACCCAGGTGGACCATCAGCCGTTCCGGGGCCACTGACACGCGCTCGGACAAGCCACTAGCCACCATCCACCAGCCCACGGCACCCTGAAGTCCGCCCAGAATGAAGATCCCGCCCAGCCGCCAGAACAGCCACCGCGGCAATTGCCGTCGAATGGCGAACCAGACGAAAGGTAAACCGAACACCAGGCCCACAAAGCGCCCCAGCGCCCGGTGCGACCATTCCCACCAGTAGATCGTCTTGAAGTCGTCCAGGCTCATGCCGGCATTGAGCTGGCTGTACTGCGGGATCTGTTTGTAGAGCGCGAACTCGGCCAGCCAGTCGGCGGCTGACAAAGGCGGCAGCGCGCCCGTGACCGGTTTCCACTCCGTGATCGAAAGACCTGAGTCGGTCAGCCGGGTCGCCCCGCCGACGACCACCATGGCCAGGACCAGCAAGGCCACCAGAAACAACCAGATCGCGACGGGCCGGGATCTATCGGAACGCAGGAACGATGTCATGAGTGCAGGATACAAAATATCACGCCCGAACTGGGGCAGCGCGTCATAGCGGGCTTTCGCCGCCGCCTCCAGCCCGGTATGAGCCGCAAATGCCCCCTCGCCTGCGAAAGCTCATCGGTCTGTTTGCCATCCTGGCGTTCCTGACGCTCTACGTGATCGCGGTTTCAACTATCGGCGACTACATCCCCGATCACTGGGCCGCCCAGCTGGCCTTCTATGCCGTGGCCGGGACACTGTGGGGCGTACCGCTGTTTCCGCTCATTCGCTGGATGGAACGGGTGCCATAGGGTCACCAGGTTGCGTTCTGTAACGCCTCAGGATCCTTAGGGATTCTCGTCTCTACCTCGAAATCTTCGCTTTCATCGGCTTCTCGAATTCGACTCGAACTGTCCAAACGCCGTCCTCGGGCGTCATGGCCTCTACCGGGGAGGCTGCGGCGACGAAATGACCGGCAGCAATCATCCGCAACGCCTCGGCCTTGAAGCCGAAGCCCTTCGGGCTTTCTTTTGCGGCCACGCAATCCTTCAGCTGCTCGTTATCGACTACGTGGCAAAATAGAATCACCGTCGCAATGACTTCCGTTCGGGGTCCGGGAGTCGGCCAATAGGCATTGCTCGCCTTGTATTCGTCTCGCAGCACTATCGTCCGTGGCGGCGGATGCCGCGCAAGGAGACTGAAACGAACCGGTATTTGGATCCAATTGCCGGCGGCTGGGGCCCCGGTTCGCAAGCGCTCTTCAACCAGGAACTGCGGAGCGAGGGCGAGGGCTGCAACACCGAAATCCATATCTGCCGGCACCTCACTCACGACGCTGCAAGCTGTCAGGACGCCTCTCTCCGCCACCAAGCATCTGGTCAGCACAATTCCACTGGCGTCATAGCGGCGGGCCCGCATCGGGTAGACGCGTGACATGTCATTCGCCGATGGCTTGGCTCTCCATTGAATGTCATCAAAGACAAGTTGACTGGCTGTCGAGTCTGGCTGCGCCGTAGCGCTAGATGCCATCACTGCGAGAGCCGCAACCGCCGCCACCAACTTTGTCGTTGCTCTCATCTGCTCATCCGCTAGAAGACGCGCCTCGCCGCCGGGCCCATCGGAGCGTGGCGCAGCTTGGTAGCGCACTTGACTGGGGGTCAAGGGGTCGCAGGTTCAAATCCTGTCGCTCCGACCAGCGGGCTGGCGGCGAGATATTACTGATCTATCTGTTCAGCAGGCCGTCAAGGCGGCCTTTGGCCGTCTCGAGGCTGTGCAGCGCGGCCAGCAACGCGGCAACATCGCCCCTGGCCTCGATGGGTGCCGCGATCTGAGCAGGTGCTGCAATGCGCTCGCCTGAACCGGCCGCGACCAGGACCTTGAGACCCTGTTCGCGGTGCAGCTTCTGAAGGCCCTTGATGGTGTAGCCCTCGTCGTGAAGCAGGCTCCGCACGCCGGCCAAAATCACGACATCGGCAGGGCGATAGAATCGCCGACCTCCGGCCCGCTTCATCGGCTTGATGAAACTGAACTTCGTTTCCCAGAACCGAAGCACATGCTGTGGCACGCCCAGCTCGTCGGCGGCTTCAGAGATGGTGCGGAAGGCTTCGGGCCCCTTGGCCACGGGACAGCGCAGCCCTTACTGCGACAAGGCGCGGTCGACCCGCGCCTTCATGACCTGCGAGGCCCTGAAACCGATCACGCGGCGGGGCTCGATGGCGGCAGCCTCGCCGGTTTTGGGATTGCGACCCATGCGAGCGCGCTTGGACCGAACCTGGAATACGCCGAACCCGGACAGCTTGACCTGTTTGCCTGTCTCCAGTGCCAAGCACATAAGTTCCAGCACCCGCTCGACCAGTTCGGAGGAATCCTGGCGGGTCAGGCCGACCTGTTCGTGCACCGATTCACAGAGGTCCGCTCGCGTCACCGTCGCGCCCATCGCCTTGGCCCCTGTAGCGTTGTCGTTCATCCGTCTTGATTGTCCCATTGCGACAAAGACTTCAAGCGGCGCGTTGCGACTTTGCCTCAAAGTCTAAGGACGCAGGCACCCCAGGTCAGGCCACCGCCCATGGCTTCCAGCAACAACAGGTCACCCGGCTTGATGCGGCCATCACCCACGCCTTGGGCCAAGGCGAGGGGAATCGAGGCGGCCGAGGTGTTGGCGTGGATGGCAACGGTGGAGATCACCTTCGCTTCATCGATACCCAGGCGTTTGGCGACGCCCTCAAGGATGCGTTGATTGGCCTGATGCGGAATAAACCAGTCGACACTCGCAACCTCGATGCCTGCATCGGCAGCCGCCGCCGTGACCGCCTCGGAGATGTTCACAACAGCATGACGGAAGACCTGATTGCCCTGCATGCGCAGGTGACCGACCTGGCCGTTGGTTGAAACGCCGCCGTCAACATAGAGCAGGTCCTGCTTGGTCCCGTCGGCTCGCAATGCAAAGCCAAGCAACCCGCGGTCGGCAGTGGTGCCCTCTCCTTCGCAGGGTTCCAACACTACAGCTCCGGCCCCGTCACCGAACAGCACGCAGGTTGTGCGGTCGGTCCAATCCATCAACCGCGTCATGGTCTCGGCGCCGATGACCAGGGCGCACTTCGAACGGTTGCGGGCGACGAAGCCATCGGCGACGGACAGCGCGTAGACAAAGCCCGAGCACACGGCCTGGACATCAAAGGCGATGCCAACTGGACATCCCAGCTTGCGCTGGACGATGGCGGCGACGGCAGGAAAAGTCAGATCCGGCGTCGTCGTGGCGACAATGATCAGGTCAACATCGGCTGGCGTCCGGCCTGCGGCGGCCAACGCCCGCCGCGCCGCCTCGGTAGCCAGATCCGAGACAGGTTGATCATCGGCGGCCTGATAGCGCTGACGAATACCCGTGCGTTCGCGGATCCATTCGTCGGTGGTGTCGACGCGGGTCGACAGCTCCTCATTGGAGACGAGGCGATCGGGCAGATAGCCCCCAACCCCGGTCACGGCGCTACGCACGACTTTGGACACGTCAGACAGCTCCGTCGGCAGGCGCAGGCGTCAAGGGCACGAGGGCTTCTGGCAAACGTCTCATATTATGTTCGATATCGGCCGCGAACCCGCTTTGCGCAACGTCTGCGGCGGCGAGTATGGCGTTGGCGAACTCACGTTCATCGGCCCCGCCGTGGCACTTCAGCACCAAGCCATTCAGTCCCAGAAGCGGCGCCGCCGGCGGCGGGCTTATCTTGTCACGGAAACGCCGCAACGACGGTCGCGCCAATAAGGCTCCCAGGCTAGTGACCGGCCCGGACGTCAAGGCATTCCGCAGTTCGTCAAACATGAAGCGCGCAGCGCCCTCCATGGCCTTCAGCGCCACGTTGCCCGTGAATCCATCTGTAACCACCACCTGGACCGTGCCTGCGGTGATGTCGTCGCCCTCAACGAAGCCACGATAGTCCAGGTCGATGAGGCCCTCGCGCAGGATCCGATTGGCCTCGCGCACCTCTTCGTGGCCCTTCATTTCCTCGGAGCCCACATTCAGCAAGCCGACCGTCGGCCGGACGACGCCATGGGCGGCACGGTGATAGGCCTCCCCCATGATAGCAAACTCGACCAGACGCGCGGCATTACAATCGACGTTGGCACCCACATCCAGGAAGGTTGTCACTCCATTTGGGTTGGGAATGCTGGCCACCAGCGCCGGACGGTCGAGATCGGCGCTCATCCTGAGAATCAGTTTCGAGATCGCCATCAAGGCCCCGGTGTTGCCTGCAGAGACGGCGGCGATCGCGTGGCCCTCGCGGATGGCTTCGACGGCATTCCACATCGATGTGCCTTTGCCTCGACGCATGGCCTGGGCGGGTTTCTCATCCATGGCGATCACCCGGTCGGAGTGACGGATGTCGCACCGGGCAGATAATTGCCGATGCCGCGCGAGCTCACTCCGGATGGCCGGCTCGTCGCCATGCAATAGCAGCCGCGCTGTCGGCATCAAGGCCAGCGCCCGGGCGCAGGCTGGAATGACGACAGACGCACCGTGGTCACCGCCCATAGCGTCAATGGATATCACCAGAGGTAGGGTCAAATCGCCGCTTTCTTCCCCCATGCAATCGCCTCGGCGGATCGCATGCATGTGCATGGGACCGTTTCCTGTGCCAAACAATCGCAAATTCGACGGGAACCGGTCGCGGCTGGATGCCGGAATCGGCGCGACCATACTCCGGGACGTTGACGAGTGGAAACTAACCCTTTGGTGCGCGGAGCGCCTGGAGGGCCGCAAACGGCGACATTTCCGTACTTGGTGCCTCAAATTCAAAGGTCGCGCCGGGTTTGCGGGGGAACGGGTCAAGCTCCAGAGCAAGATGCTCGACGACATAATCAGAGACGTCGATGGCGTCGTTGACCAGGATATCCGGCGCGTCAGGCGCGTCGGAATCCAGCTCAAGATCACCGCCCTCGGGCAACTGGGCGTGAGGGCTGATGGAGGGCACAACCCTGACGAAGATTTCGCCAGCGACCGTTTGCGGGAAGGGTTCCCGCGTGACGCCGCAAATCTGTTCGACGTCGGCCCGGAACGAACCCGTAATCTCGGCGCCGTCGAACCAGGCCGATGCGGTGATTTCTGCCGTCAGCGCAGCCAGACTTTCGAGCCCCAGTGCGCGGCCGATGACGGCACAGTCGTGCGCAGACGCCTCAAGGAGGATCCTGACCGGCCCGGCCCCGAGTTCGTGCAGCTTCAGGACCCGCGGCCACGCAGGGCTCATACGTCTATCCACGTGACCTTTCCCTCGAAAAGGTCGTCCAGCTTTAGCTTGGCCAGCGCCTGCCGCTGACGCACGATATAGTCTGCCAGACGGGGCGCGGAGGCCGAATCCGCGCCGGCGTAGGCCGTCCGGACCAGCATAGCCTGCAACTCTACTGTATCCGGCAATGCCGCCATCCCGACCTCATAGGACCGGACACGGCCATAGAATGCTTCGCCCAGCTTTCGCACCTGCCGTCCAACGCCCACGTCGCCGAGCCCCATTTCCCGCAGCGTATTGTCCAGAGCCGAGAGGTAGGTATCAAGCAGCGCCTGCGCCGTTTCGGCGGCCTGTGGCCCCTGCTCTTTCAACCGCTCCAGTAATAGGTAGACATGGAGGCTGTAGATCTCGAAGCGGCCTTCTGTGGTGTCCGGCGCGCCGAGTTCCGCGTACAGGCCCGGCGAGCGCGCCTGGGCGACCACGTGATCATAGAGAGTAGCTCCCGCCACTACGGCAGGTCTGGGCTTGAAAAGGTGCTTCAGCATGGGTGGCCTCGATTTCGCCCCGAGAGCTCGGTAAAGGGCGGCATTGAACTAAGGCGTGGCCAAGGATAGGTCAAAGCCTTCATATCAAGTTCCGCTACGAGCCCGCAGAAAGCATCAATGTTCAGACGCGCCGCCACAGCCGCCCTCACCGCTTCGCTTCTGGCGGTCACCGGGCTTACCGCATGTTCGCCAATCACCAGCTATTCCGGTTTCCAGGCGATTGATTCGAATCCCAAAGATGTCGTCGTCGGCACCGACACCAAGTCCACCGTCCGGGCCAAGCTTGGATCGCCATCTGCGACTTCCACCTTTGATCCGAACGTCTGGTTCTATGTGAACCAGGTCAAGCAGAGGATCGCGTTCCAGAAGCCCAAGGTCACCGCCCGGGATATCACTGCCATCGCCTTTAACAAGGACAGCGAGATGGTGGATGCGGTCAACACCTACACCCTAAAGGACGGCAAAGTGATCGCGTTCAACAATCGCGAGACCCCTACGCGCGGTCGCGAGATGACGATCCTTGAACAGCTTCTGGGCAGCGTCGGTCGCGGTGGCTTGTTGCCGCAGGAAGATCAGGGGGTCCCTGGCAGTCGCCCAGGCGACCGGCGCTAAGGATTTCCCTCCCCTTCGACGGGATAGAATGAAAAACGCCCCGGAGATTGCTCTCCGGGGCGTTCCTGTTTCGATTTTCGCTTGTGGCTACTGGCCGGCGAGAACCGCCAGCAACAGCAATGCCACGATGTTGGTGATCTTGATCATCGGGTTCACGGCGGGACCCGAGGTGTCCTTGTAGGGGTCGCCGACGGTATCGCCGGTGACCGCCGCCTTGTGAGCGTCGGAACCCTTGCCGTGGAGCACGCCGGCGCTGTCGGTGAAGCCCTCTTCGATCACCTTCTTTGCGTTATCCCAGGCCCCGCCGCCCGAGGTCATCGAGATGGCGACGAACAGGCCGGTGACGATTACGCCCATCAACATGGCACCGACGCAGGCGAAGGCATCGACCTTGCCGGCGATGGCGTTGATCACGAAGAACAGCACGACAGGCGACACAACCGGCAGAAGGCTCGGGATGATCATTTCCCGAATTGCCGCCTTGGTGAGGATGTCGACGGCGCGACCGTATTCCGGCTTGACCTCGCCGGTCATGATCCCTGGGTTTTCCCGGAACTGACGACGAACCTCGACCACAACAGATTGCGCGGCGCGGCCCACGGCAGTCATCGACATACCGCCGAACAGGAACGGAAGAAGGCCGCCAAACAGCAATCCTACCACGACGTATGGGTTCGACAGATCGAACGCGACTGTGCCGAGGCCGTCAAAGAACGAGCCCGGCGTTGCATTGGCAGCAAAGTACTTCAGGTCTTCGGTATAGGCTGCGAAGAGCACCAGGGCGCCCAGGCCGGCCGAACCGATGGCATAGCCCTTGGTCACGGCCTTGGTGGTGTTACCCACCGCGTCCAGCGCATCGGTAGTGACACGCACTTCCGGAGGCAGACCTGCCATTTCGGCAATGCCGCCAGCGTTGTCAGTGACCGGACCGAATGCGTCCAGCGCAACTACGAAGCCCGCCAGTGACAGCATGGCTGTGGTGGCGATGGCGATCCCGAACAAGCCCGCCAGATTGTAGGTCACGATGATGCCGACGATGATCACCAGCGCCGGGAGGGCGCAGGACTCAAGGCTCATAGCCAGACCCTGGATTACGTTGGTTCCGTGGCCAGAGACCGACGCCTGGGCCACCGACTTGACCGGGCGGAAATTGGTGCCGGTGTAGTACTCGGTGATCATCACGATCAGAGCGGTGATCACAAGACCGGCCATTGAGCAATAGAACAGCGCCATGGAGCCGAACGTCTTGCCGTTCACGGTCAGATCTTCCGTCACCAGCGAGGGGATCAGGAAGTAGAGCGCGATGGCCGAGAGGACACCGGTGACGATCAGGCCCTGGTAGAGCGCGCCCATGATCGAGCCGCTCTTGCCGAGGCGCACGGCGAACGTGCCGATGATCGAGGTAATGATGCAGACGCCGCAGATCGCCAGGGGCAGCAACATGATGTTGCCGAGCATAGCGGTGCCGCCGAAGAAGATCGCCGCCAGAACCATGGTGGCGACCGTGGTCACAGCATAGGTCTCGAACAGGTCAGCGGCCATACCGGCGCAGTCACCGACGTTGTCGCCGACGTTGTCAGCTATGGTGGCGGCGTTGCGCGGGTCGTCTTCGGGAATACCGGCTTCCAGCTTTCCGACCAGGTCTCCACCGACGTCGGCGCCCTTGGTGAAGATACCGCCGCCCAGACGGGCGAAGATCGAGATCAGCGACGCACCGAAGCCCAGCGATACCAGGCCGTCAATGACGTGCCGATCCGAGGGGACCAGGCCCATGGGGCCTGTCAGATAGGCGTAGTAGCCCGCCACGCCGATCAGGGCGAAGCCGGCCACCAGTAGGCCCGTGATGGCACCGGATGTGAAGGCCAGTTTCAAACCCTTGGCCAGGCTTTCCGAGGCAGCTTGCGCGGTGCGCACGTTGGCGCGGACCGAGATTAGCATCCCGGCGAAACCCGCAGCGCCCGAGAGCACGGAGCCGATCAGGAACCCGACCGCAGCGTAGCCCCCGATGAGCATGTACAGGATCACCAGGACGACGACGCCGACAATGGCGATCGCGGTGTACTGGCGCTTCAGGTAGGCCTCGGCACCTTCCTGAATAGCGGCGGCAATTTCCTGCATTCGGGCGTTGCCCGGAGAGGACCGCAGAAGCGAAACGGTCTGAAGGATGCCATACAGCACCGCCAGAACGCCGGCCCCGATGACCAACGGTAGTACAGAACTCATGATCTAATCGCCCCTATGCGATCGCGTGGATGAGGCCCCATGACGTCCGCGACTAGCGGCGCCTTTCAGCTCCCAACTCTCCCGCGTTTCCCCAAAATGCCGCAGACGCAGGAGTGCGCCCCGGAAAGACGGCGGAAACTACTCGGGTTTTGCCCGCCCACGCAACCTGCAGCAGGCTGAAAAGCCAGTCAGGCCTATGTCGGGGCTGTGATCACGCGACGCCGAGATACTTGCGACGTCACGACGACAGAGCGTATCTGGCCCGGCCCGGCGATTGCGACAGCGTCTCTCATGAGAGACGCCGACAGACGCGGAGCGTCGATCTTTCCGAAATCTGACGCCAAGGCGAACGACTGTCGATGGGCCGAGCGGATCAGAGCATCGCGGAAAAACGGTTCCATCTCGCGGAGCTTCGAGACATTGGACGCGCTGGTGAGGTTGATCCTGATGTAGACAAACACGTAATTTACCAGCTCGCCTTTGGAGACAATCGGCAAGCCGACTGTCCGCAAGTCGACGTATTGCCCGACGTCACCTTTCGCGTCCTTCTTCTCCTCGGCAGCAGTGACAGGACCGGCCAGCACAGCCGAGCAGGCCAGGACGAAGGCAAGTATTGCGGAACGAGTCATGGTCTCCATGTTCCCGGTAATGTGTTGAGACATGGTTGCTGGCTCCAGGCTCGTGGCGGCGATCTTCGAACAGTGCTATAAAACATCGCCAACCAAGGGGCGTACTGATCATGTCTCAGACCCGTCGCAACGCTGCTGCCGGACTCGTCGCTTTGAGCGCTTTAGCGCTGCCAACCGCTCGCGCGGTAGCATCTGACGCCGCTGAGACCGCCCAGAGTGAACTGCCTGACGCCGACGAGCCTGCAACGAAGCTGGACACCATCCAGAGCCCCAGCGAACACATGATGGCACCGGTGCGCATCAATGGTCAGGGGCCGTTCAACTTCCTTCTGGATACAGGTGCCAACATCAGCTGCGTTTCACGTCGGCTGGCCGAGCGTCTGGACCTCAAGTCCGTGGAACAGGCTCAGGTCCATACGGTGGTCGGCGTTCGCTCGCGTCCCATCGTCCGTCTGGATCTTCTGCAGATCGGCTCACGTGATCGTCGCAACGTCCGCGCGCCATCGCTGCCGATCTCGGCCCCAGAGATTGACGGCGTCCTGGGTGTCGACTGGCTGAAGGGTCAGCGCCTGACCCTGGACTTCAAAGCCCGCAACATGGAGATCACCAAATCGCGCGCTGACCGCGATGAGCCGGGGCGCGTCGTCGTGGTGCCCGCGCGGCGACGCAATGGCCAGCTGACCATCGTCGACGCCGACCTCAACGGTAAACCGATCAGCGCGATCATCGATTCGGGAGCACAGGGCACCCTCTGTAACCGCGCTTTGCGCGAACTGGTGCGCAAGGAAGAAGCCGCGTCCGGAGGTGGAATTCGCCAGGATCCCGAGATGGTTCGTATGGAAACCCTCGCGGGCGAATCCTTCACAGGCGAGTCGGTTTTCCTGCCCTTTCTGCGGCTCGGTGGCTTGCGGTTGGGCAATGTGCCGGTGACCTACGCGAATATGCACGTCTTCGATGTATGGGGTCTGAAAGACGTTCCCGCCCTGGTGATCGGTATCGACCTGCTCAGCCAGTTCGAGCGGGTTGCGCTGGACTTTGGTCGCTCCGCCGTGCGTTTCGAATTCGTCTAGTCCGGGTGATCGGCCGCGCTGGCGGGCGCGACGTGACGCGGAAACCGGTTAGCCATCGGCTCGAACCTTGCGCGAGCGCGATCCAGGCGAAACCGCATGTCGGCCAGCACATCTGGATGGTTGCGGGCCACGCTGTAGGTCTCGCCAGGGTCGGCCTGCATATCAAACAACAACGGGAGGCCGTCGAGCGGCGCATCAAAGGTGCGGTAGTAGGACCGCGCCACCAGCTTCCAGCGCGCCGTGCGGATGCCCGCCACGTGGTTATTGTTGAAGAGCAGGATCTCTTCGTGGCCGGCCCCGCCGTCGGTGGCCCACATATCCGACAGATCCAGCCCATCGAGTTCCACGTCCGGCAGCGGCAAGGAAGCGAGGCCCAGGATCGTCGGCAGCAGATCGAGATTGCTGGCCAGTCCGCTTGCCACCTCTCCCGCCGGAAAACAGCCGGGCATCCTGGCGATACACGGAACCCGGAACCCGCCGTCCCACGCAGAGCCACCCTTGCGGTCCCGGAACGGGCCCGACGAGCCTTCGAACCAGGGGCCGTTGTCCGAGGTGAAGACGACAAGAGTATTGTCGTCGAGATCCAGGGCTTTCAGACGGGCCAACAGGCGTCCGACGCAATTGTCGACCTCCTCGATCACCTCGCCATAGTCGCCAGCCCAAGACCCTGTCAGGTCGTCAGGATTGGGGCGCAGGGGAATGTGCGGCGCCGTCAGCGCCAGCATGACGAAGAACGGCTGGTCGCGATGACTCTCGACGAACGCTTCGGTTTTCTCAAAGAAGTGCTGGGTCAGTTTCGACAGGTCGGGACGACCTTCCAGTTCAACGACCGCGTCGCCCTCGCCTTTATAGAGGGCCAGCGGGCGCATATCGTGGCTGTAGCGGAGGCCAAAGAACCGGTCGAAGCCGAACCGGGTGGGCGGCCAGTGGGGTGCCACATGGCCTAGATGCCACTTGCCGATAAGCGCGGTGGCGTAGTCCGGCTGCAGGGCCTGGGCGATGGTGATTTCACCGGGCGGCAGACCCGTGGTGTCCGAGGGTTGGATGACTTCATGCGCAAGCCCGGAGCGAATGGCGTAACGGCCGGTCAGCAAGCCAGCGCGGGACGGCGTGCAGACGTTTGCCGAGGCGTAGAAATCCGTGAAGCGCACGCCTTCCAAGGCCATTCGGTCAAGATTGGGCGTCCGGATGTGCGCCCCGCCATTGCAGCCGATATCGCCAAACCCGAGGTCGTCGGCCAGGATGATGATCACGTTCGGCTGTCGCATACGCCCTCCTCCACCGGCTGCCCTCAGGCCAGCCCGTGTCGCCATCCGCCGACACCCGCATCCATCGAGGCATCGCCCCACCGCACGTCCACCCCGTGACCAGCAACGACGTCTCCGATCACCGTGAAGCCCGGAAGCGCCACTGACGATGTCGCCACGATCTCGTAGTCATCACCGCCGCTGGCCAGGGCGAGGCGCGCCGCCGCAGGATCGGACTGCGCCAGCAGCCAGGCTTTCGCCGACAATGAGAGCGGAACCTGTTCCAGATTCAGGATCAATCCGACCTGGCTGGCCCGGGCGATATTGCCGGCATCGGCGATCAGGCCATCCGAGACATCGGCCGCGGCGGTGGCGTGTTCGAGCACGGTCCTGGCGAGATCGAGCCTCGCCGTCGGCAGCCGGTAGCGGCCTTCCAGATATCCATCCGGGTCGCCGAGCTGGCCCTGCGCTGCCGCCAGGCCCAGCCAGCCGTCACCGATATGGCCGCTGACCATCAAGCGATCCCCGGGTTGTGCGCCGGCACGCCGCACCATCCGCCCGGCAGGCACCCAGCCCATCGCGGTCAGGCTGGCGGTGAACGGCCCGGGGGTCGCTACCGTGTCGCCGCCCATGAGGCTGACGCCCGCCGTCTTGAGTTCCATGCCGAGGCCCGCCGCGAAGGCCGCGCGCCCGGCTTCATCGAAGCGCTTCGACCAGGCGACGGCCAGAAACGCCGCGAAAGGTTCGGCACCCTTGGCCGCGAGATCAGACAGGTTCACCCGCGCCAGCCGGCGACCGATCAGGGTGGGGTCCTCCCGTTCGAGGAAGTGCACCCCCTCGACAATGGCGTCCTTGGTAATGACCAGGTCGTAGCCGGGCCGCTGAGGCACGACCGCCGCATCATCCAACAGCTCAAACGCGCCCTCAGCGCCGCGGGCGAGAGGCCGGAACAGGCGGGCGATCTCGCCGAATTCATCCAGGCCGGACATCCCTGGCCACCCCGTCCAGCGCTCCGTTTACAAAGCCGGGCTCCGTGCCCTCGAAGAAGCTCTTGGCCACCTCGACATATTCGTTGATGGCAACTTCGGTGGGCACATCGGGGCGGCTTTTCAGCTCGAACGCCCCTGCCCTCAAAATGGCCCGCACGGTGGCGTCCAGTCGTTCCAGCCGCCAGCCCTCGGCCAGCCGCTTCACAATGGCGGTGTCGATCGCGGCCTGCCCCGCCACGACGCCGCGCACCAGGTCTGCAAAGAACCCCTCGTCAGCCGCCGCCAGGGTTTCGCCGTCGACATCGCGATCAAACCGGTGCTCGCAGAACTCGCGGATCACGTGTTCGACGCCGATGGACGAGACTTCCATTTGATAGAGCGCCTGCACGGCGGCCAGGCGTGCGACGGAGCGTGACGGGTGGCCGCTCACGGCTTGGCGCCCAGCAGCTGCTGTTTGAGCCCGATCATGGTCAGGGCCGCCCGCGCCGCGCCGCCGCCCTTGTCGCTCTCGCTGATGCGGGCGCGGGCCCAGGCCTGATCCTCGTCCTCTGTGGTCAGGATACCGTTGCCGATGCAGATCCGCTTGTTGACGGCCAGGTCCATGATACCGCGCGCCGACTCGTTGGAGACGATCTCGAAGTGGTAGGTCTCGCCCCTGATCACGGTGCCGAGGGCGACATAGCCGTCGTAGAGTTTGCCGACGGGGCGGTGGCCGCTGTCCTCGGCGAGCGCAATGGCGGCCGGGATCTCCAGAGCCCCTGGCACGGTGACCACGTCATACTCGGCCCCGAACGCGGTCAGTGCCTGGGTCGCGCCCTCCAGCAGGGCGTCGGCGAGATCTTCGTAGAAGCGGGCTTCGACGATCAGGATGCGGATTGGCTCTTCGGTCATGGGCTTACCTTGGCGATTGGATGCCGCTCTTAGGCTGTTTCGCGCCAGCGGGCGAGGTATCGCGCCAGCATGTCGATCTCCAGATTGACCCGGGAGCCGACCACCAACCCGCCCAGCGACGTGACGTCCCAGGTGTGGGGGATCAGGTTGACCCCAAAGACGTCATCCTCGACCTCGTTGACGGTGAGCGACACGCCTTCGACCGTGATCGACCCCTTGGCCGCGATGTGGCGGTGCAAAGGCTTGGGGACCCGGATGCTGACCCGGTGCGACCCGCCCTCGCTCTCGATGGAGAGCACCTCGCCCACGCCGTCCACGTGGCCGGAGACAATGTGCCCGCCCAGCTCGTCACCGACCCGGGCGGCACGCTCCAGGTTGATGGGTCGCCCCTCCGTCCAGTCGGACAGTGTGGTCAGCGACAGGGTCTCGCCCGAAACCTCCACCGCGAACCAGCCTGGCCCTTTGTCCACGACGGTCAGGCAGCAGCCCGCATGGCTGATCGAGGCACCGATATCGATTGTAGCCGTGTCGAAGGCCGTCTCGATCTCAAACCGGCGGTCGCGGTTGGTATCCCCGACGCTCTTCACGCGCCCGACGTCCGTGACGATCCCGGTAAACATTCAAATCCTCGCGTAGCGTTCCCAGAGGTCGTCGCCCAGCGCCGAGACCTCCACACGCCGGAAATGGGGCGCCTCGGCCAAGGCTGCAACCGCCAGATTGCCGATGGCCGGGCGACCTTCATCGCCCAGCAGCATCGGCGCCCGGAACCACTCGATAGCGTCAACCAGGCCGGCCCGCAGGAAACTGCCCGCCACCTGCCCTCCGCCTTCGACGAAGAGGTCGGTGAGGCCCTGCCCGGCCAGGGCCGTGACGACCTGCGCCAGAGGCGGATGACCCGCAGGCGTGACCGCCAGCGTCAGCACGCGCACGCCGGCATCCAGCAACCGCTTGTCCGGCTCGCCCGCCGAGATCAGCCAGGTTGGAACCTCGCGGGCACCGGTCACCAGCCTGTGGTCCAGCGTCAGGCGCTGGCGGGTATCCAGCACCACACGCGCCGGCTGGCGACCCGCGTAGCCATCCAGCCGCACGGTGAGCTCAGGATCGTCGGCCAGCGCAGTCTCGATGCCGATGACGACGGCGTGATGGGTGGCGCGCAGGCGATGCACCTGCTCCCGGGCGGCCTTGCCCGTGATCCAGCGGCTCTCGCCCGTCGCCGTGGCGATGCGACCGTCCAGGGATGTGGCAAGCTTGAGGGTGACGCTCATGCCGCCCCTGTTTAGGGGCAAGCGCCAAGGCGGGGCAAGCCGCATCGCACCCGGGCGGAGCGGGTCACCACACCCACTGATCAGCCAGTTTCACGGCAGGAGCATAATGAACGGATAGGGAGTCTGGACCAATTTCGCGTTCCGTGAGCCGTCAGCCAAGTGACGGAATTCATACGGGAAGGCGGGCCATTTGTTCTTTATATGTTCTATAACATCGAAAGCAAACGTTGGCAAATACCAGTCATATTCCCCGCAACACTCGCCCGCCAGCTGCGGCACGTTTACGCGATAGGGCAAAGCCATGTAAGCTCGCGTCCAAAGAAATCTGAAATGCGGCTTGAGGGAGAAGACTATGGCTGGCGCAATCGCACTGTCCCGGGTTCTGGTGCTCACGTGTGCCCTTGTGGCCACCGCCGGGTGGGCCTGCGCCCAGCAGGCCCCGCGAACGCCAGCCGCTGACCTGAGCGGCACCTGGACCAGCCGGACGATGACCCCCCTCGAACGGCCGGCCGGCCAAACCCGACTGGTGCTCTCGCGTGACGAGGCCAACAAACTTGCCGGCCGCATGGCGACGTTCCGCGCCGCCGACAGCAAGGCCACCGATCCCAATGCCCCCGCCCCCAGGGAATCAGGGGATCCGGGCGGGTACAACGCCTTCTGGGTGGACCCGGGCGATGACTATTCGGTGGTCAAGGGCGAGATCAGAGCCTCCGGCATCGTCGAGCCTGCCGACGGCAAGATCCCCTACCGCGACCGGATGGCCAGCACCGTGGTCCAGCGCCGGATCGGCCAGGAATACGTCAGCGGCAGAGGCGACTATACAGGCCCCGAGGATGTGCCCCTGAGAGAACGCTGCCTCATCGGTTTCGGCAACACGGGTGGGCCCGGCATGCTCGGGTCGCTCTACAACAACACCTACGAGTTCCTGCAGACCGAGGGTCACATGGTGATGTTGATCGAGATGGTGCACGACGTGCGGATCATTCCGATCTTCGACAACGCCAAGGCGGCACGCGCCGCGCACCGGCCTGCCGCCATCACGCGCTGGCTGGGTGACTCGGTGGGGTGGTGGGAAGGCGACACCTTCGTGATGGAAACCATCAATGTGCACCCGGCCCAGTCATCGGAAAGTTCCATTCCCCTGACCAAGGATGGCAAGATCGTCGAGCGCTTCACCCGCAAGGGAAAGGCCGAGATCTTCTACGAGTTCGAAGTGACGGACCCCAACCACTACACCGCGCCCTGGAAGGCCGAATACACGCTCACCGTCCCCAAGGGTGCCGTCTATGAGTACGCCTGCCACGAAGGCAATTACGCGATGGAGGGTATCCTGGGCGGCGCCCGACTCGCGGAGAAAGAGGCGGCGGGGGTGATCGCTGCGAAGTGAGGTGTTGCTGGCGGTGGGCGGTGGTGACTTCGTTCACCTCTATGCATTCTGGAAAACGAGGACGATTGGCGCGCCTTGCGATACGTGTATCGCCATGATATCGACGTCGATATGCCAATATCACTCAGACTGCCGGCCCAGGTTGAAGAGCGTCTCGCTGCGCTCTCCACGCTGACAGGGCGTTCAAAGACCTTTTACGCTACGGAAGCCATTGTCGAGCATATCGACGACCTGGAGGACGCACATTTATCGTCCGAAGTTCGCGCACGCGTTCGCGCCGGAACGGAGGCCCGCATTCCGCTAACCGACCTGCTGGATGAATATGGCCTGGCGCGTTGAACTCTCCGACAGCGCCGCCCGACAACTCCGCAAACTCGATCCGCAAATCGCCAAACGCCTCCTGACCTTTCTGCGTGACCGCGTCGCGGGGCTAGAAGATCCGCGCAGCATAGGCGAAGCCCTGCGCGGCAAGGACTTCGGCGATTTCTGGAAATATCGGGTCGGCGATTGGCGGATCATCGCCGATCCGGGCGACGGCGTCATGATCGTTACCGTGATCCGGCTTGGCAATCGACGTGAGGTTTATCGGCGGTAGCGACGACGAATGCGAGGTTCGATGGGTCAGTTCTTGTCGCTAAGGCAACGAACTCGCGTCAAACCACCCCCAAATCCCGTCATCCCGGACGGACACCCGCGAAAGCGGGCGGGAGATCCGGCCCCACGCACCGCCCTGCCTCCCGGCTCTTCGGCCTGCTGACACAGACCTGCGGCCGCTGGCGACAGCGGGACAGAATAACCTGTCCCCAGGTTCCCTTTGGGTGGTGCCCGACTGGCGGAGAAAGAGGCCGCAGCCGGCGCATCGCCCGGGAAGTGATCCGGAGGGGTTGAGGGCCGCCACCCCCCCTCACCCCGCAGGCTTGTCCGAACTCCACCCATCCACCGCCACGCGCCACGTCCCGTCCGCGCCGCGCCGGTAGACGTTCACGCCCTTGCCCACGTCGGTCGCCACCGCGCCGGTCTTCCTGTCGGTATCGGTCGACTTGTAGGTGTAGCGCTCGAACGCCCAGTCGCCGGCGACCGTGAAGCCGATCGAGGTCTTTTCCCATTTGGCCGTGTAGGCGCCGAGATAGTCGGCCACCCAGGCGCGGACAGCGGCCTTGCCCACCACTTCCGGCGCGCCGGGCGCCTGGTAGACCACGTCGTCGGTCAGGTCGGCCATCAGGGTCTCGACGTCGTTGCTGTTGATGGCGGCCACATAGCCGCCGTGGGCCTGGGCCTCGATGGCCTTGACGTCGACGGCGGCCGCGGGCAACGGCGCGGCGGTCGGCTGGGAACAGCCTGCCAGAGCGATGGAAAGCGCCGCAAGCGGCCCAATGGAACGATGCATGTGGTTCTCCCCCGGAAACGCTGATCTTCGAGCATCGGCTGCCGGTCCTCAATGGTGCCACGCCGTACTCTGGTCCGCACTACCCCACCCTGACCACTTCGCGGTCTGTCCCTCCCCATTAAGGGGAGGGAAAAGGGTCATTCGCTGGGGTCGCTCAGCCCCTCCTCGCCCAGGAACCGCGCGAAATCCTCGGTTTCCCGGAAGTCGCGGTAGACGGAGGCGTAGCGGACGTAGGCGACGTCATCGAGTTGTTTCAGGTGCTTCATCATCAGTTCGCCGATGGTGGAGGATGGCAGCTCTGTTTCGCCCATGCTTTCCAGCTGGCGCACGATGGCGGAGATCATGCGTTCGACGCGGTCGGGCTCGATGGGCCGTTTGCGGATGGCGATGGCGACCGAGCGGGCCAGTTTATCGCGGTCGAACGGGGTGCGGCGGCCGGAGCGCTTGAGGATGGTCAGTTCGCGGAGCTGGACGCGTTCGAAGGTGGTGAAGCGGCCTTCGCACGACGGGCACATGCGGCGGCGGCGGATGGCAGCGCCGTCTTCCGACGGGCGGCTATCCTTCACCTGGGATTCGTCGTGTCCGCAGAACGGGCAACGCATGATCTAGTTTCCGTTGCTGGTGCTTGTTCTCCTCCCCCGTCGGGGGAGGGGGACCGCGGAACGCGGTGGAGGGGGCTTGCCGTTGGCGTGGCTTTTGACGGTTCTCACCTGGGGATGCGCCGGCGGTGACTGTGCGACGGCGGCCCCCTCCACCCCGCTGCGCGCGGTCCCCCTCCCCCGATGGGTGAGGAGAATGGTACTGGCAGTCACCACACCTCTCATAAACTCACGTCCGCTCAGACCCGACCGGGACCACACCTGCCCCCTACCCGACCAGTAAACGCTATTAGCGGTAGATGGGGAAGCGGCGCGTTAAGTCCACGACTTCGCGGCGGACCTTTTGCTCGATGGCGGAGGTGTCTTGGCCGGTGGAGACGGCGTCGAGGATTTCGCCGATCCAGTGGCCGACCTGGCGGAATTCGGCGGGGCCGAAGCCTCGGGTAGTGCCGGCGGGGGTGCCGACGCGTAGGCCCGAGGTCTGCATGGGCGGCAAGGGATCGCCGGGGATGGAGTTCTTGTTGGTGGTGATACCGGCGCGCTCCAGGGCGATCTCGGCGGCGGCGCCGCTGACGTTCTTGGGTGTCAGGTCGACCAGCATCAGGTGGCTGTCGGTGCCCCCCGAGACGATGCGGAAGCCGACGCTCTGCAGGCTGTCGGCCAGGGCGCGGGCATTTTCGATGACCTGTTTCGCGTAGGTTTTGAATTCGGGGCGCAGGGCCTCGCCGAACGCCACGGCCTTGGCGGCGATGACGTGCATCAGGGGGCCTCCCTGCAGGCCGGGGAAGACGGCGCTGTCGATCTTTTTGGCCAGTTTCTTGTCGTTTGTCAGGATCAAGCCACCGCGGGGTCCGCGCAGGGTCTTGTGGGTGGTGGTGGTGACGATGTGGGCGTGGGGGAACGGGTTGGGGTATTCGCCGGCCACGATCAGCCCTGCGTAGTGGGCGACGTCGCACATCAGGATGGCGCCCACCTCATCAGCGATTTCGCGGAACTTCGCGAAGTCGATCTGCCGGGAATAGGCGGAGCCGCCGGCGATGATGACCTTGGGGCTGTTGGCGCGGGCCACCTCGGCGGCCTGGTCGTAGTCGATCAGGTGGTCCTGGGGGCGGACGCCGTAGGCCACAGGGGCGAACCACTTGCCAGACTGGTTGACGCTCTTGCCGTGGGTCAGGTGGCCGCCATCGTCCAGGCTCATGCCCATGAAGGTGTCGCCGGGCTTCATGGTGACCATAAAGACAGCCTGGTTAGCCTGGCTGCCCGAGTGGGGCTGGACGTTGGCGTACTCACAGCCGAACAGTTGCTTGGCGCGGTCGATGGCCAGGACCTCGGCCTCGTCCACCACCTCGCAGCCGCCGTAGTAGCGTTTGCCGGGATAGCCCTCGGCGTATTTGTTGGTGAGCACAGAGCCCTGCACGTCCAGCACCGCTTGCGAGGCGATGTTTTCGGAGGCGATCAGCTCGATCTGTTCCTGCTGGCGGGTGAGTTCGCCGCTGAGCACAGCGGCAATCGCCGGATCGGCCTGGCCTACGCCAGCGGTGAAGAAGGCGTCGAGGGAAGTCGGGGCATGGACGGTCATGTGGCGGCTCCTTGCAGCGGATCGGCTAAAGATCGGCCCAGGCGAGCGGCGCTTAACGTCCCCGCGCTCCCCGGTGGTCGCCCACCTTCATCGCCAGTCACACAAGGACGCGAGCGATATAGGGCATTGGGGAGTTTGGGGGAAGAGCCCTCCACCAACTCCGTCATCCCGGATTTTCCAGCGAGGGGAGCAACAAGCCTTCTGCCCTTGTGGGAGAAGGTGGGCCGCCCCCGGGTCCGACCCTTGGTCGGCCCGAGGACAGGCTCCCGCGGCTGGGATGAGGGGTCGCGCGGCGACTATTCCAGCCAAGCAGCGGTTTGTCCGGATAGGGAAATCGACCCCTCATCCGACCTGCTGCGCAGGCCACCTTCTCCCACGAGGGGAGAAGGGCGCGCATGCAATAGTTTGATAGCGCGGCTCCTTACGCCGCGTAGCCGCCCATGCGCTGGACGTTGCAGCGGTCCCAAAGTTTTTCCAGCGTCGAGACCAGCTCGTCCATCATACCGTCGGTGTGGGCGGGTGACGGGGTGAAGCGCAGGCGCTCGGTGCCGCGGGGCACAGTGGGGTAGTTGATCGGCTGGACGTAGACGCCGTGTTCTTCCAGCAGGATGTCGGAGATCATCTTGCAGTGGACGGGGTCTCCGACCAGCACCGGCACGATGTGGCTGACCGAAGGCATCACCGGCAACCCGGCCTTCAGCATCCGGGCCTTCAAGGCGGCGGCGCGGGCCTGGTGGGCGATGCGGACCTCGTTGTGTTCCTTCAGATAGCGGATCGAGGCGACGGCACCCGCGGCAATAGCCGGCGGCAGCGAGGTGGTGAAGATGAAGCCGTCAGCATAGCTGCGGATTGCATCGACGATGACGCTGTCGGCGGCGATGTAGCCGCCCATGACGCCGAACGCCTTGCCCAGCGTGCCCTCGACGATGTCGATGTCTGCCATCACACCGTCACGTTCGGCGACGCCCGCGCCGCGCTCACCGTACATGCCGACCGCGTGGACCTCGTCCAGATAGGTCAGGGCACCGTACTTTTTGGCCAAGGCGACGGTGCCGGCCATGTCGGCGATGTCGCCGTCCATGGAATAGACACTCTCGAAGGCGATGAGTTTCGGCAGTTCGGGATCGGCTTCGCTGAGCAGTTGCTCGAGGTGGGCCAGATCGTTGTGGCGGAACACCCGGCGCTGCGCCCGGCCCCCGGCGCGGATGCCGGAGATCATCGAGTTGTGGTTCAGCTCGTCCGAGAAAATGATCAGACCGGGCAGGATCTTGAACAAGGTCGACAGCGAGGCCTCGTTGGAGACGTAGCCTGACGTGAACAGCAGCGCGGCCTGCTTCTGGTGCAGGTCAGCCAGCTCGTGCTCCAGCTCGACATGATAGTGGGTGGTGCCCGAGATGTTGCGTGTGCCGCCGGATCCAGCGCCGGCCTCTTCGATGGCGGCGTGCATGGCGTCGAGCACGACCGGGTTCTGGCCCTGGCCCAGATAGTCGTTGGAACACCACACGGTCACGTCGGCCTGCGTGCCGTCGTCACGGGTCCAGGTGGCTTTCGGAAACTGGCCGCGATGGCGCTTCAGATCCGCGAACACGCGGTAGCGCCCTTCGGTCCGGACCTGGTCGAGAGCAGTGTGGAAAGCCTTGTTATAGTCCATGAACCAATTTCCCGACGGCGCGTTTGGCGCTGACATAACCTCGATTACGATCGCCTTTTGGCGCCACGATTTCACCTTGTCCATAAAATCGAGGGTCCGGAGGCCCATCGCTTCGTGAAGCGTCACTACAATTCGTCAATGACGCCCCGCCTTGACCTGGATCAAGAGCCTATCCGGGCGACTTGCCGCGCAGCATCTCGAGTATCGCCGAGAAATCCCGCGAGCCGCCGCCGAGTCGATCGAACAGAGCGTAAAGCCCCTCCGCGGTCGCCCCCAGCGGGGTTGCCGCGCCGGCCTTGGCGGCGGCCTCCTGCGCCAGTTTCAGATCCTTGAGCATCATCGATGTGGCAAAACCGCCCTCATAGTTGCGGTTCGACGGCGCTGTCGGCACCGGGCCAGGCCAGGGGCAATAGGTTGTCAGGCTCCAGCACTGGCCGGAGGACTTTGAGGCGATCTCGAAGAAGCGCTCGCCATCCAGTCCCAGCTTCTCGGCCAGGGCAAACGCCTCGCAGACGCCGATCATCGAGATGCCCAGCACCATGTTATTGCAGATCTTGGCCGCCTGCCCTGCGCCATGTTCCCCGGCCCGCATGGTCACGCGCGACATCGGGGCGATGATGTCCTCGACGGACGCGAAATCGGGCTCGTCGCAACCGACCATGAACGCCAGCGTCCCGGCGTCTGCCGCCGCCGTGCCGCCCGACACCGGTGCGTCGGCAAACCGGAACCCCGCCGCCCTGGCCTGGGCCGCGACGGCGCGTGCACTTTCCACGTCGATGGTGGAGCAGTCGATCAACAGGGCTGTCTTTGGCGCATTCGCCAGGATCTGATCGGCATAGACTTGGCGGACGTGCGGGCCGGCCGGCAACATGGTGATCACGGCATCGGCGGAGGCGACCGCCTCAGACACGGATCCGGCAATCAAACACCCCGCCGCAGCGGATTTTTCCAAGGCGGCGGCGGACAGGTCAAAGGCCATGACCTCGCGCCCCGCCCTGGCCTGGTTGGCAGCCATTCCGCCGCCCATATTGCCCAGACCGATGAACGCGACGCGGGTCATGAATGCCTCTTTTTCAGTGGACTACTTTGGCTTGCGGAACTTGTAGATGAACTGGTCGGTCTTGCCGCGAATGGACGGGTCAAAGACGCCCTTGGTGTGATCGTCGTTGGGATTGCGCAAGACAGTGCTCTCACCCTCGAACTTGAAGCCAGAGCTGATCAGTTGAGCCTTCACGTGGGCCGGGTCGATCCGGTGCAGCTTGTCGTCCGGGTCAATGGGTGTGCCGGGTGCTGCCGCGTGATCCAGGACGATGAACACGCCGCCGGGCTTTATCGAGTCGAAAATGAGCTTGTCGACCTTGGCGATGTCGACGTTGCGGGCCCGGGCGAAGAGGTCGTGGTAGTTCTGGGCGGTCCAGAACACGTCCACCTGCTCGGGCAGGGTGAAGTTGGCGATGCCGGTCTGGCTGACCGTGATGTTGCCGTATTGCGGGTCGGCGGCGATGCCGAAGATCGCCGGCGGGGTGGCGGCATTGGCCGGGGCTGGGTTGGTTACGGCATAGACCTTGCCCTTGGGGCCGACAGCTTTTGAGAAGATGCGGGTGAAATAGCCGCCGCCCGGAATGAAGTCAGCGACTTTGGAGCCCGGCTTTACACCGGCAAATTCCATCATCTCGGCAGGTTTGCGATCCGCATCGCGCTTGCTGTCTGCTTCGGGACGACCTTTGTCGGCCACGGCTGCGGTAATCGCGGCGGATGGCGCGGCCTGGGCCATGCCGGCGGTTAGGGCGATGGCCGCTGCGGCCACCAACAAAAGGTTCGAGTTCATCTGGGCGTTCCTCCGACAGCCGCGCTCCGGCCGCCTTGACTTCAAGTTAGGGGCGTCCAGGCTTCGGTGGAAGGGAGGGCAGCGAAAATGCTGTCCAGCAGGTCGTCACTGACCGCCTCAAGGGTAGCGGGATTCCATTTCGGCGCGTTGTCCTTGTCCACGATGACGGCGCGCACGCCCTCCAGGAAATCGTGGCGATGCACGACGCGGGCGCCGATGCAGTACTCGGTCGCCATGTTTTCGGCGAAGGTTTCTGCGGCCGCGCCGAGCTGGAGTTGGCGGAAGGCGACCTTCAGGGTCTGCGGAGATTTGGTCGCCAGCACTTTGAGCTGGTCTCGTGCCCAGTCAGTGTCTGCAGCTTTGAGCGCTGCGACAATCGCCTCGACACCCGGGCCGCCGAAGATCCGGGCGATATCGTCCTGGTGGGCGGCCAGGGGCGGGCGTCCCGCATCGGCTTCAAACTGCGTCAGCAGGGTTTCGACCGCCGGGGGATCGGCAAGGATCGCGGCCTTGAGGTCGCCGAGACGTGCGGTTTCTACAAAATCGGTGGCGATGCCCAGCAACTCACAGTCCGCGGCCTTGATCCGCGCACCCGTCAGCGCCAGCCACAGGCCCAGGTGGTGCGGCATCCGGCTGAGATACCAGCCACCACCGACGTCGGGAAACAGACCGATCCCGGTCTCGGGCATAGCGAACGTCGTCCGCTCGGTGGCCAGCCGATAGCGACACGGCTGCGCCAGGCCCACGCCTCCGCCCATGGTTATGCCGTCCATGATCGCCAGCGTCGGCTTGGGGTATCGGAACAGCAGCTCGTTCAGCCGGTACTCGATGTAAAAGAACTCGCGGGCTTCATGACCGTCACCAGCGCCGCTGTCGGCCAGCATGCGGATGTCGCCGCCGGCGCAGAATCCGCGCTCGCCGGAGTGATCGAACATCACCAGCTCGACGGCCGGATCGTCGTGCCAGGCCAGCAAGGCGTCGGTCATATGGCGGCACATGTTGGTGGTCAGCGCATGCAGCGCGCCTGGCCGGTTCAAGGTGATCCGCCCGACGCGACCTTCGATTCGGCAGAGGACCTCGGGGTCGGCGGTCATCGAAACAGCTCCCGCGCCGTGATCACGCGCATGATCTCGTTGGTGCCTTCAAGGATCTGGTGGACCCGCAGGTCACGCACGATGCGCTCCAGCGGATAGTCGCGCAAATAGCCATAGCCGCCGTGCAGTTGCAGCGCCTGGTTGGCGACCTCGAAGCCGGCGTCGGTGGCGAAGCGCTTGGCCATGGCGCAATACTGGGTGGCCTTGGGGTGCTTCTGGTCGAGGGCGTGGGCGGCGCGGCGGACCATCAGGCGCGCGGCGTCCAGCTCGGTGGCCATGTCGGCGAAGCGCCACTGCAGACCCTGAAATTCCTTCAGCGCCTGACCGAACTGGTTGCGGGTCTCCAGATAGGTCTTGGTAGTGTCCAGCGCGAAGCTGGCCCCGCCCAGCGAGCACGAGGCGATGTTGATCCGGCCGCCGTCCAGTCCGGCCATGGCGAACTTGAAGCCCTCGCCCTCCTCGCCGATCCGGTTGGCCTCGGGGATGCAGCAGTCGTCGAAATTGACCTGGGCGGTCGGCTGGGAATTCCAGCCCATCTTCCTTTCTGCCGCACCGAAGGACAGGCCGGGCGTTCCTTTCTCGACTACGAATGCCGAGATACCCTTGGCACCGGGGCCGCCGGACCGGGCCATGACCAGGTAGATGTCCGAGGTCCCCGCGCCGGAAATGAACGCTTTGGAGCCGTTCAGCACATAGCCGTCGCCGTCCTTGCGCGCGGAAGTCTTCATGGCGGCGGCGTCCGACCCCGAGCCCGGCTCCGTCAGCGCGTATGAGGCGATCAGTTCCATGGTCGTCAGGCGCGGCAGATAGCGACGACGCAGGTCCTCTGACCCGAACCGGTCAATCATCCACGAGGCCATATTGTGGATGGAGATAAACGCCGCCGTCGACACATCGCCGTACGACAGCTGCTCGAATACAATGCTGGCGTCGAGCCGGCTCAGCGACGAGCCGCCCACGTCCTCGCGAACGTAGAGACCCGCAAAGCCCAGTTCGGCGGCCTTGCG
This sequence comes from Phenylobacterium deserti, assembly GCA_945883235.1. GTDB lineage: Bacteria > Pseudomonadota > Alphaproteobacteria > Caulobacterales > Caulobacteraceae > Phenylobacterium > Phenylobacterium deserti_A. The sequence goes on along the minus strand of CAMCXF010000030.1, from coordinate 2,922 downwards.
CATCACATCGACAGGAAAGTAGCTGTCCTCGTCCCAGCGTGCCGAGTGAGGGGCCAGTTCGGCCATCGCGAACGCCCGCGCCGCGTCCTCAATGGCTCGCTGGTCTTCGGAGAGGTTGAAATCCATGGAGGTGAGGTCGCGCGATGTGGGCGAGGTGTCAATCCGCGGCGGGGGTGGCGGGCCGTCTCGACAGCCAGCGGCGGACGGGCTCGTCCCAGAGCTTTAGCGCTACAAAGGCGCAAAGTAGCATCAGGACTATGCTGACGGGCAGGCTCGCCCACTCCGGCATGCGGCGAGCCAGCAGATACCCGAGCCAGTACAGCAGCGGGAAGTGGATCACATAGAGCGGGTAGGACATGGCCCCCATCGCTGTCATGATCCGTGATCCGCGCAAGTTCGACGACACCGACGATGTCGCAGCGACCAACACCAGAGGATAGCCCACCAGCACTGCGAAAATCTCCGGAGCATGGAACAGAGCCGGGACAGCCGCCAAGGCCAGCAACGGATGCACGGGGCGCCATGAAATCTTCAGCCGCCAGATCAATACCCCCAGGAAGAATGAGAACGTCACGCGGGGAACGCCCCACCACAGGCTGGGCCAGCTCCAGCCGAGGTCGATGCCGTCAAGACGAAGCTGGATGACGACCAGCAAGATCCCCGACAGCAGCACGATGAACGCCAGCATGAGCCGCGAAAGCCAGGGCAGAAGCAGCGCATAGGCCAGGTTCACGGCCATTTCGAACATCAGCGACCAGACAGGCGCGTTGAGCGGAAACAGTGAAGTCTCGTCCCAGAGTTTCGACGGCGGCAGATGTGAGGGCAGAAACAGTAGACCGGCGCCAAGGGAACCCAGGACCTGCCAGGGCGTGGCGGGAGACGCCCCGTGCTGCCCGAGCGTCACCAGGACGGCATATGCAGGAAGGATTAGCAGGCCGAGAAGCAGCATTGGATACAGGCGGATCAGCCGCGCGCGCAGGAAAGCCAGGACGCCGAACTGCGAGATGCGACCTTCATAGGCCTGAGCGATCACGAACCCGCTGATCAGGAAGAACAGGTCAACCGCCGTAAAGGTCGCCAGAGGCATATGAAAGCCCGGACGCTCCAGATGGAGGAGCAGGACGGCGATCGCCGCGACGCCCCGGATTCCGTCGAGGGTGGCGTTGCGTCGAGACACCATAGGCCGCGCCTCCCATGCCGTCTCAGGCTACGCCGTAGCCGGGTTGCGAACGGGCCAGTACGTTGCGGCCTGACGCGATACAGGGTGGCGCTCTCGAGGGGCGACATGTCAATCGGAAGTCGAAGCGACCGTCACTCTCTGGCTATCCCCGGCGCAGAGCCGGCGCGTCACGGCGTGCCGCGATGGTCGCTCTACCCGGGAGCAACGTGCGGCAACTTCCGCCAACGCCGAAAGCGGTTTGGATGCCGGACTTGCTTTACCCCCGCCTCAGGGTTCAAACCGCCGCCATGACCCACGCCCCCCTCGCCGCCTACCCCGCCCTGCGTCTGCGTCGCCTGCGTCAGGCCGACTGGGTCCGCCGTTTGGTGCGGGAGACCGTACTGACGCCGGCTGACCTGATCTGGTCGATGGTGGTGCATGAGGGTGAAGGCACCATCCCTGTTGGCTCCATGCCGGGCGTCAGCCGCCTTTCGGTGAAGGACTGCGCCGCCGCCGCCAAGGAGGCGCGCGCGCTGGGCATCCCGGCCATCGCCGTCTTCCCGCACATCGACGGCGCCAAGAAGGACGCCGCCGGGACCCTGGCGCACGACCCGAACGGCATCGTGGCCACGGCCGTGAAGGCCATGAAGGACGCCGCGCCCGAGGTGGGCATCATGTGCGACGTGGCGCTGGACCCCTTCACCGACCACGGCCACGACGGGTTGATCGAGAACGGCCGCATCCTCAATGACCAGACCATCGAGACCCTGGTCGCCCAGGGCATCATGCAGGCCAAGGCCGGCTGCGATATTCTGGCACCGTCAGACATGATGGATGGGCGCTGCGGTGCGCTTCGCAAGGCGCTCGAGGCCGAGGGTCTGCAGGACACCATGATCATGTCCTATGCCGCCAAGTATGCGTCGGCGTTCTACGGCCCCTATCGTGAGGCGATCGGCTCGGGGAAGCTGGGGACAGGCTCGGTGGACAACCCGGGCGACAAGAAGACCTACCAGATGGACTCGGCCAACTCCGACGAGGCGCTGCGCGAGGTGGCCCTGGACATCGCCGAGGGCGCCGACATGGTGATGGTGAAGCCCGGCATGCCCTATCTGGACATCGTCCAGCGGGTGGTCGAGGCGTTCCATGTGCCCACCTTCGCGTTCCAGGTGTCCGGCGAGTACGCCATGCTGATGGCGGCGGCCCAGAACGGCTGGCTCGACGAGGAGCGGGCCATTCTGGAGAGCCTGGGGGCGTTCAAACGAGCCGGCGCGGCGGGGGTGATCACCTATTTCGCACCGCGCGCGGCACGGATGCTGGGGGCCTAGGGAATCGAACGCACCTGCTGGGTATGGCTTGGCGAAGGTCCGCTTCCTGGCATGACGCCAATACCCGCTCACGACCCCAAAGCGGAAGTTCGCAGCACCTCACGCCCCGATCTACGAAACCTTGAATCTCCAGCCCCATCTGATCCGCCTACCGACTGTTCGCCATCTCCGGCCCTCGGCTTGCATGCGTCGTCTGGCGCGCATCTGCGCGCTTGCTCCGGGCGATGTGCTGAGATCAAACAAATTTGCAGTTGAGCCGAGGTGTCCAGATGGCGCGTTTTTTCTTTGAGGGGCATACCTACGAGTTCGTTGCGGCGGCCCGCACCTGGCAGGACGCGTCGACGTATGCTCAGGCCCAGGGCGGCCATCTGGCCGTGATCACGTCGGCGTCGGAAAACAACGCGATCATCCAGGCGGCACTGGCCGATACCAGCCTGA
>CAMCXF010000029.1 GCA_945883235.1 Phenylobacterium deserti | reverse complement strand
GAACCCCATCGAGCAAGTCTTCGCCAAGCTCAAGACCCTTCTGCGCAAAGCCGCAGAGCGCACCGTCGAGGCCACCTGGCGACGCATCGGCAAACTCCTCGACCACTTCTCAGCCGACGAATGCGCCAACTACCTCGTCAACTCCGGATCTGCTGCAACTTGATCCGGTCACGCTCTAGCTCACCACCTACTGGTTCGAGAAGGACGCTCAGCTCGATAAGGCGCTGCTGTCCGACCTCGCGACACTCCGGGCGACCGGCGTCCAGCTCCACCTCGCCACCATCCAGGAGCATGAACGCGCGGCTTATCTCTGGAGCACGCTTGGCCTGCGCGACCACTTCGACGCCATGCACTATGCCGCCGACATCGGCTGGAAGAAGACCGACCCGGAATTCTATGCCGTAGTTGAAGCCCGGACCGGCTTTTCGGGCACCGATCTCCTGCTGCTGGACGATACCGCGTCGAACGTCGAAGCGGCCCGCGCCGCCGGCTGGCGCGGTGCACTCTGGGATCGAACCGCGCGACTCGCGGAGGTTTTGGCGGCGGCCGAGGGCACTTGATGCAACCTGAGGCGCGGTCGTTTATGTGACCTGTCTATCCGCCGCCTCCGCCGTGGATGTCAGCAGAAACATCCGCTCCGGCCGATTGGGAAACGGGCGAAAACCGAACTCGGCATAGAACCGGGCTGCGGGCGCATCCTTGGCGTCGACGAGGATCGCGAACACCGCGAGCGTCCTGGCTGCATCAAGAATCCGGCCAATGGCGTCGGCCAGCAGCAGCTCGCCGACGCCCTTTCCGCGCACCCGCTGGTCGCGGGCGAGCCGTCCGATCAGCGCCGCCGGGATCGCGTCATACCGTGGCAGCGTGCGCGCCGCCTCTGCCGGTAGATCGGTCAGCGTCAGGGTAAAAGCACCAAGACTGTAGAAGCCGACCACACCCAGTTCGTCGTCAGTCGCGACAAAGACCCGGGCCACATTGCGGCGTTGATCCTGGCCCGCACGCTGACGGAACCAGACATCGAGATCCGGTTGCCCGCACGAAAAAGTGGCGCGGTCGTGTTGCGACCCCAGTACCTCGAACGCGACCCTCACCTGTCAGGCCGATGCGTCGCGCCGCCGTCGCATGGCCGCGATCAACCGCGCTGTAGGTTCCGGCGGATTGGCGACCGCGTCCAGAAATGCCTCGCGGTCAGCGCCCGTCAGCACCATGCGTTCATGCTCATCCAGGACGCGACGCGCACCTTCATAGGCCAGGTCGCCTGCCGTCAGACCGCTGACGGCCATGGCGCGCTGGATAAGACTCTTGGCGGACGCGGCGACGCGTAACTCCATGCGATCCTTCTTGGGCTCGCGCAAGATTGCCGGTCGCGTGGCGGCGTTAGTCATGGGGTGAAGCCTTTCGACCAACATGTACGTCAAAATGCCGTGCACTGCAACGACAAGCCAAAGTCCTGCGCCCGTTAACGATCTGTCCTATATGCCTGTCCAGTCATGGTCACACGCCTTCGCCCCACCCGCCTGGAATATGTTGTCGACGGGGTGCGACTGCGTAGCCAGCTCTCGACCGCAGCACTGGAGTTTCAGGGCGATGAGCCGGCCCAGCGCAAGTCCGCGCTGGAAATCCTCAAGGCGGCCCTGTTCCGGGGCCGGATGATCGCCAAGGAGCGGCTGGAGAACGGGGCCGGTGGGATCGAAACAGCCCGGCTCGTATCGGGCGTCACCGACGAGGTGGTTTCCGCGCTTTGGGATTTCACCACCGTCCACGTGTTCCGGGCGCGCAATCCTACCGAGGGCGAGCGTCTGGCGCTGATGGCGGTGGGCGGTTATGGACGCGGCACGCTGGCACCCTTCTCCGACATCGATCTCCTGTTCGTGCGGCCCTACAAACAGACCGCCCACGCCGAGAGCGTGATCGAGTACATGCTCTATGCCCTGTGGGACCTGGGCTTCAAGGTTGGCCACGCGTCTCGCACGATCGAAGAGTGCGTCAAGCTAAGCCGCGAAGACTTCACCATCCGGACGTCGATCCTGGAAGGCCGACGCCTGATCGGCGACGAAAAGCTGGCCGACGAGCTGATGCGGCGCTTTCAGGGCGAGGTCGTGCGCGGCACCGGGGCCGAGTTCGTCGCTGCCAAGCTGAAGGAGCGCGACGAACGCCACGCCCGCGCCGGCACCAGCCGCTACATGGTCGAGCCCAATATCAAGGAGGGCAAGGGCGGCCTTCGCGACCTCAACACGCTGTTCTGGATCGCCCAGTACCTGCATCCCGGCCAATCCATCGAAAAGGTGCTGCAACTGGAGATGTTCGAGCGGCGCGAGGTCCGGGCGTTTATCAAGGCCTTCGACTTCCTGTGGGCCGTGCGCGGCCACCTGCATTTCGCCACCGGGCGGCCGGAGGAGCGGCTGACCTTTGATCTGCAACCTGAAATCGCCCGGCGGATGGGATACGGCGACCGCGGAGATGCCCCGGCCGTCGAACGGTTCATGCGGCGCTATTTCCTGATCGCCAAGGATGTCGGCGCGCTTACCCGGGTGTTTGCCGCCAAGCTGGAAGCCGAGCAGGTCAAGGTCGAGCCCCGGGGAATTTCGCGCTTCATTCCCGGCCGCAAGATAACCCGCAAGCCGCTGGACGAGCCGGGCTTTGCCGAGGTGGGCGGCCGCCTGGACGTGGATCCCGACATCTTCCAGCAGGACCCGACCAACCTGCTCAGGCTGTTCAAGGTGGCGGATCAGCGGAACCTCGACCTGCATCCTGATGCTTTCACCGCCTCTTCGCGGGCCATTGGCCTGATCACCTCGGCGGTCCGGCGCGACCGACACGCCGCCCGGGTGTTCCTGGATATTCTGGCGCGGGGCCGCGATCCGCGTACGACGCTGACCCTGATGACCGAGGCCGGTGTGCTGGGCCGCTACCTGCCGGAGTTCGGTCGCATCGTCGCCCAGATGCAGTTCAACATGTATCACTCCTACACCGTGGACGAGCACACGCTGCGCGCCGTGGGCGTGATCGCCGAGATCGCGGCAGGGCGTCTGCAGGACGAGCATCCGCTGGCCACCCAGATCATGCCGCTGATCGTCGACCGCGAGGCTCTGTTCCTGGCCATGCTGCTGCACGACACGGGCAAGGGTGGAGCCGGCGGTCAGGAGGTGGCGGGTGCGCGCGCTGCGCGGCAAGCCTGCGAGCGCCTGGGTCTTGAGCGCTCCAAGATCGAGCTGGTGGCCTGGCTGGTCGAGCATCACCTGGTGATGAGCGACACCGCCCAGAAGCGCGACATTTCGGATCCCCGCACGGTCTCTGATTTCGCCGCTATCGTGCAGTCTCCGGAACGCCTGCGATTGTTGCTGGTCCTGACCGTGGCCGACATCCGCGCCGTGGGGCCGGGCGTCTGGAATGGCTGGAAGGGCCAGCTGTTACGCGAACTCTATTCAGCTACCGAGGCGGTGTTCCGGGGCGGTCGCGGATCTGACGCGGCGGCAGCGCTCCGGCGTTATCAGGAAAACGCCGCCTATGACGCCCGCGTGCGTCTGGCCAGGGTCGCCCCCGGTGCCGAGCCCTGGGGTGACGCCATGGAAGACGCCTATTTCACCGCGTTTGATGACGGGGAGGTTTTGAGCCATTCCCGGCTGTCTCAACAGGCCGCGTCGGGTCCCGGATCGGCGGCAGAGGGTCGCGTTCGAGGTGACCTGAACGCCTCGGAGGTGGTCATCGCCGCGTCCGACCGACCGCGATTGTTCGTTGATCTTGCTGAGGCCATCACCGCGGCCGGGGCCAATATCGTTGGCGCGCGGGTGTTCACCTCGCGCCAGAAACAGGCGCTGGATGTCTTTTATATGCAGGACATCACCGGGGCCCCGTTCGGGGGCGTCGACCCCAGAGCGTTGACCCGCCTGGCCGACAGCCTGGCCGCCGCCGCGCGGGGCGAACCCCATGCCAGCGAACCGCGTCGGCAGGATCTCGGGCGGGCCGCTGCGTTCACGATCACACCGGCCGTCATGCTGGACAACGAAGCGTCGGAAACCTCTACGGTCGTCGAAGCGTCTGGCCGTGATCGCCCGGGATTGCTGGCGAGCCTTGCGCGAACCCTTGCAGACGCAGGCCTGTTGATCACGTCGGCCCATATTGGCGGTTACGGCGAACGCGCGGTCGATGCCTTCTACGTCGTGGACGCGGAGGGTGCGAAACTCACGGACGCCCGCAAGGGCAATTCGCTCAAGTCCGCGCTGCTGGCCGCGATCACAGCCGAGGAGGTCGAGAACACCAAGGCCCGGCGTTCCAACCTGCAGCAGGCCCGCGCCAGCAATGCGCGCTGACCTCAGGGTCGCATGAGCTTGCTAGGGTCGATGGGCATCTGGCCGCTGGCGACCCGAGCCTGGAACTCGCTTGTCGAGTTCCCACGCGGATAGGGCGTCTCGGGAACCGGAACACCCAGGAAAGCGCAGAGCGGATCCCAGCCTTCGGCGACATTGAACACCAGCAGGCGCTCTTTCGGTACGCCTGCCACAACGGCTTCGGTATGGCGTCGGAAGAAGTCAACCATGAAGGCGCGGTCGTGGATATCTCCGCCATACCAGGCGTGGAGCTGATCCATGAACACCTTGAGTGGGCCACCGGGCGGACCGGGGCGATCCGGGTTGAAAATGGTGGCCTGGGTCGAATCGAACCACTTCTCGGGATCCCGGACCGTGTGCAGCACCTTGGCTTCCGGGTAGAAATCCGCCAGTTCCCGCCAATATGCGCAACCGGGATGGTCCACCATGGCGCTATAGCCGGCGAAAATTGCGTGCCAGTCAGGCTCACCATTCGCTGCGGCAATCCACAGCGGAACCGACGTCGGGTTCATGAACACCTCGACCATGTGATGACATGGCGCGAAGCCCAGCTGTTCCAGCGCGAGCTTGGTCGACAGCGTTCCGGTGCGCCCCAGGCCAGAGCCGATGACTTTCAATCCCACGTTACCGTTCCTCTGTTTTTCGAAACCTACCCCGAACATCGCGACATGTACGACAAACCCATAGGCAGGAGTCTGGCGCGGGCATTCAGATCGCTTCTGACCCAAAACTGGCAGTGGAGTTCTGCCGGGCTGACACTTCGCCATTTCCGGGCCCGGGCCAATCGGAAGTGCGCGGACGCGACCGCTGCGGCACGTTGAGATGTCATCTCCCTGCTAGAAGTCGAGCTTTCCCAGCATCCCGGTCACGCGAGCGCGCGTCGGCAGGTCGCGAAATGGAAAGGCGCGAAGGAAGTCGGCCTTGTCGAGGTGAGCGGCGCGGGCGCGTACCGAGTCGGCCCAGGCACGGGCCTTCCCCGCATTGCCGTTGAGGCCATGGGCGGTCGCCGCGATCATCTCGATCAGCGCATGGGCCCCGGGCGCTTTCGCGGCACGCTCGGCCCAGAGCGCCGCCTGCGCCGGGTCTTCGAGGACCAGGTAGGACATCGCCCGCACCCCCAGCATGCCATAGACTAGCGGATCGAGCGGGCTGAGGATCAGCGCCGTGTCGATATTGAGTTGGGTGGCCGCAGCGCTGCCCAGCAGGGCCTCGGCCCAGCCCCGGGAATACCGGGCCTGCGCATAGTTGGGATTGAGGGCGTTGGCCCGCTCCAGCCAGGGCAGGCTGGCCTCCAGATCATCATTCAACCACTGCGCCCGTCCCATGGTGAAGTGACCGAAGGGATCCAGCGGATCCCGCTCCAGGCATTGGGACGCGAAACGCTGCGCGAGCACCACGGAGGCGGGGTCGTCGGAATAGCGCAGGAACGCGTTCTGGAAGTGGGTGAAGGACAGCCCAGCATAGGCTCGTGCAAAGCCTGGCTCCATGGCCGCGGCGCGTTCGAACAGGCCCGTCGCGATGTCGTTGTCCGCCTTGTTGAAGCGATACATGTGGTGCAAGCCGAGGTGATAGGCCGACCAGGCGTCGAGGTTTTCCGGCGACTTCGACAACGCTCGCCGCGCCTCATTGAAGGGAATCCGCACTTCTACGGCGCTGGTCACTGCGGCGATAATCCTGTTGCGGACTTCGTGGATGGCGCTCACGTCAGCCTGGAACCTTTCACTCCACACCACGCCGCCGGTCTGGGTGTCGCCGAGTTCCACCGAAACCGACAGGACCGGGCCCAACATCTCGACGACACCGGAGAGGCAGTACCGCACATTCAGCTTCTGGCGCACGATTTCGAGGCTCGTGTCCGAACCTCTGAACTGGAAGGACGAGCCACGCGCGATCACCAGCAACCAGTGCAGCCGTGACAGCTCCGTGATGAGGTCCTGCGGCAGGGCGTCGGCGATCGGGAACTGCGGCTGGGCGGTGCCGACCATCCGAAAAGGCAGCACGGCAAGGCTGGGTCGCGACGGCAGAGGTCCCTCACCAGGGACGGGTTCCAGCGCCGGGGCGAAAGAAACGGTCGACGGCTGGACGACCTCGGCCACAAAACGGAAGCCAATCCCGTGCGCCGTGCGGATCAGGGCCTGCGCGTTGCCATCGTCGCCTATCACCTGCCGGGCCGACTTGACCCGGCTCGAGATCGCCGAGTCCGAAACGATCCGGCCCTTCCAGATCTGGGCGACAATCTCGTCCTTGGTCACGACGCGACTGCGGTTCTCGATGAGCAGTCGCAGCAGAGCAAAGACCTGGGGCTCAACCGCCAGGGCCACGCCGTCCGCGCGCAGCTCAACGCGGTCGATATCCAGCTCGAAATGGGCAAACTGAAAGATCATCGCGCGTGACCATAGCGTAAATCTCCGGTCGATCTCCACACGATCTCCAGACCGTCTTCAAGCCTCCGCGCCGGATACCGACTAGGTCTGCTGTCAGGCCTCGGGCCATTCCCGAGTTCACGACAGATCGGAAGACACGTGATGACCAAGACCCTGATGTCCGGCGTCCGCATCGCCTTGGCGATTTCCGCGGTTTCCCTTGCGGCCTCCGGTGCAAAAGGCCAGACCGCCCCGAATGCGAAACCGGTCACCGCCACGGTAAACTCGGCGCTACAGTGGGGGCCCTGCCCCCCGATCTTCCCGGCCGGATGCCAGATCGCCGTTCTGAACGGCGACCCAGCCAAGCCTAACGCCGACGTTTTCCTGCGCGTGCCGGGCGGCTACACGATTCCCCCCCATTCCCACACGTCGCCCGAACGCATCGTTCTCGTCGAGGGCCAGCTCACGGTTCGTTACCAGGGCAGCCCCGCAGAGGACTTGACCCCGGGCGAGTACGCTTACGGTCCAGGCGGGCTGCCCCACGTGGCCACCTGCAAGGGAGCCGGGCCTTGCACGCTGTTTATCGCATTCGAGAGTGCTGTGGATGCCATAGCTTTCACAGGGTCGCTCAAGTGAACCCCAACAAAGCGCTCTGGGAAAAGGGCGACTTCACGCGGATCGCCCGCGGCATGCGCGCCAGCGGTGAGGCGTTGGTGCGTGAACTGCGCATCACACCGGGACTCAGGGTTCTCGATCTCGGATGCGGCGACGGCACCACGGCGCTCCCGGCGGCCAGACTGGGTGCCGACGTGCTGGGCGTCGATATCGCAGCCAATCTCGTCGCGGCCGGAAACCTGCGCGCCCGCGACGAAGGCCTCGCCAATTGTCGGTTCCAGGAAGGCGACGCTTCGGATCTGCAGGGTCTCGCCGATGACGCCTTTGACCTGGTGGTCAGCATCTTCGGTGCCATGTTCGCGCCGCGGCCCGACGCCGTCGCGCGCGAAATGGTCCGGGTCACCCGGCCGGGCGGAAGGATCGTCATGGGCAACTGGATTCCCAACGACCCGACCCTGGTCGCCCAGATCCTGAAGATCAGCGCGGCCTATTCTCCGCCACCCGCGGCGGGCTTCGTCAGCCCCATGACCTGGGGTCTGGAAGACATGGTGATCGCGCGATTTGCCGGCGCCGGCATTCCAGAGGACCACATCAGCTTTGCCCGAAGCACCTATGTCTTCGAGCATCCTGGCGCGCCGTCCGAGTTGCTGGATGACTTCTCGACGTACTACGGCCCGACGATGAACGCCTTCGCTGCAGCGGAGGTGGAAGGACGCGTGCGCGCGCTGCGCCAGGAACTGGACGACCTGTTCCAGGCTCAGAATCTCAGCGGTGAGCCCAACCGCACACAGATCCCCGCCACCTTTCTGAAGGTGACGATCTCAGTCTGAGTGATTGCCTACATGGGTGGGTACGCTTCCGGTGCTCTGAAGTAAGGTCGGGCGCGACCGGAACGAACCCTGAGCGCAAACGTTGACAGTTGCTTCGCCGATTTGGCGGGGCGATCCGAACGGGTTTCCCATGGGCCTCATCCTCATCATCGCCGTGGTGCTCCTGCTGGTTGGCGGGGGCGGCAGGTACTACGCGCATCGAAGCTACGGCCTCCCCGGTCTGGGCGGGGTCCTCGGTTTCATCCTGCTGGTTCTGGTCTTGCTCTGGCTCCTTGGCGGCATGGGAGTGGGCCACTCTGGCGCCATGAGAATGGGTCGCCTCTAACCAGGCCCCAGGTGGTCCATGCGCTCACATTTCCACGCCATGCCCATCGACCGCTCGCGATCCGAAAGCGGAAGTTAGCGGGTTTTCGATCAGGCCGCTCGACGCTTAGAACCGCGGGTGCGGATTGAGCTGCCTCTCGGGCGGTCCCGCAACAACGTCCCAGTGCTCGACAATCTGACAATTCTTTAGTCGGAACAGTTCCGCAACGGCATATGCGGGTGCGCCCTTGGCGGGAGTAAACCGAGCATGCAGGAACACGAAATCGCCCTCGGCCACGGTCCGGAGAACTTCCCAGCGAGGGTCCGGAACACTCTTGATGAGGGCCTCAAGGTAGGCTGCCACAGCCTCGCGTGTTCCACTTGGGACGTCCGGCTTGTGCTCGACAAAGTCCGCAGACATGTACCGCTCAAACGCTGTGCGTGGCTGAAGTTCGACAAGCCCCATTCGATAGAAGTCGAGCACGATCCGCCGGTTTGCCTCGGGTTCGCAGGTGAGCGTCGTAGCGCCCTGGGCAAAAGGACCTGCCGATGCTGCGCCCGTAGCCGTGAGTATTGCCAACAAGGTTCGTCGCGAGATTTCCATGAGTTCCGCCCGCCGTTAGCGGCAGCCTACATCAAGTACATTTTCGCCTCACCTGCCTTATGAGGGGCGGTCGTAGCCCGCCACGCACCCGGAACTGTCGGCTTCCGGTTTCGACCCTGAGCGGTGCTTGGCGAAGTCTGCAATCACAGGATCAATGCCTGGGGTTGGAAGGTGCCAATCGCTCTATCCGGACCCTGAAAACCAGTCCATCGACCAACACCGCTTCGTCAGTATCCGATGATCCGCCGCGCAACCTCTGGCCACCAAGCTGCGTGCCAAATCAGGCCAGCGACTATTTCTGCCGTCACCACCACGGGCACGGCAACCAGATACGTCCGATGGATTGTGCCCCTTGAGTTGAGATCGTGAGCCATGCCGCAAGCCATCAACAGGTTGGGGCCGAAGTATTTGCTCAAGATCGGGGCCCAGTACCCATTTCCGAGCCAGCCGTCCAAGGATTCACCCCACCATCTGTTGAACGCCGCGACGAGGATAATACTGGTCGCCATCAGGATCAGCCGCTTGTGCGACGCCGGGTCATTTCGCTTCAGGAACGCTGCGACTGCCAGCCCTGCGAAGAGGATCGTCTCGATGAGCGGCGTAGCGATGAATCTAAGGTCGTCTTCTATTTGAGGATCAGAGCGGCGCTGCGATTCGATCTCCGTCCACATACCAGCAACGACCATGACTGGCAGCAAGACAACCAGGCCCAAACCCAGGATCCGATGCAACGCGGTGTGCCCGACGCGAACGAGCAAGACCTGTGTGCTCAGCAGCGCCATCCAACCGACAAAGGCGAAAACGTGGACTTGCAGGACAACCGACGCCGGGCCGTCAGACAATCCCTGAAAGCGCTTCCAGACGACGGGACCGAAACCCATCACCACCGCGATCCAGCCGAACAGGACGAAGGCCGGGAAAAACAGCCGGTCGATCTTCGCCATCTGGGCGACTTTTTGAATTTCCCCTCCTGGCACGGGCCGGCTCGCCACGGCCGGAGATCAAGGTGAGTTTGACCTATCGGACGGTGCAGCCAGCAGAATGGCCACCCACACAATGCACTATCGGCCTGAGACAAGCTTGTGCACATAGCCGACCGAGGCGTTGTGTCGGCTATCCCCCATTGCGGACCTTCCGAGAGTCCGGTTTCAGGCGTTCATCCGGGACGAGGTGTCAGAGTCTATCCGCCAGGTTGACGCCGCTCCCGACACAGCCGACCAACACCCTGTGACTGAAACGCCCGCCGCCGCCGAACCGCCGCCCAAGCGCCAGGGCCTGCTGCGCTCGTCGGCGATCTTTTCCGGCCTGACCCTGGTCAGCCGGTTCATGGGGCTGGCGCGCGATCTGGTGATTACCGCCAAACTGGGTGCCAGTCAGACTATCGCGGCGGACGCCTATTATACGGCGCTGGCGTTTCCGAATTTGTTCCGGCGCATGTTCGCTGAGGGGGCCTTCGCGGCGGCCTTCGTGCCGGACTATGCCAAGCGGCTTGCATCTGACGGCAAGGAAGCCGCAGACCGGTTCGCCTCCGATACTCTGGCCACCATGGCGGCGGCGTCCATCGCGATCACCATCGCCTGTCAGTTGGCCATGCCCTGGCTGATGATGGCCTATAGCTACGGGTTTCTGGCCGATCCGGCCAAGTTCAAGCTGGCGGTGATCCTGACCCAGATCACCATGCCGTACCTGCCCTGCATGGTGATCGCCGCCCTGTTCGCCGGTACGCTGCAGGCGCGCGGGCGCTTCATCATCTACGGCTTCTATCCGACGGTGCTGAACGTGGTGATGCTGATCGCCATCCTGCCGCAGCATGATCCCGTTCAGGCCGCCTATGCCGCATCGTGGGGTGTGGCGGTCGCGGGGATCAGCCAGGCCGGCCTCTGCTGGTGGGGTGCCAGGCGCAGTGGGGCGCGGATCCACATCCGCCATCTGAAACTGACGCCCGAGATCAAGGCGATGATCCGCCGCATGGTGCCCGGCGTGATCGCCTCCAGCGCCACACAGATCAACCTGTTCATCTCGGCCATGCTGGCCAGTCAGGTGGCTGGGATGCGGGTCTGGCTGAACATCGCCGAGCGGTTTTATCAACTCCCGCTGAGCCTCGTGGGTGTCGCCATTGGCGTTGCGCTGTTGCCAAGGCTCTCGACGTCTTTTCAGACCGCCGATACGGCCGACACCCAGGCTGCCATGGATCAGGCCGTGGTTTTTGGCCTCGCGCTCAGCCTACCGGCGGCGGCGGCGCTCATGGGCATGGCCGGGTATCTGACCGACGGCTTCTTCACACGGGGCGCGTTCACCAGCGAGGACGCGGCGAACGCGGCCAAGCTGCTGTTCCACTACGGGTGGGGGGTGCCAGCCTTTGTGCTGATCAAGATCCTTCAGCCGGCGTTTTTCGCGCGCGGGGATACACGGACGCCGATGAATTTCTCGCTGCTGTCGGTGGGTGTAAACATCGCACTGGGCGTGGCCCTGTTTTTCACCCTGGGGTTTCAGGGTATCGCCATCGCCACATCGATCGCCTCGTGGATCACGGTCGCACAGATGGTGGCGCGGCTGCATGCCAAAGGACACTGGACGCCGTCGGTGCGCGCTTCCGGAAAGATGATCCGTGTCATGCTTGCCAGCCTGGGACTGGGCCTGTCCGTAGCCGCCGCCTCGCACGTCCGACCGCTGCTGGAGGCACCGCTGGGCGATGGCGTCGGCTTTCTCGGCGCCAAGGAAATCGCGGTGCTGTTGCTCTGCGTGGTGGGCGGGCTGCTCTATCCGGCTCTGTTGTTCGCTTTTGGCGGCGTCACCCCATCCGAGGCGCGGGCTGCATTTCGGCGGCGAAAGGGTGATGTGGCGACGCCGGTCACCGGGGACCCACTCTGAGCGCGCCGGCGATCCCGACGGCGTCCCAGGCGTTCCAGCCCGCCATCGAAGGCCTGCGGGCGGTCGCGATTCTGTTGGTGATTCTGTTCCACGTCGGCGTGCCAGCCGTGTCTGGCGGCTTCGTCGGCGTGGACGTGTTCTTTGTAATTTCGGGTTTCCTGATCACCGGTTTCATCGTCGCCGCGCGCGAAAGCGACGAACCCGCAAGTCTGACGGACTTCTATGCACGCCGCGTCCGACGCCTGCTTCCGGCCGGGCTGGTCGTGCTGATCGCCTGCGCAATCGCCAATCTGGCGCTCGCGCCGGACCAGCGACATGCATCTTTCACGGCCGCTGCGATGGCCGCTGCAGGCTATGCTTCAAACCTGCAGTTCATCGCTGAATCGTTCAGCTATTTTGACGCGGAGGTGGCGCGCAATCCGGTGCTGCACACCTGGTCTCTGGGGGTGGAGGCGCAGTTCTATCTGCTCTGGCCGTTGTTGCTGGCGGTCGTGCCAGGGCGGCGCACCGGGTTGTGCGCGGCGATCACGGTGGTCATGATCCTGTCGTTCGCCGCGTCCGTCCAGTTGACACCCGTGAACCCTCCGGCGGCGTTTTTCAGCCTCCCGACCCGGCTCTGGGAATTCGCGGTCGGTGGCGTGTTGGCCACCCTGCCGCGAGGCTTCGCGCCGCCTCGCGTCATACGAAGCGCGGTCGCGGTGCTTGGCCTCGGAAGCATTGCTTTGGCAGCGATCATGTTGTCGCGCGACACCCTCTATCCGGGTTGGGCGGCGCTGTTACCTGTGACCGGCACCAGCCTGATCGTTCTCACGGTAGCGGACACCGGCCTGATCAATCGCGGTCTGGCGTCGCGCCCGATGCAGGCCTTGGGCAAGCTTTCCTATGGCTGGTACCTTTGGCATTGGCCGATCCTGATCTTTGCCAACGCCGCTGCGCCCGATCTGGGACTGCCCGCGCGCACAGCGTTGGCGCTCGTTGCCCTGGGCCTGGCGGCGGTCAGCCTGCGGGTCATCGAGATGCCCATCCGACGGTCCCGGGCCCTGGCCAGCCGTCCAGGCCTGACGCTGGTGTTGGGTGCGGCTGCTGTTGGCGTGACGATGCTGCTGATACTGCTGATGTCGCCCGAGGCTGGCCGCTATGCGTAAACTGGTGTCGCTGCTGATCCTGGCGGCGGTGACGGCTCTGATGATCCTGGCCTATGCGCCGGCTTTCCTGCGCCCGCCTGCTGATGTGCTGGTGGGCTCGGACGGCTGGCTCTATCCAGGCTGGGAGCGGCTGGTTGACGAACGCAAGAGCGCTGCCCGACAAGGTGCGCGGCTGGTCGTCGAGGTGGATGCTGCGCTCAAGGCGCAGGGCCAACAGCTGATCGTTGTGGTGACGCCGACCAAGGCCCGGGTGGTCAGCGAACATCTTCCGCGCCTCCGCAAGTTCGAAGTTGAACGCGCGAAGGGCTACGACAGCTTGATCGCATCGCTGGAAGCCTCAGGCATCCATGTGGTCGATGCCCTGCCCCTTCTGAAACGTCGGCACCTTCAGGACGGTCGCGCCTACTTCCGCCGCGATGCGCACTGGACGGGCTATGCCGCCGAGGAGGTCGCCCAGGTCCTGGCAACCAAAATCGCCGCCGAAACACCCTTGCCCGTCGAGCTCCCTGACGGCGAGCGACTGGGCGGCTGGGAACAGGTCCGCCGGTATCCCGACCTGGTCGCCATTCTGCGGCGGCAAGGCGATCTGAGCCTTGGCGAGGAACGCTTCACCCAGCGTGAGTACAAGGTCGAACCGGTGGGATCGGGCCGCGTGACCGTCGTCGGCAGCAGTTTCGTGGCCCGACGCTACGGCCTACCGCAAACGCTCAGCCAGCTTCTGGACCGTCGGGTGTCACATCGGGTGGAGTTTGGCGCAGAGGGATCATGGGCCGCCATGGTGACGCATCTGCGCGCGCGCGAGCCGACGACAAAGGTCGTCATCTGGCAACTGGGCGAGGGCAGCTTTTCCAGCGAGGCAGCACAGGCTAGTATGAACGCCTATCTGAAGGAAAAAGGTCGCCTGCCTTGACGTTGTTGTTCGCCCGGCCAGGCCCTGCCACCAGCGATCGTCGGCGATGGCGCTGACGATCTGAGCCACCGTCGTTTCGGGCCTTGCGCCCGCCTGTCCGCATCCTTCAGAAGCCTGACATCATGACCGATCAAGCCCCAGCCCCTTACGCGGGCCCCCAACGCGTGCTCTCCGGTGTCCAGCCGTCGGGCGATCTGCATCTCGGCAACTATCTGGGCGCGTTGGTAAAATTCGCCCGCCTGCAGCACGAGATGGAGACCTTCATCTTCGTGGCAGATTTGCACGCCATCACCGCCTGGCAGGACCCGACCAAGCTGAAAGGTCAGGTCCGTGAAATCGCCGCGGCCTACCTGGCTACGGGTCTCGATCCCAAGGTCGCTACCATCTTCGCCCAGTCTGCAGTGCCCGGGCACGCGGAACTGGCATGGGTGTTCAACTGCGTTGCCCGCCTGGGCTGGCTGGACCGGATGACCCAGTTCAAGGACAAGGCCGGCAAGCACAAGGAACGCGAGAGTGTCGGTCTCTACACCTATCCCGTGCTGCAGGCCGCCGACATCCTGATCTACAAGGCGACACATGTTCCGGTAGGCGAAGACCAACGGCAACACCTTGAGCTGACAAGAGACATCGCGGCCAAGTTCAATCACGACTTCGACGCGCCAGGCTTCTTCCCGCTGCCCGATGCCCTGACCCAGGGGCCCGGCGCCCGGATCATGAGCCTGCGCGACGGCTCGGCGAAGATGTCCAAGTCCGATCCCTCGGACAATTCCCGGATCAACCTGATCGACGACGCCGACACCATCGCCCAGAAGATCCGCAAGGCCCGTACTGACGCCGAGGTGCTGCCTGAGACGCTGGAGGAGCTCAAGGGCCGAACCGAGGCCGAGAACCTTGTCGGCATTTATGCGGCGCTGGCGGGTCGCGGCTCGCAGGACGTCCTCAGCGAGTTCGCTGGCCAGGGCTTCGGGGCCTTCAAGCCGAAACTGGCAGACCTGGCCGTGTCGGTCATGGCACCTATCGGCGGAGAGATGCGCCGCATGTTGTCGGACCCCGCCGAAATCGACCGCGTGCTGGATGCCGGTGGCGCCCGCGCCCGCGAAGTCGCCGCGCCAACGCTGGCTGAGGTCAAGAAGATCGTCGGCTTCTGGGCAGGCTGACTTGCGCACCGCCCCGGGGCGCCGCAGGTTCGCGCCATGAGCAACCGGCGCAAGTTTCTTGTGGTGGCGGACGAGTCCACCGAGTTCCAGGCGGCGCTGCGCTTTGCCTGCCGCCGTGCGCGGTCGACCGGGGGTTACGTGGCCTTGCTCAAAGTCATCGAGCCTGCGGTGTTCGAGCATTGGTCCGGCGTGCGGGATGAAATCGCCCGCCAGCAGCGCGAGGAAGCCGAGGCCGCCCTGCAGCTCTCTGCAGAGTATGTTCTGGCCGAGACGGGCCTGCCGCCGGAGTTCCTGATCCAGACAGCGGATTCGACCCGTGCGGCCCTGCGACAGGTTCTGTCCGACGATCCGGACATCAAGATCCTCGTGCTGGCCGCCGCCGTCGGCGGCCGGGGCCCCGGACCGCTGGTCGCCTCCATCGCTAAGGAGGGCGTCAAGTGGGGCACCCGCAAGGTGCCGATCACCATCGTCCCCGGCGACCTGACCGACGACGAGATCGCTGATCTCGCATGACAGCCAAGGCAGGGATTGCAACGCGCACCCGAAAGCACCATCTATCGCAGCCATGTTCATCCAGACCGAAGCCACACCCAATCCAGAAGTCCTGAAGTTCCTGCCCGGCAAAGCCGTGCTGGGCGAAGGCACGCGGGACTTTCGGTCGCCCGAAGAAGCCGCCGCATCACCTCTGGCCGCCGACCTGTTTGGTATCGACGGCGTTACACGCGTGTTTTACGGTCCAGACTTCATTACCGTTGGCAAACAAGCCGATCAGGACTGGTCGCACCTGAAGGCCCCGATCCTCGCCTCGATCATGGATCATTTCACCTCGGGCCAGCCGTTATTCACCGACGCGGGCGACAGTGACGCGGGGGGTCATGATGAGGGCGTCTACGAAGGCGATACCGCCCAGATCGTGGCCGAGATCAAGGATCTGCTGGACACCCGCATCCGCCCGGCGGTCGCCCAGGACGGCGGGGACATCCTGTTCAACCGCTTTGACGTCGACACCGGTGTGGTCTGGCTGAACATGCGTGGGGCCTGTTCCGGGTGTCCGTCGTCGTCGGCGACCCTGAAGTCCGGTGTCGAAAACATGCTGAAGCACTACGTGCCGGAAGTGACCCGGGTCGAGCAGGCCCTTTAAGCGACGCGCCGAACCGGCTAACTGCGCCAGGATGATCGTCCTGGGACTCGACACCTGCCTGAACGCCTGCTCGGTCGCCGTGCTTGAGGGCGATACCGTACTTGCGCACCGCAGCGAGGCTATGGCGCGCGGGCATCAGGAACGGTTGGCGCTCATGGCCAGGTCAGCAATGGTCGAGGCTGGTCTGAGATTTGATCGCCTCGACCGTGTAGGCGCGACTGTCGGCCCTGGCTCGTTTACGGGCCTTAGAGTCGGCGTCGCCTTCGCCAAGGGGCTGGCCTCGGCGCTGTCCATTCCAGCGGTGGGGATCGGCACCTTGGAGGCTCTGGCGGCAGGGACGAACGGCTTGGTCGCCGCCGTGATCGATGCGCGACGCGACCAGGTCTATCTGCAGGTATTCGAGAATGGTGAGGCCTTGATGGCGCCGGATGGACTCCTGATCGGGACGGCCCTGGCGCGCCTCGCTGAACTGGCCATCAGTCGGGATATCACGCTGATCGGATCCGGTGCCCCTTTTCTGGCATCAGCCTTGCCGGACGCAATCAGCCTGACGCCTGACGGGTGTGACGCAAGGCTCATTGCCAGGCTGGCGGCCGTACGCGCCATCACACCGATCCGGCCGCTTTATCTCCGCGCGCCCGACGCGAAACTTCCAGCATGAACATCGCCAGGGCCCGACCCGAGGACGCGCCGGACATGGCATCCGTCCACGCCCAGGCTTTCGACAAGCCGTGGGACGAGAATGACTTTGAGGACCTGCTCGACGGAGAAGGCATATTTGGCGTCCTTGCGCGGGGCGAGGGCCCCGCCGGCGTGGTGATCTGCCGAACGGTTGCCGGAGAGGCAGAAATCCTGACCGTCGGCGTGGCCGGCTGGGCGCGGCGTACGGGCGTGGGTCGCTCCCTGATGCACGCCGCCATCGACCTGGCGCGAGAGGCTGGCGCGCAACTGATGTTTCTGGAAGTCGATGTCGCAAATCCCGCAGCGATCACCCTCTATGAACGCCTGGGATTTCAGCGCGCCGGTCTACGCAAGGCCTATTATGATCGCGGTGTGGATGGACTGGCAGACGCGCTGGTCATGCGTCTCGACCTGACGCCGACGGCGCTTTAGAACCTATTTAACGGGAACGGAGACTGCCGCGTGTCGGACCGAATCGAGAAGCTTTGCCTCGAGAAGAACATGCGCATGACCGAGCAGCGGCGGGTGATCGCGCGCGTGCTGTCAACTTCGGCGGACCACCCCGATGTCGAGGAGCTTCATCGTCGCGCCCATGCCGTGGACCCGCATATCTCCATCGCCACCGTCTATCGCACCGTGCGACTGTTCGAAGAGGCCGGAATCATCGACCGCCTCGACTTCCGGGACGGACGTTCTCGGTACGAAGAACACAGCGACGACCATCACGACCACCTGATCGACATGAAAACCGGCAAGGTGGTGGAATTCGTCGACGCCGAGATCGAGGCCCTGCAGGAGGCCATCGCGCGCAAGCTGGGCTACCGGCTGGTAGACCACCGGCTCGAGCTCTACGGGATGCCGACCGAGGAGTGATCGGTCGGCGAAACTTGCACCGTTTCCGTTGCGCCCCCATAACCCCGCCATGTCCACCGCCGCGCCAACCAAGCGCCTCTACATCAAGACCTACGGCTGTCAGATGAACGTCTATGACAGCGAGCGCATGGCCGATGTCCTTGCGCCGCTGGGCTATGGGATGACCGACGATCCGACGCACGCCGATCTCGTCGTCCTGAACACCTGCCATATCCGCGAGAAGGCCACCGAGAAGGTCTATTCGGAACTGGGGCGGATTCGGGAGATGAAGGACGCCCGTCGCGCCGCCGGCCACGCCATGACCATTGCGGTTGCCGGCTGTGTCGCCCAGGCCGAGGGCGAGGAGATCATGCGTCGCCAGCCTGCCGTCGATCTGGTCGTGGGCCCTCAGGCGTATCATCAGTTGCCGGAGCTGATCGCGCGCAGCCATCGCGCCCGGGGCGAGCGGCTGGCCGCCGACTTCGCACCGGAAGCGAAGTTCGACGCCCTGGCCGCCGAGCGAAATCCCACCGGGGTGACGGCGTTCCTGACGGTGCAGGAGGGTTGCGACAAGTTCTGCACCTTCTGTGTGGTGCCCTATACACGCGGCGGAGAGTGGTCCCGGCCGGCTGCCGACATCGAGGCCGAGGCCCGATCGCTGGCGGAAAAGGGCGTGCGCGAGGTCACCCTGCTGGGCCAGAACGTCAATGCCTACAACGGCGCAAATGACGAGGGTGAAGGGTTGGCGGGACTGGCCCGGCGGCTAGCGAGAATCCCCGGCATCGACCGCATTCGCTATACCACCAGTCACCCGCGCGACATGGACGACGCGCTGATCGCGGCGCATGGCGAGGTCGAGGCGTTGATGCCCTACCTGCACTTGCCCGTGCAGTCCGGTAGCGACAGGATTCTCAAGGCGATGAACCGGGCGCATACCGCCGAAAGCTATGTGCGCCTGATCGAGAAGATCCGGCTGGCCAGGCCCGATATTGCCCTGTCCGGCGACTTCATCGTGGGGTTTCCCGGCGAGCGGGACGCCGACTTCGAGGCCACGCTGCAGTTGATCCGTGAGGTGAACTATGCCTCGGCCTTCACGTTCAAATACTCACGTCGTCCGGGAACGCCGGCGTCGGCCATGCCGGGCCAGATTGCCGAAGACGTCAAGGACGAACGCCTGGCACGGCTGAACGCCTTGCTGGATGAGCAGGCGCGGGCGTTCAACCAGAGCCAGGTCGGCAAGACGCTGCCGGTGCTGTTCGAGCGCGCGGGTCGATATCCCGGCCAGTTGATCGGCCGCAGCCCCTATCTGCAGGCGGTACATGCTACCGCACCGGATCACCTGATCGGCCAGATCGTGCCCGTGCGCATCGAAAGTGCGGCGCGTATGAGCCTTTCGGGCGCGCTGACCCAGGCGCTGGAGCCCGCGTGAGTCGAACGCCGGAATTCATCACCCTGTCCGACGCTGCCGTTCGCGCAGTGGCCGGCACGAACAGCCGCCACGTCGCCCTCATCGAAGACGCGTTCGGCGTTCTGGTCGAGACGCCAGGCGGCGGCGTGTCCCTGAGCGGCGACACCAAGGGGCGCAGTCAGGCGAAGAAGGCTGTGCAGGCGATTGCCGCCCGTGCCGATCAGGGCCTTGAGGTGAGCGATGCCGACGTTCGTGTGGCCATCGGCCAGGCACGGGGCGGAACAGGTGCACGCGGCAGCGCCGGCCAGCTGTTACCCGTCGGACGTCGCGGCCAGGTCGCGCCCAAAACGCCGAACCAGGCGAAGTATCTTGATGCGCTCGAGCGTTGCGATCTGGTGTTCGGGCTGGGCCCGGCCGGCACCGGCAAGACGTTTCTGGCGGTGGCGCATGGCGCGGGCATGCTGCTGCGCGGCGATGTGGATCGGCTGATTGTGTCGAGGCCCGCCGTCGAGGCTGGCGAACGGTTAGGGTTTTTGCCGGGCGACCTGAACGAAAAAGTCGACCCCTATATGGCTCCGGTCTGGGAAGCCCTGACCGACATTCTGGGGGCCGAACAGCTGCGACGTCGTCGCGAGAAGGGCGAGATCGAAGTGGCACCGATCGCCTTCCTGCGCGGTCGCACTCTGGCCCAGGCTTTCGTCATCGTCGATGAGGCCCAGAACGCCTCACGGGCGCAGATGAAGATGGTGCTGACCCGGATTGGCGAAGGCTCGCGCATGGCGGTCACCGGTGATCCCACCCAGATCGATTTGCCGCATGCCAACGATTCGGGCCTTGCCCACGCGGTGGGCCTGCTGGAGGGCGTCAAAGGCATTGGCGTCACCCGCTTTGAAGCCGAAGACGTCGTCCGCCACCCGCTCGTTGAGCGCATCGTGCGCGCTTATGATGAAGACGCGGCCAAGCGCGGACGTACGGTTTGATCGACATCGAAATCGAGGACCCAGCCTGGAGCGCGGCGCTGCCAGATGCCGAAGCGTTGGTGCGCGCAGCTGCGGAGATGGCGCTAACGTCCGTGGTCCTTCATCCCGTGTCTGGAGGGGAGGCGTGCCTGACTGTCTTGCTCGCCGACGACGCCTTGGTGCGCGACCTGAATGCACGCTTTCGGAACAAGGACACGGCCACCAATGTCCTGTCCTTTCCGGCCTTGCCGAACCCGGAAAATCTTATCGGTGACGTGGCTCTGGCATTCGGAATTTGCGTTCGCGAAGCCGCTGAGCAGCGCAAGCCGCTCGCGCACCATTTGCAACATCTGACGGTGCACGGTGTTCTGCATCTTCTCGGACACGACCACATAGGCGATGATGAGGCCGAGACCATGGAAGGTCTCGAGCGAGCGGTGCTGGCGAAGCTGGGTGTTCCCGACCCCTATCTGGTCGGTGAGGGAGAGCATGAACGACCCTGATCCTTCCAGTCGACGCGCCCCGGGCCTCTGGCGAGGGCTCGCGGAATTGTTCACCTTATTCCGCCGCACAGCAGAACAGGCGGCCGATGAGGCACCCCAGCAGCTGACCGAATCCGGAGGCGAGCTGGTCGCACAGGCTCGCGCGTTTCAGGCGCTAAGGGTCGAGGATGTCATGCAACCCCGCGCCGACATTGTCGGGGTCGAGCGCGGTTGCACCTTCGCTGAGCTGGTGGCGCGGTTCGCAGACGCCGAACACAGTCGAATGCCGGTCTTCAAGGAGACCCTGGATGAGCCGGTGGGTGTGGCCCATGTGAAGGACGTCTTCAAGTTGCTCGCCCGCAAATCGCGACCGCCCAAGCCTGACGACAAGGTCCTGATGGGTCGGCACAATCTGGTCCGCGAAGTGCTCTATGTCCCGCCGTCGATGTCGGCGACCCAACTTCTGACCACCATGCGCGCGAAACGCATCCACATGGCGCTGGTCATCGATGAGTTCGGCGGCGTCGATGGCCTGGTGACTCTGGAGGACCTGCTCGAGACCCTGGTCGGCGAGATCGAGGATGAGCACGACGACGAAAACGATCAGTCCTATATGCCGATCGCCGAGGATGATGACGGCTGGATCGTCGACGGCCGCGCGCCTCTTGAGGAACTGGAGCAGGCAATCGGCGAAGGTGTCGACCTCGCGCCCGAAGACCTTGATGAGGACATTGAGACGGTCGCCGGGCTGGTGAATGCCCTGGCGGGGCGGGTGCCGCGACGGCGCGAGCGGATCGAGCATCCGGACGGCTATGTGCTTGAGGTGCTGGCCGCGTCGCCTCGACAGGTCAAGCGGGTGCGGGTGCGCCGGCCGCAAGCCAAACCGCTGCGCGGGGTCTGAGATCCCGGTGATCCGCCCCAACTGGTACGCCCCGCTCACCGTGCTGCTGGGCGGGATTGCCGCCGGTCTGGTCCATCCGCCGTTCGGCGTGCTGCCAGGGTTGTTGGGCTACAGCGTCATTCTGCTGAGGCTGGAAACGGTGTCGGGCCCTCGACCGCTGCGCTCCGCCTTCGCGATGGGGTGGCTGGCGGGCCTGGGCTACTTCGGGTTGTCAACCTGGTGGATCGCCGAGCCGTTCCTGGTGGATCCCAGGGTCTATGGCTGGATGGCGCCATTTGCCGTCGTGTTGATGGCGGGTGGACTTTCAGTGTTCTGGGGTCTGGCCGGTGTCTGCTACCGCGCGCTTCGACCGCGCAGTCTCTGGAAGGTGCTGGTGTTCGCGGGCGTCTTCGCCGCCGCCGAGTGGCTCCGTGGCCATTTGCTCACCGGGTTTCCATGGAATCTGGTCGGAGAAAGTTGGCGGGCGGGAAGTGCGCCATCGCAGGCGGCCGCTCTGGTCGGGGTCTATGGCCTGACCTGGATCACCCTGGCGGTCGCCGCAGCGCCGGCTTTGCTCATGCTGCCGATTCGGCGTCTGGCTCAGGCGGGTGCCATGGTGGCAACTGGCGTGGTCCTGATCGCGTTGTTTGCCGGCGGCGCAGGCCGGCTGGCGGCTTCGGCGCGCACGACCTACGCGCCGGACGCGCCGGTCATCCGGATCGTTCAGGCCGACATCGACCAGAAAGAAAAGTGGAGGCCCGAAAACCTTGACCAGATCGTCCTGGACTATGCTCGCCTGACCCTGTCACCGGCAATGCAGGTGCCTGACGTGGTGATCTGGCCCGAGGGGGCCTTGCCGGCGGTCATTGATGACCTGATTGCGCCCGGATCGCCCTATGCCCTACAGCTTCGCGACGTGCTCAGATCGGGACAGACTCTCTTGATGGGCGCCAATCGCGTCGAGGCGAAAGCCGATGGCTCCTGGCGATATTTCAACACCCTGATGGCGCTCCGACGCGACGACCAGGCCCTTCGCGTGAGCGGCTACTACGACAAGCACCGGCTGGTGCCGTTCGGGGAATTCCTGCCGCTTGGCGATCTCGCCGCCAAGTGGGGTATCCGAAGCCTTGTTCACATGCCGGAGGACTTCACGCCGGGTCCGCCGCCTCGCCCCCTCAAGCTGGCGGGGCTGCCCACCGTGCAGCCGCTGATCTGCTATGAGGCGCTGTTCCCGGGTCTGGCGGACGGGCGGGAGCGCCCAGCATGGATCCTGAACGTGTCCAACGACGCATGGTTCGGTGCCAACAGTGGCCCGTGGCAACATCTGAACATCGCCAGCTACCGCGCCATCGAACAGGGACTGCCGATCATTCGTTCGACGCCAACCGGTGTTTCAGCGGTGATCGACGCCCAGGGCCGAATTCTGCCGGGCATGAGCCTCGGTCTTGGAGAATCCGGCGTCATTGATGCGCGGCTGCCCGCACCTGGCGCCCCGACGCTCTACAGTCAGTTTGGCGATTGGCTGTTCGGCGGTCTGCTGACGATGTCGGCTGGCGCCTGGTTTGCAGGCCGGAGACCTCGCCATCGCGTGAGTCCCGACCAGGGCCATCGCTGACCCTTGGCATGACATAAGGATTTCTTTATAGGCGTTCGGCCATACTGGTCGCCGTCAACATTGAAGTCCCCAATCTCCGGAGCCCGACCCCTTGAGCCGTTCCAGCTATATCTTCACCAGCGAAAGTGTTTCCGAGGGTCACCCGGACAAGGTCGCTGACCGAATTTCCGACACCGTCGTCGACGCGTTTCTGAGCGCCGATCCCGAAGCGCGTGTCGCTTGCGAGACCCTGGTGACCACCAACCGCATCGTTCTGGCGGGCGAGGTCCGGGCTGGAAAACCGGGCGGATCGAAGTCCGAGAACAAGGCCTTCACCAAGGACATCGTACGCTCGCTGGAGCCCAAGGTTCGCGCAGCGATCAAGGACATCGGCTACGAGCAGAAGGGGTTCCACTGGAACAAGGCCAAATACGCCTGCCATCTGCATGAACAATCCGCCCACATCGCCCAGGGTGTCGATTCCACCGACAAGAAGGATGAAGGCGCGGGCGACCAGGGCATCATGTTCGGCTACGCCTGCGACGAAACCCCGGCCCTCATGCCGGCCACGCTGCAGTACAGCCACGACATCCTCAAGAAGCTGGCCGATGTCCGCCACTCCGGCGAGTGCGACGTGCTGGAGCCTGACGCCAAGAGCCAGGTGACCGTACGCTACGAGGACGGCCGTCCTGTCGAGATTCTGCAGATCGTGGTTTCCACTCAGCACAAAAAGCGCATCGGCCTGCACATGGCCACGCCCAAGCGTCTGGAAGCTGTGATCCGTCCCTACGTCGAGAGCGTCATCCCGGCGGGCCTCATCACCAAAAAGACCAAGTGGTACGTGAATCCCACCGGCCGCTTCGAGATCGGTGGACCCGACGGCGACGCCGGCCTGACCGGCCGCAAAATCATCGTCGACACCTACGGTGGCGCATCCCCACATGGCGGCGGCGCGTTCTCCGGCAAGGACCCTACCAAGGTCGACCGCTCGGCCGCGTACGCCTGCCGTTACCTCGCCAAGAACGTGGTGGCCTCAGGCCTGGCCCGGAAGTGCACGATCCAGATCAGCTATGCGATCGGCGTGGCTAATCCCCTGAGCTTCTATGTTGACCTGCATGACACGGGCGAAATCGATCCGGCGAAGCTGGAGTTGGCCCTGCCGGCGATGATCGGCGGTGCCACGCCGCGGGCCATCCGCGAGCACCTGCAGCTCAACCGGCCAATCTACGCGCGCACTGCGGCCTATGGCCACTTTGGCCGCCAGCCTGACAATGAGGGCGGCTTCTCCTGGGAGAAGACGGACCTCGCCGACGCATTGAAGGCGCTGGCCTAGATCCGATGGGCCTTAAGGCGTGGGCGCGGTCGTTGAAACGCGATACCCACGCCGTCTGGCTCGCTGCACGCGACCCCCGGACGCCTTGGTACGCCACGGTGCTGGGGGTTGCGGTCGCGGCCTATGCGCTATCCCCTATCGACCTGATCCCGGATTTCATTCCGGTACTAGGCCTGCTGGATGACCTGCTGATTGTGCCGCTGGGCCTATGGCTGACGCTGAAATTGATCCCGCCCGAGGTCATGGCCACCCACCGCGCTGCTGCCGAGGCCGCCGCGGATCGTCCGGTCAGCCGGGTTGCAGCCGCCGTCGTGATCTTCATCTGGATTGGCCTGGCAGGGTCGGCGGGGCTCTGGCTGTTCACGCGGTCAGCCCGATAAGCTAGAGGGCCGCCATGTCTGACGCCCACCCCCCGCTGCGATCCTTTGGACGACTGAAGTCGCGCCCCATCAAGCCGCGACAGGCCGCGCTGGTGGAGAGCCGCCTGCCCAGCCTGCGGATACCATCGGGTCCGATGGACCCGAAGTCCCTGATGCCCACCGCCCGCGAGACCTGGCTGGAGATCGGCTTCGGCGGCGGCGAACACATGGCCGCGCAGGCGGCGCGCGCACCCGACGTCCTGATCCTTGGGGCAGAGCCCTTCCAGAACGGCGTCGCCAGCGCGGTTCGCCATATCGACGAACAGGCCCTGACCAATGTGCGGCTTCACGACGGCGACGTCCGCGAACTGATGGCCCGACTACCGGACGCCTGTCTAGACCGGGTCTTCATCCTGTTTCCGGACCCCTGGCCGAAAACCCGCCAGCAAAAGCGCCGGCTGGTGCAGCCCGCGCTGGTGTCCGAACTGGCACGGGTGCTGCGCCCCGGCGGCCGCCTGCGGTTTGTCAGCGACGTCGCCAGCTACGTGGATTCCGCTCTGGAGCGCTTCGTCGGAAACCCGGCCTTTGTATGGGGGGCAGATCGGGCCGACGACTGGCGCACGCCGCCCGCAGACCACATCACCACTCGCTATGAGGAAAAGCGGCTGGGCGACTGCGCGCCGGTGTTTCTGGATTTCGTGCGGGCTTAATCGGCCAGCTTGTAACGCTCGATCGATTGCCGGATCAGGTCAGCGGTCTCCTCGGCGTCGGCCCAGCGGCTGATCTCCACCGACTTGCCCTTTTCCAGATCCTTGTAGTGCTGGAAGAAGTGAGCGATCTGCTCGGTCAGGATCTGAGGCAGCGCGCGCCAGCTGTCCACGCCGGTATAGAACGGGTGCAAGGCGTCCACCGGCACGGCCAGCACCTTTTCGTCACCGCCGGCCTCGTCCGTCATCATCAGGCAACCGATGGGTCTTGCCCGAATGATCGCGCCTGGAACGACGGGGGTTTGCCCGACCACGATGATGTCCATCGGGTCGCCGTCGTCTGCCAGGGTATGGGGGATGAAGCCGTAGTTGCCCGGATAGAACATGGCGGAGTGCAGGAAACGGTCAACGAACAGCGCGCCGCTCTCCTTGTCGATCTCGTATTTTACTGGCTCGCCGCCCCGCGGGATCTCGATGATGGCGTTGACGTCATAGGGCGGATTCACGCCGACGGGAATCTTGGAGAGGTCCATGGGGAGGGGCCTTTCAGGGAACGCAGGGACAGGTGCGCGCTCTGTGGCCCATTCGCCGCCGTAGGGGAAGGGGTCCCGGTCATCGCCGTGCAGCGAAACCGGGACCCCATCGTGTTTCTAGAGCTTGAGTTTGCCCAGCAGGCCGCCGAGGCCGCCGCCTTCGACCGTGCCGTTGGGGGTCAGCTGATCGATGATCTGGGGCAGGAACTCAGAAATCTGGCCGGCGGCCGCGTGGGGGTCGAGGCCGAGCTTCCTGGCCAGGTCGCCGATGGCACCGGTTCCAAGCACGCTTTCGATCTGAGCCGCCGAGATCGGCAGGTTCGCGCCTTTTCCGACCCACGACTGGGCCGCCTCGCCCAGGCCGCCCTTTTCAAGGCTCTGAATCAGGCCGCCGAGGCCGCCTTCATGGCCGCCGATCAGGTCAGTAATGGCCGAGGCTGCGCCGCCACCGCCTGCGCCGCCCAAGAGGTTGTCGAGAATACCCATGGTGTATTTCCTGAAATGAATGAACCTATGAGCAAAAACTGCCCGGGGGTTGACCGGAGTCAACCTTAGGCGGGGCTAGGTGACAAAATCTTACAGGCCGCGAGGTGGCGGTTTCGCCGGAAGTCTGGCCCCGAATCGAGAGGGCTGACAAACCCCTCACCACCGGCTATAACCCCCTCAACATCGTCCGTTTGCGCTGTAAAGCGCCTACGAGCGGCGGGCTTCGGCCCGGCCGCTCTTTTCTTTGCCGGAGGCCTGGAGTTCCCATGCGTGGGAAGACCGCTGAAGATCTGAACCTGCTGGAGCTGCTCGACCCTGTGGCCGAAGCCGCCGGTTACGCCATCGTGCGCCTGCGCCTGATGGGGGGTGCCGAGACGCGCCGGTTGCAGATCATGGCCGAGCGGCAGGTGGATGGCGACATGGTGGTCGAGGACTGCGCCCGGTTGTCGCGGGCCATCTCCGAAATCATGGATGCGGCTGATCCGATCAGCGGCGAATATACGCTGGAGGTCTCGTCTCCCGGTGTGGATCGTCCGCTGACCCGGCTGGCGGATTTCGCGACCTATGAGGGCCACGAGGCCAAGATCGAGCTGGACCGGCTGGCCGAGGGGCGCAAGCGGTTTCGGGGCGAACTGGCCGGGATCGAGGGCGATCAGGTGGCCCTGGACCTGGAGGGCGAGGACGAGACCGTGATGGTGCCGTTTGCGTGGATCCTCGAGGCCAAGCTGGTCCTGACCGACGAACTGATGAAGCGGGGTGCCGAAATTCGCGCGGCTCGCCTGGCTGCCGAAGGCCAGACCTCTGAACACCAACTAACGACCGAGTAAGAAGGAATTCTCATGAGCCTCACCGGCATTTCCGCCAATCGGCTTGAACTTCTGCAAATCGCCGAGGCCGTGGCCCGCGAAAAATCGATCGACAAGGAGATCGTCATCGAGGCGATCGAGGAGGCGATCCAGAAGGGTGCCCGCTCGCGCTATGGTGCCGAGCACGACATCCGGGTCCATATCGATCCGAAGTCGGGCGAAACCACCATCAAGCGGGTAATCACAGTGGTGGCCGACGACGCTGTGTTCGGCGGCGGTGTTGACGACGAAGGCACCGAACTGCCGTTCGAAGAGCCCCCCGGCATCATGCGTCTGGCCGAAGCCATTCGCCGTGAGAAGGACGCCAAGGTCGGCGACACCTACGACGAAATCCTGCCGCCCTTCGAGTTTGGCCGCGTCCAGACCCAGATGGCCCGCCAGGTGGTGATGGGCAAGGTCCGCGACGCCGAGCGCGAGCGCCAGTTCGAGGAATACAAGGACCGCGTCGGCGAGATCGTCAGCGGCACAGTCAAACGCGTCGAATACGGCAACGTCGTCGTCGACCTGGGCCGCGGCGAGGGCATCATGCGCCGCGACCAGTCGATCCCGCGCGAGAACTTCAACATCGGCGACCGTTGCCGCTGCTACATCTATGACGTCCGCCGCGAGACCAAGGGCCCGCAGATCCTGCTCTCCCGCGCGCACGGTGGCTTCATGGCCAAGTTGTTCGCCCAGGAAGTGCCGGAGGTCTATGACGGCGTCATCGAAATCCGCGCGGTAGCTAGAGATCCGGGCAGCCGCGCCAAGATGGCGGTGATCTCCAACGACAGTTCGATTGATCCCGTGGGTGCCTGCGTCGGCATGCGCGGATCGCGTGTGCAGGCGGTGGTGGCCGAACTGCAGGGCGAGAAGATCGACATCATCCAGTGGAGCCAGGACGAGGCGACTTTCATCGTCAATGCGCTGGCACCCGCTGAAGTCTCCAAGGTGGTGATGGATGAGGAAGACGAGCGCGTCGAAGTGGTCGTGCCCGACGAGCAACTGTCACTGGCAATCGGCCGTCGCGGCCAGAATGTGCGCCTCGCCAGCCAGCTGACCGGCTGGCAGATCGACATCATGACCGAAAGCCAGGAGAGCGAGCGCCGTCAGCGCGAGTTCGCCGAGCGGACGTCGCTGTTTCAGGAAGCCCTGGACGTGGACGAGGTCATTGCCCAGCTGCTGGTCACCGAGGGCTTCGCCACGGTGGAAGACGTCGCCTATGTGGACGTGTCTGAAGTCGCCTCCATCGAAGGCTTCGACGAAGAGACCGGTGCCGAAATCCAGGCTCGCGCCCAGGACTACCTGGACCGTGAAACCGCAGAGCTGGACGGCAAGCGCAAGGAATTGGGTGTCGAGGATGGCGTGCTGGCCATTGAAGGCATCACCCTGCCGATGGCCGTGGCCCTGGGTGCCGGCGATGTAAAGTCCGTTGAGGATCTGGCCGGCCTGGTGCCGGATGACCTGCGCGGCTGGTTCGAAAGCAAGAACGGCGAGCGGGTTCGTCAGTCGGGCGTGCTGGAGACCTTCAACCTGGAACCCCAGGACGCTGAGCTGCTGATCATGCGCGCCCGCGTGGTGATGGGCTGGATCGAAGCGCCGGAGGAGCCCGAGCCGGAGGTTGAAGCCGAGGGTGAGGCTGAACTGACTGCCGACGACGTATTTGCGCCGAGCCCTGAGGCTGTCGCCGAGGCGCAAGCCGTCGGCGAAGCTCAAGACTCTTAAGGTCGGGTGAGGTGACCTGCCATGGAGACCGTCGCCGCTAGGCCAGCCAAGACCCTCGCAGAGGCTTCGCGCGAGCGGCGCGATATTGTCTCCGGCGAGGTAATGGCCGAAGCGCGGCTGATCCGGTTTGTGGCAGACCCCGACGGTCTGGCGGTGCCAGACCTGGCGAGGAAGCTGCCCGGGCGTGGCATCTGGGTCGCGGCGGACCGCACCTCGGTTGAGACGGCGGCCAAGCGGGGACTGTTCGCGCGGTCGGCCAAGGCCAGGGTGACGGCACCTAAGGATCTTGCGGATCAGGTCGCGGCGCTGCTGCGCCGTCGCCTGCTGGCCGGGCTTGGGCTGGCGCGACGGTCCGGCGACCTGACCTCGGGCTTCGAGAAGGTCTGCGCCACCATTTCGTCCGGCAAGGCCGCCTGGTTGATCGAGGCGTCGGACGGCGCGCCGGACGGTCGCCGCAAGGTCATGGCGGTCGTTCGCAGGCAGGCATCAGGTCCCGATGTCTTCGGCCTGTTCAGCTCAGAGGAATTGGGTTTGGCCTTGGGGCTGGAGAATGTGATACACACCGCCTTCCTTGCGGGGCGAGCCTCCGGGCGCTGGACCGAAGATGTCCGACGCTTCGCAGGATTTAGTCCGCTCCTTCCTGAGGATTGGCGCGAGGAGCCTGGCGAGGCGAAGCGGGAGCCCTGAGGGTTTCCGCCTATCCTCGTTTGATAATTACGACGTTACGTGAATGGCCGGGACCGCCTGGTCGGTGAGTAAAGCGAGCGAATGAGCGACGAGAACAACAACGACCGCAACGCCCCTCCAGGCGGACGCCAGCCCCTGACCCTGAAGCCGCGCGCCGGTGGATCGGTCAGTTCTGGCACGGTGAAGCAGAGCTTCAGCCACGGTCGGACCAAAACGGTGGTCGTGGAGACCAAACGCTCGCGCCCGCACGGTGCCGGCGGCGGCAACCTTGCCGCGCCATCCAACGCCGAGCGTCGGGTGTTCGAGCCCCCGCGGCCAGCGCCGCCCCAGGGACAGCGCCCGGCGACACCGAATGACGGCCTCTCCGCCGATGAGCGGGCCGCACGCCAGCGCGTGATCGAGACCGCACGCGCCCAGCAGGCGCAGCAGGAGATCGACCGCCGCGCCCAGGTCGAGCGCGCAAACGCTGCGGCCGAAGCGGCCCGTGTCGCCGCGGCACCACCACCTGCGCCGGTTGAGGTCGTCCCTCCGGTTGCGGCTGTCGTCGTCCCGACGCCCGCCCCCGAACCCGCCCCCGCGCCGGCCCCGGTCGCAGCCGCCGCGCCCGTCGTGCCCGCGCCGGTTGCTCCGGCTCCGGCTCCAGCTCCGGTCGCGGCAACGCCTGCGGCTGCGCCGCCGGTCGCCCGCGCGACGCCAGCGCCAGCCCTGCCCGGTCAGACACGATCCTATCAGCCGTCGCATGAGCGTCGCGACGACCGTGCGACGACGACTACCTATCGGCCCCCGACCACCGGGCGCTTTGAGGGCTCGTCATTCAACCAACGCGCGCCGCGGGCTGATGATCAACGGCCACAACGCGATGATCGGGCCCCGCCCCAGGGTCGCGACGAACGTCCGCGTCAGGATGCCCCTGCCGCCAGCGCCAACACCGTGCGTTACTCGGCACTGGCGCCCAAGCCTGCGCCTGGCGCAGGCCCTCGCGGTGCCACCGGTGCCCGTGGTCCCGCGGGTCCACGCAATGGTCCGGCCGCGCCGCCTGCGACGCCGGAAGTTCAGCGCGCAACACGCCAGGCACCGCGTCCCGGCGGCGCTGCGCTGGACCGACGCCCCGAGGAAGACGACCGAAACCGTCGCGACGCGGGCCCTGGCAAGGCAATGAGCCGTGCCAAGGGCGCACCGGTACGCCGCGAAGGCCGTCTGACCATCCAGACCGTGGCCGGCGACGCCGAGGGTGCCGAGCGGATGCGCAGCCTCGCGTCTGTCCGCCGGGCGCGTGAACGTGAACGTGAAAAGCGCAAGGGCGGCTCCGTCGAGCAGGCCCGCGTGGCCCGCGAAGTCATCATCCCTGACGTCATCACCGTCGGCGATCTGGCTAACCGGATGGCGACGCGGGGCGTCGAGATCATCAAATTCCTGATGCGTCAGGGCGTGATGCTCAAGATCAACGATGTCATCGACAATGACACCGCAGAATTGGTGGCCACCGAGTTCGGCCACACCGTGCGACGGGTGTCCGAAGCCGACGTCGAAGAAGGCTTCATCGGTGCCGAGGATGTCGACGACTATATGATCACGCGGCCGCCGGTCGTGACCGTCATGGGTCACGTCGACCACGGCAAAACCTCGCTGTTGGACGCTCTGCGGTCGGCTGATGTGGTGTCGGGTGAACACGGCGGCATCACCCAACACATCGGTGCCTATCAGGTGCGACTGGATGGTGGCCAAGCCGTCACCTTCCTTGATACGCCCGGTCACGCTGCGTTCTCGGCCATGCGCATGCGCGGGGCCAATGTCACCGACATCGTCGTTCTGGTGGTGGCGGCAGACGACGGCGTGATGCCCCAGACCATCGAGGCCATCAATCACGCCAAAGCCGCCGGCGCGCCGATCATCGTGGCGATCAACAAGATCGACAAACCAGGCGCTGACCCGACGCGGGTGATCAACGAGTTGCTGCAGCACGAGATCGTCGTGGAAAGCCTGGGCGGCGACACCCAGGCCATCCAGGTCTCCGCCAAGGAAAAACTGGGCTTGGACGACCTTATCGAGGCGATCCTGCTGCAGGCCGAAGTGCTGGACCTTAAAGCCAACCCTGATCGCACCGCCGACGGCATGGTCATCGAGGCCAAGCTGGATCGCGGACGGGGTGCTGTCTCCACAGTGCTGGTCAAGCGCGGCACGCTGAAGCGTGGCGACATCGTCGTGGCTGGCGACACGTTTGGTCGGGTTCGCGCCCTTTTGAACGAGCGCGGCGAACAGCTGTCGGAGGCCGGGCCGTCGGTTCCGGTCGAGATCCTGGGTATGGACGGCACGCCGTCGCCGGGCGAACCCTTCGCTGTGGTGGAGAACGAGGCCCGCGCCCGAGAGCTCACTGACTATCGCACCCGCCTGAAGCGCGAGAAAACCGGTTCGCCGGTCCAGGGTGCTAGTCTGGCCGACATGATGGCCAAGCTGGCAGATAAAAAGGTCTCGGAGCTTCCGGTGATCATCAAGGCCGACGTGCAGGGTTCTGCCGAAGCCATCGTTGGCTCGCTGGACAAGCTGGCCCACGAGGAGGTCCGCGCGCGGATCATCCTTTCGGGCGCCGGTGCCATCAGCGAAAGCGATGTGATGCTGGCCAAGGGTGCAGGCTCGCCGATCCTGGGCTTCAACGTCCGTGCCTCGAAACAGGCGCAGGTGCTGGCAGAGCGGGAAGGCGTGGAGATCCGCTACTATTCGATCATCTACGACCTGATCGACGACATCAAAGGCGTGCTCTCGGGCATGCTGGCACCGATCCAGCGGGAAACCTTCCTCGGCAACGCCGAGGTGCTGCAGGCCTTCGATATCTCGAAAATCGGCAGAGTTGCCGGGTGCAAGGTCACCGAGGGCGTCGTCCGCAAGGGCGCGCGGGTGCGGATTATCCGCGCCGACGTTGTGGTGCTGGAGCTCGGCGTTCTGCAGACACTCAAGCGCTTCAAGGACGAGGTCAACGAGGTCCAGTCCGGCCAGGAGTGCGGCATGGCTTTCCAGGGCTTCCAGGACATCAAGGCCGGCGATACCATCGAGTGCTTCACGCTCGAGGAAGTACGCCGGACGCTTTAGAATCCTGCAAATACCGGTACGGTTTGAGGGCGCGGGATCGATCAGGTCCCGCGCCTTTTCCATGCTGGCGCTCAGGAATAGCGCACCACACGACCCCCGGTGCACAAGGGATCGGCACCCTGTCTTGCCTTCGCCTGATGAGCACACTCTGCATTGCGCGAGCCTGCCTTGATCTAGAGATCGGTCGGGCAGTTGAAGGGATGACCATGTTGAGTGATCCGGGTACGGGATCAGGCGGTGCGTTTACGCGTCGGCGGTTTTTCGAGCAGTTGGCCGCCGTTGGCGGCGTCTCGCTGGCGATGGCGGGCATGGACGCCCTGGGCTTCGGATTTGCCTCCGCTGCCACCTTGCCGCCTTCGCTGCCGGGCGGGGCCAAGGGGACCCGAATCATCATCCTGGGTGCTGGGCTGGCGGGTCTGACGGCGGCCTATGAACTGGGCAAGGCTGGATATCAGGTACAGGTGCTGGAGGCGCGCGGCGTGGCCGGCGGCCGGGTGGAGACCGCCCGCAAGGGCTTCGTCGACACCGACCTGATGGGCAACCGTCAGGAGTGCGACTTCGACGATGGCCAGTACATCAATGTCGGCCCCTGGCGGATCCCCTATCACCACCAGTCGACGCTGCACTACGTCCGCAAGTTCGGCGTCCAGCTGGAGCTGTTCAACAACGACAATGACGCAGCCTATGTCTATTTCGAGAAGGGCAAGGGCCCGCTGGCCGGCAAGCCGATCCGCAAGGGTCAGATCGCTGCCGACGCGCGTGGCTATACTGCCGAGCTGATGGCCAAGGTCGCCTCCAAGGGCGATCTGGATGCTGTCCTGTCTCCCGCTGACCGCCAGACGTTCATCGCCTATCTTGTCAATGAGGGGCGGCTCCAGCGCTCGGACCTGTCGTACAAGGGCACCGATGGCCGCGGCTTTGACATCGCCCCGGGCGCGGGTGTCAGTCCGGGAGCGGGGAAGGAAACCACGCCGTTCGCTTTTGCCGACGTTCTGAATTCCAAAGCCTGGAGCGTTCTGAACTCGGTCGCCGGGTGGGAACAGCAGCGCACCATGCTGGAGCCTGTGGGCGGCATGGACATGATCCCCAGGGGCTTCGTGAAGAACATCCCCGAGGGCGTGATCCAGTACAAGGCCCTCGTCGACCGCATCCAGCAGAACGCGAAGGGCGTGAAGGTCTCCTACACCGACGCGTCGGGGAAGAAGGCCGAGGTCGCCGGCGACTACATGATCTGCACCATCCCGTTGTCGGTGCTGAAGAACATCAAGATGGATGTCTCAAAGCCGTTCCTCGAGGCGATGAGCAGCGTTGCCTATGCGCCGGTCAACAAGATCGGCCTGCAGATGAAGACCCGCTTCTGGGAAGAGAAGCACTGGATCTACGGCGGCCACATCTACAACGATATCCCGGGGATCGGCACCATCTCGCTGCCGTCGACCGGCTGGCACAGCCAGAAGGGCGTGCTGCTGGGCTACTACTCCTTTGGCGGTGAAGCCGCGAAGATCAGCGCCCTGTCACCGGACGAGCGGGCCAAGTTCGCCGTCGCCCAGGGCCAGCGAATTTTCCCCGAATACACCGAGAACTTCGAAAAGGCCTTCTCCAAATCCTGGCACCTGGATCCGCACAATCTTGGTGGCTGGGCCGAGTGGAGCGATGAGAGCCGCAAGGCCGCCTATCCCGTGCTGTGCGAGCCGGATGGCCGCATCTATCTGTCAGGCGAGCACCTGTCGCACCTGACCGGGTGGCAGGCCGGTGCCATCGAGAGTGCCTGGCAACAGATCGCAAAACTGCATCAGAGGGTTCAGCAAGCGTGAAGCGGAGTGTGCGTAGGGCAGCGACGGCGGCAGCGCTTTGGGTCGCCCTGTCGCCTGTGGCCATGGCCGCCGAGACGGGCCAGAGCCTTTACAATGACAACTGTGCGGCCTGCCATCAGCGGTCAGGCCTCGGGATCAAGGGCGCGTTCCCGACGTTGATCGGGGGCAAGATGGTCACGGGGCCACTGCCTGCGCTGATCCCGACGGTCCTGAATGGACGCGGTGGTATGCCCGCCTTCAAGAGTGATCTGACCGACGCCCAGATGGCGCTGGTGCTGAGCTATATCCGGTCATCCTGGGGCAACAAGGCATCGGCAATCACGACGGTGCAGGTCACCCAGGCGCGCATCAAGGCCTCAGCAGCGGCGAAACCCAAGAACCTGCAGGCGCATTAGGAAGGTCGTGATCTGGCCGTGATCACGCGATAGGGTCCGGGACACTTCTGGAAGAGGCCCTGCTATGCGCGCGGTTCTGATTGCTCTCGTTGCCCTGACGCTCTCGGCCTGCGCGACGGTGCAGAAGCTGGATGCGGCCGGTGATGTGCATGCCCTGCTGATCTCGATCCGCGACAATGACCGGGCGACCTTCGACAGCCTGGTGGATCGGCGCGCCCTGCAGCGTGAAATCCAGGGCCGGCTGATGGCGGAAGCCTCAAAGAAGGACGAGCGGATCGCCGTCCTGGCGGCCCTGCTTGGCCCCAGCGTGGCCGAGGTGGCCGGCAACGCCCTGATCCAGCCAAACGTGTTCCGTGCGGTCGCCGAGTACTATGGCTACACGCCGCAGACCAGGATCCCGGGCCAGATCGGGATTTCGACGGCCCTGCGCCAGCTGCCGGACGGTCGCGTCTGTGCGGTGAAAAACAAGGAGGGGCCCTGCATGCTGACCTTCACAAAGGCGGTGGACGGGCGGTGGAAGCTTTCCGGGTTCGACGGTGAACTTTCCATGCTGCGGATGTAGGGTCGATCAGCCTAAGGTCGGCTCCGGAACCGGGGAGCAGACATGGGCTACGAGGCGGCGCTGGCTGGTTATACAAAGTTCAGTTTGTCACAAGCAGGCTATACATTTCCTGTATATCAAAAGGGCAGCGGTCCCGCCGTAATCGTTATGCACGAAATGCCGGGATTACATCCTGGAGTTGTGCAATTCGCGGATCGCGTGGCGGCGGCCGGGATGACCGTGTTCTGCCCCAGCATGTTCGGCACGCCGGGCAAGCCGGCCAGCCGCGGCTATGCCCTGACCACGGCGCTGGGGGTGATCTGCGTCCGGCGGGAGTTCAATATCTGGCGCGGTGACCGGTCCAGCCCGGTGGTGGACTGGCTGAAGGCGCTGGCGCGGCATGCGCATGCGGAATGCGGCGGCAAGGGCGTGGGGGCCGTCGGCATGTGCTTCACCGGTGGCTTTGCGCTGGCGATGATGACGGACCCGTCAGTGGTGGCCCCGGTGCTGTCGCAGCCCTCGCTGCCGCTGGGGCGCAACAAACCAAAGCCGTCCGCCGAGATCGGGATGTCACCGGCCGAGATCGCCTGCGTCAAAGGCCGCCTCGAGGACGAGGACCTGAACGTCATCGGCCTGAGGTTCAAGAGCGATGAGCTGGTGCCCGACGCCCGCTTCGACACCTATCGGCACGCGTTCGGCGACCGCTTCGAGGCCATCGAACTGAAGGACGAGGACGCCAAACCCGCATTCATCCCGCCGCACTCCGTGCTGACCCTGCACCTGAAAGAGACCGGGCCGACCAAGGCGGCGGAACAGCGCGTCATCCAGTTCTTCCGGGAGCGAACTGGCGCATGAGACGGCTGTGGCCGCTCAGCCTGTTGATCCTGGCGGCGTGTCAGCCGCAGGACCCTTCGGGCGCGCCGGCACCGGTGCCTGCGGATGCACCTGCCCCCCCGCCGGCCGCCGCGCCGTCGACCTCTGACTTCAGCCAGCCAATGACGGCGATCGGCACCGAGCCCTTCTGGTCCCTGACGCTGGACGGCACCCGGCTGAAGCTGTCGCGCCCCGGTGAGCCTGATCTGGTCGCGCAAGCCCCGGGGGCCGCGATCCGGCCCGGCCAGGCCACCTGGACGGCGGCCAGCGGCGACGGGCAGCGCCTGGCGGTGACGCTATATGTCAGCCCCTGCTCGGACGGGATGAGCGACCGCACATACCCGATGAACGCCGAAGTCACCCTCGGCAGCGCACCGACCCTGCGGGGATGCGCCGTAAAGACGGCGGAGATGCCGACCGAAGACGGCGCTACGGCAGGTCGGTAAAGCCGAACTGGCCAAGCGCGCGACCGACCTCCAAGACCGTCAGATCCAGGTCAAAGCCGTCGCTATCCATCTGGAACAATCCGTCAAGGCTGGGCAGGTCGACGGCGACATCCGTCGGTGCGGGTTCATCGGTGGCGATGACGGCAGGGTCCGTGGCCGGGTCGGCGTCAGGGTCCACCGGGGCGGTTTCGCCGGTAAACACCACCGTGTCGCCCGACGCCATGGGGTCAACCACGACCGACGGATCAACCGGGTCGGTGGTCGTCGCGGCGTCGACCACCACGGCCGGGTCCGTCATATCCACCAGGGGAACCTCGACCGTCAAACCGCTGTCTTCACCGGTAAAAGCGGCATAGTCCGCCAGCAGCGCGGCCAGCTCGTCGTCAAGGCTGATGGCAATTTCGATCGTTGAAAACATGGGTGCGTCTCGCATAGAGGTCCAGGACCGATGCGGCGCAGAAAGCCCCCGGGGCGGTAAACATCGCGGGAAGCGGCGTGGTTAATTGCCGAACACCGTGATGCGGCGTGCCCTCAGGCCTCGCCGACCCGCTCGCGCAGCTCCAGTTCGGCGGCGATGTAGCCGAACGCAAAGCGGCTGCGGCCCTGGGTGATCTGCGTGAACACGTCGTACGCTCGGCCCAGCTCGCCATTGTAGAGATACCAGTTGCCGACGCCGTACCCTTGCGTCGCGTAGATGGTCTCCACGTCGTGGATCACCTGGCTGCCCTTGTCCGGGTTCAACAGGTCGTCGGGCGCAAGCTCGCCGCGATACATCCGCAGCCGGCGATAATACGACGGCCCCTCGACAAACGCCGTGTCGGCCAGACCCTCGGGGACCGCCGCCAGCACCTGGGCCGCCCCCGCCGCGTCGCCCTTGCGCCGGAGCGTCATGTAGAGCCAGTCGCTGCAGGCCGTCAGCCCGTCAAAATCCGTGGGTGCCACCCACTCCAGACAGCGCCGGTAGGCTGCCTCCGCCGCGTCCCACTCGCGCAACAGATAGTGCGCCAGCGCCAGATGATACCAGGTGTTGAACTGGATGCTGGTGGCGGGCACGGGCAGCTCATTGCCCTTGCCGTCCGGCTCGATCCAGGCCGCCATGCCCTCGATCAGCACCGCCGCGCGCGCCAGATCGGCCTGCCCCTCGGCGAACCGCCGCGTCGACAGATAGCGGTGCCCGCGCTGGCGCAGCAGCTCAAAGGACTCCGGGAACCGCGCCAGCCCCTCGGTAAAGACCGCGATCGCCTCATCGATCCGGAACCGGAACCCCAGCACCCGCCCGTACCAGACCGTATTGGCCAGCGAGGGATCGGCCTCATAGTTGGCTTGGGCGCTGTCCAGGGTGCGGCGGGAACGTTCGCGCAGGGTGTCGTCGGTCATGTGGGCAGTGGAGCGGGTGGGGGCGGTGGTGGCAAGGGGGTGTTGACATGGGGGAACATATCATCAGCACCATGCCCGCTCGCATCATTCTGCGGACCCCAGCCCCACAGCTGTCATCCCGGTTTTCACCGCAGGTGAAAGACCGGGACCCATAGACTCCGCACCGCCAGAAAGGCCAACCCGTCCGCCCCGCCAACCTCGGCATGATCTGGCGCATATGGGTCCCGGTCTTCGCGTGCCGCGAAACCGGGATGACACTGTTGGGGGGTTCGCTTGGGAGAGCGCGCGTCGGCGCAGTCCCGGCCATGGATCTCATGGCAGCCAGTTTGCCTGACGCCCAGGCCAACTCAAGGTTCGCCCTCCGGGCGACCGCCCCGCGGCGGCGCTGCGCGCCGACCTTGACTTGGCCTGGACGTCAGGCTCGCATCATCCGTGAGATTTAGGGTGGGGAGGCATCTGACGATGCGCTCTCGACTTTGGACTGAGAGCGACCGGGCAGGCCACAGGCGCGGCGCGTCCGGAATGCGTGCGTGTCCCTACTTTCACTCCCCCTACTCCCCCGCCACAACCTCACCACCAACCCGCCGCGCGCGCGCCGCGTCAAACGACGCCCACACGCCCGCGTCTCCGTGCCACTGCCCCCGCGTCGCGGCCTTGGAATACTCCGTACTCCGCGCCTCGAAGAAGTTGGCGTGCTCCACGCCGCTCAGCATGGACTGCAACCACGGCAGCGGGTTTTCCCTGGCGCCGTAGACTTCCGGCAGGTCCAGTTGCCGCAGGCGCCAGTCGGCGATGAAGCGGATGTATTTCTTGATGTCGTCGGGGGTCATGCCCTGGATCTCGCCGGCCTCGAAGGCTAGGTCGATGAACTTGTCTTCCAGGTTCACCACCGTCTTGCAGCAGTCAACGATGTCGTCGGCCACGCTCTTGGTCACCGCGCCGGTCTCCGCGTTGAAGGCGTGGTAAAGCTTGACGATCCCCTCGCAGTGCAGGCTCTCGTCGCGGACCGACCACGAGACGATCTGGCCCATGCCCTTCATCTTGTTGTGGCGCGGGAAGTTCATCAGCATGGCGAAGCTGGCGAACAGCTGCAGGCCCTCGGTGAAGCCGCCGAACATGGCCAGGGTGCGGGCGATGTCGGCATGTGTGTCGACCCCGAACTGCTGCATGTAATCGTGCTTGTCGCGCATGGCC
Organism: Phenylobacterium deserti; assembly: GCA_945883235.1. Classification (GTDB taxonomy): domain Bacteria; phylum Pseudomonadota; class Alphaproteobacteria; order Caulobacterales; family Caulobacteraceae; genus Phenylobacterium; species Phenylobacterium deserti_A. The sequence continues at coordinate 3,417 of CAMCXF010000029.1, read as the reverse complement.
TGGAAGTCGAGGAAGGCCGTGAACTCGGCGTCCGGCATGCCGATGGTTTCCAGCAGCAGTGCATAGGCCGCGATGTGGATCGTCTCCATGTTGGAGAACGAGGCCAGCATCATCTTCACCTCGGTGGGTTTGAAGACGCGGCTGTAGCGTTCCATGTAGTTGTCGTTCACCTCGACGTCGGACTGGGTGAAGAAGCGGAAGATCTGGGTGAGCAGGTTGCGTTCCCGGTCGTTGAGCTTGGTGGCCCAGTCCTTGAGGTCCTCGCCCAGCGGCACCTCCTCCGGCATCCAGTGGACCTGCTGCTGCTTCTTCCAGAACTCATAGGCCCACGGATAGCGGAACGGCTTGTAGGCGAACGAGGGCGTCATCAGGCCCGGGAGCGTGCGAATGTTGGACGTGGTGGACACTTTGGCGAATCCCGAGCGCGGCGGTTTGATATGGCAACCACGATAGGCGCCAATCACTGTCTACATCTAGAGGTCAGTTAGCCACAGGCCGCAACATCTTGTGAGCCGCCTGTGGATGAACCGGCCAGCGTCGGCCTACTGACAGGCCAGGCATTCCTCGTAGTCGGTCTTGCCCTCGGCATAGACGTGGGCCGCCAGGGCCTCGCCGCCGGCGTGGCTGGCGCGCTGCACCGACTTGGAGCGCAGGTAGTAGAGGCTCTTGCAGCCCCGCTCCCACGCCAGCCAGTGCAGCATGTGCAGATCCCATTTGTCGACGTCGCCGGCCAGGAACAGGTTGACCGACTGGGACTGACAGATGTCCGGGGTGCGGTCGGCCGACAGTTCGACGACCCAGCGCTGGTCGATCTCGAAAGCCGTCTTGTAGACGTCCTTGTCGTCCTGGCTGAGGAAGTCCAGGTGCTGGACCGAGCCCTCGTTCTGCAGGATGGAGTCCCAGACGCCGGCCGTGTTCTGGTCGGCAGCGTCCAGCAGCTTTTCCAGGAAGGGGTTCTTGACGGCGAAGGTGCCCGACAGGGTCTTGTGGCTGTAGATATTGGCCGGGATCGGCTCGATGCCGGCGCTGGTGCCGCCGCAGATGATCGAGATCGAGGCGGTGGGCGCGATGGCCAGCTTGTGGCTGAACCGCTCCATGACCCCGCGCTCGGCGGCGTCGGGGCAGGCACCACGCTCGGCGGCCAGGGTGCGGGAGGCGGCGTCGCACTGGCGGCGCAGGGTCTTGAACAGGCGCATGTTCCAGGACTTGGCCATGGCGCTTTCGAACGGCACGTTCTGGCTCTGCAGGAACGAGTGGAAGCCCATGAGGCCCAGGCCCACCGAACGCTCGCGCTTGGCGGCATAGATGGCGTTCTTCATCTCGGGCGGCGCGCGGACGATGAAGTCTTCCAGCACATTGTCGAGGAAGCGCATGACGTCCTCGATGAAGGTGGGGTGGTCGCGCCACTCCAGGAAGGTCTCGGCGTTGACGGATGACAGGCAGCAGACGGCGGTGCGCTCGGCACCCAGGTGGTCCTTGCCGGTGTGCAGCATGATCTCGGAGCACAGGTTGGACTGGCGAACGCTGAGGCCCAGGTCCTGCTGATGCTGCGGCATCGAGCGGTTCACGGTGTCGGAGAAGATCAGATAGGGTTCGCCGGTCTGCAGGCGGACTTCGAGGATCTTCTGCCAGAGCGAGCGGGCGTCGACCTCGCGGACCACCTCGTCGTTCTTGGGGGACCGCAGGCCGAACATCTCACCGTCACGTACTGCCTCCATGAAGGCGTCGCTGATGGAAATGCCGTGGTGCAGGTTCAGGGACTTGCGGTTGAAGTCGCCCGAGGGTTTGCGGATTTCGAGGAACTCCTCGATCTCCGGGTGGTGGACGTCGAGGTAGACGGCCGCAGAACCGCGCCGCAGGGAGCCCTGGCTGATAGCCAGGGTCAGTGAGTCCATCACCCGGATGAAGGGGATGATGCCGCTGGTCTGGCCGGCGCCCTTGACCTTCTCGCCGATGGAACGGACGCCGCCCCAGTAGGTGCCGATGCCGCCGCCGTTGGAGGCAAGGGCCACGTTCTCGTTCCAGACGCTCTGGATGCCTTCCAGGCTGTCCGGCACGGCGTTCAGGAAGCAGGAAATCGGCAGTCCGCGATCCGCGCCGCCGTTCGACAGCACCGGCGTCGAGGGCATGAACCAGAGCTGGGAGATATAGTCATAGATCCGCTGGGCGTGGTCGGCGTCGTCGGCATAGGCCGTGGCGACGCGGGCGAACATGTCCTGATAGGACTCGCCCGGCAGCAGATAGCGGTCTTCCAGCGTGGTCTTGCCGAAATCGGTCAGCAGGGCGTCGCGCGACCGGTCGACCTCGACCTTGCGGACCAGCTGCAGCTGCGGGCGTTCCGGCCGTGCCGTAACCCGTTCAGAAGTCTCCGCAATCCCAACTTGCGCCGCTTCACTCATGTCTTTCGAACCCATGCCCTTTTGGAAACCAAGGCTCTCCCAGCCCGTCTCCAGCCCCTACATGTTGTGTGGGTACCTACCCGAACAACCCACATATGGGGCCACGTGTCCTAATGACTCGTCAATGAGGCGGCTGGTCCGCCCCCAGGTTTTTTCGTTAACGAGAGGTTAACACGCGAGGGGCCGCTCTCGGAAAGAAGAGTATGGCAGCGGCGTCGCTCACGACAGTGTGATCGACTCACGCGTCCAGATTGAGCAGCGCCGGGTCGCCGCCCTGAGCGGTGATGTTGACGCTGACCACGCGTTCCACGGCATAGCGCAGGAGGGCGTGGGGTCCGCCGGCCTTTGGGCCCGTGCCGGACAGGCCTTCGCCCCCGAATGGCTGGACGCCGACTACAGCGCCGATCATCGAGCGGTTCACATAGGCATTGCCGGCCGGCACGGTCCGCTGGACCTCGCGGGCGAAGGCCTCGATGCGGCTGTGGACACCCAGGGTGAGCCCATAGCGGGCATCGACCAGCGGCCGGGCGGCGTCGGCCAGCTTCGTCGGATCGTAGCGAACCACATGCAGGATCGGCCCGAAGGCCTCTTTTGGCAGGAACCCGGCATCCGGGATTTCGGCCAGGGTCGGGGCGAAGAAGTGCCCACCGGTCGGCGCGTCCAGCCGTTCGAGAATGACGGCCTCCCGGGCGAGGCGATCAACATGGACACCCAGCATCCGGCGCGCGTCGTCATCGATGACCGGGCCGATATCCGTACAGGGATCGGCCGGATCGCCTACCGTCAAGGTACGCATGGCGCCCCGTAGGCCTTCGATCAGCAGGTCGGCGGTCTCGTGGGGCAGCAACAGCAGTCGCAGCGCCGAGCACCGCTGGCCCGCCGACCCGAAGGCCGACACCAGCACGTCGTCGACCACCTGTTCGCGCAGCGCTGTGGTGTCCACGAACATGGCGTTGAGGCCGCCGGTCTCGGCGATGAACGGCACGATGGAGCCCGGGCGGGCGGCCAGGGTGCGGTT
>CAMCXF010000028.1 GCA_945883235.1 Phenylobacterium deserti | reverse complement strand
CAAGGGCGTCGTCGACCTTCAGGCTGCCATCAACCGCTTCGTCATCGACCACAACCAGCAGCCCAAACCCTTTGTCTGGACCGCAGACCCTGACAAAATTATCGCCGCCGCTACCCGCGGGCACCAAGTGATGGAATCAATCCACTAGTACAAAGACGAGCAGCACGAGGCCGACGAGCGAGATCGCGGACATAAATGTGGTCCGCCTCGAAACCTTCGCGACGGGCCGAGGCCGGCCCTCCGGTTCTCCATCGCTTACCTGCTGCAGGGGGGGGGCACCATTCGAATGTCCTTCCGTCCCATCCAACATCCCCCCCGGCCACAGATTTTTTGTTACGGGAGCGATGACCAATGCGTCATCTGTGCGAACGAAACATCACCGATGAATCGCAAATTTCCATAAGCCCTGCACTTGCGCATTTGATCTTCACCTCGCTCACACGCCCATCTGTGCGAACGAAGCATCATCGATGCGTCGCAAATTTCCATAAGCCCTGTACTTGCGCATTTGATCTTCGCCTCTCTCAAACGCCCCGTATCGACAACTTTGTATTTGGATTGAGTGTTCATTCAAATCCCTGCGTGGGCGGGCTAAAATGGACGGTGCTATTGTCTTTCGGCGGTCTGAGTATTGGGCGCTCTAATCGCAATCAGCGCCGCATCTGCTGCGAGCTTTGATTGCTCTAGCCCTCGCTTAACGAACGTAGAGCGGCTCGTTTGTTCGGACACATCGATAAGCGTGAGGTTCTGAATGTGGAAGAGTTCTCGAAGGAGAAATTACGCATTATTTCGATAATATAAAGGGAGAAAAAAATGAGTTTTATCCAATCCATTAAGAGCTTTTATAAGAATTATTTTAACTTTCGAGGAAGAGCTTCTAGGTCAGAGTACTGGTGGAATAATCTATTATCATACGGGTTAATTACGATCTGGTACGCTGTATATTTTGTAGCATTGTTTTCTCTAATTGATGCTGGGTCAGACCCAACTGAAGCAACTTTGATTGCTTATGGTCAGACTGGAATAGTTGGAATATTACTTCTAATATTCTTATTAGCTTCGTTTATCCCATCTTTATCAATCTCATTCAGACGAATTCACGATAAAAACAAAAGTGCCTGGAACTTTCTGTGGTTTCTTGTTCCTATATTTGGTTTCATCCCGATTTTGATCTGGTTTTGTCAGCGAGGCACGGTCGGTGAAAATAGATTTGGTGCCGATCCGCTTGCTCAAAAAGGGAATATTTTGGACACTTAAAGCGTCCGAACATGTTCGATACCGCATCCTAACGAACAGCAGTTTGCTATTCGCCTAGGGCAGGGGCCGGGCGATTGGGTCGAGGTCCGGCTTGCGGACTTCTACGCCGCCGAATTGTCAGCTCCAGGCGCACGCGAAGCCAAGGCGGCGCTAGAGCGTATCGCGATGGGTAGGCGGGTCGAATGTGTGGCCCAGCATCGCAGCTATGACCGGGTTGTGGCGGTCTGCACCGTCCAAGGCGTCAAGCTGGGGGACAGGATGCGGGCCGCCGGCATTACAGCAGGCGGCTACGGTCGCCCTTAGTCTGACGATCAACGCCCGTAAGCAGACGTTCCGAACGTCTCAGATGGGGGGTTCTTTCGCGTTGGGTTCGGGCCAACAAGCAGACGTTCCGGCTCGGTGCCGGATAGCAGACCATCCCAAAGGCTGTTGAGGGGGAATTGGCGACATTGTGCCAGCGCCACAAAATCGAGAGCATGTTCGGCAGGCTCAGGGACTGGTGGCGCATCCACACTCGCTATGATCGATGTGCTCACACCTTCTTCTCGGCCATCGCCATCGCCGCAACCGTCATCTTCTGGCTCTGATCAATGAGTCCTCAGCCTAGTTCGCCGGTAGGGACATCCTTTCAACAGCAGCCTGTCCCTTTGGTACATCTTGGAGGAAAATCAGGGGGTCAGGTCAGGTCAGCTCGGCGAGGCATCTGGCTGGTTAGTTCGGAGCGAGATGGTATCCCCTGTTTGGCAATTCGGCAAAGTTAAGGCCAGCCACTTTGCCACCGATACACCCACGCAGCAGAAGGTCATCCTAGAGGCTATGCGCGCCGACTGGCAGCGTCATGTTGATCGATTGCTGGCAGAGGGCAGTGTTATGCGGAAGCTCAGAGGCCGCTCTTGGCGCAAAAGCGTTTCTACTCTGTTTCTGCCCAGCTTGTGCCTTTTTTTCTATTGTAAAATAAACGAACAATAGAAATCTTGCAAAGATCAAAATCTTCCCATTCGGAAGTGTCGCCGTCATCATAGACAACTTTTAAATCCCATTTACAGGACTTATCAGACCGCGAAAAACCGATATTGACGGTTTCTCCGTTTGCCAATTCGTCTTCACCCAGAACGTCTTCTTCCCAAGACGACGCCTTGCCTGCTGAAACGTAAACTTCAGATATTTTGTAGCCAGTGCGGTTTTCTAATGAGAAGTTCTGCTTGCCGTCAGCCAATCCTGGCGAAGGCAGTAGTGCTACCACGCCAAAAACGCAAAACATGATAAGATTGGCAATGCGCATTTATCTCTCCATTGACCGGCCCTAACCGTAGAGGCGCCGGTTTGTACGTCGTCATATCATTTGAGACAGGCGGGGTCTGGATTTATCGGATTCTGTTGAAAAAGTCCCGGCGGCACTGATTGCGGGGTCAGTTCGACCGCGAAACACCTGCAAGAGGGGATAAATCCCTTTCGTGCATCACTCTAGAGCAATGGCATTGCTCAGATTTGGTCCAGATGAACGGCTGCCGGACTTTTTCAACAGAATCAGCGGAGAGTTGTCCTGATCTTGGGTTGATATTTAGGCGGCGATTTTGCGGCGCTGCAAGCGCCGATGTTCGATGGTATGGCGTTTGAAGGTGGCCCGCCTCTACTCGCTCAGCCGCGAGCGAACGTTGGGCAGAAGTGGCCGACGCAATTGAGGGGCGAGGTGCCACTGGGCCTGACCTCGCGGTTGGGAATGGTGCTGGCGCGTTAGTAACGACGTTGGCTTGCACCATGTACGGGGGAAGCGGCTTGAGAGCCATGTTTGGCCGATGCGCGCTGATGAGCGCGTGAAGTGTTCTTACGTTTTCGGGCTGATACCCCCGTACGAGGTTGGGCATCTGGGGGGAAGAAAACTTTGCGTCGACCCCTAATTCGTCGCCTCGCCAACTACCCTGATAGATGCCTACTCCGAGCCTTCGCAGAGCCCTTGGGAGGAACTCAAAACCCGAATGGTCGACCGGCCAGTCATAGTCATTAGCCCACAGTGCTAGTTGCGAGGCTCGCCAATTCTCGCTCATGCCGCAACCTCCGCGATCAGGGTTACGTTGGAGGGGCGGGGACGTTCCTCCGACACGCAGAGCAACAGGCCTTCCCACCCCTCCAGCGCCCGACGCTTCTCAGCGATGTAAAGGTTTGCGTCGTAGTGCGCGGCGCTGACCGCCGAGCCGCCCCCAGCGTCGGATGTGTGGCCCAGCACCTTTGAACGAATGAACGGGCTGATCCCCAGGCGTTCTGACGTCAGCGCCGTCGAGCCGGTCCGCCGCAGATCATGCGGGGTGGCGTCGTCGATCCCCAGCGCCAGCGTCAGTTCGGCCATGGCGTGGCTGAGGCTGTCAGGCCGGAACGGCTGCCCCGGCTTGTGGCGCGACGGGAACACATGCGCGGATGCCGTCTCGCGGCCTTCGTTCGCGAGGGTCAGGGCCTCGCGGATCAGTTTCACCGCGCGTGGCGGCAGCGGCACCAAATGCGGCTTGCCGTTCTTGGCGCGCTCGCCGGGGATCAGCCAGGTCGCTTCGTCCAGATTGAGCTCGGCTAGCGCCATGCCAGCCACCTCGCCCCGGCGTTGCAGCAGCAGGGTGGCAAGCTGGAGGGCGATGCGCATGGGGCGCCCGACCGTGACCGCCTCGCCCTCAATCTCGCCCTCCTTGGGTGGTGTTCTCAAATCGGCGGGATAGCGCTCCAGCGCGTCCCACCACCGCCGCAGTTCGGGATCGGTCATCACCCGTTGCCGGGGTTTCATGGCCGACGGCGGCGTCAACCCGATCCCGGGATTGATCACCATAAGTTCCTCAGAAATGGCATAGGCGCAAACCTGCCGGATGATGGCGTGAGTCTTGTTGGCCCCCGCGCCGATCCCGGCGTCGGTCATGCCGTGCAGCAGGGTGCGAACCTTGCGGCGCGTCAGTTCATTCAGGTCCAGCTTTCCGATAGCGGGCCGGATATGGCGTTTGAGCATCGCCGTCTCGGTGGCGAGCGTGCTGGGGCGCTTGGTCTTGTTCTTGGGGCGCCACTTCCCGGTTTCGCAGGCGATCAGGTAGGCGTCAGCGAGGTCGCCAAACGTGCGGATCGCCCGGTTGCGTTCGGCCTCCTTGGCCTTGCGCCCATCCGCCGCCGGGTCCTTGCCGTCGGACACAGAGGCCAGCACCTTGAACGCCCGGTCGCGCGCATCGCCCAGATCAACGGACGGGAACTGCCCCAGCGACATGCGCCGCTGGCGTCCCTCCGCCGTGCGGTAGCGGAAGCTCCAGACCTTTCGCCCGCCGGGAGAAACGCGAAGCTCCAGCCCCGGAACCTGCGCATCCGGGTGCGCCGCCTGCCGGTCCTTCTGAGGTCGAACGGCCTCAGCAAACTTCGTCGTCAGTCGGGGTGTCGCCATCTCTCAGCCGCCAAGCCATCCGCGCCCTCCGATCTGTGACCTGGCCCCGAAATAGGTCCCAAATAGGTCACAAACCGCTGACGCTCTTTGTTATCGCATGGCGTCGCGTGGCGCGGGATAGCCTGAAAAGCGTAGGGAAAATACACCTGTGGATGACGACAGGGAATGACAGGAAATGACGGGTTCGGGGCTTTAGGAAAGCCCTGCTCTATCCGGCTGAGCTACGAGGCCACGCGGACGGGGTCCTAGCGTATTGCAGCTCTAGTGCCAAAATGAAAACGCCCGGCGGTGAGGCCGGGCGTCTCAACAGCATCAGGTAGGTCGATCAGGCGGCCGCAGCAGCGGCTGCCGCGACCGGCACCTTGAGCAGCGACTTGTTCAGCATAACGATGGCGGCGTCGCGGTCGATCCGCTCGATGGCGGCGACTTCGCGGGCCATCCGGTCCAGCGCTGATTCGTACAGCTGGCGCTCGGAATAGGACTGTTCCGGCTGGTTGTCGGCGCGGTGAAGGTCGCGCACCACTTCGGCGATCGAGATAAGATCGCCGGAGTTGATCTTGGCTTCGTATTCCTGGGCGCGGCGCGACCACATGGTGCGTTTCACGCGGGCGCGACCCTTGAGCGTCGTCAGGGCCTTGGAGACCACGCCGGTTTCGGCCAGCGAGCGCAGGCCCGCAGTCTTGGCCTTGGCAGTCGGAACGCGAAGGGTCATTTTCTCATGGTCGAAGGTGATCACATAGACTTCGAGCTGCATGCCGGCCACTTCCTGGACCTCGACACCCTGCACCTGACCCACGCCATGGGCCGGATAGACGACATGATCGCCAACCGAAAACTCGTGACCGCTCTTGCTCATTGGAGTTACCTCTAAAAAATGCATCCGCGTCGCCGCAGCGCTACCTTCGCGAGACCCCGAAACAACGACAAAAACATTCCTTCCGCGAATGGCCCGCGGCGGTGATGGCGCTGTATCCGGAAGTCGACCTGTTAAGACACCCTTCGCTCGTTCCGACCACGCCGTCGGACGGCTGTTCTTGATTTCAACGACTGACGCGGGCGAGGCCCAACTGTCCTGTCGGAAAAGACCTTAGCACAAAAACTAGCGGATAGAAAGGGTTGGCCCTGCGTCCCGGTCGGCTGGGGCCGCCATTCAGGACCCACGACCCGGCTTTTCGGAGAAGTATTTCTCGAACTTGCCCTCTTCACGCTCGAACGCCTCGGCGTCGGCGGGGGCCTCGCCCTTAACCGTAATGTTCGGCCAGATCTTGGCGTAGTCGGTGTTGACCTTCAGCCACTTGCCGTCGGGATCATCTTCGGTATCCGGCTTGATGGCGTCGACGGGGCATTCCGGCTCGCAGACGCCGCAGTCGATGCATTCCTCGGGGCTGATGGCCAGAAAGTTCTCACCCTCATAGAAGCAGTCGACCGGGCACACCTCCACGCAGTCCATGTACTTACATTTGATGCAGGCGTCGGTGACGATGTAGGTCATGGGAAGCGGTCGGACTCCAACCGTGTCGAGAGGCGCGGGTTTTTCACGGCGCCACCGCCACTTGTCAATGCTGGCTCGCGTTACCCGGCACTCAGGAATTCTGGGGTCGGGGATAGGTCCGGGCCGGTGTGACCGGCCGATCCCTTCCAGAGCCACCAGCGCCCGGGGTTCCGCGGCTCCTGGCTCCACGGCACCCGCCGTCACGCACCCAGCCGACCGCTTCGCCTACGAGATGACGTATCACCGCGACGGCGGGTAATTGTTCACCCCTCGACGACCGCCTTGCCCACCGGTGTCAGGGACAGCAACGCCAGTTTCACATGCTGCCAGGCGAAGGGAATACCGATGATCGTCACGGCCAGGCCCGCGGCCAGGATGAGGTGGTGCAGCGCCAGCCACCAGCCGGCCAGAACCAGCCAAAGGATATTCAGGCAACCGCTGCCGATCCCGGGGTCAGCGTCGATGACGATGCGTCCGAACGGCCAGTAGCTGAAGCTCGCGATCCGGAACGCCGCCGGCGTCCATGGCAGGCCAATGACCGTGATCGCCAGGATCAAGCCCGCCAGTATCCACAGCGTGCCGGAAATCCAGCCACCCAGCACGAACCACAGCACGTTCAGCAACAGGCGCATGTTCGGTCCTTGCAGCGAGGGGGCGACGGTGGGGGATTGCGGTCCTGTTGGCAACAATTCCTTGACCGGTTCCCTGGCGCGCGATATTTGCCCGCGCTTGCCAGCAGCGGCCAAACTCGGGGTTGTTCTAAGGGTCAAAGCAATTCCGCGGTCAAAAAAATCTGGCCGCGCCAACACAGGTATGTCCGTTTCTGACGTACCTGCGTGTTTTACTCTCACGCATGATCGAAGACCCCCAAATCCCCAACCCTGTGGGCGAGTCACTGGCCGAGCGGGCCAGACTGGACCTGTCGCTGGTGCGGCACGTCCATGCCCAGTCGTTGGCGACCACCGACCCGGACCAGATCAATGGGCTGGGCCGCACCTATCAGCGGATCGCCAGGTCGCTGCGCCAGACCCTGGCCCTGCAGGCCAAGCTCGCCCGCGAGGCCCAGGCCACCCGCGACGCCGCGCGGCGGCGGCACACGATCACCAACGAAATCCCCGCGCCGGATCAGGCCTACGAGGTCGCCGACGCCGTCACCAACGTCATCTGGGCCGAGCATGAGCACGAGCCGCTAGAGCGTGAGAGGCTGCTGGACGATCTTTCCGACCGTCTGGACTACATGGTGCGCGCCGAGGCCTTCGACGGCCAGTAGCTGACCAACGCCATCGTCTCTTGCCTCTGCGAGGAACTGGGACTGCCGCACGAGCATGCCATACAATGGGAAGACCTGCCCAGACCGCCGGAAGAGCAGCAGGTCTGTTGGGACTTCACCCGCCGCGGGCCATCCTGAGACGGCACCTGCGCCTTAAATATCTGAAGCCACAGAAAATGCAGAACCGCACAGAGGGCCCGAGGCTTAAGCCGCCTCCGGGGACGCCCTTCTGCGCCTGCCTGCGTTTTCTGCGGTTTTCCTGAGCCGCCCCAACCCCGCGCCGCGATCTCCGCCCGGTCCGGGTTCAGTCCCGGGATCGCTGGATCGATCACCCCCAGCTGGAACTCACGGCTGAAGGTCGGCCTCTCCGTATTGATCTCGGACATCTGTTCTCCTCGTCGGGAACTGTCCCCTATTTACCCGTCTCACTCCAGGGGTTCACTCCAGCGGCGTTGCCTTAGCTGCTGAGCGTGAAACGCTTGCGTGAATCGGCAGTTGGAGGGCCTGCTGGAGCCCTCGCCGCGTTTGTTGCGGGCCATCCAGACCGAAGGAAAGACCCCGTGAAAACGCGCGCTGCCGTAGCCTTTGAAGCCAAAAAGCCTCTGGAAATTGTCGAGCTGGACCTGGAGGGGCCTAGCGCTGGCGAGGTACTGGTGCAGATCATGGCGACCGGGGTTTGCCATACCGACGCCTACACCCTGGACGGTCTGGATTCAGAGGGCATTTTCCCCTCGATCCTGGGCCATGAGGGCGCAGGCGTGGTGGTCGAGGTGGGGCCGGGCGTCACCTCGGTGGCGGTGGGCGACCATGTGATCCCGCTCTACACGCCCGAATGCCGCCAGTGCAAAAGCTGCCTCTCGCGCAAGACCAATCTCTGCACGGCGATTCGCGCGACACAGGGCAAGGGTCTGATGCCGGACGGTAGCAGCCGGTTCTCGTACAAGGGCCAGACCGTCTATCATTACATGGGCTGCTCGACGTTCTCGAACTACACGGTGCTGCCCGAGATCGCGCTGGCCAAGATCCGTAAGGACGCCCCGTTCGAGACCGCCTGTTATGTCGGCTGTGGCGTGACCACGGGTGTCGGCGCGGTGGTAAACACGGCCAAGGTGGAGCCAGGAGCCAATGCCGTGGTGTTCGGCCTTGGCGGCATTGGCCTGAATGTCATCCAGGGGCTCAAGATGGTGGGCGCGTCGATGATCATCGGGGTCGACATCAATCCTGATCGCGAGGCGTGGGGCCGTCGCTTTGGCATGACCCACTTCGTGAACCCCAGGACTATTGACGGGGATGTCGTGGCCCATCTCGTGGCGCTCACCGACGGCGGGGCGGACTACACCTTTGATGCCACCGGCAACACCGACGTTATGCGTCAGGCGCTGGAAGCCTGCCACCGCGGCTGGGGCGAAAGCATCATCATCGGGGTGGCGGAGGCTGGCAAGGAGATCGCCACCCGGCCGTTCCAGCTTGTCACGGGCCGGGTCTGGAAGGGCACGGCCTTCGGCGGTGCGCGCGGCCGCACCGACACGCCCAAGATCATTGACTGGTATATGGACGGCAAGATCGAGATCGACCCGATGATTACCCACAAGCTGCCACTTGACCGCATCAATGAGGCCTTCGACCTGATGCATGCCGGGACGAGCATCCGCACCGTCGTGACCTTTTGAGCCTTGAGACCCTTTGCACCACAAACACGTGCGGCGTCGGTCAGGGCGTCTATCGCCATCAGAGCCCGTAGATCGACGGACTCCGGTTGCTGCTCGCCGGGCAAGCGGGAGGACCGTCAACCTGGCGGATGGCGCAGGCGATGGGCGACGATCAGACCGCCGCCGCCAGCTCTGTGGCCTGATTGATCGCCTGTTTGGCATCCAGTTCGACCGCTTCGAAGGCTCCGCCTATCAACGTCGCGCGGACGCCGGCCAGCTCAAGCTGATCGAACAGGTCACGTTTCGGCAATTGTCCCGCGCAGACGATGATTGTGTCGACCTCGAACACCTCGGGCTGGTCAGCCACCCGGACGTGCAGGCCTAGGTCATCAATCTTGAGGTACTCGATACGGTGCTGTCAGTCTAACTGTAACTGGTCTCCAGATATGGCCGCGTGGCCAGGATGGAGCGGCTCGTGAAACCGATTTCGTACAAGCGCCATCGGTTCCCGGCGGACGTGATCCGGCAAGCGGTCTGGCTCTACTACCGCTTCACGCTGAGCTTTCGCGATGTCGAGGAGTTGCTGGCTCAGCGCGGGGTCGAAGTCAGCTACGAGACGATACGCTGTTGGACGCTGAAGTTCGGTCCGCAGATTGCCGCGAACCTGCGCCGGCGTCGTTGCGCTCCGACGGGTCGATGGCATCTGGACGAGATGTACGTCCGGGTCGGCGGGCAGAAGATGTGGCTTTGGCGCGCCGTGGACGACGAGGGCGAAGTCCTGGATGTCCTGGTCCAGAAACGGCGCAACAAACATGCCGCGCTGAAGCTGTTGAGGAAGTTGCTCAAGAGCCAGGGCATCCACCCCGACATGATCGTCACCGATAAACTGGCGTCATACGGTGCCGCGGTCCGTGAGCTTGGCCTCACGGGTGTCCACCGACCTGGCGGGATGCGGGAAAACAACCGTGCTGAGAACTCCCACCTGGCGATCCGACGACGAGAACGAAAGCAGCAGAAATTCAAGTCCCAAGGATCAGCCCAGAGGTTTCTCTCCACCCACGCCCCGATCTACAACACCTTCAATCTCCAGCCCCACCTGATCCGCCGACCGACCCTTCGCCTGTTCCGGGCCGAGGCCTATCGGACGTGGGACGCTGCGACCGCCGCCGCGTGATCACTGGGTCGGGGAGGGGCCTCTGTGCCTCGGCGACCTTAATCTGACAAAGCCCGATGGAGCATAGGTATCCCAACTTCGACGGCAGCATCAAATAGGGTGGTGTCAGTCGAACGGCCGCCGCCGTCTACAACACCTTCAATCTCCAGCCCCACCTAATCCGCCGACCGACCCTTCGCCTGTTCCGGACCGAGGCCTATCGGACGTGGAACGCTGCGACCGCCGCCGCGTGATCACTGGGTCGGGGAGGGGCCTCTGTGGCTCGGCGAAGTTAACCCGTCAGGTACACTTGTGGCGACCAACATGAGATATAGTCGCGGGAAGGACTCACGAGGCGGCTTGGGCTGGATCATATGCCGGAAGGACAGTTGGAAAAGGTAAGGAAGCGCCGCGGGCCCTACGCCGGGAAGCGCGACGCTTTCATCGCGTCGGCGTCGCGGGAGATCAATCGTAAGGGGGTCAAGGGTATGACCTTCGCCGATGTCGCCGCGCCGCTGGCCGTCGTGCCGACGGCTGTTGTCTACTACTTTTCGAACAAGGAGGCCCTGGCGGAGGCCTGTTTCCTCAACGGCATCGGGCGTTTCCGTGATATGGCCGCGCGCTCGGCTGAGCTGCCGGAGGCGACAGCGAGGCTCTCTGACCTCGTTCGACGCCACCTCGAAACGCGCGCCGCGATCAGGGCCGGCGACGCGCCGGAGATCGCAGCCTTCTCGGACATTCTGGCCCTCGGTTCACAGGTTGTGAACGAAGCCTATGGCGAGATGTTTCGCCAGACGCGGGTGTTGCTCGACGGGGGAAGCCACACCTCGCGCAAGGACCTGAACGGCCGCACGATGCTGATGGTAGGACAGCTGACGTGGCTTCCCACCTGGCTGCCGAACTGGCGGCGCAAGGACTTCGCGCGGATCGCCGATCGGATGTCGGATGTCCTCGAGCGGGGGCTGGCCGCTTCGGATTCGAGTATCGACGACCTGCAATTGCCAGACCTGGATTTTTCCGTCGTCGAACCCCGGACGCCACGCGCGCAGTTCCTGACGGCCGCGACCGTCCTGATCAATCAGGAGGGCTACCATGGGATGTCCGTGGAACGGATCTCAGCCCGATTGAATGTCACCAAGGGTGCCTTCTACCATCACCACGACAGCAAGGGCGATCTGGTCGAGGCGTGTTTCGAACGCACATTCGGCGTCATGTGGCGCGCCATTGACGCAGCGGAGGCGGCGGGCGGATCGGGCCTGCAGATTGTGGCGAGGCTTCTGGACGTGCTGGTTGGCCTACAGCTGTCGGATATGCCCCTCTTGCGGACCTCCGCGCTCTCGACGGTTCCCGAGACCCTGCGCGCCCAACTGATGATGGGCCTGAGGCGGATCACCATCCGGCTGGCGTCGATTCTGTGTGACGGGATCGCGGACGGATCGATCCGGTCAGTCGACACCACCATCACCGCCCAGATGCTGACCGCCGCAATCAATGGAGCCAATGAGCTCGACCTCTGGCGCAGGGACGCTGGATCTGACGAGGCGAGGCAAGACTACGTCCGCGCGATCCTCCGCGGGTTCGTCGCCTGACCCGACGTCGTCAGTGGACGTGCCGAAGGACCTTGCCCGGCCGGGTTCCGGTGAGTTCGTCGTTCTCCAGCTTGACCTCACCATTGACCAGCGTGGCCCTGTAGCCACGAGCCCTTTGGATATAGCGCGGCGCGCCGCCGGGAAAATCGTGGACGATCTCGGGGCGAAGCTGGGCCACCCGGTCCAGGTCGATCACGTTGATGTCCGCCCGCATTCCGGGCGCCAGGACGCCCCGGTCCGATAGGCCCAGAACCCGCGCCGGTCCGGATGTCATCCGCCGGATGCCCTCGCCCAGGCTGTAGAGCTTCCGGTCGCGGATCCAGTAGGCCAGGACGAATGTTGTCCAGTCCGCGTCCATGATCTGCGAGACGTGGGCGCCGGCGTCGCCGAGGCTCGGGAAGATCCGGGGGCTACGGAACAGGTCGCCCAGTTCGCCCAGGTCCTGACAGAACATCCGGTAGTTGAAGAGGCACCGGCCGTCGCTTTCGTCGGAAAGCCGCAGGAACAAGGAGACCCAGGCCTCGCCATTCTGCTCAAGCATCTTCGGAACGTTCTCCGAGCGCTCGGCGCGATAGTCGGGCGTCTCGCTGTCGCCCAGATAATAGACGTTCGGCAGGGCGTCCCAGCTGTCGGCCCGGCGGCCTTCTGCGTTCAGGCGGTCGCGGACGTCCGGATTTCGGATCGCGGCCAGCCGGTCGGCGAGCGACAGCTTGCGCACTCCCTCCCAGGTCTCGCCCCGGAAGGGCAGCCCAGACTGCAGCCCGAACATGTAGCCCGTGCCGCGCACCTGGGTGATGGCGGTCATGTCGCGCTCGCCGATCATCTCGTCGAGGACCGCCGCGCTGGCCGCGCCTGCGCCCTTCTGCGCGCCGACGCCCCAGCTGAAAAGCACGCGGGCTCCGGCGTCGGAGATGGCCTGCAACACCTCCGGCTTGGCACCCACTGCCTGCATCAGGCCCCCGCGCGCGCCGACCGCCTTGGCGATTGCCTGCAGTTCCTCGACCGGCGCGAAGGTGCCGGGGATCGGTCGGCCGTCGGGCGCCTTGTGCGGCTCATAGCGGTTGGTCGAGAAGCCCAACGCACCGCGGTCCATCGCCTCGGTGACGATCGCGACCATCTGCGCCAACTCATCGGCAGATGCGGTCTCGGCGAAAGATCGGTCTCCCATGACCGCGTATCGCACGGCGCAATGGCCCACGAGCCCCGCGACATTGATCCCCGGCTTCATTCGGTCCAGTGCATCGAGATAGCCGCCGTAGTCTTCCCAGGTCCAGGGCAGACCACTCAGGATCGCCTCACGCGGAATATCCTCGACGGTCTCCATCATGCCCGCGAGCATCGCCCGGTCGGAGGGCTTGCAGGGTGCGAAGGTGAGGCCGCAGTTGCCCATCAACGCGGTGGTCACACCGTGCCAGGCGACCGGCGTCAGATCGGGGTCCCATCCGATCTGGGCGTCGAGATGGGTGTGGAGGTCGATGAAACCCGGGCTCACCACATGGCCCCCGGCGTCGATCTCGCGGCGGCCGCGCGCGGTGACCTCTCCGATGGCTGAGATGACGCCGCCGTCGATGGCCACGTCGGCCGTGACGCCCTCGGCGCCGGTCCCGTCCACAACCAGTCCGCCACGGATTACGATGTCATGGTTCAAGGCCGCCTCCTCAGGACGTCAATCCATACTATTCGTTCAAAATAGACTCAAGGTTCTTCATGTCAATCGGGGTTTCGACGGGGTACCCTACATTCAGAGTCAGCTTTGGTGACGCCCGATCACTAGCATGGAGTGATGCAATGTTCCGCGCCAAAACGGCCCGCTTCTACCGTCGGTCGGTCTGATCCAGCCACTTGAACGGCGACGTACGCCAGAGAATTTACCTGCGGGTTCGGTCAAAAGAAATCTCCGCCGGTGCGGACGAACCACGCGCAGCGGAGATCAAGTGGGGAGCAACAGACCGCACGGCACCCGGCGTCGGTGCCGACAGATCAACGGAACTTGTAGTAGACCGCCATACCAAACGTGCGCGGCGGGTTGAGGCCCAACGTCTTGGAAACATTGTTGAGTTTGGTCGGTGTGGCGCTGTCCGGCGCCAGCCGGAAACCGTTGCCGGCCGCCGGGTAGGTCAATTGATCAAATGCGTTCCGGAGATAGGCGATGACCGTATAGCGACCGTCGTTGGTCCGCCAGGAGGCGCGGAAGTCCGTCGAATCCCAGGCCGGCGCCCGGTTGTATTCCCGGGTAAACAGGTTGGCGTAGGACTCATCACGCCACACGATGGATCCGCTGATATTGAGAACGCTCTTTGAGAAGACGAAGTTGTAATTGGCGTTCAGGGCGACCTTCGACTTCGGCGCATAGGGCAGCCGGTTACCCTTGAGGCTTTGCAAGCTCCTGAGGCCGTCCGAGGTGTTGATCGTGAGGACGGACTTGGCGTCAACGTCCTGGGCCAGTGGGTCGGCGGTATCAAGCACGCACGCCCGCAGGTCCGTGGGCGTGCAGGCCGTCTGAACCTTGGTGTCGTTCAACGAATAGCTGAATGTCAGCTGCAGATTGTTGACGGGGTTCCATTGCCCTTCAAGCTCAAAGCCTTGAGACACGGACTTGGGCACGTTCAGGAATCGGGTCTGCAGGACGGTGCCAAGTGTTGTCGAGTTGGCCACCCGGATGGGGATCTGAAGATCAGCGTAGTCATAGTAGAAGGCGGCCATGTTGAGCCGCAGCCGGTTACCGATGTCTTGCTTCAGGCCAATCTCGAATGCATCGACGAATTCGGCGTCGGTGGACGGGGACGAGACTATTTCGCCTGCGTTGTAGCCCCCTGATTTGTAGCCACGTCCGTATCGGAAATAGAGATTTGTGTCGTCGCTCGGCGTCCACTGGGCGCTGAGATTGCCTGTCACGCCCGACCAGTTGTTCTTGAGGTCCCGTCGCGCAAGTCCTGTCGCCGGGTCGATGTTGTAGTTCACGAACGACGCACCCACCTGACGCGCGGGTGTCGCTACGCCGTCGATGGCCGCTTCAGCTGTCGATGACGTGTAGCTCGCGGCCAGCAGAGTAGTGATGTCGAGAATGGTGTTTCCGACCAGGGTGCCGAAGACGCGCGGATTGCCGATGCAGGCGACCGTGTAACAGAGGGACCTGAACTGTTCGAAGCCTTCCTTGTCGTCACGCGTGTAACGGATCCCCGCGGTGAATTGCCATTCGGGGCGCGGCTTCCAGTCCAGTTGCCCGAACCCGGCGATGCTCCGTGTCGACATGTCGTAGTCGAAATGGTAGGTTTCGCCCTTGGGATTTGGCGCTGATCCGAAGGGATTGCCCACCGCAGCGCCGGTTGGATTTCTGTATCCAGGCTGAGAGCCGTACGCGACCTGCGGGTTCTTGTACCACTCCTTGAAGTAGTAGGCGCCCACGATCCATTGAAGCGGTTTGTCGGTGGTCGAGGCGAAGTTGACCTCGCTGCTGAACCACTCATTGTCTTCAGTGTACCGAAACTGATTTCCACTCGCGTCAATGGTCAGAGGCTGGCAACCGGCGACATACTGGCACGTATTCTGGGCTGGTAGAGGCGACGCATTTAGTGGAATTTGAAACGAAAGAACCGGCACGCCATCGCCGTCGGAAATCTGGTCGTAATAGTAGGAGTCATATCCGCCGACATACTTGAATTCGAAGCTGTCGAACTGGTGGTTAAAGTGAACGGCCAGGATGTGAATGTTATCGTTGTTGATGTTTGTGCCATTCGGGAAGTTCGAGTTGAACGTTCGCACATCTGTAAGTTGAGGGTTGTTCGTGACCGATCCGACCTGGCGCCCGTTGATCAGGCCCCCTGTCAGGGGGTCGCGGGTCTGAAGTCCGTAGGCAGCGTTGAAGGAAAGGGAATCCACTCCGCCCAGGCTGAAATCGTAGTTCCGGTCACCGACGCCGCCGCCGCTGTTGCCCGACTCATCCGTCCACTTTGCGGTCGCATACTTGAACCAGAACTGGGTATTGGGCCCCAAGTCTGCGTCGGCCTGAAACTCGACATAGTAGCGGTTCAGAGCATCATCCGCGCGCTTGCCTGTGGCTACGTTGCGGAAATAGCCGTCGTCCTGATGGACATACTGTGCGTAGCCCCGGACCCTCAGCTGGTCTGACAGGGGGCCGGACGCCGCAATCTCGTAGTTCTGGAGTTTGTAGTTTCCGGCCGTAATGCGGGCTTCTGCGTAGGGTTCCTGCGTCGGGCGCTTGGAGATCACATTGATGGCGCCAGCAATGGCGTTGCGGCCATAAAGCGTGCCTTGGGGGCCTCGCAGCACTTCGACCCGATCGACGGCGAGGGTGCTTTTGCCGACTTCAGCGACCGAGGTGGTGTAGAAGCCGTCCGAGTAGGTGGCCACAGCCGCGTCAGACGAAAGCCGATTGGTTAGGCGGCCGACGCCTCGAATGGCGGCGCGGTCCAGATTGGACGAATAGCTCAGGCCCGGCGTGAAATTGGTGATGTCCTGGATTGAAATGATGCCCTTGGTTTCCCGATCCTTGGCCGTGTAGGCCGAGATCGCGACGGGCACGACCTGCAGGTTCTGTTCGCGTTTCTCGGCGGTGACGATCAGTTCCTCGATGGTGTTGGTGGAGCTTTTGTCCGCAGCGAGCGCAGCGCCGGAAAACGCAGACGCCATCGCAGCGCTCACCAGCAGAATATGCCGATGGCTCATGGTAGTGTTTCCTCCCCAACGATGGGCTGGCCACGGCCGCCCACCTTATTTTTGCGTCTCACCTGATTTTCACCCCTTCGCGTCGCCATCGAGCCAACGGCTGCTCGCGTGCGACGCCCTACGGGCTCCACCTGACGACGTTGACATGATGCTGGAGGATTTCTGGGCGATGTCAACAGTTTGACGAAAGGGTATGTATCTTGCTTGTCACAAAGTATGGACAAGAGGCTCGCCTGATCGCAAAGACTGAACAGTGAGTTGGCCAACCTCGCCGGGGAATTAAGGGGTCAACGCCTTCTGCAAGGCCTGATAACCCAGACGGTCGAGTGCTCAGGCGCCCGCCCGGCCTGACGCCAGTTCAGCTCGCAATCCCGCGCAGCCGCTCAGCATACCGCGCACTGCGGTATGTTTCGTGGTTCGCCTGGATGCGGCCCGCACCCAAATCCGCGGGGTCGACGTCGGCGAGGCGTGCCATCGAAAGCGGGCCCATGTGCCGGTAGCCGCCCGCGTCCATCGCGCGGCGGACATGGGCGATGTCGCCGTTGGGGTCCCCGACCTTGCCGGTCCCCGTATAGCCGTAGCCCTCGACCATGTTGCGCGTCGAGGTCGCCTGGAAACCGGCGCGCCAGAGGAACTTGTCGCTGGCCTGGGCGAGAACCTCAGATGAGACGGTGAGCAGGAAGCTCTCCTGCTGCCGGATCCAGGGCTTCACCACCGAATTGGTGATGATGTAGCGCAGCCGATCGGACCGGTTGACGGCACCGCCATGCAGGACGCGGCCGTCCATCAGCAGGACCGTGCCGGCGCGCGCCTCCAGGTTTATCGGCGGGGGAAGGCGACCGAACGCCTCGCCAGCCTGACCGTTCGGCCGGTGGGACCCCGGGATCAGCAGCGTCCCGCCGTTCACCTCGTCGACGTCCTGCAGGATGTAGATGGTGTTCACCAGCACTGGCGCCTCCGCCGTGAAGCAAGGCGCGATGAAGGATTGGTCTTGGTGCAGTCCCTGGGGATGGCAACCGGGATACGAAATGTTGGCCAGGAAGCTGAAGTGGTTCCAGCCAGGCCCCATCGCCTCGTCGAGCAGCCGCTCGATCAACAATCCCGACTGCACCGCTGCCGGATCGAACTCCATGCAGCCGACGAACCGGTCCCCCTTGTTGACCAGGGCCCAGACGTGCTGCTGGGCGGCGCTGAGGTGCGCCAGGCCCAGCGTGCGTTCCGCGGCCGCCTGGTCGGCGACCCGGTCGTGCAGCCAGGCGCATTGTTCCGCCGACAGGCCGTCTTCGATCAGGCAGTAGCCCCAGGCGTAAAAGTCGCGACGCAGGCGGGAGATGTCCCTGGTCGCCTGCGGCAGGTCCTTGTCCATCCAGTCCAGATGTTTACGAGCGACCGTGGTGTCGTAGTAGTGGCCGGCACCCCACTCCAGGGCCTCCCCGGCGCGCGGGACCTTCATCCAGGGATTGTGCCGCATCAGCGAGCGGTAGGGTTCGCCCGACGCCAAGAACTGGCGATAGGGCGGCTCATAGCCGGAGGAGGCGTCTTCGATCGCCACTTCGGCGAATTCTCGGGGGGTCACCAAGGCTGGCCTCCAGGCGGTTCCGCTCAGATACTTATCGTTCAAACTTGTAACCAATGAAGCCATGGGTCAACCCGTCGAGGGCCATACCCGCGTCTCAGATCGGCATTGACCCAGGTCGCCGAACCAATATTCTCGCGGTCTGCGGAGGCTGCTTGCCGACCGGCCAGCTTTCAGGAGTGACCGACAATGAGTTTTGCGACGCCACTGGCCATCTCCGGACCGCTCCGCAAGCCTGCCCAGATGCTGGCCGATCAAGAATACGGCGGCCACAGTTCGATCCATGACGATGCCAAAGCCTCCGAACTAGGATTCCGGGCAGGCCCTATCGAAGGGCCGACCCATTTCAGCCTCTTCCCGCCGTTGCTCGCGCGCGTCTGGGGAGACGCCTGGTTCGAGCGTGGATGCCTGTCGGCCCACTACCAGAACATGGTGGTCGAGGGAGAGTCTGTGCGGGCCTTCGCCGAAGTCCCGCCGGAAGGTGTTCGGGAAACCCGTGTATGGGCCGAGAAGGCGGATGGGACGCCAGTGTTGGAGGCCAGCGCCAGCCTTGGCCCGGACTTTGGCCCCACCCTGCTGGAGAAGCGCATGGCCAAACTGCGGCCGCCCGGGCCGCTTGTGATCCTTGAGAAACTCAGGGTCGGCATGACCGGTGCCGAAAACGAGATCGTCCGCATGGAGCCGGATCAGCACATGGGCCGGCTCTATCCTTTCAGCCTGAACCAGAAGCTGGCGGTGATCACCGAGACGTCGCCTTGGTACTCCGATGGCAAGAGCACGCCTTGGGGACGCGCGATCATCCCGCTGGAGATGATCAGCGTGCTGGCGGAGTACTCGTCGGGCCAGGCCCGCTTCCCCAACAAGGGACCGGCCGTCGGCCTGTTTGCCGATCAGGAGATTCGGCTGATCGACGGCCCGCTGTTCGTGGGGGAGACATATGTCCTGCGCCGCGAGATCGTCGCACTCGCCGAAAGCAGCCGTACTGAATCCTATTGGGTGAAGACCCGCATTTTCGACGCCTCGGGCCAGCGGCAGGTGGCCGAAATGCTGCTGAACCACGCTACGCTGAAGCAGTCCTACGCCGGCTACGCAGACGAGCTCGCTGCGCTAAAGGGCGAGGTGCCCGAGGGTCAGCCGGCATGACTCAACCCGTCGAGTTCACCGCAACCTACGTCGAAGCGCACAGCCCTCCCGAGGTGCAGCTCTATCGTGCCTTCCTCAGGAGCGGGGAGCCCTACCGCAGTCTGATGCGACGCGGTTTCCACACCGGTGCGCGGTTGGGGTACGCCCATGACCCAGCCCAGGCGCCCGAGGACACTCCCGTGCCGGGGCTCGATCTGGAGGATGACGACCTCTACTACAACGCCAGCGGCGCTGCGGCGGACTACTGGCGTGACAAGGATTTGCCGCTGCCGACCAAGGACATCCGCCGGCTCCGCGAGGATCTTCGCGAGTGGGGCTACTGCCTGATCGAGGAGGCGTTGTCCGCCGACCAGCTCGGGGCCATGAAGCAGCGGGTCATGGACCAGGCGCTGGGCGAGCAGAAGGCAGGCCTGGCCTGCTGGATGGGGACCGCGCCGGCCCCAGGCGAGCCGCTCCCCAGGGTCCAGTTCCTTCATGCGCTGATCAACAAGGGCCGCCAGTTCGTCCAGTGCGTCGAACACGACCCCGAGGGTGTCCAGGCCGGGCCGGTGATCGAGCAATTGTTGAACGAAACCATGGGTCCCGATTTCCTGATGTCGTCGTTCCTGGCGATCATCACCCAGCCGTTCAATAATCCGCAGGGGTTGCACCAAGACCAGGCGATCGCGCCGTTCCAGGACCCGGTCGCGCCCTTCACGGTCAACACAATGTTCATCCTGGACGACACCGGGCCGCACAATGGCGGCACCCTGGTCGTGCCGGGGTCCCATCGGCTGGTGTCCGCCGCGGGGTCCGGCGGCGCCCTGGAAGCGCCCCTGCCGCCTGCCATCAACCTGACGGCTCCGGCCGGCACGGTGATGATCTTCGAGGGGCGATTGCTGCATGGCACGGGGGTGAACCGCTCGAACGCCACACGCGCCATTCTGGTCATGAACGCGGTCAAGCCATTCATGCGCCAGCAGGAAGTCCACCTGCTGTCGGCCTCGCCGGATATCCTGAGGAACGGATCGCCGAAGCTGCTCTATCGTCTGGGTGCTCGCCCAACGGGTCTGGGCGGCGTGGAAGGCTGCTGGAACGGTGGCTATCTGGTCGAGCAACGCCTCGCAATCGAACAGGGTGACTACCTGCGGGTGGGCGAACTCGGACCGGATTCGCCCGCGGAGGTCCTTGCGGCAGACTACGGCTACCGGCGCTCCGAGATCGGCCTTGCGCAAGCGCCTCATCAGCCGTCGCTTTCGCCTGAAGTGGCGGCTCGCCTGGCTCCGGTCCCACCAAGGTGGCCCAGGCCAGAGGCGCCAAAATTTCCGGCGCGACGCAGGCGCTGATCAGGAGGCCTTACGGCATGGTGACCAAGTCCGACAATGACGCCCAGGTGCCAGCCTACACCGAACAGGATGTCTCGACGGCACCGAGTCCGTCTGTCGCCGAGGAGATAGTCGCCCTTCGGCGGGAAGTGGAGCAGCTGAGGGCCCGGCTCGGCGAGGCGGTGCCCGTGATTGCGGAGGCCGGCCTTTGGCCGCGCCGTATCACCTACGCGGATCAGATCTGGTCCGGTTCCAGGCTGTCCGGAATCACGAAGCAGCGTGAGCGCGTTCGTCCCTCCTCGGACTTTCCCGAGTTGCCGCAGCCGTCCCGCGACATGGAGCAACTCGAGGCAGATTTCGTACGGTGGGGATATTGCCTGGTCGCCGACGCCATGTCGCCATCGCAGGTCTCTGCGCAGGTCAATCGGCTGATGGATCAAGCGTCGGCTGAGCGCGCCGCCGGCGTGGCGCGGATGAGCCATCATGGTCATGCTCAAACGGTCTTCAACCTGTTGCCAAAGGGTCAGGTATTTCGCGATCTGGCGGCGCTCGAATCCGCCGCTGCCGATGCAGGCCCTTTGGTTGAGGAGCTCCTCGCCAAGATGCTGGGGCCGGCCTTCTACCTTGCAACCGCCCACGGCTCGATCGTGCACGAGCGTGGCGGTCTGCAGGAACTGCATCAGGATCAGGGCATCGTGCCACTGCCGCATCCGCCGTTTCCGCTCTTCTGCCTGATTATCTGGCTCTATACGGACTTCGGCCTGGAGGAGGGCGGCACCTACGTCGTGCCGGGTTCGCATCGCGACGCGGCCGGAAACAATCTCGTGCGCCCTGACACAGACTTCGCGGCCCTGGCGGACGAGCGCCTGGTGGCGCTGAACGCGCCGGCCGGAACCTGCTTCCTGACCGACAGCCGCCTCCTGCACTCGGGCGGCAAGCGTACGGCCCCCGGAACGCGGTTGGCCAGCCGGATCCTTTACTGCCGGCCAGAGATGCGCCAGCAGGAGAACCAGCTGGCGGGCATGAGCGAGGAGACGTTCCGAGCGCTGTCCCCGAAGTTAAAGCAGCTGATCGGCTTCAGAACCTTTCAGGGCTGGGGCATGGTCGACGGCAATGTCATCGACCCGGACATGGCGCACGTGCCGGTCGGTGAACTCTCGATGTCCCGGCCCGAGGCCTTCGATCAGGACTTCGATAGCCGGCATAGTGAGGACGCACGGCGACGGGCGGCGGCCGACTGGGAGACCTTCACCGAGTATCGTGGGCCGCGCTGAACGGCCCTCGGATTGTCATTAAGGACTCAACTACCTTCGGCCTCATCCAAATCCGATACCGGTTGTTCAAACGCATGATGACAGATCCGCAGAGCCAAGATCATCCTCGATGATCGATTGGATCAGCGACCAAAGCGGTTTCTTTGCGCTACGACCCGTCTGGCTCAACCCGGTGATTGACGAGCAGGCGCGCATACTCTCTTACTTCGACAAACCGCGCATTCAAATAGCGGTGTCTGGAGGAGCGCATGACCGGCACAGTGGGCTCGCCCGACGGAGCGCCTGCCGCGGAGGCGGCGCCTCTCAGGCTGCGCACCAAGCTCGCCTTCGGGATCGGCAGCGCCGCCGAAACGATCGCGCTCTTCTCTCTGAGTTCCTATGCACTCCTGTACTACAATCAGGTGATCGGCCTGCCGGGATGGCTGGCCGGTCTGGCGATCTCGATTTCCTTTGTGTTCGATGGTTTCGCCGATCCGATAATTGGGTCCCTGTCGGATCGAACCCGCTCGCGATGGGGACGCCGGCATCCGTACATGTTCGCCGCGCCCATTCCGATCGCGCTCTTTTTCCTGGCGATCTTCAACCCGCCCCACGGTCTGGGCCACGGCCTGACCTTTGTCTGGTTCACGGCCTCGGTCGTCGGCCTGAGGGTGGCCATGGGCGTCTTCCACACGCCGCACCTCGCCCTCGGGGGTGAGCTGTCGCATTCGTACATCGAGCGCAGCCAGGTCATGGCTTGGAACAACTTCTCCACCTGGATCGGAGGAACGGCGATCTCGCTGATCGCGCTCACGTTCTTCTTCAAGGCGACGCCGGAGTATCCTCGGGGCCTGCTCAACCCGGCACCCTATCTTCCCTTCTCGCTGCTCGCTGCGGCCTCCACGCTGGCCATCCTCTTCGCCTCGGCCTGGTTCACGCGCGATCAGATCCCACGACTACCCAGGGCGCCGGAGAACCTGCCGCAGTTCTCGCCCTTCGAGTTCCTCAAGGACGTCGGAAAGGTGCTGGCCAACCGGAACTATCTCTGGCTGCTGGCGGGTCTGTTTGCGCTGTCTCTGATGGCGGGGGTCAGGGAAACCCTGAACCTCTATGTGGGCACCTATTTCTGGGGATTCTCGTCCGAGCTGCTCCGCTGGTACGCCGTCGGCAGCTTGGTGGGCTTCGTGGCCGCGCTCAACCTGACGCCGCGGCTGCATGCGAAGTGGGGTAAGCGGCATGTGATCATCTGGAGCGCCGCGGGCAACGCGGTGTTTCCGGCCCTGGGGATCATCCTGTACTTCGCCGGTGCGATGTTCGAACGCGGCGACCCCATGCTCCTGCCGACCCTGATCGCGATCTCCAGCGCAAGCTATGCCGCTGGGGCGGTGCTCAATATCTCGGTGATGAGCGCGCTGGCCGACGTCGCCGACGAGAACGAAGTCCGCTTCGGCATACGGCAGGAGGGCGTCCTGTACTCGACGCGGGCGCTGTTCGCCAAACTCGACACCGCTCTGGGAGCCGCGCTGGCCGGGGTGATCCTGTCGATCATCGCCTTCCCCGAGAAGGCGCAACCGGGAACGGTGGACCCGGCCATCATCGACCAGCTGGCCCTGTTCGTCGGCCCCGTC
Organism: Phenylobacterium deserti; assembly: GCA_945883235.1. GTDB lineage: Bacteria > Pseudomonadota > Alphaproteobacteria > Caulobacterales > Caulobacteraceae > Phenylobacterium > Phenylobacterium deserti_A. The sequence continues at coordinate 20,375 of CAMCXF010000028.1, read as the reverse complement.
GCCATGATCCCGGGCATTATCTCGGTCTTCTTTTACGCGCGGTACCGGATCAGCCAGCGGGAACATGCTGCGACCAGGGCACGGATCGCGGAACTTCACAGTGCGCGCGTCGCCGCGCCAAGCGCTAGCTGACCGCTTGGCACGTCCGACCAATGACCCCGCCGAGGGCGGCGTGGAGCCGATCCTGGAGGCAGATCGGCCGATCATCGACCCGCACCATCATCTTTGGCCGCCTGGCGATCGGGCGGGCTATGCGCTTGATGACCTGACGGCCGATGTCGCGTCCGGTCACCGCGTTGTCGCAACCGTCTTCATCGAATGCGGCGCATCCCACCGGCAGGATGGCCCCGAACAGATGCGGACGGTCGGAGAGACTGAGTTCGTCGCGGCGACTGCGGAACAGGCGAAACTGAAAGGGACCGCACCAATCCTAGGAATCGTCGGAGCCGCAAACCTTCGCGACCCGGGCGTCGCGGAGGTCCTGGACGGCCACATTGAGGCGGGGCGGGGACTGTTCCGCGGAATTCGCCACGCCGCCGCCTGGGACGCCTCGGACGCTATCCGGCCGTCACACCACAATCCGCCGCCGCAACTCTATCTCGACGCCGCTTTTCGCCAGGGCTTCAGCCGCCTCGCGCCGGCCGGCCTCACGTTCGACGCCTGGCTCTTCCACCCGCAGATTTCCGACCTCACCGACCTGGCGCGCGCCTTTCCGGAGACCCGGATCGTCCTTGACCACTTTGGAGGGCCGCTGGGGATCGGCCCCTACGCCAATGATCGTGAAGGTGTCTTTCAGTCGTGGCGACGCGACATCGCCCCCTTGGCGGCGTGCCCCAACGTCTTCATCAAGCTGGGCGGCATGGCGATGCCGATCAACGGCTATGGCTGGCACAAGCCGCCCGGCGATTCGCCCTCATCTGAGGCCTTCGTGGCGGCGCAGGGCGACTACTACCGCGTCGCCATCGACCTCTTCGGTCCCTCGCGCTCGATGTTCGAGAGCAATTTCCCCGTCGATAGGGCAAGCCTCAGCTACCGCGTTCTGTGGAACGCCTTCAAGCGCATCGCCGAGCCGTTCAATGACGGCGAGAAAGCCGCGATGTTCCGGGGCGCGGCGGCGGACTTCTATAGGCTGTCTGCATGACGGGCGTCGTCAGTGAACCGGATCACAGGATTCTCGACCACGGCGTCTACGAATGAGCCCTGCAACGCCGGCTTCGGACGACGTCGTAGCGCCGAGCGCGAGTTTCAAGATCAAGCTCGCCGGGTTTGTTGCGCCCGGCGCGTTCAACGCCTTGGGCGCGCTGAACATGCTCTTCCGCAATCAGGTGATCGGCGCCCGGGCGCCGGGCTCCTTGAATAGTCAGATTTCGCCCTGATGGGTTGTCACCATCACTGATAGTAATAGAGTTTCTGCCGACGAGGAGGCGCGAATGTCACAGGTTGCTCACTCAGTATCGAAGGTTCGCGCAAATCCCAGCCTGACGCTTGAAGAGAAGCGGGCCTTCCATCGGGACGGTTACTTCATCGTCCGTGGCGCGGTCTCGCCTGACCTGGTTGAGGCGGCGCGCCGGCGGATCAAGGCCGCCCAGAAGGGTGAAAGCCTGATGAATGACGCGGCCTTGACCGATCTGGTGAACGCCTCTTCGATCGCGCCGATCCTGCATGAAGTGATGGGGAAGTTCGATCCCCCAACGGCCTGCCAGGTGGGAATTCTCAAACGCCGCGAGCCGGGCCAACACTTCAATAGCCTCGGCTATCGCGACTGCGACATGCCCTACTTCGGCGCGGAGATGCACCAGGACGGCAACATCACGATCAACTCGCCGCAGGCCGTTCAAGAGGGCGCGCCTGACGAAATCTACCGGCGACATTTCGCGTCCGGCCCCAGCGGCGACCTGGGCCAGAGCGCCGAAGTCATGGGCCATAACTCGACCCCGATGTATCAGGATCCGGAGAGGACTCTGTCGCTCGGCAGTTTCACGGCCTTCCTGTTTGTCTGCCTCAACGACCAGACCGAGCCCGGACGAGGGCAAACCAACGTGCTGCCGGGATCGCACCATGCGATGGAGAAGTTCTTCCAGTGGCAGCGCAGCCAGGGTGACCGGCTGGGTCCCGAAGGACCTGGCTGGCCGCGCCTCAATCACGACGCCCCGAACCGCTGTGGCATGGTCTACATGCCAGAGCCGGTCATGGCGAAGTTCATCGATGAGACCTCAGAGAGGACGCCCGACGGCAAGCGCTGGCCGCGACCGACGCCGGTCCTGATGCAGGCCGGCGACGTATGTGTCGCGAGCTACCACATCCTCCATTCCGGCTCCCGAAATGAGCTCGGCACCGAGTCCCGCAAGAACATAATCTTCCGAATCCGTAACAAGAGGCGCCAGCCCAACAAGGTGCTGACTGGAATCTCCGACCATCCGGATCGTGGCTGGCGCGGAGAGTGGCTGGAATACGAGCCCGGAAACAACCCCTGGCAGCGATCCAAGGACGCGCTGTGCGACATGTGGGACGAATGGGAGGGGATGCGCGAGGTGGTCGCTGAGATGCGCGCCGGATAGACAGGGCCGGGGACGCAGCCCCTTGAGGGCCTACCGGCGCTAGGCCCTGCGCCAATCTCACCGTCACTCTGATCAACGACCGAACTTGCGCCTTTCGCGGTCGAAGCTCACGACAGAAGCCAGAACCGAGGCCGTCAAGTGATCCAACATATCGGCGTTAGCAGGGAGTGGATCAGGTGCCTTGCCGTTGTCCCAAGCAGAACTGCCAACCGAACTGGATGAGTCACCGCCGAGACCCAGCATCCAGCTGCGGCCGGCCGAACAGGGGGAACGCTGAAATGGCCTACGAGGATATCCTGTATGAGGTCGATGGCGGGGTCGCCGTAATCAAACTCAATCGTCCGGACAGACTGAACGCTTGGCGCGGCGAGATGGAACGTGAACTCCGGTCCGCGATGCGGAACGCTGGCGCCGATCCTGACGTCCGGGTCATCGTCCTGACCGGAGCCGGTCGCGGCTTCTGCGCTGGCGCAGACATGAACGGCCTTCAATCCACCGTGGCGGCCGGGCAGGCGCGGTCGGGCTCTGAGCCCGCGCGGGCAGCCCGCACTTCGACGCCGTTCGACGCGTCAAGCCGGTCGGACTACCAGCGCCAGTATTCCTACTTCCCAGCGGTGCCCAAGCCGATCATCGCGGCCATCAACGGGCCCTGCGCTGGTCTGGGCATGGTCATGGCGCTCTATGCAGATATGCGTTTCGCCTCGGATGCGGCGGTCTTTACAACCGCCTTCTCGCGCAGAGGCCTTATCGCCGAGCACGGGATTTCCTGGCTGTTGCCCCGGCTGATCGGCATGGCGCATGCGGCGGATTTGCTGTTCAGCGCCCGCAAGATCAGGGCCCCAGAAGCTCTGTCCATGGGGCTGGTCAGTCGCGTCATTCCGCTTGCCGACTTCGAGGCAGAGGTCATGATCTATGCCCAAATGCTGGCGACAGAAGTGTCCCCGCGCTCGCTGCGAGAGATGAAACGCGAGATCTGGAACGCCCAGTTCCAGGACCTGGGTGAAGCCATTGACGCCGCCAACGCCGACATGCCGGGAAGCTTCACGTCAGAGGATTTCAAGGAGGGCGTCGCCCACTTTGTCGAGAAGCGCGCCCCGGCGTTCACGGGTCGCTGAGGATCTGTCGTGATCGCCTAGGTCCGTCCCTCGGCGACCATGCGCGCCCGCACCTCCGGGTCGATCGCTGGATAGAGGTGCGGGCTCCACTTTGACTTCACGCCAAGGTCGTTGCCTTCGCGCTGCCAGTTCTCGACCCCGGACCGGGTCTTGACCAGGCCCCAGGCCAGCAGGCTGTCGGCATTGTCGCGCACGGCCTGTTCGACAGTGTGGGGCTTAAGGCCAAGCTGGGTGATCGGCTTTTCCAGCCGCGCGATCGGCGAGCGATACATCCGCCCGTCACGATAGTCGCCGCCTATGCCGACGCCGCGATACATCCGCTGGAGAATGGCCTGGAGGTCTCCCTGCGGGATCAGGCCGCTGTCGTCGGTGGCGACCAGATTGTAGCGCTCTCCATTGCGGTTCGCCGAGCTCTCCGCGGCCAGGACCTGGGTCTCAGCCACGTCGCGAACGTCCACGATGTTCCAGAACATCCGTGGGTGGCTATAGCCCTCCAGCATGTCGCCAATCCGCGTCTGCCAGGACCACGGACGTTGATGGGATGCCGAGAGCAGCGGCCCAATAACGTGGCAGGGGCAGATGCCGAGCGCCGTGAACCCGCCCTTGTCGGCCTCTGCGTAGACGTAGCGTTCGGACTCCAGCTTGGTCATCGCATACGCGACCTCGCGGTTGTGGGCGACGACCTCCATCGTCCAGGCCGAGGTCGGCTTGCGCCGCTCCGGGTTCATGTCGGCCGTTGAAGCCTCGGTGTAGAGATGCCCCTCGTCGGCCGGATGGGCGACTGCGGCGAAGGAGCTCGTGTAGACCAGCCGCTGAATGCTGCCGGCCTTGTGGAGCGAGTCAATTAGCATTTGGGTGGCGATCAGACCGCCCTCGTACACCTTCATCGGCGTTGAACCCTCGAGATTGCCCATCTCGGCCGCGGCGTGGAAAACGCCGACGCAACCCTTGAACACTGCGTCATAGGCGCCGGACTGGGTCATGTCGCAGGTGTGGAGGGTCACCCGGCCAGGCCCGATGCCGTTCATGGCTGACAGGTGCGCTGTGTTGGTCAAGTTCGCCGCATCGCGCACGCAGGCGCGGACCGTGTAGCCACGCCGGATCAGGTTGAGCACGATGTGGGATCCAATGAACCCAGCGGCGCCGGTGACGGCCACGGGGCCTTGGTCAGGAGAGATGGGCTTCGTCATGCTTTAACCTCGTGATCCTATTGCTTGATGGGACGTACACACGCCAGTCGGACGATCGGCGTGCCTACCAGGGGTCGATGTAGGGGTACTTCTTGCCCTCGCGCTTAGGAGTGGGTGGCAGCGCGTGCAGCCCACTGACGATCCAGCTGCGGGTGGCGCCGGGATCGATGACATCGTCGAGACCCCCGCCGGCCGAGGCGTTGACCGCCTTGGCGCTCTCATAGGCGCGCTGCACCCTCAGGTCGAACTCGGCGCGCCGTGCCTCAGGGTCTTCAATCGCCGCCAGTTCCTTTCGGTAACCCAGCTTGACCGATCCTTCGATGTTCATGCCGGCGAACTCCGCAGTCGGCCACGCCACGGTGAAGAACGGCACCCCGGAGCTCGCGCCACACATCGCCTGGACGCCGAGGCCGTAGGCCTTGCGCACGACCACCCCGAACATCGGCGTTGTGATGTTGGCCCCCACATTGAACATGCGCAGGGCGTGGCGGACCAAGGCCGTTCGCTCCGCGTCCGGGCCCACCATGATCCCAGGACAATCCATGAGGCTGAGGATGGGAATGTCGAAGGCGTCGCAGAGTTGGACGAAGCGGGCGCCCTTGTCGGCTCCGGGCGAGTCAACGGCGCCGGCGAGATGGTGCGGGTTGTTCGCGATCACCCCCATCGGGCGCCCCTCAACCCTGATGAAGGCAGTAATGACTCCGATCCCGAACTTCTCGCGGATCTCCAGGACCGAGCCGCTGTCGGCAATCGTCGAAATGATCTCACGCATATCGTAGAGGCGGAGCCGGTTCTCCGGGATCACATGGCGCAAGGGCCGTTGATCCGGCGCCTCCCAGGCGTCGATGGGCCCCTGGAAGTAGGACAGGTATTTCTTCGCCACCTCGACGGCGGCGATTTCGTCCTTGACCAGGATGTCCACAACCCCGTTCGGCACCTGGAAAGACATCGGCCCCACCTCCTCCGGTGTGTAGACGCCTAAGCCGCCGCCCTCGATCATTGCTGGCCCGCCCATGCCCAAAGTGGACCCTTCTGTGCAGATGATCACATCGCTCGAGGCCACCAAGGCAGTGTTGCCGGCGAAGCAGCGCCCATTGACGATCGCGATCAGGGGCACGAGGCCGCTCAATTGGGCGTACTGCGTGAAGGTGTGGGTGTCGAAGGCGACCCCAGGTCCATTGGCGTCGTCCCCTGGACGACCGCCGCCGCCTTCACCGAAAAGTACCACTGGCAAGCGCAGCCTGTGGGCCAGATCGAACATGCGGTCTTGCTTGTAATGGTTTCGGCCGCCCTGCGTGCCGGCGAGCACGGTGTAGTCATAGGCGACCACCATGGCGCGACTCTGTTCCGGCACGAACAGGTCCCCGTTGATCGCGCCGATGCCGGCGACCAATCCGTCCGCCGGCGTATTCTTGCGCAGGGTCTCCATATCGAAGCGGCGATGTTGGCGTGCGACGATGAGTGGCCAGTACTCTTTGAATGAGCCGGCATCCATAAGCTGGTCGATGCTCTCGCGGACCATGCGGTAGCCGCGGGCGTGGCGCTTGGCGACGACCTCTGGCCGGTTCTCATCGAGCGTGAATGCGTGTCGGTCGATGTTCTCCTGCAGGTCCGCGCGGATGTGGTCTGGATTGATAGTGGACGCCGCTGCGATTTGCGCGCCGGCGACCTCGGCTTCTTCGATGAAGACGATCGGATAGCCCTCACGTACGACGTCGCCGACGCCCATCGTCACCGCGCGCACGATGCCGTCACGGTCCGCGACGATGACGTGCTCCATCTTCATCGCCTCGACGACGGCTACCTGCTGACCTCTCCGTACGGGGTCGTCGAGCTTGACGCTGATCGCAGCAATCGTGCCCTGGATCGGCGATCCCACGCCCACCGCGCCGTCCGGGCCGATCGCCTGTTCGGTGTCAGCGTCCTCGATGTCGTCGACCTGGACCTGAGTGGATTTGACCTTGGCGTCGTGTTGGAAGAGCGCCAGGGGATCGCGCGTATCTACCCGCGCGCCAGCGAAGCCACCGGCGGACTCCTTCGAACGGCCTGGAGCGGTCGGAGCGAAGCGGTTGACGGCCGTCTCGTCCTTGGCCGCCAGCGTCGCGGCGTTTTCGTCAAGCCATCGGGTGTGGACCGCACCGACGACGAAGTCGGGATGGCCGATGATGTTGCGCAGCAGACCGATGTTGGTCGCCACGCCATCCAGGCGGAATTCCGACAGCGCCCGAAGGGTGCGTGCGACGGCGGCTCCTGGATCCTTGCCAGGGGCATGGCTGATCACCTTGGCAAGCAGCGAGTCGAACGCGCTGTTCGTGCGATATCCCGTATAGCCAAATCCGTCTGTGCGAATTCCGGGTCCGCTAGGCGCTTCATAGGCTGTCAGGGCGCCACCGCTCGGCCGGACCGTGCCGTCCGCGGCCATGGTTTCCATGTTCACCCGGGCCTGGATCGCATACCCGCGCGGTCGTGCGCACTCAGGGTCGTCGAGCCCGAGTTCGGCGAGGGCCTCGCCGGCCGCCAGGCGAATCTGTGTCTGCACCAGGTCGATGCCCGTGACGGCTTCCGTAACCGTATGCTCGACCTGAAGTCGGGCGTTGGCCTCAATGAACACGAAGGGTTGGGCGGGCGTACTGCCGCTGGCGTCGACCAGGAATTCGAAGGTGCCCAGGTTGCTGTACCGAACGCTACGCGCAAAGCGCATGGCAGCCGCGATGATCTCTTGACGCAAATCCTCAGCGAGTCCGAACGCTGGCGCAACCTCGACGACCTTCTGAAATCGCCGCTGAACGCTGCATTCACGCTCGCCGAGGTGCACAACGTCGCCGTTTAGGTCCCCCAGGATCTGCACCTCGATGTGGCGCGCGCGCGCGATGAAGGCCTCGACATAGACGTCTTCCACGCCAAAGGCCGCCTTCGCCTCGGACCGGCAGCGCTCGAAGGTGCCCTCAAGGTCCGCCGGGTCGCTGACAACCCGCGTGCCGCGCCCGCCGCCACCGGCGAGGGCCTTGATGATCATCGCCTGTCCGTCAGCCGCGAGGCTGACGAAGAATGCTCGCGCTTCGTCGAGGCTGACGCTGCGGTCGATGCCCCGCGTTACCGGGACGCCGGATGCAACGGCCGCCGCTCGAGCGCGGGTCTTGTCCCCGAACAGCGCCAGATGCTCGACCTTGGGGCCGATGAAGGTGATGCCCGCGGCAGCGCACCGTTCCGCGAACTCGGCGCGCTCGGAGAGGAATCCATAACCTGGGTGGATTGCGTCGCAGCCATTCGAAAGCGCCGCCTCGATCACCGCGTCCATGTCGAGGTAGGCGCGCGCGCCACTGCCCTCCAAGGCGTGGGACACGTCGGCCATGCGTCGATGCAGGCTGGCGGCATCGTCCTTCGAATAGATCGCCACCGTGCGCAATCCGAGATCCCCGGCGGCGCGGGCGATGCGGATGGCGATCTCGCCGCGATTGGCGATCAGAACAGACGAGATCTTCAAGGCGGCTCCTAAGACGACGTACAAAAAAGGGGGCGGCGAGGCCAAGTCGGATTGGCGGTCATTCAGTCGCCATCCAGTGTGCCCGTGACGCCGGCGGCGACGAGTTCAGCATACTCGGCCTCCGTCACGCCGAGTTCCCCGACCAGAACCTCATGGCTGTGTTGGCCGACGCACGGCGCGGCGCGGATCGGCGATGCAGCTGCAACCGAGAACCTCCAGGGACGACCGGGCAACCAGGTCGGGCCCGCTTCGGGGTGGTCGATCTGGGCGACAAACCCGGATGCGACGAAATTTGGATCCGGGCGACTGTAGAGTTCATAGAGCGGGACAACCCGCGCGGCCGCGACTCCGACGGCGCACAGGGCCTGCTCAGCGTCGTGTGCATCCTGAGAGGCGGACCAGCTGCCGACCAGCGCGTCAAGCCCGTCTTCATTGGCCTTCCGCGCCGCCATAGTGGCGAATTTCGCGTCGTTCAGTCGCAAATCGCCAATGTGCGCGATCAGCGCGCGCCATGCGGTCTCGTCGTCGACTGAGATGGCGAGCCAGCACGCCTCGGCCGGTTGCGCGGTCCCATCCAGTACCCGTGGCCGGGTTGGGTAACAGCCATGGGGCGCCAACCGGGGATGCCGGTTGCCGCGAGGGCGAGGAGGGCGGCCGGTGGAAACTCGCTCCAGCATGGCCTCGCCGCACAGGACGTTCACAGCCTCCATCATCGACAGGTCGATGCGCTGGGCGTCACCCGTACGATCCCGGGCGTGCAAAGCCGCCATCACCGATGCAGCCAGGAAGTATCCCGACATCGGATCGGGATAGAGGCCTCCGGTATTCATGCCGGCGTCGCCAACGTACCCGTGAAGCGACGACAGACCCGACATCGCCTCGGTTGTCGAACCGTTGGCCGGATAGGCGCTGTAGGGCCCGCTGGCGCCGTAGCCGGAGATGGACGCCCAGACCATGCCTGGCCGCAGCGCGTGTAGCCGGTCCAGAGTGACGCCCCAGCCGGGCATCACGGTGGGCCTGAAGTTGTCGACTACGACGTCAAAGCGAGGGAACAGCTGCCACAGCAACTCACGGCCGCGTGCGTTCCGCAGGTCCAGACAGATCTCGCGCTTGTGCAGGTTTACCGCGTTGTAGAGTCCCTGAGTGTTCAGGGGATGTTGGGCGCGGCCTGGGTCAGTGACGCCCGCCGGGACCTTGTCGCCAACCCGCCGCCAGACATCCGGCCGGTGTTTGGAGCCGACCTGAACGACATCCGCTCCCAGCAGCGCGAGCAGTTCGGTCCCAAAGGTGCCCGACCAGGCCTGACCGAAGCTCAGGACGCGAACACCGCTGAGGGGGCCTTCGGCCATTGACCCGACCTGGGGGGTCGGAGTCCGCGCCGGCGCAATATGCGCCGCGGGCTCCTGGTCGCGATGCGCGTCGAGGCGAGGCGCGGGGCGGGAAAGGCGCCAAGCTGAGGGGGTGAGCTTCGCGGGCGCGCCGGGCGCCTTCACCGGGCGTCCGTCGATCTCGGTTTCGACGAAGAACTCGCGGGCGCAGAGCTGCGGGTTGCTGAGAAGTTCGTCGGTGGTCTGCATCACGCCGACCACACATCGCAGCTCTGCGAGCTTCTCGAACACAGGCCAACGCTTCAGGTTCGGCAGGCTCTTGGCCAAGCCCGCGCCGACGTCCGTGAGGTCTTTTGAGTGCCGGCCAAGGTCTGGAATCAGATCCGCGCGGACGCCGAGGTCCGGTAGGCCGAGCGCCGCCATGGCCTCGGGCCAATGATGGAAGTCGGCGATCGCAAAGTGCATTCGGCCGTCCGACAGGTCCCAAAGCGGCCCTGGAGCGCCCCGCGGCCGGGCGCCTGCGGCGTTGCTGAAGCCGAGCTGGTTGTAGATGGCGGAAATCCCCCAGGGATGAACCGTCAGGGCCAGAGCTTCGACCTCGCTGACATCCACGACTTCAGCATCTGGCGTCGCATCTCGCCGACGAAGGGCGGCGGCGGCGGTCAGGAAGCCTGCCACGCCGCCGACATATCCCGCCTGATCGCGCGGCAGCTGCAGCGGCGGCTCATCCAGGTGGCGATTGACGAACGCCCAGCCTGTTCGGGCGCAGGACGTCAGGTTGTCGCCCGGCGCTTCGCAGAGCGGCCCGGAGAGACCGTGTGGCGTGACAGAGAGATGCACTGAGTCAGGGCGGATGTAGGCGAGCGCAGAAAGGATGTTGAGATCCCCGACACGCGCCGCGCCAATCGGCGACTGAGTGGTGATGACCACGTCTGCGGAGGCGACAAGGGCGTTCAGCGCCTCTTCTGCGGTGACCACGCGCGAGCGCTTGTTCCAGTTGGCGAAGGCGTGCGCCACGCTGCGCTCGAGGCCTGGCTCGTCGTCCAGGAATGGAGGTTCATGCCGCAGGGGATGTCCGTCTGGCGGCTCGGCCAGGGTAACCTCCGCGCCGAAGTCGCCAAACAGCCGCGCCGCGAACGCGCCGGAGAGGCGGTCCGACAGGTCGAGGACATTCAGGCCTTCAAACGCGGCACTCATGTTGACATCCGTTGGGCCGCTCAGTGCTGTGGATTTCTGAGGACACGGCCGCCGCGATCGCCGGTGTGCTCGTCGTCGATCAGGATGACCGTTCCATTGCAGACGGTCGCCCGATATCCGGCGGCCCGTTGCGACAGGTGCGCCGCGCCGCCGGGGAAATCATGGAGCATCTCCGGCTGCAGTTCAGTCACGCGATCGGCGTCAATGACATTGATGTCGGCGCGCTTACCGACGGCGAGGACGCCGCGGTCGTTCAGGCCAAGCACCCGGGCCTGCATGCTCGTCAAACGGCGGACGGCTGCCTCAAGGGTGAACACGCCGGTGTCCCGAACCCAATGCGACAGCATCAGGCTGGAGAAGGCCGAGTCCATGCTTATCGTCACATGGGCCCCAGCATCGCCGAGCCCGGGCAAGGCCCACTCGGAGCCAATGAAGTCGCGCACGGCGGCCAGGTCGCGGTTGTGGGTGCGGATGATGAACAGGGCTTTGCCACGGCTCTCCACCATGGCGTTAAGCCACAGTTCCGCAGCGGGCTTGCCGGATTCCCGGCTGCGGGACAACAGGCTGTCGCTGTCAGGCGACCACCAGTTCGGAACCTTGCCATCGCCGAGTGGATAGGTCCGTGCAGAGCGTTCGTCATAGCCGCGCTGTTCAGCAGCGTCGGCAATCAGGCGTCCTCGGAAGGCCTCATCCTGGATCGCCGCAAACCGTTGTGGGAACTTCATCGCCTTCAGTTCCACCCAGGACTGCCCGGCCGGCAACAGATCGAGAAATATCTCAGCGCTGATCCCTGAAATGAACCCGCCCGTGCGCGGCGAGGACAGGCCGGTGACATCGATGCCGTCGGCGATCATGCGCTGCACGCGGGGCTCGAAGAACTCCAGAGACTCGCGGCGGGCTGCGATGGGGGCGCTCCATAGCAGGCGGTGACATGCCTTTCCGATGCTGTGGAGCAGGTCCATCTCGTCAGACATCTTGGTGGCGTAGTTGGGGATCGTTTGAAACAGGCCGCCGTTGGACTTCACCGAGCGCGCGATCGCCAGAAGTTCATCTTCCTTCGCATCCGTGCCCGGGATGTCGCGACCGTCCGGCATGGCGTGACCGTGCAACCGGTTGACGGAGACCCCAAAAGCGCCGTCGGCGATGGACCGTCCGATGACGCTGGCGATCTGGTCGATTTCATCGGGGGTCGGTTGATTGTCGATCGCCCGTTGCCCCATGACGTAGAATCTCACCGCACTGTGGCCGACCAGCCCTGCGAGGTTGATCGCGGGGTGCAGCCGATCAACCGAGTCCAGGTACTCACCGTAGGATTCCCAATCCCAGGGAAGGCCGCCGAGGATCGTTGCTCTGGGGATATCTTCCACGGACTCCATCATCTCGGCGAGCAGGGCGTGATCGGTTGGCTTGCACGGCGCAAAGGTGACTCCGCAATTGCCCATCAGTGCTGTGGTGACACCGTGATAGGTCAGCGGCGCCAGCAACGGATCCCAGCCGACCTGCGCGTCCAGATGGGTGTGCAGGTCGATGAATCCAGGGGTGACGGCATGCCCCTCGGCATCGATCTCACGCCGCCCGGCCCCTTCCACCTTGCCCATGGCAACGATGGCGTCGCCAACCACCGCAATGTCGCCAGGGACGGGGGCTGCGCCGGTACCGTCAATGAGACTGCCGTTCCGGATGACGAGATCGTAGGACATGTGCAGGTACTCCGTTGAATTGTTGCAGACGTCTATCGGCCGAGGGCCGCAAGGTTTCGTTCGTGGTCACTCTTTTCCAGTCGGTAGAGGGCGAGGATGGCGACCGACCCCGCCGAAAACAGGGTGACTATGGGAAGGTATATCCATGCCGCATGGGTGATGAGGGCCATCGCCTCAGGCCCTGGCGTCGCCTGTCTGGGAAACGCGACGAAGGTCAGGATCAGGCCGGGTATCAGGGCGCTCGCGGCGGCGACCATCTTCTGGGGAAAACTGTCGGCGGTCGCAATCAGGGCTTCGGCGCGATGCCCCGTCTTGACCTGAACGTCCTCCACAATGTCGATGATCATGGATGACACGGCGATGTAGCCGCCCATCGATGCAACCCCCGCGACCAATCCGGCGGCGCCCAATACCCAAAGCAACATGGGCGACCCGTTCAGATCCAGGATCCCCAACAGCCTCAGGAGCATTGGTCCCTGGCTGAAAATGACGCTGATGAAGAACAGCGTCAGCATCGCGCGCCGTTTCGTCCAGCGTCGCGCCAGCACGGGCGTGATGAAACCGGCTATGATTGGAAAGGGTAAGCCGAGCAGACCAAGAATGAGGATGTCCTGGGATTTCAGCTCCCAGAAGAAGGTCTTGAAATAGAGGTCGAACCCGCCAGCGATCCCACTCGACAGGCCGGAGACGATCCCGGACACCATCACCACGAGAAAGTTGCGGTTCTTCACGGCGCCGGCGAAATTGTCGAACTGGTTCCTGAGACTGAACACGGCTCGCGCTTCGGGCTGAAAGAAGGTGGGAATCCTGCGTGAAGTCCCGAGCGCCATCGCCAGTCCCGCTGTCACCACGACGGCGATGATCGCCAGCGACAAGGGTCCATAGCCGTCTCGGTTCAACTGACCGACCGGGTGGTTGGGCGTCGCGCGCAGGAAGACGCCATAGATCAGAGCGGTGGCGATTGCGGTCCCCAGCGCCTGCAACACCCACCGCCAGCTCAGCAGGACCGTTCGGTCATCGTACTCAGGAGCCAGCTCGGCCGCGAGCGCGGACGTTGGTATCTCATAGAAGCTCCAGATCAGGTTCAGGAACAGGCCGGTTCCCAAGATGTAGTAGAACATCTGCTCCGGAGCCCAGCCGGCCGGCGGATGCCAGCGCAGGTAGATCGCCACAGGCAAGACCAGCAGCGCTGCCAGGATGAATGGGTGGCGGCGACCGAGTTTCGATCTGAACTGGTCGGAAGTGTGAGCAATCACCATGTCCCAAAAGGCATCCACCAGGACCACCGCTGAGATGGCGGCCGCGGCCGTGGCGACCGGCACGCCCACCACCTGATTGTAGAAGAACATCGCCAGACCACCCAGGGCCCCATAGGCGCCATTGGCGATCGATCCAGCCCCGTAGAAAGCCTTTATCCGCTTCGGAAGAACAAGGTGGGAAGCGCGCGCCGCCACCGCAGTCAATGTCTGTGCCTTAAGACCCGACCGGACCGCGCACCGGCATGCTCGCCGTTCTGGAACGCCAGATCGCCGTTGACGAAGGTCGCGTGGTAGCCGGTCGAACGCTGAATGTAACGCGGCGCGCCGCCGGGGAAGTCGCGGACCAGCTCCGGCTGGCGCTCACCCACGGCGGCGAGGTCGAAGACGTTGATGTCGGCGCGCATTCCCGGCGCCAGCACGCCGCGATCTTTCAGACCGATCACCCGCGCCGGGCCTGACGTCAGGCGTCGCACGCCCTCCGCCAGGCTGAATAGGCCTTCGTCGCGGACCCAGTGCGACAGAATGAAGCTGGAGACGCCGCAGTCCATCACCTGGGACACGTGGGCGCCCGCGTCGCTCAGTCCGGGGATGACCCGATCGTGTCGCAGGAACTCGCGGACCGAATTGATGTTGCCGCTGAACATCCGCCAGGTGAACAGGCCGAGCCCGTGGCTCTCAAGGGTCAGACGCAGGAAGGTCTCCGACCAGTGCTCGCCGGCGGCGTCCGCCATGCCGCCGAGGCTGCCCTGGGTCGGCCGCAGGTAGTCCGGGGTGTCGCCCGAACCCATCCAGTAGCAGGCGCGCACCCAGGGTAGCTTGGCGTCGTCAGCGGCGCGAGCCTCGCTCACCAGCGCCTCGCGGATGTCGGCCTGCCGGATCGACTGGAGTCGATCGGCGAACGGCTGCGCCGCCAGCCTCTCCCAGGCAGAACCGAAGAACTTGCGCTGGCCCCAGATATTGTAGGCCGGCAGGCGCGACTGCAGTCCGAACACGAACCCAGTGCCACGCGGGATCGACAGCGCCGTGATGTCGGCGCCGCCTTCGGTGAGCGTGTCGAGGAACTGGGCGTTGCGCCGGCCGGCATCGTCACCTGGGCCGACAGTGTAGCTGAAAAGCACCCGCCCGCCGCACTCGACTCCCAGGCGCCGCAACAGAGCCCCGCTGGCCAGGTCCTTCCGTGCGAACTCGACGACATTCTGCATGAGGCCATCACGCTCGGCGACCTTGTGGCCGATCCGCATGACCTCGTCGTGGTCGGCGAAGGTGCCGGGGATCGAGCGGCCGTCCGGCAGGACGTGTCCAGGAAACCGGTTGGTGGAAAACCCGACAGCGCCGTCGTCGATCGATTGCGCGACGATGTCTGCCATCTGCTGCTTTTCGTCGTCGGTGGCCTGCTCCTCCACCGCCCGCTCACCCATGACATAGAAGCGCAGGGCGCTGTGCCCGACCAAGCCGGCGACGTTGATCGCCGGGTTCAGCTTGTCCAGCGCGTCCAGATAGCCTCCATAGGTCTCCCATTCCCACGAGAGCCCTTCGAGGATGGCCGTACGCGGGATGTCCTCGACGGTCTCCATCATCGCCGCGAGGCGAGCACGGTCCACGGGCTTGCAAGGCGCGAAGGTCACGCCGCAATTGCCCATGAGCACGGTGGTGACCCCATGCCAGCTCACTGGCGTCAGCAACGGATCCCAGCCGATCTGAGCGTCAAGGTGGGTGTGGACGTCGACGAACCCGGGCGTCACGTTCAGGCCATCGGCATCGAATTCCCGCGCGGCGGGCCCCGCTTTGCCACCGACCTGGGTGATCACGCCATCATCAATGGCGATGTCGCCGCGGAAGGGCGAGCGTCCGCTTCCATCCACAATCGTGCCGGCGCGAATGACGGTTTCGTGGGACATCTCGGCGTTCCTTCGCCCCGCTGATCGGATACTTATCGTTCAAACTATGACAGTATGCGTGAGGACTTGGCCTGCGCAAGCAATACCGGTCGTGTCGATCGGAGCACAACGGTAGTCCGGGGGGGTGCGGGTCATCCCCTGGCAAAGCGCCGGGAATTAGACAAGCCCTTCGCGGAACCAGCGACGGCACGCTCAATGGCGCGCCGTTCACCTTCACCTTCGGCTGACGGCCGTCCCACGCCGTGGGGATCTTCGTCATCGTCTGCGCGACTTTGTAGGCGCTTGGTTCAGGCCCGGTTAGAGGTGAAAATTCCAAGTTGGGCTGGTCGCCGGTCCGACGCGGACCGACTACGCGCCTGCCTTGGCGAGCCTGCCGACGGCTTCTTCTCGTAATTCACGTTTCAGGATCTTGCCCGATGCCGTCCGAGGCAGCGGCTCATCGACCAGAGATATATAGCGCGGCACCTCAAAGCGGGCGAGATGCGCTTCGAGGAAGCTCCGCAGGCCGTCAGCATCCAGACCCGGCGCGCCATAGACCGTCGCGCCTACCTCTTCGCCCAGGCGTTCGTCGGGCACCGCATAGACCGCGGCCTCGTGAACGTCCGGGTGCATCAGCAATGCGGCTTCCACCTGGCCGCAGCCGATGTTCTCGCCGCCGCGGATGATCAGGTCCTTGATCCGGTCGACGATGAACAGGAACCCCTCCTCGTCGAGATAGGCCACGTCGCCAGTGTGGAACCAGCCCTCCTCGAACAGGGTCGCGTTGAGCTCGTCGCGGTTCCAGTAGCCGCGGAACACGGATGTGCCGCGCACCAGCAGTTCGCCGCGTTCGCCGGCGGGCAATGTCCGCCAGGCCTCGTCCACCACCTTCAGTTCCAGCACCGCCGAGCATCGGCCGGAGCTGGCCGGGCGGTTCAGATAGTCCAGGCCGCCGATGCCCGTGCCGATGGCATTGGTCTCGGTCATGCCCCAGCCGGTGGCCGGCAGCGCCTTCTCGAACGAAGCCTCGATTTGCTTGACCTGTTCCGGCGCACGTGGCGCCCCGCCGCCGCCGACCGACACAAGGGAGCTCAGATCCCGCGAGGTCTGTTTGGCGACCCGCACCAGGTCGCCTGTCATCGCGGCGGGCGCCGTGAACGAGGTGATCTTCTCGGCCTCGACCAGTTCCGCGGCCCGCTCCGGGTCCCAGCGGTACATGCAGACGATCCTCCGCTGCGCGCGATAGGACTGCAGGAAGACCGCATGCGAGCCCGTGGCGTGGAATAGCGGCACGGCCAGCAGCGTCGCGGGCGGGTGGGCCGGCGGTTGCAGCGCGGCGGCGGCCGTCGCGGCTCCGGCTGCGAGGTCCAGCTCCCAAGACAGCAGCGCCGACATGACGTTGCGATGCGACGAGATCACGCCCTTGGGGTGGCCCGTGGAGCCAGAGGTGTAGAAGATGATCGCATCGTCGTCTGGCGAGACCTCGGCCGCAGGCATGGCGGCGGTGGCGGCGACGCCGGCCAGGAGTGTCTTCAGGTCTTCGCCCCGGCCGGGCCCCGAGGAGGGGCGCACGGCGACCACAGCGACATCGAGGTCACGCGAACACGAGGCCAGCCGCTCGAGGCGCTCCTGGTCCGCGAACAGCACCTTGGCGCCACAGTCTCGCAGGCCGTATTCCATCTCGTCCGGTTGCCAGAGGGCGTTCATCGCCACCGCGATGGCGCCGATGGAGGTCGCGGCCATGAAGGCCAGGATCCACTCTGGATAGTTGCGCGTGGAGATGGCGACGCGGTCGCCCTTGCGGACGCCGTAGGTGCTGACCAGCAGGTGGCCGATCCGGCCGGCCTCGCGCCAGGCGTCCTCGAACGTCAGCCGTTCGTCCTCATAGACGATGAAGGTCTTGTCGCTGAGGTTGGCGACGTAGAGGTCGCGGAGCGTGGACGGCGCGTTGCGGAACACCTTCAGCGGCCGACCGCGAACAGTTTCGAGGACCAGTTCATAGGGCTCGCCGGTGTCGGTCAGAGCGGCGATGGCCTCGGCGCGGGTCGCGAACCGCGGGTAGGTCGGCTGCGTCAAGTTCCTAGCTCCACATGTCCGAGCCGCCGCATACCGTCACGGCCTGGCCGGTCATGTAGATGCTGGCGCCCGACGCCAGGAACACCGCAACGCCCTTGAAATCGTCGGCCTCCCCGAGCCGGCGCAGCGGGATCTGCTGTTCGGCGCGGGCCTTGGCGGCGGGATTATCCCACAGCGCCTGGGCGAAGTCGGTCCGGATCAGCCCGGGGCAAATCGCGTTCACCCGGATGTGGTGGGGTCCCAGCTCGGCAGCCAGGTTTCGGACCAGAGCGATCACCGCCAGCTTGGAGATGTTGTAGGTCCCGAGGGTCAGGGACGGCGAGAAGGCTCCGGTGCTCGCTGTAACCATGATCGAACCGCCGCCGCAGGCGATCATGTCCGGCGCCACCATCTGCACCAGCCAGTGATTGGACTTCACGTTGGTGGACATGATCTTGTCGTAGGCCTCGTCGGAGATGTCCGACATCGGACCGTAGAACGGGTTCACCCCGGCGTTGCCGACGAGGATGTCGATGGGGCCGAGCTTCTCGTGGGTGGCGTCCACCAGGGCCTGCAACTGGTCCTTGTAGCCGGCGTTGCAGGAGAAGGCGTAGGCGCGGGTTTCGCCGACCTTGGCGTTGATCGCGTCGGCCGCGGCCTGGCACTGATCCAGTTTGCGGCTGGACAGCATGACCTTGGCGCCATGCTCGGCGAGACCCTCGGCCATGGCCAGGCCCATGCCCTTGGACGCGCCCGTCAGCAAGGCCACCTTGCCGGTCAGGTCGAACAGTTTGGTCATCGTCATCTCGATCTTCCTCTCCCTCGCCCCGGTTGGGTGGGGTCGTCGTTGCATTCGTCTCGCGGCTGGCTGCGGGCGCCTGCCTCAGAGCAGAAGGTCGGCCAGTTTGGCCTTGTGATAGCCAGCGTCGCCGTACTGCGAGGCATGCCAGATCGCCCGGCGGCGATAAAGTTGGGCGTCGCAGTCGTAGGTGAAGCCGAAGCCGCCGTGGAACTGGATCGCGCGGTCCGCGGCGAAGGACATAGCGGTGTCGGCCTGCGCCTTGGCCATGCGGGTGGCGATCTCGCCGACGCCCTGCTCATTGAAGCAATGTGCCGCGCTGTACAGGTGGGAGCGCGCCTGCTCATAGCCCACATAGGCGTCGACGATCGGGTGTTTCAGCGCCTGGTAGGAGCCGATCAGCTTGCCGAACTGAACCCGCGTCTTGAGGTAGCCCAGCGTGTAGTCGATCACTGCCTGGGTCCCGCCGCACATCTCGGCCGCGGCCAGCAGGTTGGCGGTCAGGTGGATGTGTTGGAGCGCGCCCGCAGCGCGATCCGGATCGAGCGACCCGTCCGCAGGGACTTCCAGTCCGTCGAGGGTCAGCGAATAGGACCGTTTGGTCTGGTCGACAATGACCTCGCGCCGGAGCGCCTCCGGCGACAGGGCCGCGCGGTCGAAGGCGACCAGGGCCGGGCGGCCCTCCAACAGAACCGAGGCGATGATGTGGGTGGCCGCGTCCGCGTCGCAGACGAGGCGCTTGGCGCCCGACAATCTCAGGGTCCCGCTCGGTGTGCGCGTCGCCGTCGAGGCGATGTTGCCCAGGTCCCAGTCGTCATTGGGCTCGCAGAGCGCAAGCGTGGCGATGGCGCCTTCGGCCAGCCGGGGCAGCAGAACGCGCTTCTGGTCCCCCGTCCCGCCCACCAGCAGCGCCTGCGCGGCCAGGGTCGTGGAGTAGAACGGACCCGCCAGCATGTGCCGCCCCATCTGCTCCATCACCGGAACCACCTCAGCGAGCCCCAGGCCGGCCCCGCCATGTTCCTCAGGTATGGCGATGCCCAACCAGCCCAGTTCGACGATCTCGCGCCAGACGTCCGGATCATGCCCGGTCTCGTCCTCGATCAGCCGACGCACCTTGGCCATGGGCGATCGGCTCGCACAGAAAGATGTCGCCACATCGAGAAGGGTGGCCTGGTCTTCGCTGAAGCCCAGCCGTCCTAGATCCTGCATGGTCGACGCCCTAGCTCTTTGGCAGGCCGAGCACGTGCTCGCCCACGATGTTGCGCTGGATCTGCGAGGTGCCGCCGCCGATCGTGGCCGAGAAGGCGTTGAGGTAGGACCGTGTCCACCAGCCGCCGTCCACGGCGTTCTCGTCGCCAACGTAGTAGGCGCCGCTCGGGCCCGTGAGGCTGATCGCGAACTCGTTGATGCGTCGCGCGAACTCCGTGTTCATCAGCTTGGAGCTCAGCGCCAGGCCGGTCGGCCGGTCAGTGTTGAGCGGCGCGAACCCGGTGCGCTGAGCGCAGAGAGCGTTGCTCTGGATCTCGATCATGAACTCGACCATCTTCGCCCGAATGGCCGGGTCCTCGAGCGCCGGCCGACCGCCCCGCTGCATCCGCTTGGCGAGATCCAGCACATCCCAGGCGTTCGACCCGACGGCCACATAGCCGCCGGCTTGCCCGCCGCGCGCGCCGCGCTCGTATTCCAGCGTCCGCATGGCGACCTTCCAGCCGCCGCCCTCGACGCCGACCATCTCGTCGGCCGGGATACGCGCGTCGCGGAAGAAGGTCTGGGTGAAGCCGTGCTCGCCGGTCAGCTTCTTGATCGCCCGCGT
>CAMCXF010000027.1 GCA_945883235.1 Phenylobacterium deserti | reverse complement strand
CGGCGTCGGACCGCTCATGGCGGCGATCAGAGCCTGATCGCCCCCTAGTCATCGACAGCAAAATCTCAGCTCAACGGCGGAACTCGATCGGTCAAACTCCACCGGGCTAACCAAGCAGAGACCAGGACTCGCGTTTTTCCACGGCCTCGACCCGAAGCGGACACTAGCCTTCCGTCACCGTGGCCTACAGCGCCTTCAATCTGCAGCCCCACCTGATCCGCCGTCCGACCCTTCGTCAGTTCCGGGTCAAGGCCCATCGGAAGCGGGCCGCTGCGACGGTCGCAGCGTGACCGCGACGCCGGTCAGGGGTCTCGTCCGGACCTGAAGACTTAAGCGGACAGAACTCGCGCCATGATCTCTATCAAAGCCGGCACTGGCGGAGATGCCAAGATGCTGAACCTTGCCAAAAGCGGAGCTTGAATCCGTTGTTGCGTCGGGCCGCCCATTTCAACGCTGCTCTGCTGGCAGCCGCTGTTCTTGTGATCGATGTCGGGTCTATCGCGCTTGCTCAGGGCCAAAAAGGCAATGCATCGGCTGTTGAAAGCGGGCGACGGCTCGTGCAGCGCAACTGCGGCATGTGTCACGCTACCGGGCTCACCGATAGAAGCGCGTTTCCTAACGCACCGGCCTTCCGGGACTTGCACAAGCGCTACCCTATCGCCTCGATTGGGGAGGCATTGGCCGAGGGTATCCTGACGGGTCACCCGGCCATGCCCGAGTTTCGGTTCGCGCCGAACCAGGTCGCCGAAGTTCTCGCCTATCTTGAGAGTATCCAGGTGAGCACCCGCGCCAGCCAGGATGCCGTCCTGCCAACGGCGAGTTTCCGGCGCTGACCCAACGGGGAGAAATGACCCAAAGCTGTCGTTGGGAACGTCTTCTTCTGGGTCAGACGTTGAGAGGCTGATTGTGTCGGGACACCGAGCCTATTCCGGCAAGACTTTCCGGAGTTCGTTCCAGTTCGCGCGGTCCTTCGAAAGGCCCTCGGGTGAAGCCATGCGATCACCTGTGTGCCGACGAAGCACACCGGAGTGTGGATACTTCCGGGGTCTCCACCAGGCCCCGAGCCCGACACGAACAGGGATATTATAGCTTGCATAACTGCATCCCATTTTTGTCCTAGACAAATACGCCATTATGGAGGATTGTCTGGCCATAATCGTTGAGTTGTCCATGACAAATGTAGTCGCCGAACCGGTAGCACCGATGAGCATCGCATCCGTTGAGCGGGATTCCGGCTTGCCGAAGGACACCTTGCGGGTGTGGGAACGGCGCTACGGGTTCCCGAACCCGCTAAGGGACAAGCAGGATGAACGGCTCTATCCGGCCGATCAGGTCACAACCCTTCGTCTGCTCCGCCGTCTGATTGTGGCAGGCCATCGGCCCGGGAAGATCGTCGGTCTGCCGGATGACCAACTGAAGAAACTATTGGAAAAGGTCGGCGGTCCCGATGATCAGCCCACCGCCTACGAGGCCGAACCGGTGCTGGGTCTGCTGAGGTCACACGATGCCGTCGGCTTGCGAAACCATCTGAATGCGATCGTCCTGCGATCCGGCTTGGGTGCGTTCGCGTCCGTCACCGGTCCACGGCTGGTGGAAGCGGTAGGTTCGGCCTGGGCGCGGGGTGACCTTGAGATCCATCAGGAACACTTCTTCACCGAGCAGTTCACGACGGTCCTGCGTAGCTCCATCAGTGCCGCCGAAGGTGCCGGTTTGCCGCGCGTCCGCCCGCGCGTCCTCTTTGGCACCTTCCCGCAGGAACCGCATGCTCTGGGTTTAATGATGGCCGAGGCGATGTTCACGCTGGAAGGCTGCCTTGGTATTTCTCTCGGGGTTCAGACACCGATTCCTGAAATCGCCGCCGCCGCAAGGGCGCACAAGGCTGACATTCTGGCGCTGTCGTTCTCATCGATTGTCCCGGCCGCTCAGGCCACAACCGGGCTCGCCGAACTCCGGAACCTTGTACCCGGGACCATTGAGATCTGGGCTGGCGGCGCTTGCCCCGGTCTGCGTCCCATGCCGGGCGTCTATGTGCTGCGGGGGCTGGCATCCATTGGACCCGCGATTGAAGCGTGGAGATCCCGCACGAATTTTACCGAATAATCAGATGTTCTATCTTGAGTAAAATGAGTCATTTTTCATCGCCAAATCAAGGAATACATTCATGAGAAGTTTAGTTGTATTTTCCTGGAACTATCTTTTCAATCATAAAGTAAATCCACTGCGACATATTCAGGATATACCGACGAGGCACATGATCCTCCAGATCCTGGGTTGGATGTGGGCCGCTTCTTTCGCGATTGCTATCGGTAGTTATACGTTTCTCGCCATCAGCTTGGTCGGTCATATCGTTTTGATAGCGGCAGCAGCCATAACGGTAGCCACCTACACGGTCGCAGAAAAGAAACCGCTCGTCTTCGCACGGGCGTCAGGAAGGCGCGCCGACGGCGAACACGAGTAGCTCGAACCATCCGGGTAGCCCGCGATCCTGCTGTCCTCGCACGTCCGCCGCGTCGTTCCGGGAATACACGCCTTGATCGCGTCACAATAGCCCCCGGGGTCAGGTTGCCCCGAAGAACTGGGCCTCACCGAGAATGGGGCAATCTACAGGGCCGATCCAGAGCCAGGCAGGTGTTTTGGCCGCGGATATCCCAGTGCGGTGAGCCGTTTGTAAAAACCAAATGGAATAAGGAAATTTATAGATGGAATCAATTACACTTGGTCAATACGAGATAATCTACAATGCGCTGTCGTTCACTATCGCAACCATGGGAGCGGCAACACTGTTCTTCTGGCTGGTTCGTGAGACGGTCGCGCCACAATATCGCACAGCTTTGATCATCACCGGTTTGGTGACTTTCATTGCGGCCTATCATTACTGGCGCATGTTCGACAGCTGGTCGGGTGCATTCGTGGTCGATGCGACCGCCGGGACGGTTGCCAGGTCAGGAGAGAAGTTTAACGACGCCTATCGTTATGTCGACTGGTTGCTCACCGTGCCGCTGCTGCTTGTCGAACTGATCCTCGTGATGGGATTGACCCGCGCTGTTACGATCTCAAAGAGCGTGCGGCTGGGTACACTTGCGGCCCTCATGGTGGCGCTTGGTTACCCGGGTGAAGTTGCCACTGACAGCGGCACGCGTCTGCTGTGGGGTGGTCTGTCGGTGATCCCGTTCCTGTTCATCCTGTACGAGTTGTTTGTCGGGCTACGGGCATCGATCAACAGTCAGCCTGAACAAGCGCGTGGTCTGGTCAGCCTGGCGATCTGGGTCACGGTTGTGTCGTGGTGCTTCTACCCGATCGTCTACTTTGCGCCGCTTTTGTTCGGTCCAGAGAATGCCAACATCTCAACCATGAGCGGAAGCGCAGCGGTCACTGTTCAGGTCGGCTACACGATTGCGGACATCGTTGCGAAGGCTGGCTTTGGCGTGCTGATCTTCTTGATAGCCTCGGCGAAGAGTGAAGACTGGCGTAATAGCAACCTCGCTCGGGACGCCTGAACTCTCTCGTATTTTTCCTGATACTTGGGAACGGGCGGTTATATGCCGCCCGTTTTCATTTTTGCTAGCACCGACGCTGTTGGGCGACCCAGGTCGCTGTCATAATGAGTGGAACTTGCGCGATGTTCTTTGACCTCGATCAGATAGCTCCTCCAAACAGCGCGGCTCAGGTCGTCGCGGCGGCTCAGGCTTCGGGGCAAGTGCCGCTCCTCGAGACCGTCATCGTCACAGCTAGACGATCGCAAACCCCGGTGGAAAAGATTTCCGGTTCCGTGGAAGTCATCGACCAGGCGGCTATAAGTCAGGCGGGAATTTTCCAGGCTAGTGACATTGCCGGTCTGTCCACCAGTCTGACCGAACGCTCGATTTTCGGCTCTTCGGCGCCGCAGTTTTTCATCCGCGGCATCGGATCCAATGACGTCAACCCCAGCGCCAATCCCGGGGTCGCCGTCTATTTGGATCAGGGCTATATCGCCTCGCCCCTCGCCCAGAATGTCGCTCTGTTCGACCTCGCCGGGGCAGAGATCCTCAAGGGGCCTCAAGGCACGTTGTTTGGCCGAAATTCGACTGGCGGTGCGCTGATCTTCAAGACCAACGCTCCGGGCCAATCGTCGGGCATCACGCTCAGCGCCGGTGTCGGTTCATACGGATTGCAGACCTATGAAGTCGCGGCGGACAGCGGCCGCATCGGTGTGGTTCGGGCGCGGCTTTCGGCCGTTTACCGCACATCGGATGGATACACCGCCAATACGCTGACCGGCGGTCACGAGAACGGCCTCGACACTTTTGCTGCCCGGCTGCGGGCGGATAGCGATACCCCCGGGCCCTGGAGCGCTAGCCTGGTCGTGGACTATGCCAATGACCGGTCGGGCATGACGGCGCACGAGGGGCTCGGTCTGTTTGCGCCGGAGGGATTTGCGGTTCCGCCCCCGACCGGACCGGTCCTGACGCCCTGTGCTCCCCAAAGGGTGCTGGCCGGAGGATGCCTCAACCTGCTGGGCTACAGGTATACGTCCGATCCCTTCTCCGAGGGCTTTGACCGCGACAGTCGCGAGTATCTGGACACAGGCGGCTTCGTCCTCACCCTACGCCGGGCTGGCTCCGTCGAGGTGACCTCCATCACCTCCCTGAGGTTCGCTGACCGCGAGGTCCGTGAAGATACGGACGCCAGCCCACTCGACCTCGTTTCCCTCGACTTCAACAATAGAAGCCGCGCCTTTACCCACGAGTTCCTCTTCGGTGCCAAACAGGGAAGGTTCGATTGGCGGGCCGGAGCCTTTGTGATCGACGAGACCCTTGAGACGACCAACCGGTTCTCGACCCTGGGAACATTGCGAGCGGCCGGTGTCGGCTTCATCAATGATCCCTTCCTGTTCGTCTTCGGACCTTTCCGGCTGCTCCAGACCTACACGCTCGACACCCAGTCGGTGGCGGTGTTCGCAGAGACAGAGTTCAGAGCCACCGACCGTCTGGTCCTGACTGCCGGGGCCAGAACAACTCGCGAAAAGACGTCGTTCACGACCGAGACCCGCTTTGAGGAAGTCACCGCCAGACCGGTCCTCTCTCCGGTCCGAAGCGGCGGACAGACCGATGATGCCATATCCTGGCGCCTGGCCGCCCGGTACACCTTCACGCCCGACCTTGTCGCCTACGCCAGCGTCAATCGAGGCTTCAAGTCCGGTAGCTTCAATGGCGGTGCCCTGTTTTCGACCGACTCTATCGGTCCGGTAGCGCCCGAGTTCGTCACCGCTTGGGAAGCCGGCTCGACCTGGCATGTTTCGCCGGGCCTTTCGTTCAATGCCGCCGCCTTCTTCTACGACTACACTGATCTGCAGGATTTCACGCTCGTCTCGGTGCCGCCTCCGGCCCGTCAGGTGCTCGACAGTGCAGACGCCGAAATGAAGGGGGTCGATCTCACGCTCAAGGCGGCCCTGCCACGGAATCTCCGGCTACGTCTGAGCACCTCCTGGTTGGACGCGCAGTTCACGGATTTTGTCGATGCCAACGGCATTGATCGATCGGGCAATACGCTCACCGCATCTCCCGAGTTTTCGGCAGCGGCCGCCCTGTCGTGGCAGGCAGAACTGACGGAGGACTGGACCTTGGGAGCTACCCTCGCCGTGGATTACAGGAGCCAGATCTTCTTTGATAACACCAATGATCCGCTGCTGCAGTCGGGCGCCAGGACCCTTGTGAATGCCGCCCTGACCCTCGGTCAGACCCGGTCCGGTGTGACCGCAGCTCTAACCGTTCGCAATCTGACGAACGAGGTGGTGATCTCCGACGCCCTCGCAATCGCAAACTACGGTTTCATCCAGCGCACCTATGCCCCGCCCAGATCCGTCATGTTCACGTTAAAGGCATTATTTCATTAACAGGCGCGTTGAGCGGAGGCGTTTGAAAGGCGGCGTATGTTCAGGGTGATGTTTGGGGCACGCAGTACGCAATTCAACCAACCCTCACCTGTGCAACCGGGTTGATGACTGACAAATCGGACCGGGATGACACTTGGCAACATCCGCTGAAGTTAGGCTCAACGATCGCAGCGTAGCGTAGCCTGTAGCCAGCTAGACACAGGGGTTCGGGGCGTCCAAAGGTTGGTTACAAGGACCTACCCACCGCTCCCCCTCGGGCTGTTCGCAAAGCTCCCCGGCGCCGCACAGATCATCATTCAAGTGGGGCGGGCAATAGGGTCATCTACGACGTGATATCCAAGCCGCTGGGAACCACGACGAACTGTAAAGGAACAACTATGAACCTCGTTGACGAGCATCCTACCGTGACGGCCTACTTGGAAGGCGTTGCAGCCGAGTCCAGCCCCCACAGCATCGACCGCTTCTGCTACGGCAGGTGTGGCCGTGAGGCTTATCAACTGGGTGCCCTTAAGGCCCAGCTCCATATGCTGGCTCAGAAGTACCCTGTAGTGGCTGAAGATTTGGCTAGGTGCGCAGCCTACCCGAAGGAAACTGCCTAACAAGCCGAGACTAGGCGCGAGGGAAATTCCCGCACTGTGCTGTCTATCGATCCGCACACGCCAGCACGACCTGTAGGCTGCAGCTACCTGCCAAGCAGGCAGCTAGTCCAACGACCTGTCCCGGACGCTGGCCGGCGACCATGAGACGGCGGAACAGGCGGAGTGTCACCAACTGGTCGACCGGATAGAGCCGTTCGCCATTTCCGTCCCGCAGGGGCTTCGGGAAGCCGTAGCGACGCTCCCAGACACGCAAGGTCTCCTTCGGCAAACCGCGATCACGCTCCACCGCCGCGATGGTCATGACGCGCGGATCTTCGAGGAAGGTCGGCATTTGTCATGGACAAACTTGCTATAACTTCTCGACAATCCATCAAATAGGCTTATTTGTCCAGGACAGGCGTTATGAAGGTCGCCTTGATGATGATCGTAATCGCTCTAGTGCCAAGGGTTCTGACGCGCGTCCGAAGCAGCGGTGCCGTGTTCATGGCAATCTCGCCCGCTGGCTCGGTGGTAGCATGATGTCGGGACCTTCGTCCGCCGCTGCTGACCGGCGCAGCCTCACCGTCTGGTATGATGGCGATTGTCCGATCTGTACTGCAGAGATCGGCCTGATACGGCGACTCGACCGCGCCTTGGCGATCGAGTTTGTCGATCTCAGCCTTCCAGGCGGATGTCCGACCGACCGTGCGGCTAGGCTAGCTCGGCTCCATGCTCAACCGCGCGGCGGTCGGATGGTATCTGGTGCGGCGGCGTTTGTGGAAATGTGGCGTGTGCTTCCGTCACTGCGCCCGCTGGCCACTCTGGCGTCGCCCCCGCCCCTCCTGTGGCTTCTAGAGCGCGCCTACAGGCTCTTTTTAAGAGTGCGCCCGGCGCTGCAGGCGATCGTACGGTGGGGCCTGGCCCGGCGGGTGAGGGGGCATTGATGACCACCCGAACTAAATCTAAGCCACGTGCAGTCCGTGTATATGGCCTGCTGGGGATCACTCCCTTCTGGTCTCTGCCCGCTACGTCGAAGCTGCTGCCGGCCTCGGTGGGCACCTCCGCGGCAGTCATAGCTGCCTACGCCGCGTTTCTGCTGATGTTCGTCGGAAAGAAGGCGATATTCGCTGCTGCGCCATTCCCTGTCAAAGCCGCAGCCGACGAGTACTGAGGAGTTTTTTGTGAACGAGCGCCTAAAAGTCAACGACTACGCAGCCTATCCCGATGCGGACGGCCGGTTCGGCGATTTCGGTGGCCGATATGTGCCCGAGACACTTATGCCGCTCGTCCACGAACTGGACGCTGCATACCGCACCGCCAAGGCCGATCCGACCTTTAAGGCAGAGCTCGACGGGTTCTTGAAGCACTATGTGGGCCGCCCAAGCCCGCTCTATTTCGCCGAGCGCCTTACCCAGCACTTCGGCGGGGCGAAGGTCTACTTCAAGCGCGACGAGCTCAATCATACCGGCGCGCACAAGATCAACAACTGTATGGGCCAGATCCTGCTGGCGCGCCGCATGGGCAAAACCCGGATCATCGCCGAAACAGGCGCTGGTCAGCACGGGGTAGCCAGCGCCACAGTTTGTGCACGGTTCGGCCTGCCCTGCGTGGTCTATATGGGATCGCTCGACGTGGAGCGTCAAAAGCCCAACGTGTTCCGCATAAACCTACTCGGTGCCGAAATCCGGGCGGTGACGTCGGGTACGGGCACACTCAAGGATGCCATGAACGAGGCGATGCGCGACTGGGTCACCAACGTCCACGACACCTATTACATCATCGGAACCGCAGCCGGCCCACACCCCTATCCAGCCATGGTCCGCGATTTTCAGAGCGTAATCGGGATAGAGGCGCGGGCGCAGATCCTCGAAATGGAGGGCCGCCTGCCGGACGCTGTAGTGGCTTGCATCGGCGGCGGGTCCAATGCCATCGGCCTGTTCCACCCCTTCCTAGCCGACGAGGGCGTCCGGCTCATCGGGGTTGAAGCGGCCGGTCACGGCCTGGCCACAGACAAGCACGCCGCCTCGCTAAGCGGCGGACGCCCAGGCGTGCTCCACGGCAACAAGACCTATCTGCTCCAAGACGACGACGGCCAGATCAGCGACGCTCATTCCATATCAGCCGGACTTGACTATCCGGGCATCGGACCCGAGCACGCCTGGCTGCATGATGTGGGCCGGGCGCTGTACGTCTCCTCGACTGACGAGGAGGCGCTGGATGCGTTCCAGCTATGCTCCAAACTCGAAGGAATCATCCCGGCGCTGGAGCCGGCCCACGCGCTGGCCCGTGTCGGCGAGATCGCGCGCGAGGTCGGCAAGGGGGGCATCGTCATGATGAATCTCTGCGGCCGGGGAGATAAGGACATCTTCACCGTCGCCGACCACCTCGGGATGGCGATGTGAGCGCCCCGCCAGTCGACAGAACGATGTCGCATGTGGGGCCAATGGCGGCCCCTGTGACGGTGGTGTCGGTCGAACGGCAACAGGTCTCTAGGTCGGCACAGCTACCCAATCCCAACCTGGCCCCAGCCCATGACGGCGCGCCACTTGGCCAGGGTGTCTGATCCTCGGCCACGGTTGATGCTGTGGCTGATGAGGTGGTCTGCCATCAGCTCGAGTCTGGCATCCTGACAACGTCCGCTTTCCCCCCATCTGAGACGGTGGGAAGGTCCGCTTGCGAGCGTTCACCCGGCACAAGTGCCCGGTTCCATTCAGCAGCGAATGACAGCCTGACGTGGATGCCGCTTCATGCGCCCGTCACGCTGTGAAGACATGAGATCGCGCGTGTCCGTACAGATGAGTCCGTCTGAAACGGACAGGCCCTAGAGCGTGACAGCCTGAAGTGGATACCGGTTCAGGCGCCGGTCACGCTCTAAATGTACGAAAACGAGCCTGTTTATCCGTTTCAGATGAGTCCATCTGAAACGGACAGGCTCTAGGGCGAGCGGCGGGAATCTGCGATGGAGAGGTATCTGTCCTCCCGACGGGCGGATCGCGAGGAAGCTCAGACCATGAAACCCCCGATCAAGCGGCTCTCGGACCTCAAGGGGGGCTCACCGCCGCCGGGCGTGTTCCTGCCGCCGACGCCGAAGGTTTCGCGGCAGAAAAAGGCCAAGGTGCTGACGGCGGCGGAGCGCGCGGCGTTTCTGGCGTCGCGACCGGACCTGAAACCGTAGAGCGCGGCAGCTGCGGGACGGCACGGGTTCGGGCACCCGTCGCGCTCTGAACATACGAAAAGTGTTCAGGGCACCAACCCCGATTAGCCCGCGTAAGAAAAAATACCGTCATCCCGGCCGCAAGCGTGCGCAGCAGGCTGAAGAGCCGGGACCCAGAGAGGTGCGCTGGGCTCCTGGGTCCCGGCTCACCCACCCGCCAACGCGGGTGTGCGTCCGGGATGACGGATTTTGGGAACAGGTTGACCGGCGGCCTTCAGCCGCCTCCGGGCCTGACGCACTGGACAACGCAGCGCCTCGGCCCCATCCTGCCAAGTTCAAACAGTCGTTCGACGCGAGCCAATCTGATGTTCATGCGCTTCTTCACCGAGCTCCGCGAGGCCAAGGTGCCCGTGACGCTGAAGGAATACCTCATCCTCATGGAGGCCATGGACAAGGAGATCATCGACCGCTCGGTCGACGATTTCTACTATCTGTCCCGCGCCGTCCTGGTGAAGGACGAGAAGAACATCGACCGGTTCGACCGGGTGTTCGCCCACGTCTTCAACGGGCTGGAAAAGACCGCGGGGGAAGGCCTGATCGCCGACCTTCCGGCCGAATGGCTGAAGCGGCTGTCCGACAAGTTCCTGACCGACGAGGAAAAGGCCCAGATCGAAGCCATGGGCGGCTTCGAAAAGCTGATGGAAGAGCTGGCCGAGCGGATGAAGCGGGCGCAGCAGGAAGAGGGCGACGGCGACGGCGAGGGCAAGGGCAAGAACGGCCGCAACGGCCAGGGCGACAGCCCCTTTGGAGCCAATGGCTATCACCCCGAAGGTGTGCGCATCGGCCAGGACAAGGGCCGCCACGGCAAGGCGATCAAGGTCTGGGACAAGCGCGAGTACAAGAACCTCGACGACAGCGTCGAACTGGGCACCCGCAACATCAAGGTGGCGCTGCGCCGCCTGCGCAAGTGGGTCCGCGAGGGCCATCCCGACGAACTGGACATGAACGGCACCATCCAGGGCACGTCGCAGAAGGGTTATCTGGACATCCAGATGCGCGCCGAGCGCCGCAACAAGATCAGCGTGCTGATTTTCTTCGACATCGGCGGCTCGATGGATAGCCACATCAAGGTCTGCGAGGAGCTGTTCTCGGCGGCGCGCAGCGAGTTCAAGAACATGGAATTCTACTACTTCCACAACTGCCTCTACGAGAGCGTGTGGAAGGACAACCGGCGTCGTCATGCCGAGAAGCTCAACACCATCGATGTGCTGCACAAATTCCCGCATGAATACAAAGTGATCTTTGTGGGCGACGCCACGATGAGCCCCTACGAAATCACCTATCCGGGCGGCTCGGTGGAGCACTGGAACGAAGAGGCCGGGGCGATCTGGCTGGACCGGGTGTCGGGCATCTTCAAACACATGGTGTGGCTGAACCCGACGGCCGAGCGGCACTGGGACTACACGCCGTCTGTCAGCGTCATCAAGCAGCTGGTGAACGACCGGATGTATCCGCTGACGCTGGATGGGCTGGAGAAGGCGATGAAGGAGTTGTCGCGCTGATTTTTCGGTAGTCGCGACCAGCGCCCCCTCCGTCGGCTTCGCCGCCACCTCCCCCGTCGTCTTCGCGACAGGGGAAGAGCTCGCCGCCGCTGCTCCTCACCCGCTTGCGGGGGAGGGGGACCGCGAAGCGGTGGAGGGGGCGTTGGGGCCGCACGCACCAGTTGGCTCTTCCGGCGCATCGACCTAAGCTGTCGCAAAGCTTAAGGGACTCGCATGACCGATCCCCTGAATCCGGATCCACAAGACACCACCGAAGAAGCCCAGGCCGCAACCAAGGCGGCGGTGTTTGTGGCCGCCGAGCGGCTGTTCGCCCTGCATGGCTTCCAGAACGTCTCGGTGCGCGACATCACCGCCGCGGCCGGGGTGAACCTGGCCAGTGTGAACTATCATTTCGGGTCCAAGGACGCCCTGCTGTTCGAGATTTTCCGCCGGCGCACGGCCGAGCTCAATCGCGAGCGCGCAAGGATGTTGCATGAGGCGGGCGGGCGGCACGAAGGCAAGCCGCCGGTGCGGGAGATCCTGGCGGCCTATTTCACCCCGCCGATGCGGTGGGCCTCACCCGACAATGAGCGGCGCATCTCCCTGCAGTTCATCATCCGCGCGCGGTCCGAGGGCAACGCCGACATGCGCGACGTGCTGCAGAACGACGTCAGCCACCTGGCGCGCTTTGCCGACGCGCTGATCGCGGCCCGGCCTGATATGCCCAAGGAGGACGTTTACTGGCGGCTGCATTTTGTGCTGGGCATGGTGCACAACAACCGGTTTGCCGAGTTCGACCGCCTGCACCACCTCTCCGGCGGCATCACGCGCGAGGCCGACGTGGATGCGCTGCTGCGGCGGATGCTGGACTTCGCCGAAGCCGGCTTCAGCGCCTGATCACTGGTGCGATCCCTAACCCTGAGGGCGTGTGCCTATCGCTTCTTTGACACCTTTCTGCTGATCGTTCCGTTCTACACGGTGATGTTCTCGGATCGGGGACTGACGCCGTCGCAGATCGGGATTGCACTGGCCGCGTGGTCCGTCACGGGGCTGGTGCTGGAAATTCCCATGGGAATCCTGGCTGACCGTGTTTCGCGTCGCTGGCTGTTGTTTGCCGGACAGACCGTCCGGGCCCTGGGGCTGGTGGTGTGGTTGCTGGTGCCCTCGTTCTGGGGGTTCTTGCTGGGGTTCGTGCTGTGGGGCGTCAAGAGCGCGACCCAGTCCGGAACCTTTGAGGCGCTGGTCTATGATGAGGTCACGGCCCAGGGTCGGCAGGAGGAGTATGTCCGCGTCATCGCCCGCGCCCAGTCGGCCCGGTTCACCGGCGTTCTGATGGCGTCGCTGCTGGCGGCAGCGGCGGTAGGCACCGGCTATCCAATGCTGATCGCGGCCAGCGCGATGGCGGGTGCGACGGCGGCCGGGCTGGCGTTGCTGTTGCCCGCCGCGCCCCGGGCCATGAGCATGGCGCGACGGGGATATCTGGCGCAATTCCGGCTGGGCGTCGCACATGCGGCAAAGCTGCCGGGGGTCGCGCCACTGCTGGTCTTTATCGCCGGGCTTCAGTCCATCGCAGCGGCTTGCGCCGACTACTGGCAGTTGTTTGGCCGCGAGGTCGGTTTGCCGGCACCCTGGATTGCCCTGTTCATCGCCGCGCTATCGGCCTCAGGCGTGGCTGCGGCCGCGCTGGCACATCGGATGCGGGCCGTTTCGATCCGACGTCTCTATGGCCTCGTGACCCTGGCGGGATTGGCGCTGGTCGCAGGCGCAGCCACGTTCCACACCTGGTCCATCGTGTTTCCGATGGTATTTGTGTTCTTCTACTGGCTGGTGGACGTGAACACAGACGCCAAGTTCCAGCACGCCATCGTCCAGGAGACCCGCGCAACGGTGGCCTCGGTGAAGGGCTTTGCGACCCAGTGCGCCACAACCGTCTTGCTGCTGAGTTTTGGACTGATCGCCCAGGTGGGCGACTATCGGCTGGCCTTCCTGATCTATGGTGTCGGCATGGCCTTGCTTGGGGCAACCTATGCTGCGTGGTCATATCGCCGGGCGGGCGGGATCGCGCGCACAGGCAAGGCGTGATTGACGGCGATGCGCCCGAATAACGGGCTGGCCTGTCGCGGTGTTGAGCATATGCGAAGCAAGAGGGCAGGTGCTCGCCAACCCTTTCAAATATTCGCGACAGGAAAATTTCGCGAAAATGCCGAAAATTTGAATTTGTGGCGTGATTTCAGTGTCGTGCTGAATCGCGGCCAGCAATCTGTGAACTGCCGCCGGAGTCGATTCTAGCCTGCGACCCTCTTGCGCCGCCGGAAAACCAGGTATCGGCCGAGAACTGTACGCCGATCTGGTTGCAACGCACGTGTTTGAAGCGAATGTGACATTCCTGACCTCAGGAACAGCGAAACCGGCGCGCGCCCCTTCGCCTTCGCGCATGAGCACGCTACGCAGATGCCTGGAACTTTGGGGATGTTCAAATGCAGATCCGACACAAGATGCGGCTTCTGGCCGGAATTTCCGGTATCGCGCTGACGCTCGCGGGGGCGGAGTGCGCGGCGGACACCGCACCGGCCACAGTCGTCGATGAGTTGATTGTCACCGGAACCCGGTCAACGGCACGGACCGTGACCACCAGTCTGGCACCCATTGATGTGCTGACAGCGGAGATCCTGGAGAAGAGCGGCAAGCAATCGACGCGGGACCTGATCTCGACCCTGGTGCCGTCGGCCAACAGCTCGAACTCCGGGGCGGGGGCCAGCTTTGCCATCAAGACGGTGTCGCTGCGCGGGCTGGCCAGCGACCAGACCCTGGTGCTTGTCAATGGCAAACGGCGGCACAACACCGCCGTGCTGTTCGTGAACGGGACCACCCAGGCCGGTCAATCGCCCGCCGACCTTGACCTGATCCCGTCGTCGGCCATCCAGCGAATCGAGGTGCTGCGGGACGGTGCGTCGGCGCAATATGGTTCAGACGCCCTGGCCGGTGTGATCAACATCATCCTGAAGGACGGTGCCGAGGGTGGGTCCTTTACTGCCCTGACTGGCACGACGTTGCAGGGCGACGGCGAGACCCTGCAGGGGTCGCTCAACTATGGCCTGGGTCTCGGCGAGAGCGCCTATGTGAACGTCACACTGGATGCGCGGACCACTAATCTGGTCGACCGGGGCAAGTACACGCCGGCCACCGCCAACCTCTATTTTCCGCTGTCCCCCGGCGTTCCGGATCCGCGCGAAGCCACGATTGACCGCCACGTGTCGCGTCCGGGTGCCCCGGCGTCACAGCTATACAGCCTGGGCTACAACGCGGGCTGGGACCTGACGGACGCCGTCAAACTCTACAGCTTCGGGACCGTATCCAGCCGGAACTCAGCCGCCTGGCTGACATTCCGGGCCCCCAATGCGTTCAACAACAATGCGACCGTCTATCCAAACGGATATTCGCCGCGCCTGTTCCTGAAGGATCGCGACTATCAGAGCGCGGTCGGGGCCAAGGGCAGCAACCTGCTGGGCTTCAACTGGGACCTGTCGACATCGCTGGCGCGCAGCAAGGTCGACTATTTCGAGAACTCGTTGAATGCGTCGTATGGGCCGGCCTCGCCGACTTATTTCTATCTGGGCACGCTTACGTTTAAGGAATCCACCAGCAACTTCGATATCAGCCGCGAGTTCGATTTCGGCCTGGCCAAGCCGATGTTTGTGGCCGCCGGGGCGGAGTACCGCAGCAGCGAATTCACCATCGGGGTGGGCCAGAAGGAATCCTACGACACCGGTCCGTTCCGCTATCCGGTTGGGCATCCACTGGCGACCAATGCGGCGGCGGTGGCGGGCGGCGCAAACGGGGTCTCGGGCTTCCCGCCCTCGACCGCCGGTAACTTCAAGCGGAACAACAAGAGCCTCTACTTCAACATCGAGCAGGCGCTGACCGACACCTTCGAGATTTCGCTGGCGGGCCGCTATGAGGACTATTCCGACTTCGGCACGGCCGAGACCGGCAAGGCGTCACTGCGGTGGGAACCCGTTGATGGCTATGCTCTGCGTGCCACGGCCTCGACCGGCTTCCGGGCACCGTCGCTGCAGCAGCAGCACTATGGCTCGGCCAGCACGATCAACGTCGCCCTGCCCGGCCAGCCCGCCCAGCTGGGCCCGTCTCAGATCCTGCCCACCAACAACCCGGCCGCCATCGCGTTGGGGGCCAAACCTTTGGAGCCGGAGAAGTCGACCAACTATTCCGTGGGACTGGTCGTGCAGCCCCTGCCCGGCCTCAGCGCCACGGTCGATGTCTATCAGATCGAGATCAAGAACCGGATCCTGCAGAGCGAGCAGTTGGGTCCCAACGCCGCCGTCAGCCGGGCGTTGGTGAGCGCCGGTCTCAGCCCCGGTCAGGCGGCGTTTTACTATGCCAATGCCGCCGATACGACGACCCGGGGTCTGGACTTTGTCGCGGATTACCGCACCGATTTCGGCGACCTGGGTATGGTCAAATGGACGATCTCGGCCAACTTCAACAAGACCAAGTTCGACCGGATTACGCCGCCGCCGCCGACACTGGCGGCCGCCGGGCTCGTGCTGGTGGGGCGCGGCCAGATCGGCAACTTCACGGTGGGGACACCGCGCAACAAGCAGATCGTGTCGGCGGACTGGTCGCGCGACAAGTTCAGCGTCAACCTGCGGGTCACCCGCTATGGCAAGGTCATCCAGCGCAACTCGCTCAACCCCGGACTGGATGAAACGGTGTCGCCGACCGGGATTGTCGATCTGGACATCGCCTACGACGTGTCAGACGCCATCCGCATTTCCGGCGGGGCCAACAACCTCACGGACGTCTTGCCCGATATCGTTCAGCCTGCTGCACGCGGGGCGGCCACGGGCCCGTTTACATACTTCAACCAATATTCCCCGTTCGGGATCGCCGGCGGCTTCTATTATGCCAAGGTCGCGGTGAAGTTCTGATCGCTGGCCAGAACCGAAGTCTGGGGAGAAACTGATGGACAAGCCGCAACGCCGGGGCGTCGACCGCCGCCGTCTGATGTCGCTGGGCGGTACTGCCATCGCGGCCTCGTCCCTGGCCACGACCGGGCGGGCGGCGGAGACGGCCAGCGGTCAGCAGGCGTCGCGCCAGGTGACGATCACCGAGGGCACCAACATTGCCGTTTCCGCATCGCCGGACGGCAAGGTGCTGGCGTTCGACCTGTTCGGCGTGATCTGGACCTTGCCGATTGGCGGCGGCGCGGCAAAGCGCCTGACCGATAACCTGACCGACGGGGCCCAGCCCGACTGGTCGCCGGACGGCAAGCGGCTGGTCTTTCAGTCGTATCGGGACGGGACGTTCCAGATCTGGACAGTGGGCGCGGACGGCGCGGGCCTGACCCAGCACACGCGCGGGCCGTTTGATTGCCGCGAGCCGCGGTTTTCGCCGGACGGGAAATCCATCGCGTTCGGGTCTGACCGGACCGGGTCCTACGCCATTCATGTGCTGGACCTGGCCAGCGGCGCGATCAAGTTGTGGGCGTCGTCGACGGGTCAGGCTTGCGAACCGGCATGGTCGCCGGATGGTCGCAGGATCGCCTTTGCGGTCGACCGCGCGCGGGTCGAGATCGTGGACGCAGCCGGCGTGCGGACCGCTGGCCCCGGCATCGCGGCGGCGGTCAACCGCTTCAACCCCGCGGAGCTGCGCAGTCCGGCGTTCATGCCGGATGGAAACGGCATCGCCTATCAGGCGCTCGCCAATGGTCAGGCGCGGCTCCACGGCCCCGACGGCGTGCTGGTGGAGGGCGAGGATATATTCCCGTTCCGGCCGTCGTGGTTGCCGGGTGGCGATCTGATCTATGCGGCAGGCGGCAAAATCCGGCGACGCACGCCCGCCGGGGTGGTCAGCGACATTGCCTTCACGCTGTCGGTGCCGGTTGTGCGGCCGAACTACAAGAAGCGGCAGCGTGATTACGACAGTGCGACGCGCAAGCCCGTCATCGGCATCGGCAGCCCGGCGCTCTCGCCCGATGGGACCCGTGTGGTGTTCCGCGCGCTCAATGCACTTTGGCTGTTGCAGGTTGGCGGGAAGGCCAGCCGACTGGTCAGTGACGGCTTCTGGGTCTGTGATCCCGCCTGGTCGCCGGACGGCAAGACCCTGGCCTATTCCACCGACCGGGACGGCACGCTGGATATCTGGCTGCGCGAGATGGCGACCGGGGCCGAGCGGCGGTTGACCAATCACAATGATGCGGCCCTGTCGGCCGCCTGGTCACGGGACGGGACAAGCATCGCCTTTCTCGATCAGAACGGGTCCCTTCACACTGTCGAGGTGGCGACCGGCACCGTCCGGCAGGTTTTCGGCGCGATCTGGGAACCGGGCAAACCCACCTGGAGCCCGGACGGCAAGACCCTGGCGCTGGCGGCGTTCAAGCCCTATTCGGCCCGTTTCCGGGAGGGTCTCAGCGAGATCCTGACGGTGGACGTGGCGTCGGGCGTGGCCACCTATCAGCCGGTGTTTCCGGACAAGTCGCTGGGCACGCGGGGCGACGACGGCCCGGTGTGGTCGCCGGACGGCAAGGCGATGGCCTTTGTGTTCGCCAGCCGGCTCTGGGTCGCGCCGGTCAATGTCAAGGGGGTGATGTCGGCACCGCCCCGGGCGCTCAACACCGAGGTCACGGACGCGCCGACCTGGAGCGGCGACAGTGCCAGCCTGCTCTACCTCTGCAACGGCACCCTGCGCAGGATCGGCGCGACCGGCGGGAAACCTGCGACCGTGCCTCACGGGATCACCTGGGCCAATGCCAAACCCAAGGGGCGCGTCGTCGTGCGTGGCGGTCGCGTGTGGCAGGGGCTGACGCCGGAGGCCCGCACCAATACCGACGTCGTGATCGTTGGCAACCGCATCGCCGATCTGGTCGCGTCCGGGACCACGGTGGGAGACGCCCGGGTGGTCGAGGCCGCCAACGCCACGGTCATCCCGGGCCTCGTGGAGATGCACGCGCACCGCCAGATGCAGGGCTATGGCTATGGCGACCGCGAGGGGCGGCTGTGGCTGTCGCTGGGGGTGACCACCAGCCGCTCGCCCGGCTCGCCGGCCTATCACATGGTCGAGGACCGCGAGGCGATCGACGCCGGTGCCCGGATGGGCCCGCGGTACTTCTCCACCGGCGAGGCCATCGACGGGTCGCGGATCTATTACAACTTCATGCGCCCGGTGACCGAGCCCGGCCAGATGGCGCTGGAGCTGTCGCGGGCCAAGGCGCTGAGCTACGACCTGCTGAAATCCTATGTGCGCCAGCCCTTGCAGGCGCAGCGCGATATTACGGTCTGGGCCCACGACCAAGGTATCCCGGTAACCGGCCACTATCACTATCCGGCGCTGGCCTTTGGTCTGGACGGGATGGAGCACATCGGGGCCACCAGCCGCACCGGTTACTCGCGCACCGTCAGCCAGCTGGGGGTCAGCTATCAGGACGTCACGGCGCTGTTCGCGGCCAGCGGCGCGCGGCGCACGCCGACGCTGTTCAGCTCGTCCGCGCTCTACGGAACCGACAGGTCGCTGGTGGACGATCCCCGGACCCGGGCGCTCTATCCACCGTGGGAGTACGCGCGGCTGACCCAGCGCGCGGCGCAGACAGCGTCGGGTGACAGCACCGTGACCCTAGCCGCGCTGGCCGCCAATGTTCGCCATCTGCGCGCCATTCTGGACCAGGGCGGGCGCGTGGTCACCGGTACCGACTCCCCCATCGATTTCAACGGCATCAGCCTGCATATGAACCTTAGGGCCATGGTGAAGTACGGCATGACGCCCGCCGAGGCTCTGACCACGGCCACGCGCTATGCAGGGGAATTCCTGGATCAGCCGCTGGGCGTGATTGCGCCGGGGATGCTGGCGGACATGGTGGTCACAGAGGGCAATCCACTGGTGCGCATCGAGGACGCGGCGGCCGTGCGGTATGTGATCAAGAATGGCGAGGTCTATGACCTGCCGGCGATCCTGGGGCCATTCGCCGGGATGAAGGTGGCTGACGCGACGCCCGTGAAGGTCGCCGCGCGGGCGGCCGCGCCCGGTCTCTGGTGGCATGACGCAGGCTATGTGGAATCCGGCCGGGCGGCCTGTTGCCTGGACCCATTCTGTGCAGTGGATACATCAGGTCGGCGGATTTTCCGCGCCGTGGAAGTTTAAGCCCAGCCACTAGATCGACACAGACTTCTGATTATCTTGTCCGTCGAAGGACCGTTTTCTATGGGAGTCGAGATGAGTCTGATCGTTGGACGCCGTGAATTGATCCTGGGGGGCGTGGGCCTGGCCCTGTCGCCCGGTATGGCGCTGGCAGCCCCTCCACCACGCCTGGCCTTTCAGGTTTTTCGCAACGGCACCAAGGTCGGCGAGCACCTGATGACCTTCGCTGGAGATGATCGGAACCGCACTGTGACCGCAAATGTTGCCATGACGGCCAAGGTCGGCCCCGTGCCGGTCTACAAGTACAAGCACACCGCCGTGGAAAAGTGGGTCGACGGCAAATGGGCCAGTGTCGAGACCACCACCAACGGCAACGGCAAGATCACCAAGGCTTCTGCCCGCGCCATGCCGGGCTTCGTCCAGATCACCGGCCCGGCCGGTGCCCAGCGCGGCCCCGCCGAAGCCGTCCCGCTCAGCCACTGGAATTCCGCGAATTTCTCCCGGCCCCTGTTCAACCAGCAGGAAGGCAAGCTGCTGAAAGTGCGCTGCACCCAGGTCGCGCCCGGTCACTGGCAGGTCCGCGGTGACGCCGAGATTGACGATTTCTACGATGCGTCCGGCAACTGGCTGGCGCTCCGCGGCAAGCTCCAGGACGGCTCGAAGATGGAATACAAGCGGGTCTGAGGACGGGGGGCCTCGCGCTGGTTAGCTGTTTCCCAAACGCCGTCATCCCGGGCGCTGCGTAGCGGAGACCCAGAGGCCCGGCGCACCGCTCTGGGTCCCGGCGCTTCAGCCTGCAAGCGCAGGCTTGCGGCCGGGATGACCGTGAATTTTATCCGGTCATCCCGAACTCTTCGCCCTGTCCCACATGGCGTGTGGCTTGCGATCCACCCGCCGCCGTGCCTAAATCCCAGCATGTGTACAGAGCGCCTCCGGGACTGACCTCCCCCGCATAGCCCCCGGGGCTGACCGCCGATGCCGGCGTTGAGCCCTTACCTGCGTCTCTGTTCCAGGCCCTTTCCATGAGTTTCTTCGGCAACAGCGCGATCAATCGCGTCAATCTGCACTACGCCATCCAGGCCATCGCCGCTGGTGCCGGTGGGGTGTTTGTGCTGGCTTTCCTGCTGAAAGCAGGTGTGTCGGTGCCGGTCACCTTGCTGGCCCAGGCTGGCATGATCGCCGGACGGTTCGTCCTGCGTCCGATTGTACCGCCGCTGGCCGCGCGGTTCGGTCTCAAGCCCCTGTTGATCGCCGCCATCCTGCTCGAAGCCGCCGCCTACCCCATACTGTCGTTCGTCAAGGGACCTGATCTGATCCTGCTGATCTGGTGCGTCGTCGCCGCGCTGGGCAGCGTGCTCTACTGGACGTGTTACCATGCCTTTTTCGCCAGCCTGGGCGATGCCGAGCATCGCGGCGGACAGGTCGGGGCCCGCGAAGCCATGGCCGCGGTTTCCGGTATCCTGGCGCCTCTGATCGGCGGCTGGGTGCTGGTCAATGGAGGCCCGATCATCCTGTTCGCCGCCGCCGGGGTGTTGCAGGCGCTCTCCGCCCTGCCCCTGCTCGGTGCCCCGAACATCAAGGTCGCCAGCGAGGCGCCCGGGGCCTATCGGGCGGCGCGGCTGGGCGCGACGTTGATGGTGACCGACGGCATCTTTGCCGGGGGATATCACTATGTCTGGATGATCGCGCTCTTCGTCTCGTTGTCCGAGAGCTATGCCGCCTATGGCGGTGCCATGGCCTTGGCGGCAGCGGTCGGTGCCATATTCAGCCTGGTGATCGGTCGTCACATCGACGCCGGGTTTGGTCGCCGCGCGCTGGTGGTCGCCACCATTGTCAGTGTCGGCGTGCTTCTGCTGCGGGCCACAAGTCTTGAAACGCCCTGGCTGGCGGTGACAGCAAATGCTCTGGGCGCGCTGGTTGTCGCGTTGTGGACGCCCGCTCTGATGACGCCCGTCTACAACCTTTCCAAGGCTTCGCCCTGTCCATTGCGGTTTCACGTGGCGACCGAGGGCGGCTGGGATCTGGGCTGTGGCGGGGTCTGTCTGGCGGCGGCGGGGTTGATGGCCGCAGGGTTGCCGCTCTCGACGTCCATCCTGCTGGGACTGGCCGGATCGCTCGCCAGCTTCACGCTGATCTGGCGCGGATACACGGCCAGAAGCTGGGCGTGACACCTTGGACGTTGCGCCCTGACCAAATCCCCTTAGCATAGGCACAAACGTCGGTAGCAGACCGGACCTTCGAAACCAGAGTCAGTACAGGACGCCGCGCGGGGCACGCCGTGGCGCGGCAAACGGGTATGGAAACCAAGAGCGAGAGCGCCGATCCCGGCAAGGGCGATCCCGCCGAGGGTGATCTCGTCGAGCGCGAAGCGGCCTACGAGAAGTTCGTCTGGGACAATCTCAAGCGGAACTACCTGGGCAACTACCTGCACGGCATGCTGGGCATGACCGGCTTCCGGCTGGTCAATGCGCCGACGTTTCTGCCCGCATATCTGTTCCAGATTTCGGGCTCCAACACCATTGTGGGGCTTGGACTGGCGTTGCAGCAGGTGGGCGGGATCATCTCGCCGATCTTCGCCAGCACCAAGATCGAGCACCGCAAGAAGGTAATGCCGGCCGCCATCCTGATGGGCAGCCTGGGGCGCCTGGCCATCCTGGGGATCGCGCTCTCCGGCTGGTTCATTCCGAACAAGACGTTTGCGGTCTCCATGCCGTGGGGCGACCCGATCCCGGTCAACCCGCTGGTCTGGTCGGTGCTGTTTTTCATGATGATGTTCGGCGTCTTCATGGGGGCTCAGCGGGTGGTATTCAGCCTGCTGATGGCCAAGGTGATCCCGCTCAGTCGGCGCGGTCGGCTGCAGGCCTGGCGCAACGCCACGGGGGGCGCGATCGCCGCCGTACTGGCCTTTGTGGCGGGCAAGTATTTCATCGGGCCGAACATCTTCGGCAACGGCTATTCCACCACCTTTGTGTTCGCGTTCGTGCTGACCAGCCTGGGCCTTTGGGCCTTGCAGTTGTTGCTGAAGGAGCCCGAGCCGCCGACAGTGCGGGCGGAGGGTCGGTTCCGCGACCGGCTGCGCGAGTTCCCGGATCTGATCAAACAGGACAAGGCCTACGGGTTCTTCATTGTGGTGCAGATGCTGGCCACATCGGCACGGATCGCGACGCCGTTCTTCATCATCTATGTCGGCCAGCAGATCGAGATGACCGGCACGACCTTGGGGCTGTTGTCCCTCGCGTTCCTGGGCGCCGACACGCTGTCGAACCTGGTCTGGGGCTATATGGGTGACAAATCCGGGTTCCGGCTGGTGCTGTTGCTCTCCATCGCCGGCTGGATCCTGGCGACCATTCTGCTGATGAACTTCCATTCAACCCCGGCGATTTTCGCAGCGTTCTTTGCGCTGGGTGCCGCGCAGGGCGGATACAACATGGCTGCCCAGACCATGATCCTGGAGTTCGGTGATCGCGATGACCTGCCGATGCGGATCGCGGTCTCGGCGACGGCGGAAAGTGTGACGGCCACGCTCAGCCCGCTGATCGGCGGCGCGGTGGCGGACATGTTCGGCTACAGCGTCGTGTTCGGGGCCTCGATCGGCTTCCTGGCGGCGGCGTTGTTGATCCTGTTCGTGGCGGTGGGCGAACCTAGGAAGCGACGGGCGGCATGATCACCTCCTCGCCCCCGGCGAAGCCGAGAGGGAGAGGATTGAGGAGAGGGGCGGCGGGGCGGCTCTGGTGTGACGTCGAGGGGCCAGCAGCGTCACCGCCACACATCCTCGGACTTCCAACGGTGGATCTCGTTCTCACGCGCCGGCCCTCACCCGACCTCTCCCTCTCGCTACGCGGGGGCGAGGAGATGTTGGCTTGCCCGCCAGGTTTGGTGTTGAGGCAGGAATGTGCGACCAACCTTTCATGATCCGTACCTCGGCAAACCCGTCCGGTTGCAGCGGCGCCACCCTTGCGGGGCGTCTGGACGGTTCTGTGCGCGCAAAAGCCA
This sequence comes from Phenylobacterium deserti, assembly GCA_945883235.1. GTDB lineage: Bacteria > Pseudomonadota > Alphaproteobacteria > Caulobacterales > Caulobacteraceae > Phenylobacterium > Phenylobacterium deserti_A. Next base: position 21,726 of record CAMCXF010000027.1, on the reverse strand, counting down.
CCTAGCCTTCCAGACCCGAAACCCCGCCGGACCGGCCGGGGTTTTGACGAATTTCAGGAAGGCGATCCCCGGCCTCCGGCTCTTCAAGAAAGACCCCGGAGATGACTGTCCCCTTACCCCCGACGCCTGTCCTTGAGACCGAGCGCCTGATTCTGCGCCCGCTTGAGGCGCGCGATGTTCCCGCCATTCAGCGGATCTTCCCGCAATGGGAGGTGGTCAAGCACCTTCATGCCACAGTGCCCTGGCCCTATCCCGATGACGGCGCAGCGACCAATATGGTCCAGTGCCTTGAGGACCAGGCGAAGGGCCTGAAGTTCTACTGGGCGGTCACAGTCAAGGGCTCCGATGAGCTACGTGGTCGGATAGACCTTTGGGCCTTCGATCCCGAGCGGCGCGATAGCCGGGGCTTCTGGCTGGACCCGTTGCTGCATGGCCAGGGATTGATGACCGAGGCCGCAGACGCGGTGACCGACTACGCCTTCCGGACGCTGGGCTACCCTTGGCTCTATCTGACCAACTCCATTGCCAATCGGGCGTCGGGCCGTATCAAGGAGAAGCAGGGTGCCGTCCCGGCCTATGTCGAGCCGCATGGCTTTGTGTCCGGCCCCGGCGAGCGGCAGGTCTGGCTGCTGACCCGCGAAGCCTGGCTGGCGCGGCAACCAGTGTAAGATTTGCCCGGATTTTTGGCACCAGTTGCCCGGAAAAGCAGCGGAACTATGGGCGGGCGGTCAACACCGTGGACGCCCGTCAAAACCGCGCTGGCGATCCCTCTGCACGCTGTCTATGCAGCTACTGCCTGATGTGTGGGCATAGGACGGAAAACCGTCGGTCACATCGGCAACAGGGGTAGACGCCATGATCCGCGCACGGGTGCTCGCAAGCCTTTCGGCCATCATCACCCTGGGTGCCGCCACAGCGGCCCAGGCCCAGACGGCAGCGCCGGTCGCTGACACTGGTCACACGGCCTGGATCCTCGCGGCCACCGCCCTGGTGCTGTTCATGACCCTGCCCGGCCTGGCGCTGTTCTATGCGGGCCTGGTGCGCTCCAAGAATGCGCTGTCCGTGATGATGCACTGCGTGGCCATCGCCTGCCTGGGCTCGGTACTCTGGCTGTTCGGCGGCTACAGCCTGGCCTTCTCGGGGTCGAACCCGATCATCGGCGACCTGGCCAAGTTCGGCCTGCCCGGCGCGCGCGACAGCGTTACGGGTGCCCTGCCCGAGCCCGTTTTCTTCGCCTTCCAGATGACCTTTGCGATCATCACCCCCGCCCTGATCGTTGGTGCCTATGTCGAGCGGATCAAGTTCGGCGCGGTGTTGTTGTTCAGCGGTCTGTGGCTGTTGCTGGTCTATGCGCCGGTTTGCCATTGGGTCTGGGGCGGCGGCTGGCTGGCAGGCCTGAAGGTGATGGACTACGCCGGTGGCCTGGTGGTGCACGCGACGGCGGGCGTCGCCTCGCTGGTCGCCGTGGCCATGCTGGGCCCGCGCGATGGCTTTCCGAAGGTGATGCACCCGCCGCACAACCCCGGCATGACCATGATGGGTGCCGGCATGCTGTGGGTCGGCTGGTACGGGTTCAACGCCGGCAGCGCGCTGGCGGCGGATGGCGCGGCAGGTTCCGCCCTGGTGGCGACCCATATGTCGGCGGCGACCGCAGGCCTGGTGTGGGCACTGATCGAGAAGATCAAATTCGGCCGCTCCAGCATGGTGGGCGTGGTGACCGGCGTGGTCGCGGGCCTGGCCACCGTCACCCCGGCGTCGGGCTTTGTCGGCCCGCTGGGTGGCGTGATCCTGGGCGCGCTGGCCAGCCTGATCTGCTTCCACGCTGTCGATATCGTCAAACACCGCTTCAAGCTGGACGACAGCCTGGACGTCTTCGCCGTCCATGGCGTCGGCGGTATCCTGGGGACCCTGATGGTCGCGGGTCTCGCGTCGCCGCTGATGGGCGGCGTGGGCTACGCCGAGGGCATGGATGCGGCGTCCCAGTTCGGCGTTCAGGCATTGGGCGTCGCGGCGGTCTGCGCCTGGTCTGCCGTCGCCTCCGCCGCCATCCTTCTGCTTTGCAAATTCACCGTCGGCTTGCGCGCCAGCCCGGAAGCGGTGGAGGATGGTCTGGACATGGCGACGCATGGGGAGCGGGCGTATCAGAGCTGAGGCTTGAGTGCCTGGGCAACGACCCTGGTCCGGAGTTGCGTGACGATCAGGTCCACCACGTTGGCGATCACGTCGGGAATGCGATCGAGCGGCAGGCTATGGTCGTGCAGGGGCCAGGAGGCATCGGCTCCCGAAAGGCTGAGCAACATGGGCGTAGCGTCCTCGGTGTCGCGAGGCGGCGCGCCAGATGGGTTGTCAGGCTTGTAGGCGTGTCATGGCTGAAGACCTTCCACTCGACCTCCTGGCCCAGCGCCCGGAAGTGCGCCGCCTCACGCTGAACGCTCGCCTCGACCAGATTGTCATCCAGCGACCACCAGCCGATGTGGTTGTAGCTGCCGGTCGCGCGAAGCACGCCGCCTACCCACTGATGCCGGAGGCCGGCCTCGGCTGGTGGCGCGGCGCGGACTTCGGCGTCGTAGCGGGCAAGGATGTCGGACGGATTCAATCGCTATCCGTCCATCGGCGGAAAACGGTCGAACGTCGGCAAAGTGTGGGCGTCGGCCATCCAGCTGATGCGCTCGGCCACCTGGATGTGCGCCTGGGCTGGTACAGCGTCGGGGTTGTCATAGGTGGCGCTCTGGATGTCGATGATGCCCGGCAGGTTCTCTTCATTGCGGTAGAACAGGCCGGTCCCGCAGTCGGCGCAGAATTCCCGACGGCCATGCTCGGACGACACATAGACGCGCACGGCACCCTTGGTGACGCGAACAGCAGCGTCCGGATACATCGTCCAGGCGACCATCGGCGCGCCGGCGTGCCGGCGGCAATCGCTGCAGTGGCAAAGCGCATGGGTCATCGGCTCGCCCTCGACCGCGTAACGGACCGCGCCGCAGTGGCAGCCTCCGGCAATGCTCATGATCGATCTCCCAAAAGTCGCATGAGAACAATTCGCGAACAAACAGGATGTTTGTCAATTGAGTCCTGCGGCCTTGTTCGCAGCCGCTGAGCGCTCAGGCGGCGGCCTTGCTGGACGCCTCGCCACTGATGCGCGAGCGCGCGATCTGGTTGGCTACCTCGTTGGTCGGACGGCGCTCGTGCAGGGCTTGATCAAGCACTTCTTCCAAGGTGAGGGCCAGGTGGTCCAGTTTGGCGTCGACCCAGGCGGGGTCGAAGGCCTCACCCCGGTCAAGGGCGCGGATCTCGCCGGCCACATTGATGATGCCGCCGCCATTGATCACATAGTCGGGCGCATAGAGGATGCCACGCTGGAACAGGTCGCGACCGGCCGCCGCATCGGCCAGCTGGTTGTTGGCGGCACCAGCGATCACCCTGGCCCGGATGCGCGGCAGGGTATCGAGGTTGATGGCCCCACCGAGCGCGCAGGGCGCGAAGACATCAACGTCGGCATCGAAGATGGCGCCGGGCGAGACGATCGTGGCTTTCGTGGCGGAGGCCACACGATTTAGCGTCTCGGGGTTGACGTCAGTGATCACCAGTTTCGCACCGGCGGCGTGCAGCTTTTCCGCCAGATAGCCGCCGACGTGGCCCACGCCCTGGATCGCGACACGGACGCCGCCCAGATCACGTTTCAGCGCGCGCCGGACGCAGAGCTGGATGCCCCGGAACACCCCCTCAGCTGTCACCGGGCTGGGGTCGCCCGAGGCGGCGGGATGGCCGTCGAGACCGGCGACATAGCGCGTTTGCTTGCGGGCAGAGGCCAGGTCTTCCGGCGACACGCCGACATCCTCGGCGGTCCAGTAGCGGCCGCCCACCGCCTCGATGGCACGGCCAAAGGCTTCGAACAGGGCCGGGGTTTTCTGGGTCCGACTGTCGCCAAGGATCACCGACTTGCCCCCGCCCAGCGCCAGGTCGGCCATGGCGTTCTTGTAGGACATGGCCCGCGACAGCTTCAGTGCATCCTCCAGCGCGTCGTCGGCGCTGGCGTAGGGCCACATGCGACAACCGCCGGCGGCGGGACCACGGGCCGTGGAGTGAACAGCGATGATGCACTTCAGGCCAGATTTTTCGTCGGAGAAGGCGTGGACGCCTTCATGATCCTCGAAACTGGGCGAGTCGAACAAGGTCATGCCGGGAACTCTATGTCCTGAAGGCGGATTTTCGCGCCCGCCTCTACGCTGGACGAGCTCATCTCACAACCTCGGTGCGCGACGCAGCCCCCGGGATCGGCGGGGCACCGGAGGGCAGCGGTGCCTCGGGATCGCGAAGAAAGGCCAGTACATCGGCGATCACGACCGCGCCCTGCCGATCACGGGTCAGCAGATGGTGGCCGGCGGCATAGTATGCGGTGCGGTCGGAGGGCTGCAGCCGCTTCACCGCGCGGAAGGCTGCCCTCTTCGGGATGATCTGATCGTTAGCGCCGTAGAGGTAGAGCGTTGGCAGATCGTCGTCTCCGACCTTGCGAGCCGCGCCGTCCATCAGCCGAACCAGACCGTAGAGCGTGTCCGAACGGGCACCCCAGATCATCAGCCGGTCCCGGCCCATGGCGATCAGTTCCTCGCGGTTGTCGGTCGGACTGATCCTGGACGTGACAAATTTCGGAGGTGTGTAGATTTTCGAGGCCGTGAAGTTTGCCGCGAACCACAGCGCGGTCTTGTACGGCAGCGGCTGGGTCCTGAAACCCCAGACGCCGGGGGCCAGCAGCACCAGCCGGTCGGCGGCGGGTGGGCGGTCCGTGGCGAAGGCGGCCGCGGCCACCGATCCGCCCATGCTCTCACCCACCACCGCGATGATGGCCCTGGGGTAGCGTGCGCGGGCCAGGGCCGTGACCGTGCGCAGGTCGTCGATCATGAGCTCATCGCCGGCCCAGATTCCGCGCCCGGGCGAGCGGCCAAAGCCGCGCTGGTCATAGGCATAGGTGGTGACGCCCTGCTCGGCCCATTTCGGCGCGGCGATGTGGAAGGCGTTGGCGTAGTCGTTCATGCCATGGGCGGCGACGATGACGGCCCAGGGTTCGGTGGCGGCGTTCCAGGTCGACAGGCCCAGCCGCGCGCCATCGGCGGCGATGACGGCGTCGGCTTCGAGGCGGGGTCCCGCAAATCCTGGTGGTGGTTGTGCGGGCTGCTGCCGTGCCATCGGTGCGCAGGCACCGAGTGTCAGCAACAACAGCAGGACGGCCAGGCGATTCATGGGGTGGGCGGTTCGGATCCGGTCTGCGTTTCGGTTCCGACGTCCGGCAGGCGCAGCCGATAGACACCTTTGAAATCATCGGGATCGGCGGGTTTGTTATGGCGCAGGATCACCACCCTTCCCTGTCGCGCCAGCCCGCGGGCGACAGCGCGAACATGGCCAAGAGTGCGGCTCCAGGTCTCCGGCTCGACGGCCCGGGCCACGTCTTCGGGCGCGACGGACTTGCCCGGCGCGGCCTTGGCCAGAAGGTCGAAGATGGTGGTTTCGACGGCTTCGCTCATGCGCGGATGATCCTAACATCGCAGCGTTCCAGCTGACGGTCGTGGGTGATGAGGGGGTTGTTCTCTGCGATGGCCTGGGCGACCAGCAGCCGTTCGAAGAGGTCGCTCATCGGATGAACCGCAGATCAATCGGCAGCCCGAGAGCCGCCCATGGCCTGTCACCTGTCACCAGCGGCAAGGATAGCCTCATCGCGAGCGCCAGGCAAAAGCGGTCCGCAAGCGAGATATTGCGGTCGGCGCGCGCATGGAGTTGCGCCACCAGTCGGATATCGGCGATGTCGATCGTCGAGAGACGCAGCCCGGCGGCCAGCAGCTGCTTTTCCGTTGCGACCGGGTCAATGCCATAGCGCGCCGCTTTACCGAGGCACTCCGCCAGGATGACCGGCGAGACCACAGCCTCATCAATGACATCCCGGACGCGATCATGTCCCGGCTCCTTCTTTATCAGCGCAAGGAGCGCGGAACTGTCGATGACGACCGTCACTCTGGCCTGACGCGCGCCGCGACGAAGGCTTCCAATTCTTCGGGTTGAATTTCAAACCGCTCAATGCGGGCCAGCCATGCCTGTCGCTCCGCTGAGGTGACGAAACCGTTTTCCCAGGCCGCCTCAAGGTGCTTTTCCGCCAGAAACTCATCCACCGTTGACCAGCCCGCGGGCTCTCCCGGCCGAGGGCCGGGATCCAAGGCCCAGAGCGCCGCCAGCGCACCAGCTTTCTCTTCCGGCGTCGGCCGCCGATCAACACTGGCGGCCAGCACCTCGCGCGCCTCGGCCTCCATCGACCGACGATTGTCGGCCGCGCGGCGGCGCAGCGCGTCGTGCACCTCGGCCGGCAGATTTCGGATGGTCAGCGTCGCCATGCGGCGAGACTAGCATGTGACAGCATTGCTAGCAATGCTGTCACCCGCCCCGCTTGATGGTCTCACGCGCGATGATCACCTGCTGGATCTGGCTGGTACCCTCGTAGATCCGGAAAATGCGGACGTCGCGATAGAAGCGCTCGATGCCGTATTCGGCGATGTAGCCGGCACCGCCGAAGATCTGCACGGCCTTGTCGGCGACCCGGCCCACCATCTCGGAGGCGAAGTATTTGGCGGCGGCGCCTTCCATGGTGACGTTCTGGCCCAGGTCACGCTTGCGGGCGGTTTCCATGGTCAGCGCCCGGGCGGCAAGCGCCTCGGTTTTACAGTCTGCCAGCATGCCCTGGACCAGCTGGAAGCCGGTCAGAGGCTGGCCGAACTGCTTGCGCTCGGTCGCATAGGCCACGCAGTCGGTTATCAACCGCTCGGCTACGCCGACGCACAGGGCCGAGATGTGCAGGCGGCCCTTGTCAAGCACCTGCATGGCGACCTTGAAGCCCTCGCCCTCGGCACCGATGCGGTTTTCAACCGGCACACGGACATTGTCGAAGATGACGTCGCAGACATGGGCACCCTGCTGGCCCATCTTCTTTTCCGGCTTCCCGACGCTGACACCGGGCAGGTCGCGGGGCACCAGGAACGCCGACACCCCGCCGCCGCCTTTGATCTCGGGGTTGCTACGCGCCATCACCGTGAACAGGTCGGCCTTGTTGGCGTTGGTGATGTAGCGCTTGGCACCGTTCAGCACATAGTGGTCGCCGTCCAGGATCGCGCGGGTCTGAACTGCTGCGCTGTCGGATCCTGCCTCCGGCTCGGTGAGCGCGAAGGAGGTGATGATCTCGCCCGATGCGATGCCGGGCAGATACTTCTGTTTCTGGTCTTCCGTGCCGAACATCACCAGCGCCTGGGAGCCGATGCCGACGTTGGTGCCGAACGTGGAGCGAAACGCCGGGCTGGTACGGCCCAGTTCGATCACCACCAGGCACTCCTCCTCCATGGTCAGTTCCAGGCCGCCATAGGCTTCCGGGATCGAGAGACCGAACAGGCCCAGCTCCTTCATTTCCTCGACGATCGCGTCGGGCATGGCGTCGTCTTCGGCGACCTGGGCCTCGAGCGGGCGCAGACGCTCGGTCACGAAGCGGCGGACGGTGTCGATCAACTGGTCGCGGGTCTCGGCATCGAGCGCCATGGTCAGGTCCTTAGTGGCAGGTTGAGGTGGGGGTGCGGATTTTCAGGCGCTGGGGTGCCGAGGAGTCGTACTTCTGCCGCCAGGTCTCGATGCCGATGTTGGGTTTGGTCTCGCAGGACTGTACCGGGTACATCCGCTTTCGCTTGGCCCAGGCCGGCACGCCGTTCTCATCGACGGGTTTCTCCGCAACGGGCATGGGCTTCGGATTGGCGACCGGCGCAGGTGCAGGGGTCTGCGCGACCGCTGTGTTCGACAGCAGGGCAATTGCCAGCAGGCTTGCGCAAAGAATCACGGTCCGGCCTTGCATGATGGGTCCTCGATGAGGCTTAAGCGGCGCAGGCAAACTAGTGTTTCAACGCAGGCGGAGCAAACGCTTCGCATGCGTTCTGGAGGATCGATGGACGGCGGCGAAGAACAGAACGGCTATACGTCAAAACTGACGACCGTCACCGAAGGCGAATGGGCGGGCTGGTCATTCTATCCTGGGGGAGATCCCTACGAGGATCTGGCGGGGCCGTTTTACTACCGCATCGATGAGCGCGGGCCGGTCTGCGCCTTCCGGGCCGAGCACAAGCACATGAACGGCGGCATGTTCCTGCATGGCGGCTGCGTCATGACGTTCGCGGATTTCTGCCTGTTTGTCATCGCCCGCGATGTGCTCAAGGACAGTCACAGCGTCACTGCAACATTCAACGGGGAGTTCGTGGGTACAGCGCACATCGGCGACCTGGTGGAATGCCGGGGCGAGGTGGTGAAGGCCGGTCGCAGCATGATTTTCGTGCGTGGACTGATTACCTGCAAGGACGAGCCGGTGATGAGCTTCTCTGCTGTGCTAAAGAAGCGGGCACGCTGATCGTAACGAGAGCGTCATCTGGCGCCTCTAACAGGTACCATGGCCATGTGTTCCAGATTCGCAAACTTCGCTGTGGCCCTGACCCTCGCCCTGGTCGCAGGCCCCGCATGGGGACGCGCTCCGACGTTTGATGGCGTCTGGCGCAATCCGCGTGACACCGTGCATCTGGAACTGAGACCCTGTGGTGCCTTTATCTGCGGCCACGTGATCTGGGCGACTGACGCCGCCAAGAAAGCCGCGTCCCGCTACAGCAAAAACGAGCTCGTCGGCCAGCAATTGTTTCGGGATTTCACACTTCGCGACGACGGAACGGCGCGTGGAAAAGTGTTCGTGCCGGATCTGGGATTGACCTTCAAAGGTGCCGCCCAGCACGTCAATTCGGATACCATCAAGGTCAAGGGTTGCGTGATCGGCAACATGATCTGCAAGTCCCAGATCTGGACGCGATTGCCGGCGTCCTCAAACTAGCCGCCCGATAGATCGGCGCTGCGGCTCGTCGCACTTTGCACACATTGACTGGACAGCCAGCGCCTTGGGCCTCAGCAATAGAGCTCAAGGGAGGGACCCCATGATCCAGGCAGCCTGCCACTGCGGCGCAGCACAACTGAGTGTGCCCTCGTCGCCGACCGAAGTCAGCGAGTGCAATTGCTCGATCTGCCGCCGCATCGGCGCGCGCTGGGCGTATTACAGTCCCAAGGAAGTGACCCTGCCTGACCAGCAGAGCACACAGCCCTATGTCTGGGGAGACCGGATGCTGGCGTTCCATCGCTGCCGCTCCTGCGGTGTCACCACCCACTGGCAGAGCCTGGATGGATCGCGCGACCGGATGGCGATCAACGCCCGGCTGATCGACGGGCTGGACCTGACGACCGTGCGCATCCGCCAGTTCGATGGCGTGGACACCTGGGCCTATCTGGACGAAGACTGACCCATGAAGCTCTCGGTCCTCGATCTGTCGCCTGTCACCGGCGAGGCGACGCAGGCGCAGGCTGTGCGCGAGACAATCGAGGTGGCCAAGGCTGCCGAGGCGTTCGGCTATCACCGCTTCTGGATGGCCGAGCACCACAATATCGCGGGCCTGGGTTCGCCCAGCCCGGAGATCCTGATCGCGGCGATCAGCCAGCAGACGAGCCGCATCCGTCTGGGGTCTGGCGGGGTGATGCTGGTCAACTATTCGCCGTTGAAGGTGGCCGAGAACTTCATGGAGCTGGAGGCCCTGGCGCCGGGACGGATTGACCTGGGTCTTGGTCGCGCGCTGGGGGCTGACGGCCGCACGGGCGGGGCGTTGCGTTCGGTGGGCTCAGACGCCTTCCCGCAGTATTTCCAGTTGCTGCTGGCATGGTTGCTGGATTCGTCGGGCAAGGTTCCGATCCTGTCGGGTCACCCGATGTACGACATCCGGGCCAATCCGACCGGCCCCTCCCACCCAGATGTATTTGTGCTGTGTACATCACAAGAGAGCGCCCAGTTCGCGGGCAACATGGGCGTGGGGCTGGTGTTCGCAGAGTTCATCGCGCGGACCGAGGCCGGGCCGGCCATCGCGGCCTATCGGCGGACGTTCGAGCCCTCGGCGTTCCGGAGCGAGCCTTGGGCCGGGACCGCCATGGTGGCCTATGCGGCCGAGACAACAGAGGCTGGCTGGCGCGGCGACGCCATGCGACGGGCCGGCAATGTGGCGATGCTGTCAGGCCGGCGACAGCGCTTCACCGACGCGGACACCGCCGAAGCCTTTCTGAACGAATGGAAGGGCACGCCGCTGCTGGCCGATGTCGAAGGTCGCACCATCGCGGGTGACGGGGCGTTCGTCCGGGCGACGCTGGAGACCAAGGCGGCACGCGCCGAGGCGGACGAGGTGTTCGTGATGGCGACCGGGCCCTCGCTGGAAGCCCGGATCGGCTCGCTGGAACTGATCAAGCCGCAATAGGCTCAGTCGGCCGCAGCAGACCTCGTCGCGCGATCACGGGGCGGGTCTTGGCGGCATACCGCTGAGCGCGGCAGGACGGGACCGCATGGCCTCCGCCCACCGACTGACGTGGGTCAACTCCTCGGGAAGCTGGAACTTGATCATCCGGCCAAAGTCGATACCAACGAAGGCGACGATGTCAGCGATGGTGATCCGGCCGGCGGCCAGCCATTCGCCGTCGGCCAGCCGTCGGTCCAGAAGCTTAAGCGCCTTCAGCGCGCCAGCCAGATTGTGCTCGCCGATCGCCGGAACCTGCTGTTCCAGCGCCGCCATGCGCGGGTTGGTGTGCCGGACGGCCATCATCATGGGTGTGGCGACCATCATCTCGGCCCGGCGGGTCCACATCTCGATCACCGCGACCTCCTGTGGGTTGCGACCGAACATGTTGGGTTCCGGATAGAGGCTCTCCAGATAGCGGCAGATGGCCAAGGACTCGGTGATACAGGTGCCGTCATCCAGCTCCAGCATCGGCACCATGGGCAGGCCGGCTTTGGCCACAAACGCCGGGTCGCGCTGCTGGCCCTCAATCAGATTGAGGGTAACAACCTCGATGTCGTTGACGCCCTTTTCGGCCATGAACCAGCTGACGCGGCGCGGGTTCGGCGCGAGGGGGGTGACGAAGACTTTCATTCGTTTCCCTCCGATACCGCCTAGCCGAACAGCGCCGCAGGCAGCAGCCCAACAATCGAAGCCGTCAGACATGTGGCCAGGAACCCGGCCATCATCGCCTTCCAGACCATGCCGACGATCTCGGCGCGGCGTTCCGGCACCAGCACGGAGAACCCGGCCAGGTTGATGCCCACTGAGGCGATGTTGGCGAAGCCGCAAAGGGCATAGGTCATCAGCACGCGGGTCCGCGGGTCCATAGCATCGATGGGGATGGCACCCATGCGGATGAAGGCGGTGAACTCGGTCAGTACCAGCTTGACGCCCAGCAGGGAGCCTGCCGCGGGCGCATCTTTCCACGGCACGCCGATGGCCCAGGCGAGCGGCGCAAACAGGATGCCCAGGCCGCGCTCGACCGACAGCAGCTCGCCGCCAACCGGGCCGAAAAAGCCCAGCATGCCGTTCAGCATGGCTACCAGCGCCACGAAGACGATCAGGGTGGCGGCCACGTTCATGACGATCTGCAGGCCGTCGTTGGTGCCCTTGATGAGGGCGTCGATGGAACTCTCGTAGCGCTTGGCGGCCGAGGGATCATAGGTCTGGGTCTGTTCGACCACCGCATCGCGCGGCACGATGATCCGCGCCAGCAGGATGCCGGCCGGCGCCGAAACGATGGAGGCGGTCAGCACATGGGCCGCAGCGCCCGGAAGAACGTCTTTCAAGATCGTCGCGTAAGCCACCATGGTCGAGCCGGACACACAGGCCATACCCACTGCGATCAGCATGAACAGCTCGGATCGCGACAGGCTGGGCAGGTAGCTGCGGATGAAGATCGGCCCCTCGACCTGGCCCATGAACACGGTGGCGGCGGTGGCGAGGGCGGGCGGGCCGCGCAGGCCCATGGTCTTCTCGAACACCACGCCGAACAACTGGGTGACCCAGACCAGGATCTTCCAGTGCCACAGCAGCGCGGCCAACGCGCAGACCACCAGAATCACCGGCAGCACCCGGAAGGCGAAGACAAACAACGCGCCACCGTCGGTCAGGGGATAGGGCTGGTTCGGGGTGCCCGCCAGAAACCCGAACACAAAGCTGACGCCGGCCTGCGTCGAGCTGGCCAGCCCATCGACGACAATGCCGACGCCCTGCAGCGCATCGCGCAGGGGCGGCAGGCCGAACAGCGCCATCACCAGGATCGCCTGTGTCAGGATGGCGCCGACGGCCAGCTTGACCGGAAACCGGCTGCGGTTCTCCGAGACCGCCCAGCAGATCAGCAACACCACCGCGACGCCGACCAGGCTCTGCGCATTCTCCAGTCCGAACATTCATCCCCCGATTGGCCGCCGAGCTTTCGACCGAACGGACATTAGAGACGCCAGAAGCAGCTGTCGCGCAAGACGGCGGGCTTTTGTGCCGCTTGGGTGTGGCCGACCCCGGCCCGCGCCCTACAGCACACCTGTATTTTCGAAACGGACCGGCACCCCGCACCCGCCACCCGGATTACAAAGGTTTAATCGCGCCCCTCGCATCCATCGGAACCGCCCCGCGCCTCTCGGTAATGAGCGCTTCAGCCGAGGTTCTGGCGGCTTCCGGTTGAACTCCCTTACCGGGATTTAACTGGCGGCGGCCGTCCCTCGCGCCGACACCGGGCGCTCGGATTGAGGGCATTCGGGTACCATGTCACTGGCATTGGCCACTCTGCTGTACGAATGGCGGCGCTATACGGCGGCGGTCGTGGCGCTGGCGTTTTCGGGTCTGTTGATCCTGGCGCAGATCGGAATGTTCACGGGTATCGTGAAGGGCGCGACGGCTACCATCGACCGGTCCAGCGCCGACATCATGATCCTGCCAGCCAAGATGGAGAGCCTGATCAACTCGGGCGGCGGCTCGCTGCCGGCCCGGCTGTTGCCGCAGATGTATTCCCACCCTGAAGTGATGGAGGTGGCGGCCTGGGATGCGGACGGCGGTCGCTGGGTGAACCGGCCGAAAGACGGCAAGAAGGCGGTCACAACCTTCATCAACGTGAACATGGTCGACACGCGGATCGGCTCGGTGAACCTGCCGACCGATTTTCCGGAAGCTACCCGCGTCGCGCTGCTGGAGCCCTATTCCATCGCCGTGGATGAGACGCAGTTGAAGCGGCTGGGCGTGCAGTTGGGCGATGAGGCGTCGCTGAACGGCAAGACAGTGCGGGTGCGGGCCATCCTGCAGGGGTATCCCGATGTGAATAACGCCTCGGTGACCATGTCGCGCGACACCATGCGGATGATGGGCATGCTGGTGAAGAACGAGAAGACCGGACCCTTGATGATTCGGGTCGCGGATTCCTCGCGCGCCGAAGTGGTCCGCGATCAGCTGAACGCCACCGCCGCCGGGGGCTATCGCGCCTGGACCCGGCCCGAGCTGGCCAAGGCCAATGAAGGCGCACTGATGTCGGAACAGATCATCGGCATCTTCCTGAGTTTCTCCGTGTTCCTGGGATTCCTGATCGGGGTGGGCATCACATCGCAGACCCTGCGCGGGGCGATCCTGTCCAGCATCAAGGAGTACGCGTCACTGCGGGCGCTGGGCGTGTCGATGGGGTCTCTGCGGTTGATCGTGATGGAGCTGTCGATCTGGGTCGGGATCGCGGGCCTGGGCGCCACGGCCCTGTTCACGGGCGGGGTCTATCTATTGGCGACAAACTCGGGTCTGCCGATGGGGTTTCCGATGCAGTGGATCGTGGGCGTGTCGGTGCTGCTGATCGTGATCTCGTGCGCCTCGGGTCTGCTGGCCCTGGGTATCCTCAAGAAGAGCCAGCCTGCGGACCTGCTGCGATGAGTTCGAAACAGACCGCGATCAAGGCCCACGGCCTTTACAAGCGCTTCAAGACCGGGCGCACGCATATCGAGGTGCTGAAGCGGGTAGATTTCGACGCGCTGCACGGCGAGGTGACCATGGTGATGGGACCGTCGGGGTCGGGCAAGTCGACACTGGTGGCCGCGCTTTCGGGGTTGCTGAAACCCGATGAGGGGCAAGTCACGGCGCTGGGGCAGGACATCTGGAGCCTGCGGTCGGGCAAGCTGGACCGGTTCCGGCTGGATACCTGCGGGTTCATCTTCCAGGGCTTCAACCTGTTCTCGGCGCTGACGGCGCTGCAGCAGGTGGCAATCATCCTGAAGTACCAGGGCTGCACCCCACGTGAGGCGCGCGATCGTGCTGCCGCCACCCTGGCGGAGGTGGGTCTGGAAAACCGCATGCACCAGCGGCCCTCCGAGCTGTCGGGCGGCGAGAAGCAGCGGGTCGCTATCGCCCGCGCCCTGGCCAAGAACCCGAAGCTGCTGTTCGCCGACGAACCCACCAGTGCGCTGGACGGCGAGAACGGCCAAATTGTCATCAAGCTGATCCAGCGGGCCGCCAAGCAACAAGGCGCGGCGGTGATCTGTGTGACCCACGACCCGCGCCTGGAGGCCTATGCCGACCGCGTCATCCATCTGGAAGACGGTCGGATCCTTGACGACCGTCGCGTGACCCAAGCCGTCGCCACCCAACCTGAACGACAACCTGAGCTCATCGGAGCCTGACGCCCATGCCCGCCATTCTGCGCAATCGATTTGTCTGGATCGCTGTGATCGTACTGGCTCTGGCCGGGGGTGGCAGCTGGTTTGTCAGCAATCAGGCCGCCGAGAAGAAGGCCAAGGCCGCTGCGGTCACGGCCAGCGTCAAGCCCAGCCCGTATTCGGCCATCGCCAACGGCAAGGCAGACGTGGAGGGCGGCATCATCCAGGTGGCGGCGCGCCGCGCTGGCGTGATCCAGGACGTGCTGGTGCAGGAGGGCGACGTGGTCACGCGCGGTCAGGTGCTGGCGCGACTGGAAGATGACCAGCCGCGTCTGGCGTCGGAGCGTGCCTTGGCCGAGGTGGGTCAGGCCCGGGCGTCGCTGGCGCTGTTACAGGTCCAGCTAGGTGCCGCTCAGCGCGAACTGCGGCGCATGGAGGCGCGGGCCCCCTCCAACTTCGTCGCCGCCCAGAAGCTGGACCAGAGCCGCGACGCCGTGCGAGAGGCCGAGGCCCGCATCCTGGCCCAGCAGGCGGTGGTCGCCACCGCCCATGCCCGCCACGGCGAGGCCCGCTATGACCAGGAAACCAGCGTGATCCGCGCGCCCGCTGACGGCCGCATCGTGCGGCGCTATGCCAACCCGGGTGCCGGGGCTTCGACGCTGAACGTGTCCAACATGTTTGATCTGGAACCGCAGACCGGCCGTATCGTGCGGGCCGAGATCGCCGAGGGGTCGCTGACGTTTGTCGACATCGGCCAGACAGTGCAGATGTCGCCGGAGAGCGATCCGACCAAGGTCTATCCCGGGAAGGTGCTGCGCCGCGCCGCCGTGTTCGGGGCCCGGAAACTGCAGTCCGACGACGCCAGCGAGCGCACCGACGACCGGGTGGTCGAGGTAGTGGTGGACAGTACCGGCGCACCGTTCCTGATCGGCCAGCGGGTGCTGGTGAAATTCCTCAAGGGCCAGCAGCAGGCGACGGTGGCAGTACTGCCGACGGGCTGACGGCACCGCCGCCTTGACGCCACCCCGCCCACGCCGCAAAACGCCCGCCGAAATCGGGCGACAGCTTCAAGGGTGATTTTCATGGCGGACATCCGCTTCGACGGCAAAGTGGCAATCGTGACGGGGGCCGGTGGCGGCCTGGGCCGGGCGCATGCGCTGGAACTGGCGCGGCGCGGAGCCAAGGTGGTGGTCAACGATCTGGGCGGTTCGGTCGACGGGTCGGCCGGTCACTCGGAAGCCTCGCTCAAGGTCGTCGAGGAGATCAAGGCGGCGGGCGGCGAGGCAATGGCCAATGGCGCGTCTGTCACCGATGATGTGGGCGTTGCGCGGATGGTTCAGGAGACCATGGACGCCTGGGGCCGCATCGACATCCTGATCGCCAACGCCGGCATCCTGCGTGACAAGTCCTTTGCCAAGATGGAGTTCGGCGATTTCTCCGTCGTCGTCGACGTGCACCTGTTCGGCACCGTCAAGCCGGCCAAGGCGGTCTGGGAAATCATGCGGACCCAGAATTACGGGCGGATCGTAGTGACCACCTCATCGTCCGGCCTCTACGGCAACTTCGGGCAGACCAACTATGGCGCCGCCAAACTGGGCCTGATCGGCTTCATGAACACGCTGAAACTGGAAGGCCAGAAGAACAACATCCACGTCAACGCCATCGCCCCCGTCGCCGCCACGCGGATGACCGAGAACCTGATGCCGGCCGAGATCCTGGAGCAGCTGAAGCCGGAGTATGTGACGCCGGGCGTCGTGTATCTGTGCTCCGAAGAGGCTCCGACCGGCGCGATCATGACGGCGGGTGCCGGCGCGTTCGCGCTGAGCCGGATCGTGGAGACCGAGGGCGTCTATCTGGGCCACGGTACCACCGTCGAAGGTGTCCGCGACAACTGGGCCAAGATCGCCGATGAGGCCGGCCAGAAGGCCTACTTCAACGGCGGGGAGCAGACGGCGAAGTTCTTCCGCAAGATGCAGGGCGGGTAGGGGCGCTCTTCTCCGCCGTTGGGGATTGGTTTCTGACCCTATCCCGAGGTCCCGGCGGCCTCGCGGGCTTGATGAAGCTTGGCGATCTTGGCCCGTGTCGCGGCGTGGTCAGCCTTGGAGATGCTGTATTGCCCATAGAGGACGACGGCGATCAGACCGGGGATCATGGAGATCGGCCCGATGAACAGGCCCAGCTGATAGATCGTGTCCGGGTCTACATCCCCCGGCTGCGCCTTCTCTGGAAACGCGATGAGCGTCAGCACGAACCCCGCTAGAGCGGCACCCAGAGCGGTGTCGAGCTTCTGGAACAGCGCGCGGGTCGAATAGAGCACGCCCTCCTGACGCACCCCGAAGCGCACTTCATTCTCGTCGGCCACGTCGGCCAGCGCGCTCATGACAGAGATGTTCAGAATGGCGCCGGTTGCGTAGCTGAAGGCCGCGATGGCGACGAGCGTAGGCAAGAGTCTTGGATCGCCGTTCTCGAACATGAAGCCTGTGAGGCGCAGGACAAAGCCAACGGCAGGAAAGATCACGGTGCCGGCCGCGCTCCAGATAATGATCCATCGCTTGCCCCACCGACCATGCAGGCGCGGGGTCAGATTCAGCGCCGCGACAAAACCCACCAGGCTGCCGACCGTGTACCAACGCAGCAGTTCAGAGGAGAACCCCCAGAAATAGGTCGCGCCGTAAAGGTTGAGCGTGTCCCGCACCCCGGACATCAGCGATAGGGCGAACAGGCCGGCGAGGAGCCAAACGTAGTTGCGGTTGGCCAAGACCTTGCCGACATCCTTCAGAAATTCGAATGGCGAGAATGGCGGCTGATCCAGGGGCGGTCGCGGCAGCCGGGGGATCTGGTCTCGGGTAAACCACGCCGATCCAAACAGAATGGTCAGGGTCGCCACCGCCGCAAGCAGCGAGAAGGGAAGGTAGGGCTCGGGGTTCAGCAGGCCCCTCGGATACTCCGGCGTCGCCTTGAAAAAGAAGGTGAGAGCGATCAGCGACATCGCAGTGCCTCCGATCCAGGTCGAAAAGTTGTTCCAGGCCATCACCTGGCTGCGCTCGACATAGGAGTGGGAGAGCTCACCGCCCAGCGCCAGATGCGGCGTATGGAACACCCCCATCGCCACCCTCAGCCCGATCACCGAACCTGTGAACCAGGCGAACAGCAGCCAATGGTCGAGCCCGGAAGGCGGATTGAAGATCGCCAGGAAAAACAAGGCGATCGGAATCGGCGCCGCATACATGAAGGGATGGCGTCGACCGTACCGGGAGCGGGTGCGATCCGAGAGCGAACCGATGATGGGGTCGGCGAACCCATCCACGACAAACGATACCGAGATCGCCAGCCCCGCCATCCAGCCCGGCAGTCCCAGCACCTGATTGTAGTACAGCAGGCCGTAGGAGCTCAGCGAGAACAGGGCGATGGTTTCGGCGGCGCTGCCGATGCCAAAGGCCAGCTTGGTGCGAAGACGAAGGGGTGGTGCACCCTCGACGCGCGCCGAGTCTGGTCCGCCCGCCGCTACGGCCATTCACATCCTCCCCTGTCCGACTTTGAACCGCCGGTTAATCTGAGCAAGTGGTCGGATGGGGACAGCTGTCAACAGACTACCGATGGCCATTGAACCAAGCCACCGCCACCCTCCCCCGCGCCTCTTTTCTGTTTTGTAATCGAAATCCGCTTGCGCCTTGGCGGGGGCCTGCGCCTAACTCCCGGCAGCGTCCGGTCAGAGGCGCGGGCGTAGGAGCAGGTCACGGTGTCTAACGGCAACAAGGTCGCAGCAAACGACGCGCTTTCGCTTCCTGCGGTCATGGCCTTTGCCAGCGGTCACATCCCTATTGCCGCGCTGTCGCTCGCGATCAGTGTGCATCTGCCGCGCTACTTTGCCAGTGAGCTGGGCCTGGCGCTGACGGTGGTCGGCGCGTCCTTCGCTCTGGTGCGCTTCGTGGACATTCCGATCGACGCCGGGCTGGGTCTGGCGATGGACCGCACCCGCACGCGATTTGGGCGGTACCGGGTGTGGATGGCGCTGGGCGCGCCGATCCTGATGTTCGCCCTCTACATGCTGCTGAGTTCGCCGGAGGGGGTGGGCCAGGGCTATCTCTTCGGATGGTTGCTGGTGATGTATATCGGCTATTCCGGGGTCTATCTCTCTCACCTGGCCTGGGCGGGCCGAATTGCGCCGACCTACAAGGAGCGTTCACGCGTTTTCGGGGCGATCACCGGGCTGGGCGTTTTCGGCGCCATGTTCGTTCTGCTGATCCCGGTCTACCTGACTTCACAAGGCTCCACCGACGCCGAGAGCGTAAGGGCGATGATCTGGTTCATCATCGGCGCGACCGGGCTTTCGACGTTGCTCGTCGTTGTCGTGTCGCCGGAAAAGATCGCCAAGGATCAGCCCACACGCTTCGAACTAAAGGACTACTGGGCCCTGCTGACCCGGCCCAACATCCTGCGCCTTTTGGCCGCGGACCTGTTCGTGACCCTGGGACCGGGCTGGATGGCGGCGATCTATCTGTTCTACTTCACCGATAGCCTGGGCTTCACGCTGGCCCAGTCCAACCTGTTGCTGATGATCTACATCGGCGCTGGTTTCCTGGGCGCGCCGCTTGCCGCGTGGTTGGCCAACCGGATCAGCAAGCACCGGGCGCTGATGGTCAACACGACGGTCTATTCCCTGGGCCTGGTCCTGTTGCCGACCATGCCAAAGGGCGACTTCCTGATCTTCAGTCTGGTTATGTTCCTGGTCGGCGCGATGGCGGCAGGTTTCACAGTTATGATCCGGGCAATCACCGCCGATATCGCCGATGAAATCCGGCTCGAAAGCGGCCGCGAGTGGATGGGGCTGATGTACGCGATGACCACGGCGACATCGAAACTCGCCGCCGCCGGGTCCATATTGCTGACCTTCAGCGTGCTGGCCGCCGTGGGCTATCAGGCCAAGGCCGGCACCGTGAACACGCCCGAGGCCATTCGCGGACTGGAACTGGCCTACATCATCGGCCCGATCTTCTTTGTGATGATCGCTGGGGCCTGCTTCATCGGTTACAATCTGACGGCCGCGCGGCATGCCGAAATCCGTCGCCAGCTGGACGAGCAGGATGCGCTGGTGGACCCCGGCGCGGCGATGGAAAGCCTGACCGGAGAGGATCTGGCACCCGCCAACCGACCCGCATGATCCCGATAAAACGCCCCTGACCGCGGGAGACCGGATTGACCACGCCTTCGAGTTCGTCGTCGTTGTCGCTTGGACTGGCGATTGCCTTCGCCGCCACGAGCCTCCCGCTGAGCGCGCTCGGGATCGCCGTTTCGGTCCACCTGCCGGCCTACTTCGCCGCCAACATCGGGGTAGAGCTGGCGGTGGTGGGCGCGGCCTTCGCCATAGTCCGCTTCATCGATATCCCGATCGAGCCCACCCTTGGCATCCTCATGGACCGCACCCGCTCGCCAATCGGCCGCTACCGGTTGTGGACCCTGCTCGGCGCGCCGCTCCTGATGCTGGGCCTCTATATGCTGATGACGGCCGGCAAGGGGGTCGGTCAGGGCTATCTGATCACCTGGCTGCTGGTGATGTATCTGGGCGTGTCGATACTGTTGTTGGCCCATTCGGCCTGGGCTGCATCCCTGGCGCGAAGCTATGATGATCGCGCCCGGCTGTTCGGCGTGATGGCGGCTGTGGGCGTTGGCGGGGCGGTAAGCGTCCTGATGATCCCCATCATCATGGAACCGATGGGCTATTCCGAGCCGCAGGGCGTGCAGGCGATGATCTGGTACATCATCCTGCTGGCCCCTGTGGCTGTGGGGCTTGTGGTCTGGCGAACGCCCGAGACGCTGGCGACCGAGGTCACCGGCCAACGCTTTCAGCTACGCGACTACTGGGAGCTGATCACCGACCACAGCATGCGGCGGATCCTGCTGGCGGATCTGGCGCTATCGCTGGGTCCGGGCTGGATGGCGGCGCTCTACATCTTCTACAGCCGCGACAGCCTGCAGCTCAGCGGTGCGGCGACGAACATCCTGCTGGCGATCTACATCGTGGCCGGTGTGGCGGGCGCGCCGATGCTGGCCTGGCTCGCCACCCGCATCAGCAAACACCGGACTGTGATGGTGTGCTGCCTGAGCTATTCGCTCCTGCTTCTGGCCTTGCCGTTCATGCCGAAGGGCAGCCTGCTGGCGGTCGCCCCGATCCTTTTCCTCACTGGATTCTTCGCCGCCGGGTTCAATGTCCTGACGCGGGCGATGACCGCCGATGTGGCCGACGAAGTCCGCCTGCGCCAGGGCAAGGAACGCAGCGGCCTGCTGTATGCCCTGACCACCCTGACCACCAAGATCGCTGCCGGCGGCTCGATCTTCCTGACCTTCAATGTGTTGAGCCAGGTGGGCTATGACCCGAAGCTCGGCCAGGCCAATACGCCCGAGGCCATCCAGGCGCTGATGCTGTGCTTCCTGGTTGGGCCGATCATCTTCGTCATGCTGGGGGCGCTGACCATGATCGGCTATCGGCTCGACGCCGAGCGGGCCGCCGATGTTCGCCGCCAGCTGGATGCCCGCGACGCCGGGTTAGCCTACTAGTCGTTTCGCCAGCGCCAGGAAGGCCTGGGCCGCCGGGCTGTCCGGGGTGGTCGCCACCAGCGGTCGACCCGCGTCGCAGGCCTCGCGCAGCGCTACCTCGATGGGGATTTCGGCCAGCAGAGGCACGCCCAGCTTTTCGGCCTCGGCCCGAGCCCCGCCAGTGCCGAAGATCGGGATTCGCGCGCCTGAGCTGTCGGCGAAATATGCCATGTTCTCGACCACGCCCAGGATCGGCGCGCCGGTCTTTTCGAACATCTGCGCCGCGCGGCGCGCGTCGATCAGGGCGATCTCCTGCGGCGTGGACACGATCACCACGCCGTCCATCTTCAACTTCTGCACCAGGGTCAGCTGGATGTCGCCGGTACCCGGCGGCAGGTCGATGACCAGCACATCCAGCGGCTCGGCCTCTGACCCCCAGTTCGAGTTCATCAGACTCCGCAGCGCCGACGACGCCATCGGCCCGCGCCAGATGTTGGCTGTGCCCGGCTCGACGATGAAGCCGATGGACATCACCTTCACGCCCCAGGCTTCCATGGGGTTGAGCCGCTTTTCAGCGTCAAACGTCGGGTCACCCTCGATGATGCCCAGCATGGTCGGCGCCGAGGGGCCATAGATGTCGGCGTCCAGCAGGCCCACGCGGTAAC
>CAMCXF010000026.1 GCA_945883235.1 Phenylobacterium deserti | reverse complement strand
CCCCGACACCACAAACCGCGCAACACGCTCCCGAAGGTCCAGCGAAAAGGGTCGAGTCATGCAGACTGGCCTCCGGCCCAGCCTCCACCTTGAATCACGATCCGCAAACCTCGTGAATCCCGAATCCGTCAGATGCGGTCACGCTCTAGAGGTGCAACAGCATCTGATACGCTCGTCGCGCGTCAGCCTGCGCGCGCGTCAGACGCGCCACCAATATCCCGAACGTCCGCGCGCCGCCGGCGCGGGCCAACAGCATCTGGAGCGCCTTGGGCTCCTCGGCTGGGTTCGGGTCATCGCCCAGTGCCACCTTGAGAAGTTGGGTCAGGTTCTGCTGGAGCCGCCATGCGTCGGAAAGCTGTGCCAGGTGTTCCGGTGCAACCAGACCCGCCGCGCCCAGGGCGGCCAGGGCCTGAGCCGTATTGGCCAGCAACGGCCCCCCCTCAGCGGCGTGGACCAGTTGCAGAAACTGTGCTGCGAACTCTATGTCCACCAGCCCACCGGGCAACAGTTTTAGATCCCAGCTACTTGCCGGCGGTCGCTCCTGCTCCAGTAAGTCGCGCATTTCGCGCACATCATGTGCGGTTCGGGCGCGATCACGGGGCCTTCGAAGCGCTGCCTCCACGGCACCCACGGCATCGCGGGCGAACCCGTCCGACGTCGCCCAGACGACGCGCGCGCGGGTCAAGGCCAGCAACTCCCAGGTCTCGGCTTCACCTTGATAGTAGTCAGCGAACGCAGCGAAACTCACCGCTACGGGCCCCTTGGTGCCCGAGGGCCGCAGTTGCATATCCACGTCGTAAAGCTGGCCCTCGGTGGTCGGACTGGACAGCGCCGCGATCAGGCGCTGGGTGAACCGACCATAGAAGGTGGAAGCGTCCCACCCCTTAAATGCGGACGTCGCCGCAGGATCGTGAGCACGATAGAGGGTCATCAGGTCGAGGTCGGACGTCGCGCTCATTTCGCGCGAACCACATTTTCCAAGCGCCACAACCGCCACGTCGCCCGGGAACGCGCCGCCGAGGCGGCTGGCCTCGGCCAGCGCCGCCGGGGCCAGAGAACCAATGCAGAGATCCGCCAGGTCAGCGAATGCCCGACCGGCGATCTCGGCGGTCGCCGACCCGCTCATCACCTGTACCCCGATCCGGAACGCCTGTTCGCGCTGCAGTCGGCGGACCACATCCATCGCCGCCTCAAACCCTGGGGCACCGGCGACAGAGCGCGCCATGTGAGTCCGTTCTGCGGCGATTTCGATATCGGCGAAGAAGTCGGGGTCCAGCATCGCGTCGATGGCCGCCGGGCGTCGCGCCAGCGTCGCGGCCAGTCTCGGTGCAAAGGCCAACACCTGCACCACCAGTTCAAACAACTTCGGCTGGGCCAGAAACAGCGACTGAAGCTGAACCCCGCTGGAGAGGTTTCCGAAGAAATCGCTGAAGCGGTTGAAGGCGATCTCCGGCGCGCCGGTCGCCTGGGCTGCCTCCAGCAGTCTCGGTGCCAATCGCGTGAACAAGGCACGCCCACGTTCGGTGCGGGTCGCTGGCGCGTGGCCGTGGTGCCAGGCGCGGATCCTGCGCGACACGCGCAGCGGGTCGGGAAACCCCATCCGCTTCAAGGTGGCCAAGGTCTCCGGGTCGTCGTCCACGCCGGTGAAGACCAGGCTGCCAAACCGCGATGACAGCGCCTCCTCGCTGGCGAAGAGCTCGCCATATCGGGCGTTGACGGCCTTGAGCGTTCGGGTGACGGCGGCGTCAAAGCTTCGGAGTTGATCATAACCCGACAGCGCCGCGATCCGGCGACGATCGGCGTCCGATTCCGGCAGGCGGTGGGTCTGCTCGTCAGCGATCATCTGGATCCGGTGTTCGACGCCGCGCAGCCACTGATAGGCTTCCTTGAGCGTCGCCGCGGTGGCCGACGACACGTGCCCGGCGGCGGCCAGGGCTGCGAGCGCGTCGAGCGTCCGGTTGCTGCGCAATTCCGGGTGGCGACCGCCCAGGATCAGTTGCTGGGTCTGGACGAAGAACTCGATCTCCCGGATCCCGCCCCGGCCAAGCTTCAGATCGACCCCTTTGGCCGAGACACGCTCATCGACCTTGTGGACGTGAATCTGGCGCTTGATGGCGTGGATGTCAGCAATGGCCGCAAAGTCCAGGTTCTTGCGCCAGATATAGGGCGCGAGTTCGTCCAGGAACGCTTGCCCCGCCAGCATGTCGCCGGCACAGGGCCGAGCCTTGATGTAGGCGGCGCGCTCCCAGTTCTGGCCCACGCTTTCATAATACTCCAGGGCCGCGGGCACCGGGACGGCAAGGGGGGTCGATGAGGGGTCCGGACGCAGTCGCAGATCCATGCGGAAGACGTAGCCGTCGGCCGTCCTGGCCTGCATCAGGTCAGCAACGCGCTGGGTCAGGCGCACGGCAGTCGCCAAGGCTTCAACGCCCGGCGCCAAGGCGTTCTTAACCACCTCGGGATCGAAGAATACCGAGACATCAATGTCGCTGGAGTAGTTCAGCTCGAACGCGCCCTGCTTGCCCATGGCGATGCAGAACCAGCCAGGAACCGGCCCGGCAACTCCCTCGCCCCGCATCAGGAGGCGGCCTGCAATCAACTCCTCATGAGCCGCCACTTCCAGGGCCGACGACAGCGCAGCATCGGCGAAACAGGTCAAGGCGGCGGTCACCTGATCAAGATCCCAGATCCCGCCAAGGTCGGCCAGGGCCGTCAGCAGGTGCAGTTCCTGTTTGAGGCGTCGCAGAGCAGCTGCGGGCTCAACGGAGTCTTTCGAAGAAACCGTTCGCGTTCGGGCCAGAATGTCCTCCAGCCGCGCCTGTGGGTCGCAGGTCAGCAGGTCGTGAAAGCGCGATGGGTCGCGACGCGCCAGAGACAGCAGGTAAGGCGACGCCGCAAACACCGGGGCCAGCGCCGCCCAGTTTGCAACATCAGCGCCCACAGCCAGCCGCGCCCGCTCCACCGCCCTGGCGTCGACGACAGGACCACATGGACGGATGGAGTCACCAAGCCTCATGGGGCCAGCTTAGGGCCTCGGCAGGATGAACGCCACGCGCAGGCCTGGTCCCATCTCGCCAACCTTGCCCGGCCCCTCTGACAGTTCCAACCGCCCGCCGTGCGCCTCCGCGACAGCCGCCACCAGGGAGAGGCCCAAGCCTGCGCCGGGCTCATTGCGGCTGTTTTCCAGCCGGACAAACCGCTGGATCACCCGCTCGCGGTCCTCGTCGGGAACGCCCGGCCCTGTGTCCGTGACCGAGAACTCCACCTCGCCGGAGGACCGTCGCCGCACTCGCAGCATGATCGCCCCGCCGGCCGGGGTATACTTCACGGCGTTGTCGAGCAGGTTGGCGAGCGCCTGAGCCAGAAATTCCCGGTTCCCCCGGATGCTGAGGTCGCGCGTGATTTCGGCGGCATACTCCAGGTCCTTCTCCTCGCAGAAGGGCTCGTAGAGTTCGGAGATATCGGCGGCCAGTTCGGCGGGATCGAAGATCACCGGGCTCGGTGCCTGACCAGCCGCCTGCAGCCGGGCGATAGACAACACGGCCCCAAAGGTTTTCAGAACGCCGTCGGTGTCTTCCAGCGCCTGAACCAATGCCTCCTCGGCATTCCCCTTGCCGGCCTCGACGTCGATATAGGCCGCTTCCAGACGCGCGCGCAGTCGCGTCAGGGGCGAACGCAGGTCATGGGCGATGGCATCGCCGGCGTGCTTGTGACCGGCCATGGAGCGTTCCAGCCGGTCCAGCATGTCGTTGACGCCCTGGGCCAGTTCGTCGAACTCGTCGCGGGCTCCGCGCACGTGGGCTCGCACGCCGGTCTCGCCGTTGCGCACACGCTCGACCACGTCGATCAGGCTGACCATGCTGCGCGACACATTTCGGCTGACCAGAATGCCGCCGCCCAGACCCAGCAGTATCACCAGCAACCCCGCCGCCTGCAGGGCATGGACGATCTGGGCGACATAGGCCTCATCCTCGCCAGCGTCCGCCCCCACGAACAGGATCTCGCCGCCACTCAGCTTCTCCTGCAGACCTCGCGCCGGATGCTTGACCGCGCGGCCCTGGGGATCAACATCCGTCACCTGAAACGTCGCCCAGGCCGGCTTGCCCGTGAAACTCTCGACCGGCGACTGCTCTATGGACCCGGAAACTCGGCGGCCGTCCTTGCCCACCAAAAGATACAGGAACGGCTTTTCGCTTGAGGTGCGCTCGATGAGAGACCTGTTGATGGCATCGACGCCGGCCCGGTCATAGACGTCCACCAGGGACCGCATCTCGCGTCGGATGTCCTGGTCCGTTCGCCGCGTCGCCTCGCCTGCCGTGGCGATATAGATGTAGGCGAGGAACAGTGATGCCGCAGCGGTAAACAGCGCCAGAAACAGCAACGTCAGCCGGAACGGCGTGGTCCGGAAGATCCGCGGCAGGCGCATGGCCACCGCGCTTGCCTAAGCGTCGAGCCGATAGCCCGCGCCGCGCACGGTCTGCAGCATCGGCCTGTCGAAACCCTTGTCGATCTTGGAACGCAGGCGCGAGATGTGCACGTCGATCACGTTGGTTTGCGGGTCGAAGTGATAGTGCCAGACCTTTTCCAGCAGCATGGTGCGGGTCACCGACTGTCCCGCATGACGCATCAGGAATTCCAGAAGCTGGAACTCACGCGGTTGCAGATCCACCGCCTTGCCGGCGCGATGCACGGACCGGGCGATCAGGTCCATCTCCAGATCCCCGACCTTCAGGAGCGTCTGGACCGAGCCCGTGTCTCGACGACGGGCCAAGGCTTCGATGCGCGCAATCAATTCGGGGAAAGCATAGGGTTTGACCAGATAATCATCCGCGCCGGCCTGCAGGCCGTCGACCCGGTCACCGACCTCACCCAGGGCCGAGAGGAACAGCACCGGCGTTCGATCGCCTTCTCGACGCAGCGTTTCCACCAGCTGGATGCCATCCATCCGCGGCATCATTCGGTCCACGACCATGACGTCGTAGGTGCCATCGCGGGCGGCGGTCAGCCCTTCCTGGCCATCGGCACCGCGCGCGCAATTGTGGCCAGCTTCCGTCAGGCCGCGCGCCATGGCCTCGGCCGCTTCCAGGTCGTCTTCGACGATCAGGATCCGCATGTGATTCCCGTCCTTGTCCGGAGGGGAGTTTACCCTGAAATCTTGATCGGCAGGAAGGCGGTGCGGCCGCTGCGCAGAACGCCCACAAGAACACTGGTCCGGCCGGCCTTTTTTGCGGCCTCGACGGCGGCCACCAGATCGGCCGGTGTCGCCACCGCACGGTCATTCACACGGGTGATCACGTCGCCTCGCCGAAGGCCTTTGGCACCCGCATCGGAGTTCTGGTCAACAGTCTCGACCAGCGCGCCGCGAACTACCGGCGCAAGATTGAGACGGGTCCTGGCGGCGTCATCGAGCGCGCCCACCGACATGCCCAGCACTGGTGCCTTGGCCAGCACACCCGGGCCTGGCGGACGCCCCTCTGCACCGCCGGGTGTATTGTCGTTGGACGCCAGATCACGTTCCGAGGGGCGCACGCCCGAGCGGATATCAATCGCGCGCCGCTTGCCTTCGCGAATGACGTCAAGGCGGAGAACATCCCCGGCGCGGACGCGGGCAACCTGCCGGGTCAATTCGGTCGAGCTCTTGATCGCCGTGCCGTTCACCGAGATCACGACGTCACCCACCTGAAGCCCAGCCTTGGCGGAAGGGCCACCCGGCGAGAGGTCGGCGACGATGGCGCCCTTCTGCTCGCCCAGTCCCAGAGCCTCCGCCGATTCAGGCGTTAAATTCTGGATGGTGGCTCCGATATAGCCACGCTGAATCTTACCCCCGTTGATCAGTTGCTTGGTGACCGAGTCCGCGACTTCCGCCGGAATTGCGAAACCGATACCTACCGAACCGCCGGACGGGGAGAAGATCGCCGTGTTGACGCCGATCACCCGGCCGAACACGTCAAACGTCGGCCCGCCGGAATTGCCGCGATTGATCGGGGCGTCGATCTGGATGTAGTCGACAAACGTCTCGCCGATGTCGCGGCCATAGGCCGAAATGATCCCGGCCGTGGCGGTGCCACCCAGGCCAAAGGGATTGCCAACCGTGATCACCCAGTCGCCGACGCGCGGCTTGGCGGCGTCTTCGAAATTGACGAAGGGAAACGGACCCCGGCCGCCCTTGACCCGCAGCACGGCCAGGTCGGTAGACTCGTCACGGCCTACAACCTCGGCCTCAAGCTCGCGCTCATCCTTGAGGACGACCTTGATAGTCTCCGCGTTCTCGATCACGTGGTTGTTTGTGACGATGTAGCCATCAGCCGAAATGAAGAACCCCGAACCCGAGGACTGCTGCGTGGGCCGACGCGGCAAGCCGGGCCCGGGGGCTCCCTCGCCATCGCCATCAGGATCTTCGCCGCCCTGAGGTCCGCGCGGGCTGCCGCCGAACGGAAAGCCGGGTAGGCCCGGTACCTGCCGCACAGCGTTGGTACTGGCGCGACTGGTGACATTGATCGAGACCACCGCTGGGGAAACCCGCTCGAAAATGTCGGCGAAACTCATGGGCGCGCCGGGCGGCGGCGCGAAGATCGGCACCGTGGACGCCCTGATGAGCCCGCCGGTTTGCATTTGGCCACTCGCGGACGGCAATTGAATGCCGGCACCCGCCACAGCGGCGGCCATGACGCCAATGCCAGCGACAGCGCCCAGCAGATAACCCGTCTTCTTCGTCGTCATCAGTGTCATGTCCCTGGACGCGACCTGAGGGAGGCGGGCGCGTCTGAATAACCTAGGTGTGTTGCGCAGAAGTGCAACGCCCTGATCCTACCATCAGGTCAGCCTAAGCGTGGCTTAACGTCCAATGTTGGGCGCAATAATGTCAGTATGTTTCATCCCGGACGATCCGCTGCAGCCGTTCGGCTTCGGTGGCGGTCAATTCCGTCTCGGGCGGTCGGTATCTGAGCCGCGCCGCAAGCAAACCCGCTCCGGCCAGCACCACGAGGAACGGAGCGACCCAAAGCGCCAGATTCCCCAGCGAAAAGCGCGGCGTCAGCAAGACGAACTCGCCGTAGCGATCGGTCAGGAAGCGCTTGATTTCCAGGTCGCTGCGGCCGGCGCTGACCTGTTCGCGAACGATCTTTCGAAGGTCTGTCGCCAACTCGGCCTGACTGTCGTCGATGGATTCATTCTGGCAGACCAGACAGCGGACATCTCGAAAGATGCTCCGCGCCTGGGCTTCCTTCGCCGGATCAGCCAGGCGCTCCGCCGGATCGGAGGCGGCGGCCAGGCATAGCGCGCCCGCAAATCCAACCAGGAGCGCACGCCACCTCATGCCTTGCTCTCGCGACGGCGGCCCACGCCGAGGCGGAGCCGACGATCACTCAGGGAGACGAAGCCGCCCAGAGCCATAATCCCCGGACCCAGGAAAATCAGTGTCGCCCAGGGGTTCCAGTAGGCGCGGACCATCCATCGGGGTTCGGCACCATCGTCGCGCCGCTCGCCCAGCACCAGATAGATGTGAGACGGTCCCTGATAGCAGAGGCCGACTTCCGAGGTTGTTTCCCCGCCTGCCGTGAACAATCGCTGTTCGGGTCGCGCGACGCACACGGGCTGGCCTTTGCGCGTGACCGTCAGGGTGGCACGATCTGCGTCGAAGTTCGCGCCCTTCACCGGATCCACAGCGTCGAGTCTGACCTCGTAGGCACCGATCCCCAGACCCCCGCCGATCGGCAAAGCCTCGGCCGCCTCGAGCTTCCACGTTGTCTCGAACACCGCACCCAGTACAAACACGCCAAGTCCCAGGTGAGCCAGGGTCATGCCCCAGGCGCCGCGCGGCAGGCCGACAAGGCGGCGCAGGGTTTGCGCCAAGGGCACGCGGAAGGCGCGCGTGCGCTCGACGATCTCGGTCAATGCGCCGGCAATCAGCCAGAAGCCAAGCGCCACGCCCAGCGCCCCCAGAGCCTTCTTCGGGCTGACCAACGCAATGGTCAGGACGCCCGATCCGCCGGCGATCAGGGCCGCGACCCACAGCCGCTGGACGACACCACGCAGGTCCCCACGCTTCCACGCCATCAACGGACCCGCTGGCAGCAGGATCAACAGCGCCGCCATCAACGGTGTGAAGGTCAGGTTGAAATAGGGCGGTCCCACCGAGATCGCCTCGCCGGTCATCGCGTCGCGGATCAGTGGATAGAGTGTGCCCAGCAAGACGGTGACGGTAGCCGCCGCCAGCAGGATATTGTTCAGCACCAGCGCACTTTCACGGCTGATCGGCGCGAACAGACCGCCCTGCCCCAGCTTGGGCGCGCGCCAGGCGAAGAGCGCAAAACCAATTCCCGAGGTCACGCCCAGGATCATCAACAGCAGCACGCCGCGTGTGGGATCCACGGCGAAAGCGTGCACGGATGTCAGGACGCCGGACCGGACCAGAAAGGCTCCCAGCATGGAAAAGGTGAAGGCCGCTAGGGATAGAAACAGTGTCCAGCCGGCCAGTGCTCCGCGCTTTTCCGTGACAATGGCCGAATGCAGCAGGGCCGTGGCGACCAGCCAGGGCATGAAACTGGCGTTCTCCACCGGATCCCAGAACCACCAGCCGCCCCAACCCAGTTCGTAGTACGCCCAGAATGCCCCCAGGGTGATGCCGATGGTCAGAAAGCTCCAGGCTGCCAGCGTCCACGGCCGCACCCACTTCGACCACACCGCGTCGACTCGTCCCTCGACAAGCGCACCGATTGCCAGCGAGAACACCACCGACATGCCAACGTAGCCCGCGTAGAGGAACGGCGGATGCACGGCCAGCGCCGGGTCCTGAAGCAGAGGGTTCAGTGAGCGGCCTTCGACAGGGGGCTGCACCAGCCGCATCAGCGGATTGGAGGCGAACACCGTGTAGGCCAGAAAAACAGTGCCCAGTACGCCCTGAGCCGCGACCGTCGAGGCGCGCAGACCGCGCGGAAGGCTGCCCCCCAGACCGGCAGCGGCGGCCCCAAACCCGGTGAGCGCCAGGCACCACAGCAGCATGGAGCCCTCGTGGCTGCCCCAGGTTCCGGCCACCCGATAGAGCAACGGCTTCTGGGAGTGCGAATTGGCCGCCACATTGGCGATCGAGAAGTCCGAAATCACGAAGCCATGCATCAAGGCGGCAAAGGCTGTCGCAACCGCCAGGAACGCTGCCAGCGCGGCGCCTTCGCCTGCGCCGGCCAGGGCAGGAGATCGTCGAATTCGTCCCGCCGCCGAGAGGACGACCTGACCGACTGAAAGCGCCAGCGCCAGGACAAGAGAAAACGCGCCGACTTCAGCAATCATGTGGGATTGCCATTGTCGCTCCTGGAAACCGGACCAACAGCGGGGCCATAGGCCGGAGGTGGCGCACCGTCGCCGCGCCATTCGCCCTGTTCTTTCAGAGCGTCAGCAACTTCCTTGGGCATGTATTTCTCATCGTGCTTGGCGAGCACGCGCGTGGCTTTGAAGACACCGTCGGACTGATAGGCACCTTCCGCAACGATCCCCTGCCCTTCGCGGAACAGGTCCGGCAGGTCGCCCTGATAGACCACGCGATCGGCGGCCAGCTTGTCCTGCACCGTGAACTCAACCCGGCCATCGGCGTGCTTGACCACAGAGCCGATGGCGACCAGACCGCCCAGCTGGATCGCCCGCCCGGGTTCAGGTTTGGCCGCCGCAGCCTGACCCGGCGTGTAAAAGAACGAGATTGAATCTCGCATGCCCCACAGCGCCAGACCCGTCGCACTGGCGACAACCGGGGCGATGATGGACAACAACAGCAGGCGCATCCGCGCCTTGCGGGATTTCGGCAGCAGGTTCATCTCATGGGCTCCGCGCGGGCGGCCTCATCCAGTTGTTGAAGTACGGGCGGTGCGTTGGAAAAGCGGGCCCGGGCGGTTGCGTAGGCGGCGTCGCGCCGATTGGTATCTCCCAGCACGGCATAAGCGCGCACCAGGCGCACCCAGCCCTCGGGATTGTCGGGATCTGTCTTGAGTTTGGCGGCCAGGCCGTCGACCATGCCCTGGATCATGGCCAGTTGCTGGGGGTCGGCGGTGCCAGGGGCGGGCTTGCCCTCCAGGCCTGCCAGACGGGTCTGGACTTCAGCACGGCCTTCGACACCGGGCGGCATGTCTGCAAGCAGAGCGCGGAGGTCGCTGGCCGCTTCGGAGGTCCGGCCGGCATCCGCCTTGCCCTGGGCCAGAAAGAAACGGGCGGCAGGGTCGCCAGGCTCGAGTGCCAGAACCCGCTCAAACGCAGCCCGGGCCTCGCCGGTCACCTTGCCTCCTGACGCCGCGAACGCCGCCTGGCCCAGCATGCGCCAGATATCGGCCCGCTGCGGGGCCAGTTGGGCTGCACGGCGGAGTGCCTGAAGGGCGGCAATCGGATTCTGTGAGGCGTCCTCCGCCAGCCCCAGCAGCCGGTAGCCCTCGGCTTCGTTGGGCCTGTCCTTGACGGCCTGTCGCAGCACGGCCGCGATCTCCGGCGGGCTGAGCGTGGTCAGATCGGACTTCTGCCAGGCCGCGAGGCGGGTCGCATAGCCCTGGTCCGGCGTTCCGGGCGCACCTAGGTGCAGGTACAGCCCCAGCGCCAGGGCGGGGACAGCGACGGCCGCCAGCAGCACAAGACCGCGAACCCGAGGGTCGGCGACCCAGGTCAGTACCGGTGCCTCAGAAGCGGTCAGCAGGCGACGCCCTGCCTCGGCATGGGCGCCCTTGCGTTCAGCCTCACCCATCAGACCGCGCTCGACCAGATCATCGATCTCGGTGAGCTGGCGCTGATAGAGAATTTGCGCAGGGTCGACGGCCCCGGTCGATGTGACGGAGCCAGCAGCGCGAAACAGGATCAGACCCGCCGAAACGGCGGCTAGAACTCCGGCCACGACCCAGAAAAGCAACATGTCAGCGCATGTAGCGTAAAGTTCTACCGCGCGCGAGCGGGACTCTTAGTTTTGCGTCCTTACGGCAGGCTGTGCTGACAAAGCGGCCTGTGCCCGCCGTCGCACCAGTTCGCCCGCCTTATCGCCGGCCACGTGATCGCTGAAGTCGGCCAGTACCTCTAGAAAGGCGCTGGCATTGGCCAGATCACCCGCCTCTTCGCTCCGCATCAGTCCGAGCACGTCCTCGACGTAGTTTGCAAGATACTCGCTGAGTTTGTCGATCAGCTTGATGCGGGCGGTTGAGAAGCCGCCGTAGTTGGCCGCCGTCCGCAGGTCTTCCACAAAAACAAGCAGCGTTCGGGCGCGGTTGACCCCAAGCGGATCCGGCGGGCTATCCAGCAGCGGCAGGGTGCGTTGAACGCCGTGCAGCCGGGTCGCATGCATCGGCAGCACATCAAGTGTCGCCGCCTCTGCAGCGCGAAGCTGGCCTTCCACGACGGCGGCAAGGCGTAGCCGCTGCTTCTGCACCCGGTTACCCCAACCGCGTTTGCGGCTCATTTCGAAGTTGGTCTCGATCTCGGCAATCTGGCTGACCGCGATCTCGGTCGCGCTGGCGGCAAATTGGCCGGCCGCAGCACCACCATCCAGATCGAGGTTGTCGATGGCGACGATGGTCAACTCGATATCGTCCATAACCTTGACCACGAAACCGGCGAGCTCGGTATCGGCCATGTAGCGTTCGTTCGGCCGCTCCATGACGGCCGAGATGATCCGCAACACCATCCAGGGATGCGCAAGCTGGGCAGCCAGCATTGCAAAGAAGCGCGGTCCGGCGTCGTCGGAGATATTGACGGCATCATTGTAAGCCACGCGGGCGGCCGCCGCTGTCTCGCTGCTGGCATGGGCAATCCATACGGGCAGCTTTCCGGTAGCCCGTCGCACGACGGGAGCGATCTCCAGGCAGCTTACCAGGGTCGCCGCGCCGTCCGGATCGGCATTGTCGCAAACCTCGGCGGCAATACGGAAGTCGTCATTTATGCGATCCCGCAGTCCCTGGGCCGCAGCGGCTGCCAGCCGGTCGTAGCTATCGTCCCATCCACGGGTTTTCTCGACCAGCGCGCGCGCGTCCAGCGCCTCGGAGATCGCAGCGCCCTCGACAGTCTTCAGCCCACGCCAGATCAAGGACAGCGCCCGGTTTGGGAACGTCGGCGCGCGGGCGCCGTTGCCGTGGCCGATAAACATGGGTGCAACCGGAGACAGGACGTCGCCTCGAAAGGATCTATCCGCGATCTCGGCATCAACCAGCCGCCGGACACTACCCAGGGCGCTGTCGTCGGAAGTCTCGGCCAAGGCTTGTTGAAGACTGGCGACAACCCGGCAGGGTGCGGTCTCCACCAGCTTGCGCAAGATCGCTGACTTGTGCGCGGGAAGCGCGGCCATCATTCTTCAGATCCGGAACATCTTTCTGTAAAGCATGGCTTCCGCAGAGTTAAGACTTTGAGAAGGCAGACGGTATCACGCCTCCGCGCGGGGCAGGTCGATCTGTACGGCCAGGCCGCCCAGCGACGAAATGCCCAGGGACAGCGAGCCACGATAGGCCCTGGCCAACTCATCAATGATCGACAGTCCCAGCCCCGAGCCGGGGGCGTTCTCGTCGAGACGCGCGCCACGACGCACGACCTCCTCGCGTCGTTCCGGGGGCAGGCCAGGGCCGTCGTCCTCTACCGTCAAGCGCAAGCGTTCCGGACCGACACCCAGCGCACGGACCCTAACGCGGCGCTTGCCCCACTTGCCGGCGTTCTCCATCGCGTTGCCGGCAATCTCCAGCAGATCCTGCCGCTCACCCTGAAACCAGAGGTCGTCCGGCGCGTCCCAGTCGATCTCGATGCCCTTTTCCTGGAAGATGCGCTCCAGGGTCCGGGACAATTCATCCAGGACCTCTGCGACGGGGGTCCGCTCCCCGGGACCCTGGGCTCTGGCGGCAGCGCGGGCGCGGCGCAGGTGATGATCGACCTGTTGGCGCATAAGTTCGGCCTGTCGGGCGACCACTACGGCAAGCGGACCGGGTCGCTGGCCCGCTTCGGTCATCATCACCGAAATCGGGGTCTTCAGGGCGTGGGCCAGATTGCCGACGTGGGTCCTCTGGCGCTCGACGGTCTCCTGGTTGTGCAGAACCAGCGCATTGAGCTCCTCGGCCAGCGGCTCCAGTTCGGTCGGATAGGCTTCCTGTACGCGATCCGCCTTGCCCCGGCGCACGGCGGCCACCTCACCCTGCAGGCGAAACAGTGGGCGCAGGCCTACGCGCACCTGCGCGATGACTGCGGCAGTCAGTCCACCCCCCAGCACCAGGAAGGCCAGGGCGGTTGCAGCAATAAAATTCCGGACATCGCGATCAATCGGCGCGCGGTCCTCAGCGGCCAGAAACACAGACTCGTGGCCGTCGATGGTCGCAATACGCGCGACGCCGCGCAGATGTTCGTCCGGCTGCGGGCCGATGGCGTCGAAGGCGACCAGCCTTCCCGGCGTCTCGCGCACTCGCTGCAGAAGATCGGCGGGCGGGCGAAGTTCAGTGTCCCAGAGCGAACGGGATCGCGACGACGCCCGGGCTAGAAGCCGTCCATCCTGCGTCGGCTCTGCAATGGTCCAATAGAGGCCCGAATAGACGCGCAGCGCTCTGGCGTCCGTAAAGGCCGGCGCGATCATGGACCCGTTTTCATAGGTCGAACCGGCAATCAGATTGTCGACCAGAATGCCCAGGGTCTGGTCGAAACGCCGCAAGGCCGCCTGCTGAAACAGCAAGGCCAACACGACAGCGGTGACCACCAGGGCCGCGAAACTCCATCCGACGGCCAGCAGCACCAGCCGCCGCGCGAGTGAGGGTCGGGCCAGACCCCCCAGCTTCACGTGTCTGCGGCCGAGGCATTTACCTCATCGGCGGGGCAGGTCAGACGATAGCCGAGGCCCCGCACCGTCTCGATGCGGTCTGCGCCGATCTTCTTGCGAACCCGACCGATGAACACCTCGATAGTGTTACTGTCGCGGTCGAAGTCCTGATCGTAGAGGTGCTCGACCAGTTCGGTGCGGCTGATCACCCGTCCCTGATGCATCATCAGATAGTGCAAGAGCCGGTATTCAAGCGAGGTCAGGCGCAGCGGCTCGCCATTGACCGTGGCGCGGGCAGCGCGAGGGTCCAGGCGCAGTCCGCCGATCGACAGACTGGGCGTCGCATGGCCGGCCGAGCGACGCAGCAGGGCGCGCAGCCGGGCCAGCAGTTCCTCCGTGTGGAACGGCTTGGTCAGGTAATCATCGGCCCCGGCGTCAAAGCCGGCGACCTTTTCGCTCCAGCCGCCCCGCGCGGTCAGGATCAGCACCGGCGTCGCCATGTTGTCGCGACGCCAACGTTCCAGCACGGTCACGCCGTCGACCTTGGGGAGGCCTAGATCAAGAATCACGGCATCGTAGGGTTCGGTTTCACCCAGGAACTGGGCTTCCTCGCCGTCGGGCGCGTGATCTACCGCATAGCCGGCGTCGGCCAGCGCCAGTTTCAGCTGTCGCGACAGATCTGGGTCGTCTTCAACAAGCAGGATGCGCAACGGCGTCCCTTTCCAAAGTTGATCTTGCGGTTCAGCCGCCCTGACGGCCCATGATTTGTCCAGACTCTGCGTCGACGACGAAGACGACTACCCGGCCGTTTTCCATCTGCCACTGCACATAATAGGCGGGCCGGCCACCCGCATCGCCCAGCGTGGTGTTCAGGTGCCGGCCCGGATAACGTGACCCGATCATCTGGAGAACGCGCGAAAGGGGGGCTTGGCGCCCCGAGCGAACGCGCTCGCGCGCCTGATCCTGATCGCCTGCGAACCCCCGAATCCCGCCCTGGGCCTGCGCCACGACCGGCGCCGTGGCGGCGGCGATCAGGACGGCGAGGATGGCGAAAAACTTCATGACGGGCCTGTTCTGCACCGGTGCGACTGAACCCCGGCTGAACGCGATCTTAAACAAGCCTGCGTCTTCGCCTAGAGCCTGTCCGTTTCAGATGGAATCATCTGAAACGGATAAACAGGCTCGTTTTCATACATTTAGAGCGTCACAGTTTAGCCACGACGGCGCGGCGCATAGGGCCGGTCCTTGCGCTGTTGGGCGGCAAACGCTTCAAGTGTCTCGTCGGGCTCGTCGGGCAAGGTCACCACCAGCCGGGCAAACAGGTCGCCGCGCTGGCCTTTGGCGTCTACCAGTCCCCGCGCCTTCAAGCGCAGCCGGGTGCCCGTATTGGCGGCCTTGGGAACCGTCAGGGTCACCGGCCCATCCGGGGTCGGAGCCTCGACCTTGCCGCCCAGTACGGCGTCATAGAAGGCCACGGGCAGGTCCATGACCAGATCCTCGCCCTCGCGCCGGAAGATGGCGTGCGGCTGGACGGCGATTTCAATGAAGGCGTCGCCGGCCCCGCCGCGCCCCGGTCCGCCCTGACCCTTCAGGCGCAGGGTCTGGCCGTCCTGCGCGCCCTTCGGGATCGTCACGTCGATGGTGCGGCCATCCGAAAACGCGATGCGGCGCTTGCCGCCGCGGATCGCATCGACAAGGTCGATCTCCAGCCTGGCGCGCACATCTGCGCCACGCGGGGCGAAACCACCGAAGCCACCCCCTCCGGGACCGGCGGGCCGACCGCCCCGGGCCCCACCGAACATTTCGCCCAGAATATCGCTCAGGTCAGCGCCTTCGAATGTTTCTGCCCGCGATCCACCGCCGCGCGAACCCGGCCGCGCTCCAAAGGGGCTCCCGGCACCGAACCCACCCATGCTTTCCCGGCCGTCCGCATCAATGGCGCCGGCATCGAACTTTTTGCGCTTCTCGACGTCGCCTACGATGTCGAACGCCGCGCTCACCTTCTTGAACCGCTCTTCCGCGGCGGCGTTGCCCGGATTGGTGTCCGGATGGTTCGCCTTGGCGAGCTTGTGGAACGCCTTGCGGATTTCGGCTGCGGTCGCCGTCCGGGATACGCCCAGCTCCAGATAGGGGTCGCGCGCCAAACTGGTTCGAATCCTTCGATGATCGCGTTCAGGGGGTGACTTCTAGATTGGGTGGACGGTTCCGTCACGCAAGGCGTGATGTGGCATTTTTAGCACACCTCAATCGTCGCCCCGCTCGTCCATGAGATCCCACGCGGCAAACTCGAGGGCGTCTTCCGGCTCGGCCAACACCTCTTCGCTGATGGTCTGGCCACGGATCGAGATGCCGGCGCGATGCACGCTCTCCGGGTCGCCCGATACCAGCGGGTGCCAATCCGCCAGATCGCGACCTTCATGCAGGCGACGATAGGCGCAGCTCATCGGCATCCATTCCAGCGCCTGGATATTGTGCGGCGTCAGTTTGACGCAATCGGGCACGTGGACGTGGCGCTCGGAATAGTTCGAACACCGGCAAGCCTCGGCGTCGAACAGTTTGCAGTGCACCCGCGTGGGGATCACCACCCCCGTCGCCTCGTCCTCAAAGCGCACCAGGCAGCACAGGCCACAGCCGTCACAAAGGCTTTCCCATTCGGGGACCGTCATCTGCGCAAGGGTCTTTCGACGCCAGAAGGGTTCGCCCGCCATGGCCGGGGTGTAGTCCGACTGCGGCCTTCACTGAAGCGCGAACTTGCTTCGCTGGCCGGACCCTGTAGGACAGCCCGCCGATGAGAGCCCCCATCCTCGCCTTGAAACAGGTCCGTCTTGCTGACGGGCCGATGATGCTGTTCGACGGCGTGGACCTCGCGCTGGACGCGCGCAACCGCGCCTGTCTGGTGGGGCGCAACGGCGCCGGCAAATCGACCCTGCTACGGATCCTGTCGGGCCAGATCGAGGCGGACGACGGGGACCGCACCGTCACGCCGGGCACGACCGTCGCCTTTGTGCCTCAGGAGCCCGAGATCACGGGCGCCACGGTGCTGGACCACGCCACGTCAGGCGGGGCGGCAGACTATCTGGCCGAGGCGGCGCTGGATGCTTTCGGCATCAATCCAGCGAAATCCACGCAAGGCCTGTCGGGCGGCGAGACCCGGCGTGCGGCGCTGGCCAAGGCGTTCGCCGAGGACCCGGATGTCATTCTGCTGGACGAGCCGACCAACCACCTGGACATCCTGGCCATTGAAACCCTCGAGGCCCAGATCGGTGCCAGCCGGGCCGCCGCCCTGATCGTCAGCCACGACCGGGCGTTCCTGGAACGCGTGACGCAACGCTGCTTCTGGCTGGAACATCGTCAGGTGCGCCGCCTCGACGCCGGTTTTGCCGGGTTCGAGGATTGGGTGGAAAAGATCGAGGCCCAGCAGGCCGAGGAAGGTCGCCGCCTCGACAAGATGCTGCAGCGCGAACAACACTGGATGGAACGCGGCGTCACCGCCCGACGCGCGCGCAACGAGGGTCGTCGTCGCCGTCTCGTCGCGCTGCGCGAGGAAAAATCGGAACGCCAGAAAGAAGTCCGGGGCTCCATGCACATGGGCCTGGAGAGCTCAGCCTTGTCTGGCAAACGCGTCGTCGAGGCCAAGGGGCTGAACAAGGCGTTCGGCGAGCGCGTGATCCTGAAGGATTTTTCCACCCGCATCCTGCGCGGCGACCGGGTGGCCATTGTCGGGCCGAACGGGGCCGGCAAGACCACGCTGGTGAAACTGCTGCTGGGCGAGATCGCCGTGGACTCCGGCGAAGTGAAGCTGGGCACGAACCTGACCGTCGCCTACATCGACCAGGCCCGCGCCGCGCTGTCGCCCGAGATGACACTGAAGGACGTGCTGACCCCACTGGGTGGCGACCAGGTGCTGGTGCGCGGCCTGCCCAAGCACGTCAATGCCTACGCAAAGGACTTCCTGTTCCGCGAGAGCCAGTTACGTCAGCCGGTAAAGAGCCTGTCCGGTGGCGAACGCAACCGCCTGTTGCTGGCGCGCGCCCTGGCCAATCCGGCCAATGTGATGGTGCTGGACGAGCCCACCAACGACCTCGACATGGACACGCTGGATCTGCTGGAAGACCTGTTGGCCGACTACGAGGGCACGCTGATACTGGTCAGCCACGACCGCGACTTCATCGACCGGCTGGCTACGTCTACCATCGGGCTGGACGGCACGGGCCGCGCGGTGGAGACGCCGGGCGGGTGGCAGGACTTTATTCGCCAGAATCCCGGGTTCTTCGGGGCTCTGTCAAAGGCGGAAACGGCGAAGTCCACCACGCAGAAATCCGCGCCGGCAAAAACTGTCGCGAAACTCACCTACAAGGATCAGCGACGGCTGGAGGAACTGGAATCCCTGATCGCCGAAGGTCCGACAGAGATCGCAAAGCTGGAAACCTCGCTCGCCGATCCCGGCCTCTATGGTCGCGATCCAGCGACCTTTGATCGCCTCACCAAGGCTTTGGTCGCCAAGCAAGGGCAGGTCGCGGCGGCGGAGGAGGAGTGGCTGGCACTTGAGGAGCGCCGTGAGACGCTGGCGTCGGCCCGATAGTCTCGATTCCATGTTCCTGTGGACAACGACAAATGTCGGATTCTTTTGAAGAACCGACTGACAATCCACCATGTTTCAACCGGTTTTCAACCGCCGGTTCACCGCCAGCGGAGTCGACCATCTTGCGCGGGTTTTTGATCGGGGGCAACGTTCCCTTGCCGACAGGAACTGCGGCGCGGGTGGACGGAAAAACCGGCAACGGCGGACCCTGAAGTCAAGCGAGTGGAGTGGCGGATTGGAAGGCCAGGAACCGGGGCAACCCGGGACCAACCGGAAGGTATGACATCGGCGGTCAGGGAAAACCACGGGGCAACCCGGAACCGAACTGACAGTTGGCCAGGAGGCACAGGTCCCCCAACGGATCTGTATGAGAGGGCGGAGTTTCGGGCAACCGAAGCGCCGCCCTCTTGCTATGTGCCCCTTGGAACCTCCGCCGCTCCGCCCTAACCTTTGTCGGTTCAAGTCGGGAGATTCCATGAAAGTCTTGCATACCCTGGCGTTTGCGGCGGCCGTGCTGCTGGCGTCGTGTTCTCCGGGGAAAAAGGACGAAGCCGCACCGCCGTCCGCCAATGCGCCGGTGACGATCCGCTTTGCCACCGACTGGCGCGCGCAGGCCGAGCACGGTGGCTTCTATCAGGCGCTGGCGTCCGGCGAATATGCAAGGCGCGGACTGAAGGTCGAGATCGTCCAGGGCGGACCCGGCGTAAACGTGCCCCAGCTGCTGGCGTCGAATGCCGTCGAACTGGGAATGGGGTCGAATAGCTTCATCGTCATGAACCTGGCCCAGGAGGGCGTGCCGGTGAAAGCCGTCGCAGCCTTCATGCAGAAGGACCCGCAGGTGCTGATTGCCCACCCGGACACCGGCGTCGAAAAGATCGCCGACCTGAAGGGCCATCCGATCCTGCTGTCCGACGCCTCGGTGACGGCCTTCTGGGTCTGGCTCAAGGCCAAGTACGGCTTCACCGACGACCAGGTGAGGAAGTACAACTTCAACTCGGCACCGTTCCTGTCCGACAAACGCGCCGCCCAGCAGGGTTATGTCACCTCCGAGCCCTATACGATCGAGAAGATGGCTGGTCTCAAGACCAAGGTGTTCCTGCTGGCCGACGAGGGCTACCCTGGTTATGCTACCATGGTGCTGGCCACTGATGGTACGATTGCGAAGAACCCGGCCGCCGTGAAGGCTTTTGTCGAGGCCTCGGCTCAGGGCTGGCGCGACTATCTGGCGGGCGATCCCGCAGCTGCCGACGCGCTGATCCGCAAGGACAATCCCGAGATGACCGACGACGTGCTGGCACAGGCGCGCGAAAAACTGAGAAGCTACAAGATCATCGAGGGCTCGGAAGGGTCACCCGTCGGCGCCATGACCGACGCGCGCTGGAAAGCCTTCAGCGACATGGCCACCGCGCAGGGCGTGTACCCCAGGACCCTTGATCCGAAAACGGCCTACACCCTGGCGTTCTCACCCCAGTGACGCGCCGACCATTCACAGGGGGCCTCGCCCCCTCCACCACGCCCTCTGCGGGGCGTGGTCCCCCTCCCCCGCTCCGCGTGGGAGGCCAAGAATGAACACGACTGCTCTTGCCTGCCCCGTTTGCGGGGGAGGGGGACCGCGCCCGCAGGGCGGGGTGGAGGGGGCGGCGGTCGCAAAGTAATGCGATCCTCGATACTTACATCGAAACGGGCGAAAGCCTTGCGCCGGAACCTGACACCTCCGGAGGTCATGCTGTGGATGCGATTGAGACGGCGATCTCCGGACAATCCGGTTTTCCGAAATCAGCACCCACTGGGCTCCTACATCCTGGATTTCTATTGCCCGGCAGCGAAACTGGCGATCGAGATCGACGGCGATGGTCACGGGGAGGATGCCCAGATCGAACACGATGAGCGACGGGACAGGTGGCTAAATGGGCAGGGTGTGGCGGTCTATCGCGTGCTCGCTTCGTCGGTGTTCAGGGATGCTGATGATGTCGCCGACGGTGTGCGGCGGAGGGCAGATGAGTTGATCGCGTTGCGAGGGGCCGCCCCCTCCACCACGCCCTCTGCGGGGCGCGGTCCCCCTCCCCCGCTCCGCGTGGGAGGCGAGTCATGATCGCTTCCCTCTCCAACGTCGAGGTCGACTACGACCGGGGGCTGGCGCTGGGGCCGGTGTCACTGGAGATCGGCGACGGTGAGATCGTGGCGCTGGTCGGCCCGTCGGGGTGCGGCAAGTCCACCGCACTGCGGCTGCTGGCGGGGCTGGAACAGCCGACGCGGGGGACCGTCACCCGAGCGACCGGGCGCGGTGAGACGTCGGTAGTGTTTCAGGCACCGACGCTGGCACCCTGGCTGTCGGCACAAGCCAATGTGGCCTTGCCACTGGAGCTGGCCGGTACGCCCCGCCCGGAGGCACGACGGCGTGCAGATGAAGCTCTGGCTCGTGTGGGCCTGAGCGGCGCGGAGGGCGCGCGGCCCGCTCAGCTGTCCGGGGGCATGGCGATGCGGGTATCGCTGGCACGCGCCCTGGTTACCAGCCCCAGACTGCTGTTGCTCGACGAACCGTTTGCGGCGCTGGACGAAATTACCCGGCGCGCCCTGGCCAACGATGTCCTGACGCTTTGGGCCGCCACAAAACCGGCGATCGTCTTCGTGACCCACAATGTCGAGGAGGCCGTCTACATGGCCTCACGCGTTGTGGTGATCAGCCGCGGGCCGGGTCAGATCGCAGGCGACTTTCCGGTGGATGGCCCGCTGCCGCGTCCGCCGCACTTCCGGACTGAGGCGACGTTCCGGACCACCGCCGAGGCGGTGTCGACCGCGCTGGCCGCAGGTGTCGAAGCATGAACCGCCTGGCCCCTTTCCTGCTGATCGCCTTCCTGCTGGGCGGATGGGAGATCGCCTGCCGGGTGATGCAGGTGCCGGTCTATTTTCTGCCGCCACCGTCCGCTGTGGGCGCGGCCTTGCTCGAACATTGGCCGGCGCTGGTCGCGGCATCCTGGCGCACCCTGTCCGTGGCCTTGATCTCTTTGCTGCTGGCCAGCCTGATCGCCCAGGCGCTGGCCATCCTGACCGCTGTCAGTCCGTTCCTGGACCGCGCCATCCGGCCACTGGCCTCGGTGGTGCAGGTGACCCCGGTGGTCGCCATCGCACCGCTGGTGCTGATCTGGGCGGGTCTGGACCATCCGGAGCGCGCCCTGGTGACGCTGGCCGTGCTGGTCGCGTTCTTCCCGATTTTCTCCGGGGCCACGGCGGGCCTGCGTTCGGCCGACCCCGACCTGGAACGCCTGTTCGCTCTCTATGGCGCAGGGCGCTGGCAGCGCGTGGTGAGGCTGCGCTTGCCGTCGGCGGTGCCTTTCCTGCTCGAGGGCCACAAGGTCGGCGCAGGCCTGGCGCTGATCGGTGCGGTGGTGGCCGAATTCGGTGCCGGTTCCGGCGGCGTACGCGGCCTGGCCTGGCAGATCCTCGACGCCGGCAACAAGCTCCAGACCGACCGCATGATCGCGGCTCTGGTGGTTCTGGGGGCCATGGGTGTCGCCCTGCACGCCGTCCTGGAAGCCACAGAGCGCGCGGGCCTCAAATGGTGGCGGGGGCGGTGATGTCTAGCGGACCGTGCGGTCTGAACGATCTCGCAGGCGATCCATTGCATCGTTCGCAAGCACGCTGGCCGAACGCAGGCCGTGCTCACCGAATACATCCAGAGCGGCGTCCAGCGCCATGAGGGCTGCAGCACGTTCGCCCCGGTCGACGCCAGTCATGCCGAGGCGGGCTTCATACATGCGGGCCAGATGCAGCTGGGCAAGGGCCCAACCGACCGGATCACGGCGGGGCGACAGCTTGCCCAGCTCGATCTTCATGGCAGCTTCGGCCACGTCCAGGACAGCGCCATCCCCGGTGATTTCGGCGACGCGCGCCAGGCAGACCGCGCGCGAACTGGCCGCGACACCGCGCAGAGGCAGGGTCTGGGTTTCTTTCAACACCAGACTGGCGCGGTCGAAGCAGCTGACCGCGTGCTCGAACGCCCGTGCATCGCTGGCGGCCTCACCCAGTGCCTGCAGGGCCTGCGCCAGC
The DNA here is from genome assembly GCA_945883235.1 of Phenylobacterium deserti. Taxonomy (GTDB): domain Bacteria; phylum Pseudomonadota; class Alphaproteobacteria; order Caulobacterales; family Caulobacteraceae; genus Phenylobacterium; species Phenylobacterium deserti_A. Next base: position 22,759 of record CAMCXF010000026.1, on the reverse strand, counting down.
GCGACCTGGGTTCGCGCCCAGTCGAGCGGACTGTGATCGCGGGTCAGGTTGTCCAGCGCCAAAGCCAGCGCGCCCGCACCGGCGGCCAGGGAATCAACATCGCCTACCGCCTCTCCGCGCGCCGCCAGCGCCTGGCCATGGGCGACCTTGGCGCGGACCCAGGTCAGTGGCTCGTAGGCGGAATCCAGCCGGGCAGCCGCATCCGAGGCATCGCGCGCGGCGAGATCGAGCAGATCGCCGTCCTTCAGACGCGCACCCCAGACCGTCAGCAGATCCGCCCGGATGAGGCGACATTCGGCGGCCAGCGCCCGGGCGGCCGGGACCCGCTTGGCGATTGTGTCGAGGGCTGCAATCGGTGCGTTCAGTCGGGCCGACCAGGCGCGCGCCTCGGCGGCATCGGACATCTCCAGAATACGACGGCCTTCGATAGCGGCGAGACCGATGTCAGCCAATGGCGCGGCCAGCCCTCCCTTTACAGACGAACGCGCCTCGTTGAAGGCGACTTCAGCCGCGGCGCTGAGACCGGCATCCCCGAAAATCTCGGCACCCAGCAGGGCACAGAAAGCCTGTTCGCAGCGCGCCCGGGCCCAGCCGTCACGGCGGTGGTTGGCGTCAAACCCGGCAGCGGCCGTTTCGGCGCCGGCGGCGGCCTTGCGCAGGGCGACCGGATCGCCGGTGCGGCGGGCGACCTCGCGCCAGACAATGGCGGCCTCCAGTCGGCGGGCGGGCTTGTCCTTGGCGCCGATCCGTCCGGCGGCGATGTCAGCGGCCTTGGCTTCCTGCGCCAGCAACTTGGCGTCCAGTAACTCCAGAAGCGACGAATCGCCCCCGGTCAGACCGTCGGACGGCGTCCTCGTCTTCTCCGTAGAGAAGAAACGCTTCAGCTCGCGGCCCAGTTCGAACATGACCGGCTCCGAACCCGTCGGCGTCCCACCTTGGAACGCTCTGACCGGGCCTTGTCGGAACAGAGCAAAGCCGGAGCCGCAGATTTTAACAAGTGGTTAACTTGCACGGTATGGTTAACGAACGCGAACCAGATAATCAGTAAATGCCGAGGGGAAACCAATATCCACCGCCCCAAACATTAACACACTACGCGAAAACCGAGGCCTGCTCCTCGGGCGACAGGGCGCGCCAGTCACCGGATTGCAGATCATCCGGCAGTGCCAGACCGCCGATCTGGTCTCGATGCAGGCCTGTGACATGATTGCCGACAGCGGCGAACATTCGTCGGACTTGATGATAGCGGCCCTCGGTGATGGTCAGCCGCGCCCGGTTTTCGGCCAATGGCTCCAGAAGCGCCGGTGCCAGCGGCGTGGTTTCGCTGTCCAGCATCAGGGTCCCGGAGGCAAAGACCTCGGCCTCGGTCCCGGCCAGCGGTCGGTCCAGCGTGGCGACATAGCACTTCGCCACGTGATGGCGCGGCGAGATCACCTGATGCAGGAATGCCCCGTCGTCCGTGATCAACAGAAGCCCGGAGGTGTCCTTGTCCAGTCGCCCGATAGTCGACAGCGATGGCATCCGGGCCCGCCACCGCATCGGCAACAGCTCATAGACGCTGCGACCCGGCTCCTTGTGCGAACAGACCACCCCCAGCGGTTTGTGCATCACCAGCGTCAGCGGTGCGGGCGGATCGAGGGGCCGGCCCGTCACGGTCATCCGCGCCGACAGGTCCGGCGTCAGCGCGATGCGGGCGCCGGCGTCCTTGATGACGACGCCGTCAAGCTCCACCTGACGATGCGCCACGAGCACGGTCACCTCGCGACGCGAGCCGTAACCGAGGTTGGCCAGCAGCCGATCCAGCCGGGCCATCGGGACCTTGCCACTCACTTGCGGGCCTCGATGATTTTGTAGCCGCCGGCGTCGGCCTTTACCGCTACGGAAGCGAACAGGCGGCCGAGCGCGGCCTCGTAGGGCAGGTGCCGGTTGGCGACGAGCCAGCAGGACCCGCCGCGACGCAGGCATCGCGCGGCGGTTTCGACAAAGGCCACGCCCAGATCCCGATCTTCATGGCCGCCGTCATGGAACGGCGGGTTCATCACCACGAAGTCCAGGCCGGAGAGGTCATCGTCCATGCGGCGCACATCGGCCTGAACGATCGCCACGCGAGGGTCGTCGAGATTGTGCCGGGCGCAGGCCACCGCGCGACGGTCGATATCCACGCAGGTCAGCGCGGTCACCGCCCTGGACGCGAGCACGGCGGTCGCCAGCAAGCCGACGCCGCAGCCGAGGTCCGCGCCCTTGCCCGATAGCGGCGGCAAAAGCTCGATCAACCGCGCGCTGCCGGGATCGAGGCGGTCCCAGCTGAACACGCCGGGCTGGGACCACACGCCGAGGTCTTCGACGATGCGCGGCGCGCCGGCCGCGATGGCGGCGTCTAGGCCGTGAAGCGTGTCCGGCCGCGTGCCGCTGCAGAACCGGTGGTGTCGACGAGCGTCCTCAATGACCTCGCAGCCGAACGCCTCGAGGGCCTTGCGCAGCCGCGCGCCGCCCTTGTCCTTGGGCGCAAGGGCCAGCAGGCGGCGGCCGGGACGCAGCACCCTGAGTGCCTGGGCCAGCACATAGTCCCGCTCCAGCGTCCCGCCCGGGGCGAAAATTATGACGTCGTCCGCCGAGGCATCGGAGAGGTCTGCAAGATCGGCGGAGCCGGGGATCAGGGGCGAGACCTGCAACGCCTTGGCCGGGATCTCGACGAGGCCGGGGGTTGGCAGGCCGTAGAGGAGGACAGTCACTGCAACGCGCCCGCAAAACCCCACGGTGTGTCATCCCGGTTTTGGCCGCAGGCCAAAGACCGGGACCCATAAGCGCCAAGGGTCCAGGAAGCGCACGGCCCCGAAACTGCGCCCTTTCGAGAAAGATCGTCGCTTGTGGGTCCCGGTCTTTCGCTGCGCGAAAACCGGGATGACACGGTTTGGGTATGGGGGGTGATCGCGATCACGCGGCCCTACGCCCGTTCCTTCGACCGCTCGAAGCGGATGTTCGGGTTGCGGTCGACGGCGTAGCCGACGTCCCAGGAGCTTTTGGCGAGGAACACCGGCTGCTCGTCGATGTCGTTGCCCATGGCCCCACGATGCTTGCTCATGAAATCCTCGAGGACGGCTTTGTCGCCCAGGATCCAGCGGGCCTCGCCATAGGGACTGGCCTCGAAGATCACGTCCAGCTGGTATTCCTCACGCAACCGGTCAGCCATCACCTCGAACTGAAGCTGGCCCACAGCGCCGACGATGAAGTCCGAGCCGATCGACGGGCGAAACAGCTGGGTCACCCCCTCCTCGGCCAGGCTTTCCAACGCCTTCTTCAGGTGCTTGGCCTTGAGCGGATCCTTCACCCGCACCCGCTGCAGGATTTCCGGCGCGAAGTTGGGCAGGCCCGCAAAACGAAGCGTCCCGCTCTCTGAAAGGCTGTCGCCCACCCGCAGCACGCCGTGGTTGGGAATGCCGATGACGTCACCGGCAAAGGCATCCTCCGCCAGTTCCCGGTCAGAGGCGAAGAACATCATCGGCGCATTGACGCTCAGCTGCTTGCCGGTGTTCTGCACCTTCAGCTTCATGCCGCGCGAAAATTTTCCAGAGCAGAGCTTCAGGAATGCAATTCTGTCACGGTGGTTGGGGTCCATATTGGCCTGGACCTTGAAGACAAATCCGGTGACTTCACGGTCGCCCGGCACCACGTGGATCGCCTCGGCCGCCTTGCGTGCGGCCACGGCCTTGGGCGGCGGTGCGTAGGACCCCAGGCCTTCCAGCAGCTGGTCGACGCCGAAGTGGCGCAGCGCCGAACCGAAGAACACCGGCGTCATGTGGCCTTCCAGAAACGCCTGGGGATCAAAGGTCTTGCCAGCGCCCAGCACCAGCTCGGCATTGTCCGACAGCTCTTCCTGCTCGTCGGGATCGAGATAGCGGGAGATGGCGTTGCCCCGGAAGGCGATCGCAGCCGGATGGCCATCCTCCTCGCCAGCCGCGCCGCCGCCCTTCTTCTGGAACGGCAGGAACATATCCCGGCGCAGATCCAGCATGCCCTTGAAACGTCCGCCGGAACCGGCCGGCCAGTAGAGCGGTGCCGGGTCCAGCGCCAGCTTGGACGACACCTCGTCCAGCAACTCGAACGGGTCCTGCGCCTCGCGGTCCATCTTGTTGATGAAGGTGATGATGGGGATGTCGCGCAGCCGGCAGACTTCAAACAGCTTCAGGGTCTGGGGCTCGATGCCCTTGGCGGCGTCCAGCACCATGACGGCGGCATCGGCTGCGGTGAGCGTGCGGTAGGTATCTTCCGAGAAGTCCTCGTGGCCGGGCGTATCCAGCAGGTTGAACATGAGACCTGCGTGGTCGAACGTCATCACCGAGGCCGAGACGGATATCCCCCGCTCCCGCTCGATCTTCATCCAGTCGGACCGTGTGCGCCGGTTTTCGCCGCGCGCACGCACGGCGCCCGCCGCCCGGATCGCCCCGCCGGCCAGCAACAGGTTTTCCGTCAGCGTGGTCTTGCCGGCGTCAGGATGGGAGATGATCGCAAAGGTGCGACGCCTCGTCGCTTGGGCGGCGACCCCTAGGCGAGAATGGGCGGCCTCGGCGGCAGGAAAGTTGGTCATGGGCCGCGCGCCTATCACGCGAGGGCGCGAAGCGGAAGCGCCGGGGGCGCGCGCGCCACTCGGACGGCCTCAAGTCCGGATATATTTCCAGGGACACTATACTTAATTCTCGCCCTGCCCCCGCCGGGTTCACCCTACCCACATGGCAAGGTCGGCGCGTTTGGGTCGACGTGCGCGGCTATCCCCGGCCCGCCAAACTGTACGACAATTATACTACCACTTGTAACAAACGCATCTAGCGCCTCTTGGCAAATCGGGACGGCCCAGGCTCGACCTCACGCCTTCTCCACCGGCTCCACCAGGAAGTGCCGGCCCTCGCGGTCCTCGATTTCGACGACCCACAGGTCGGGGTCGATGCGGACGGCGCGATCAATGTAGCGGTCGAGGTCGGCTTCGGCGGCCGAGGCGACCGGCTGCATCCAGATACGGTCGCCGTCGCCTTTGGTGGCTTCCGCCAGCAGTCTGGCGGTGCCGTCACCACGGTTCAGGATCTTGACCAGCACGGCGCCAGCGCTGGGGTCGCCTTTGCGCACGACAACGGCAAAACCGCCGCCGATCTCGACGCGGCGGATCAGGGCACCCACCCAGATATCGGCAGACAGCAACATGGCGGCGACCATGGCCAGATGCGCCACCGTCCCGTCAACCCTGGGTCAACCTTACTGCAGTAAAGCTTTGGCCTTGGTCGATGACGGCCGCACGCGAAAGACTCCACATGACCAGCACGCGCAGAAGCGCGAAGCCGGCAGTTCGATGGATGGGGGTATTGGGTCTGGCCATATTGGCTGTGCCCGGCCTGGCGGTCGCGCAACGGCCGACGGACCTGTTTGTCGAGCGCACGGCGACCATCGTGGCGGGGTATCGCTGCGGGCTGTTCACGACCCAGGTCGCGGCGGCCCTGGCCGCCTCTGCGCAGCAGGCGCGGGGCGCGGCTCTGCGCGCGGGCACCGATATGAAGACCCTCAAGGCCTTGGAGGAGGATGCGCGGTATCGCGCCAACCGCCTGGACTGCAAAAGCCCGCAGGTCTTGAACGCAGCGGCCCGGGTGCGCGAGGCGTTCGCGGGGTACGAGCGGATCACGAGAATGATCTATCCCGGCGATGTGGCCAGCTGGCGGGCTGATCGCGGCACCGGCAAGGCCGCGCGCTGGCGACTGGCGCAGGAGGTTCGCTTTGGCACCGATCGCATGACCTTTGGGCTGGCGGGTTGGGAGGGTGCCAACGGCCTTGTGGCAGTCTCTACGTTTTCGGATGGTCGGACGCCGTATGCGGCGCGCCTGATCCTGAGGGATGGCGCGAAGACGCTGGGGCCCTATCTCGTGGTCACCGGCGGCACCTCACGGCTCAGCCAGAAACTGCCGCCGCGAGCGGCCACCCGCGGCTACCTGGCCGAGGCGCGCAGTGCGGCGGGCGCCGACCTGTTGCCGAAGGACATCAAGGCGGGCTGGGCGTTCCGGTTCCCGGCGGCGGCGGCACAGGCGCTGGTCGAGCTGGACCCGCGCGAGGCCATTGCGGTGGAGTTCCTGTTCTCTGGCGAACGGGTGCGGACGGCCTATGTGGAGGTCGGAGATTTCGCCGCCGGCCGCGCGTTCCTGCAGATGGCGTCGCGTTAGATTTGCTGGCGCTTCGGCGCTGCCAATACCGGCATGCGCACGGTGACGGCAGTGCCCTCGCCCATGACGCTTTCGACCAACATCTCGCCGCCGTGCAGCCGCGCAAGCGCGCGCACCAGTGACAGTCCCAGTCCCGAGCCGGCGGCGCGCTGTTCGGCATCTCCGGCCTGTTCATAGGGCTGACCCAGCCGTTCGAGATCGTTCTGTGCGATACCGACGCCAGTGTCGGCCACCACCAGTTCCAGGATCTCGCCCTGGCCCTGCAGGGTCACGGTCACGGAGCCGCCGCGCGGTGTAAACTTCAGCGCGTTGGAGATCAGGTTCAGCGCGATCTGCTTCAACGCCCGGCGGTCAGCGTCGGCCTGCAGCGGCTCCGGCGGCAGGACGCCGCGCAGATTGACCCCCACTCGCTCGGCCTGACCGCGGATCAACCGCAGGACAGCCTCGACCGCCTCGCCGGCGTCGAAGATTTCCCGCGACAACTCGAACCGCTCGGCCTCGATCTTCGACATGTCCAGCACATCGTTGATCAGCTCCAGCAGGTGGCTGCCGGACTCGTGGATCAGCTGGGCGTATTCGGCGTAACGGTCGGCCATCGGGCCGAACAGACGCTGACGCATGATGTCGGAGAAGCCCATGATGGCGTTCAGCGGCGTGCGCAGCTCGTGGCTCATATTCGCCAGGAAGCGGGTCTTGCCGGCGCTCTGTTGCTCGGCGGACAACCGGGCGGCCTCAAGGCCGCGCTCGCGGAGGTATTGATCCCGCGCATCGCGGACGGCGGCGATTAGCTGGTCGCCGTCTGTGGTGCGTAGCGTGATTTCCATCCAGCCCCCCGCTTCCCCCGTCGCCAGGGCATAGAGGCCGGCGCGGCCGGTCCGGACCACCCTTTGCAACGCCTCAGCCAGGTGCGGGCGATCAGCGTCGGTGACCAGGTGTTCGAGACTTGACCCTTTAAGACTGGCGGGAACAAAGCCGTTAAGGGTGGCACCAGCCGCACTGATGATCCAGCCGTCACGGTCGAGGGTCGCCAGCAGCAGCGGCTGGCGATCCAGCATGCCCAGAACGCGATCCGCCGTTGCCAGTCGCCGGGTGTCACGTTGAACGGAACCCTGAAACCCGACGAGGCCCGCCGCAAGGCCCATCGCAACGGTGCCCAGAGCGAGCAGGCTCAGCCAGGGCGACAGGACGGGGCTGGCCTGGGACAGGGTCAGCAACGCTGTGTCGAGGGCGGAAACGGCCGTCGCCGCCAAGGCCGCCGCCGATCCCAGGGCCAGCAGCCAGCGATCCCGGAATGCGGTCGCAGCCACCGCCGGTGCCAGGCACCAGGCGGCCAGCGGCCCAGCTATTCCACCGGTCAGATGACAGGCCGCGGCGCCTGCCATCCCCCAGCCGACGACTGCGGCGATCCGTCCATGCCCGCCCAGCCCGGAAAAGACGGCGCCGGCCACCGCCGCCGCCATGATGATCGCAAGCGCCGCGACCTCTGGCCCGGCCATCGGCAGCCCAAAGGCGGCAAGGCCACCGACCGCTGCCATGACCACCACCAACCAGCCGACATGCCACGCCACGGCCAGCAGCGCCGGGCTGCGCCGTGTTGCTGCGAGACTGGTCGGGCCGGTCCTGGCCATTACGAATCCTGTCGCCCGATCCGGCGCGGTCGTGAGACTACGCCCGCAGATGCCTTACGACGAGACGGCACTGCGAAAGACTTTCGTAAGCGCAATGCGCGATGGTGCCGATCCCAGTCGCCAGGGCCTGTCGCCACCACATGGCTCACGCCGCCACCTCATCGTTCAGCGCCGCCGAAACCGCGCAGCCGGACACCGAGCTGGACGCGCAGAAGCGGGCATTCCTAAGAATGATCAGCCATGAGCTGCGCACACCGCTCAACTCCATCCTCGGTTTCTCCGAAATTCTCGCTTCGGAACTGTACGGGCCTCTGGGGAGCCCTCAGTACAAGGAATATGCCGAAATCATCCACGGCAGCGGTCGCAGGCTGCTGAAACTGGTCAATCAGGTCCTTGAGATCGCCCGGCTGGATGGCCGCGCCATCGACTTCAACCTGCGGGCTGAACCACTGGAGGCCGCGCTTGACGAAGTGCTGGCGACGCTGGGGGCGGACCTGGCCGCCCGGTCGGTGCGCGTGGATATCCAAAATCGCGTAGCGCTGCCCAGTGTGATGGCAGACCCGCGTGGCCTGCGGACCGTGCTGGTCAACCTGCTCCAGAACGCGGTGACCCACTCGCTGAACGGCGGCGTGGTGCGCGTCAGTGCGGCTTTGCGTCGGGGTGAGGTCGACATAAGGATTCAGGACCAGGGCCCGGGCATCGAGCCGTCGCAGATTTCAAGGCTGCTGGGAGCCTTTGAACAGGGTGAGATCGGGCTGACGCGAACGGCCGAAGGGGCCGGACTGGGGCTGCCGATCTGTGAGCTCACCTGCAAGGCCATGTCGGGCCGCATGGTCCTGAACTCGCCGGAGGGCGAGGGATTGACGGTGATCGTGACCCTGCCTCGCGCCTGATCGCGGGTTGCTACCGGGCCTGCGCCTCCTTAAGTCGCCCGCATGGCGGATATCGACAGCGTGCTGGCAGACCTCGTCGAAGAGTTCGACCTCCTTGGCGACTGGGAGGAGCGCTATCGCTATGTGATCGAGCTGGGCAAGGACCTGGCCCTGCTGACCGATGCCGAGCGAACCGATGATCACAAGGTCAGGGGTTGCGCCAGTCAGGTCTGGCTGGTGACCGAACCCGTGTCCGATGGCGGGCTGGCGTTTCGCGGTGATTCCGACGCCCACATCGTGCGGGGCCTTATCGCCATTCTGCTGAGACTCTACTCCGGTCACACGCCGGCGGAGATCCTGGCGTTCGACATCAAGACGGCGTTCGAGACTCTGGGCCTGACCGGGGCTCTTTCGTCCCAGCGGTCAAACGGGTTAGCGTCGATGGTGGCACGGATTCGTCGGGACGCCGGGGCGGTAGGCTAGGCGTTTTCGGCACGAGCTACGTTCGGAGGGACAATGCGGAGCTTCCTGACGCTGAGTATGGCCCTCGCCGGCGTCGCAACCTCGGTGATCGCGCGCGAGCCGCCGAACGAGCGTCCGGTCTCAGCCGCGCTCGAGGGCCTCTGGTCAGGGGCTTCCTACACCGAACTGGAAAGACCCGACGAGTTGAAGACACTCGCTGTCACGCAGGAGCAGGCTCAGGAGTGGGAGGCGAGGCTCAAGCCTTCCGGGGGCGTTAACGTCGGCAAGGACGAAATCGGTCAAGCGACATCGGAGTTTCCGGAGACGGGGTCGGGTCTGCTTCGGGTTCGCGGCGAGATCCGGTCGTCCATCATCGTTGAACCGGAGGACGGGAAGCTGCCCTTTACAAAAGCGGCCCGGGCCGATCTCGGAATTGAACCGAAAAGGCGGCGCGGATACGACAATGTCGAGGCCCGGCCGCAAGATGAGCGTTGTCTATCCTCAGATACCGGCGGCGCACCCAGCATTCCAACCGCCGATGCCAACGTTATCCAGATACTGGAAGTGCCAGGATATGTGGTCATCCTGGCCGAGCGGTATCATGACGCCCGCGTCGTGCGCCTGAACCGGGAGCGTGATCCGCGTTCGCCGCCCTCGTGGCTGGGTGATTCCGTGGGTTGGTGGGAGAGCGGCGTGCTTGTCGTTGAGACCTCGAACTACCGCCCTGGGCTCACAAAGGGCGGGGAGAGCCTGATCCTTTCCCCCCAGACGACGGTGGTCGAACGCTTCACGCGCACGTCGGCCAAGGAAATCCACTATCAGTTCAGCGTCACGGATCCCTATCTCTACATCCAGCCGGTGCGGGGCGAGTATGTCTTCCAACCGGCCAGCGCCCTCTATGAGTACGCCTGCCACGAGGGCAACTACTCGATCGTCAACATCCTTGCGGCGGCCCGGCTGGGCTTGCAGGACCCGCCCAAGGACGCCCCGGCGGTCGCGCCCAAACCCTAGAGCGTGACAGCGTGAAGTGGATACCGGTTCAGGCGCCCGTAACGCTCTAAATGTATGAAAACGAGCCTGTTTATCCGTTTCAGATGATTCCATCTGAAACGGACAGGCTCTGAGTCCGTCAGGCCGCGCGGATGCCGCTGGCGATGGCGCTCATGCCCACCACGGCGTCATAGCCCAGGATCATGTCGACATCCGAACCGCCCCGCGAGAGCGGCAGGCGGATCCAGACCAGCGACAGATGGGCCGCGCCGCGCCAGCCCAGATTGTGGATGCCGACGCCCGGTCGGGCTTCCGAAACGACCCGGCCCAGTTCTGAACGCCAGTAGTCGCCGGCGGAAGAGCTGTAGATCTCACCCAGTCGACGCCCGGTGATCTCGCGGCCGTAGACGCTGTACAGGCCGGTGCCCGCCAGACGCATGCGGTAGTCCATGGGTTCGCCCGGCACCACGTCGATCAGGCTGATGGTCGGCAGCAACCGCTTGATGCCGACGGGGTCGAGGCGACGGCGGATGGGCAAGGCAGCACCGCCCTTCAGCGCGCTCCAGTAGGCATAGAGCTCCTCATGGGCGCGAATGGCCGCCGCAGGGGCTCCGATCTGCGCCGCCATCTTCGGAGTCCTCAATAACGGCTTGGATTCATGACGAATCACATATCGCCTGACCCGCGAATCGGCGGCAAGCGCAAACTCGATATGTGGCGATATTTCGACGTCGGAATGCAAAACGCCCGCCGTTGCCGGCGGGCGTTCGTTGAGTTCGACGTGAGGTGCTAGCGGGTCTTCTTCTTCCGCGCCTGACGACCGCCCTGGCCCAGGCCCATTTGCTTGGCCAGATCGGAGCGGGCCTTGGCATAGTTCGGGGCGACCATCGGGTAGTCTTTTGCAAGACCCCACTTGGCCCGATATTCCTCGGGGCTGATGTTGTACTTGGTGCGCAGGTGGCGCTTGAGAGACTTGAACTTGCGGCCGTCTTCGAGGCAGATCAGGAAGTCAGGGGTGATCGACCGGCGGATCGGCACGGCCGGTTCCTTCGGCGCGACTTCGACAGTTTCGGTACCCGACGAAACGCTGGCCAACGCGCGGTGAACGCTCTGGATCAGACCCGGCAGGTCATTCGCCGAGACGGAGTTGTTACCAACGTAGGCGGAAACAATGTCCGCGGTCATTTCGATGACTTCTGACTTATCGTCCATGTTTTCTCTTGTTCTGAGCTGTTGAGGCTGACGGGCTTGATCGCCCGATTCAATATATCTACAGCCATCCCTTATCCGGATCGCCTGGACTCTACAACGGGCAAACAGAGCAGGCAGGCACAGGTTATTGCGGACACGCGGGGAACCGTCGGTATCTCCAGTGTCCGCAGAGGTTTGCGACTAGGCCCAGGTGCCGCTCAACTGAACGTCGGGGGCGTCCAGTGCGACCAGATGTCCGGCAGATCGGTCGAGACCTTGTCCGGATAGTTGGGAGGACGCTTCTCGAGGAAGGACGATACCCCCTCGCGCGCATCGCCTGACTTGCCGCGCGCCTGGATGCCACGGCTGTCGGCCTGGTGGGCCTGCATCGGGTGCGCCGCGCCGGCCATGCGCCAGATCAGCTGGCGGGTGACGGCAATGGACACTGGCGCGGTGTTGTCGGCGATCTCGCGCGCCAGGGCGCGAGCGGCGGGCAACAGGTCGTCGGGCGCATGCACCGAGCGCACCAGTCCCTTGTCGAGGGCTTCCTGGGCCGGGAAGATGCGTCCCGTGTAGCACCACTCCAGCGCCGTCTGGACGCCCACCAGATGCGGCAGGAACCACGAGGACGCTGCCTCGGGGTTCAGCCCACGCCTCGCAAACACAAAGCCGTAGCGGGCGGTGTCGGACGCCATGCGGATATCCATGGCCAGTTGCATGGTCACACCCACGCCCACCGCCGCGCCGTTACACGCCGAAATCACGGGTTTCAGGCTCTCGAAGATGCGCATCGTCAGCAAGCCGCCGCCGTCGCGCTGCACGCCCTCCCGCATGCGCGCCTCACGATGAAGGGCGTCGCGGGCATCGTAGTTGAAAGTCTCGGCCCCCGCCGAGAGGTCCGCCCCGGCGCAGAACGCCCGGCCCGCGCCGGTGACGATCACCACCCGCACGGCGTCGTCGGCGTCGGTGGCATCGAACGCCGCCATCATCTCCTGCATCATCTGCGTGTTGAAGGCGTTCAGCTTCTCCGGCCGGTTCAGCGTGATGGTGCAAATGCCGTCGGCGACGTCATAGAGCAGGGTTTCGAAGGTGGGCATGGGTGGGGTCCTTGTGTGGCTTGCACCAATCCCATCTACTTGACGGACCGTAGGTCAAGGGCCCCATTTTGCCTTCAGTAAATGACGACCGGGCGTGACCCGGCCGCTGGGAGTGAACCGACCATGCATCCGAGCCATCACGCCAAAACCCACCCTGACCGCGCCGCCTACATCATGGCGGCGTCGGGGGAGACCGTGACCTATCGCCAGCTGGATGAACGGTCGAACCAGGGGGCGCACTTCTTCCGGTCGCTAGGCCTGAAGGCCGGCGATGTGATCGCGATCTTTATGGACAACAGCCCGCGGTATTATGAGATCGCCTGGGCGGCGCAACGGTCGGGACTCTATTACACCTGCATCTCGTCCAAACTGACGGCCGGTGAGGTTGAGTACATCGTCGGCGATTGTGCGGCCCAGATGCTGATCACTTCGGCCGGCGTGGGGTCGGTGATCGACGATCTGCCCGCACACCTGCCGGGCGTAAAGCTCTATATGGTGGGCGAGGCGCGGGCACCCTACGCGAGCTTCGAAGACGCGCGGGCGGCCTTTCCCACCACGCCCATCGCCGACGAGACCGCAGGCTCCGACATGCTCTATTCGTCGGGCACCACCGGCAGGCCCAAGGGTGTGAAGCCGGCGCTGACTGGCGGGCCGATTGACCCGGTGAATCCGCTGGCGAACATGTCGTCGCAGATCTTCGGTTTTCCCGACCCCTCGATCTACATCTCGCCCGCGCCGCTCTACCACGCCGCCCCGCTCCGCTGGACCATGGGCGTGCAGCGCAACGGCGGGACCGTGGTGGTGATGGAGAAGTTCGACCCCGAGCAGATGCTGGCCGATATCGAAAAGCACAAGGTCAACTGCGGCCAGTTCGTGCCCACCCATTTCGTCCGCCTGCTGAAGTTGCCGCAGGCGGTGCGCGACAAGTATGACGTCTCGTCGATGGTCTCGGCTGTCCACGCCGCCGCGCCCTGCCCGGTTCCGGTGAAGGAACAGATGATCGCCTGGTGGGGCCCGATCGTCCACGAGTACTACGCCGGCACCGAGGGCAACGGATTTTGCTATATCTCGTCGGCAGAGTGGCTGACCCACAAGGGCTCTGTGGGCCGGGGGCTGACGGCGGAAGTGAAGATCTGCGGCGACGACGGCGAGGCCCTGCCGCCGCGCACCGAGGGCAGTGTGTATTTCTCCGGCGGCGCGCCGCTCAGCTATCACAATGCGCCGGAAAAGGTGGCCGAGGGCACCAACCAGCACGGCTGGACCACGCTGGGCGATGTGGGCTGGGTCGATGAGGAGGGATATCTGTACCTTACCGACCGCAAGAGCTTCATGATCATTTCCGGCGGGGTGAACATCTATCCGCAGGAGCTCGAAAACGTACTGATCGGTCACCCCAAGGTCGCCGACGCCGCCGTGGTGGGCGGGCCGCACGAGGAGATGGGCGAGCAGGTGATCGCCGTGATCCAGCCGCTGGACTGGGCGGACGCCGGCGACGCCCTGCGAGACGAACTGATGGCCTATTCGCGCCAGCACCTCAGCCATGTGAAATCGCCGCGGGTGATCGACTTCATGGCCGAACTGCCCCGCCATCCCACGGGGAAACTCTACAAGCGCCTGATCCGTGACGCCTACTGGGGGAAAGAGGGTTCGAAGATCGTTTGAGGGAAACCCCTTGTTTTTGCTCGCCATCCCCGGGCTTGTCCCGGGAATCCATCCCTCGGCAGCACGGACCGGAGAGCGGGCCGCGCAGCGCGGCCCGTCGCACAGACATGTGGCAGCTGCGCCATGGATCCGCGGGACAAGCCCGGGGATGACGAGCTCTATTTGTAGATGTCGCGCAGTGGGCCCTACTTGCCCGCACTCAACCAGATGTTAGACGCTGAGGCCTGAACCTGAAACCAGAGGAAACCACTGCATGAACCCCGTCGAAATCAAGGACCTGCCCGGAATGATCGGCCAGGAAGTGGGCGTGTCGGACTGGGTCCTGATCGATCAGGACCGGGTCAACAAGTTCGCTGAGGCCACGGGCGACCACCAGTGGATCCACGTCGACGTCGAGCGCGCCACCCGGGAAATCGGTGGGCCGATCGCTCACGGCTACCTGACCCTGTCGCTGATCCCGTTCCTGGGCGCGGGCATGCTGCCGGTTAAGGGCGTGACGCGGGGCATCAACTATGGCTCCGACAAAGTGCGCTTCATCAACATGGTGCGCGTCGGCAAGCGCGTGCGCATGCGCCAGAAGCTGATCGGTGCCGAGGCCAAGGCCGGCGGCATGCAGCTGAAGAACGAGTGCACCATCGAGATCGAAGGCGAGGCCAAGCCTGCCTGCATCGCCGAGACCATGTCGATCATCTACGGCGGGTAAATTCTGCCAAACCGAGGGTCCTGGGGTGGTCGCGACATCTACGCGCCTGCCCCGGAGCTCACGGACTGTCGAGCGTTGAGCCGGGTGGAGGCTGTCCCGTCCCTGCCTGACGACCGCCCCGGGTCAGCGCGTAGAGCCCCAGGATCATCACGATGAGCCCGCCGGCAATAGCAGGGCCACGCCAGTCGTCCTGACGCACGCGCGCGGCCATCATAACCAGGCAGATGGCCGCACCCAGGACCGGCACGAAGGTCGGCGCGTTGAAGCAACCAGCGATGTCGCCCTCCCGCCGTTTCAGGACAACCAGGGCCTCGTTCACCAGCGTGAAGACGAACAGCAGCAGAAGCACCGTTGCACCCGCCAGCTGGGTAATATCACCGGCGAACTGAAGCCCGATCACGATCGCAAGCAGGACACCGACCGCCACATGAGGGGTCTGCCGGACGCCGTGCACCCGACCAAGCGCGGCGGGAAGAAGGCCCTGGCGGGCCATACCCTAGAGCAGCCTTGAACCCATGACGTAGTTCACCAAAGCGGTGTTGGCGACGGCGGCGATGGTGATGAGCGTGAACCCGACGGCTGGAAACCAGGGTGCCGCGCGTTCAATGACGAGCTTGAGCGGACCGGGGGCTTTAGCCAGTTCCTGCCATGGAACGACTGAAACGGCCGTGATCGCGACAGCCATATAGATCAGCGAGGCGACGACCATCGCGCCAATGAGCGCGGCCGGTATCGTGCGCTCCGGCTGCCTGACCTCTTCGGAGACGTTGAGCATGTCCTCAAACCCGATGAACGAAAAGAAGGTGAGGACCGAGCCCTGAAGCAGCAGGCCGGCGGTGAGCGCCCCGGTGGGATTGGCTATCGTTGCGGGAGCCTGGAACAGGTCCGCCTGACCCCAAAATCGCAGACCCACCGCGATCACCAGGATGAGGCCCGGGGATTCCACCATGGTGCAAACTGCTTTGACCCAGAGAGACTCCGAGATCCCCTGATAGACGATGGCGCCCACCAGAAGCAAAAATCCGATGGCGATCAGCATCACGTCCGCAGACGTGCCGGCGATACTGAATCCGAAATCCAGATCAACCAGGGTGTTAAGGTTTTCAGCCACGACCTTGGACTGGGTCGCGATGGACGCGAGCCCCGAGCAGACGATGGCGAGGCCGACAAGATAGCTTAGCCAGGGCGAACGGTAAGCGAGGTGCGCCACATAGGCGGCACCCGCCGCTTTCGGGTAGCGAGACGCGATTGAAGCATAGCTGACGCCCGTCAGGAGCGCGGCGACCATGGCGACCAGGAAGGCCATCCACACAGCGCCACCCATCATACCCGCCGCCTTGCCGACAAGGCCGTAGATGCTCGCCCCAAGCATCGAACCGAGGCCGTACAGCATCAGTTGCACAGGACCGAGCGTACGCTTGAGTTCAGCCATTCAGCGCCGCCGGAGCGGTGGGGCGCTCAAGCACATTCCATATCGAAAAGGGATCCATGAGCCGCGGGAATTCCAGAGTGCAGGATGGGCGCTTACGAAGCTGCCAGAGCCTGCAGGAACAAGGCGAGATGTTCCTTGCGCGAAGTCAACGCCACGCTGGTCACGTCATCTACAACTGGCCACAGCGGCGGGTCTGGTCGCCCGACGACAGCGGACGGAGATCATCATGGCGCGCCGCCGACGCCGCGACTCCCGGCCCATCCAGTTGCGCATCCAGAATGTCGGCCAACTGTTCCACACGCTGGATCCCCTGCCGTTTCGCGAACGCGACCTCGACCTGGGGGTCGAAGAATATGTGGTTGGGTGGGCCGGCGAGATGACGGCTCAGCAGCCGATCGCGATCGTGGTCCACCTCCCGAAGGCCGAGGCTCTCGGTGATGAAGCCCGGCACATCGAAGCCGCCATGCAGAACTATTTCGCCTATCGCGCCGAGGTGCTGGGTTGGGATCTGCGCGACCTGTTTCGCACAGGTCGGGCGGCGCTCCTGATCGGCATGGCAGTGCTCGCGGCCTGCGTGGTGACCGGCAAGGCGAGCGCAGGGTTGGTCGGAACGGGCTATTTCGGGCGGTTCTACAACGAGGGGCTGATCATCCTGGGCTGGGTCGCCAACTGGCGACCGGTCGAGATTTTCCTCTACGACTGGTGGCCCATCGCGCGCCGCCGGCGCCTGTACCGTCGCCTGGCGGTCGCGACCGTGCAGGTCGTCGCGGAAAATGCGGACGGCCACGCCGTTGGTGCCACCGGGTCGAAACCGGGGCGCTCTTAGTCCCGCGCGGCATCCTCCGCCGTCGCGGCCTTCGCGCCCTCGACCTCGCCGGAACTGGCAATCGTGGAGGTCGCCTTCGGGTCCTGCAGCAGGGCGATGGTTTCGAGCACATATTTGGCGTGCGTCACGACGCCGATGCCAAGACGCTCGTTGTTGGGCTCGACCTCCTGGGTGAGAAGGCCCGCGATGAAGCCGGGGTCGAGGCCGTTGTCGTCGATGGAGACAACGCCCGCCTTGGACGCGCGGCTGTAAAAAACCGGACCGCCGGAATTGCCGGGGAAGACGGAAAAATCGAGCAGGAACGTCGGGAAAATCCTGGCGGGACTCAGCGGGAACGACGCCACGCGCCCCGAGCGCAGGATCGGGAAGCCTGCCCCATTGGCCGACAGGCCCCGCGGAAACCCCAGCGCCATCATCTCCTCACCGGCGTCGACCTGAAACGCCTGGAAGGTGTCGTCGGAGGCCAGGTAGCGGAGCGGCAGCGCCGCCCTGGCAAATTCCGGTGGTGCCGTGATCGCAATGACGGCGACATCGCGATCCGGGTGCTGGGTCCAGAGTTCCTGGCCCGCGCTGTCGCGGATCTTGAGGGTCTGCGGCGAATAGCTCCATGAGCCATCCTTGTTGGCGATGCGGTAGCCGATCCGCGCATTCACGCCGGGCATCTTCTGGAACACATGGTTGGCGGTAATCAACACCGTTCGCGGCGGACCATCTTCGCCGGGTGCCGAGATCAGAAACCCGGTGCCGACGGTGCGGGTGCCATCGCCCAGCGCCTGCTCAAGTTGAACAGTCGCATGAATTATTTCGACGGCAAGATCCATACGGCCTCGTCTCGACACACCAGCGGGCGTCAGTTTGGGAGCGATTTCCGAGCATAAACAGCGAAACAGGGTTCGCGCCAAGGGTCGATGTCCAGGCAATGGCTCCGCATCGCGTGCGACACGCTTGAGCCGGAGCCGTTCGCGTCGCATCTAGGGGCCATGAGCCTTCCCAAAGCGCCCGTTGCGGCCAAGCATCACCACATCATCGACCAGCTGGGCCGCCGCCGGATCGACGACTACGCCTGGATGAAGGATGACAACTGGCAACAGGTGTTGCGCGATCCCAAAACCCTGAAAGCCGATGTGCGTGAGCATCTCGACGCCGAGAACGCCTACACGACTGCCGTACTGGCCCCGACCGAGGCGCTGCAAGCCGCCCTGTTCGCCGAGATGAAGGGGCGTATCAAGGAGGACGACAGCTCCGTTCCCTCGCCGGATGGTCGCTTCGACTATTACACGCGCTATGCGCTGGGCACCGAGCACCCGGTCCACGCGCGGCGGCCGCGTGGGCAGGACGGGCCCGAAGAGCTGCTGCTGGACGAAGACGCTGAAGCCAGAGGCAAGGCCTATTACCAGGTGGGGGCCGCCAGCCACAGCCCGGACCATGGGCTCTACGCCTGGGCCGTGGATGAGCAGGGCTCGGAATACTTCACGATCCGGGTCAGGGACCTCGTCAGCGGCCAGGACGTGGGGACGCTGATCGAGAGCGCCTATGGCGACTTCGTCTTCTCGCCGGATAGCCAGTGGATCTTCTGGATCTGGCGCGACGAGAATGCGCGGCCCGCCAAGGTATTCCGTCGCGCCGCGCGCGGGGGCGAGGACGTACTGGTCTATGAGGAAGCAGACGACGGCATGTTCCTGGGCGTAGATGCCGCCTCCGACGACAGTCACATCCTGATCCACGTAGGCAATCAGGAGACCACCGAGATCTGGCTAATCCCCGCCGCTGATCCGACGGCAGCGGCCGTCGTGGCCGAACCCCGACAGGTCGGCATCAAGTACAGCCTGGACCACTGGACCGACCGGTGGGTGATCCGCACCAACGCCGACGACGCGGTGGATTTTAAACTCAGTGTTTCCCAGGCGGCTGTCCCTGCCAGGACGTCCTGGACCGACTGGATCGCCCACACGCCGGGTCACTACATCACCGGGTTCGCCGCCTATGCTGGCCACCTGGTCCGCGCCGAGCGGGTAAATGCCCTGGACCGGCTGGTGGTGGTGGCTCGCGCCAGTCTTGACCAAGAGGGCGCAGAGCACATCGTCAGTTTCGACGAGGAGGCCTACGCGCTGAATCTTGACGCTGGCTACGAGTACGAGACTACCCGCAGCCGCTTCGTCTACCAGTCGCCGACAACGCCGCGGCAGACCTATGACTATGATCTGGCCAGCCGCGAACGCACCCTGCGCAAGACCCAGGAGATTCCCTCGGGCCACGATCCTGCGCGCTATGTCGCTCGCCGCCTTCTGGCAAAGGCTGCGGACGGCGCCGAGGTGCCGATCACACTGCTGATGCTGAAGGACACGCCGCAGGATGGCTCCGCCCCTGTGCTGCTCTATGGCTATGGCAGTTATGGCATCGCCATGGACTCCAGTTTCTCGATCCGCAATCTGAGCCTGGTGGACCGCGGGTGGATCTGGGCTGTCGCCCATATCCGGGGCGGGTCCGATAAGGGCTGGGGCTGGTTCCTGGACGGGCGCAGGCAAAACAAACCCAATACCTTCACCGACTTCATCGCCTGTGGTGAGCATCTTGTCGCGCAGGGCTATGCGACCAAGGGCCGGATCGCGGCCTATGGCGGCTCGGCCGGCGGCATGCTGATGGGCGCGGTGGCCAACCTGCGGCCCGACCTCTGGGGCGCGATCATCGCCGCTGTGCCGTTTGTCGACGTGCTGAACACCATGAGCGACACCACCCTGCCCTTGACCCCGCCCGAGTGGCCGGAGTGGGGCAATCCCATCGAGGACCCGGCTGCCTATGATCTGATCGAAGGCTACAGTCCCTATGACCGGGTGGCGGCCCAGCCCTACCCACCGATATTGGCCACGGGCGGGCTTTCGGATCCCCGCGTTACCTATTGGGAGCCGGCCAAGTGGACGGCCAAGCTGCGCGACCTTTCGACAGGTAACGCCCCGATCCTGCTCAGGATCAACATGGAGGCGGGTCACGGCGGCGCTTCCGGCCGTTTCGATTTCCTGAAGGAGATCGCCCTGGACTACGCCTTTGCCATCTGGGCGCTGGAGGGGAGCTGGAAGGCGGAATGATCATTCGGGCGGCGGAAACGCGAGACGCAGACGCCCTGGCGGCGATCTACGGACACCATGTGCTGCATGGGTTCGGCACGTTCGAAACAGTCCCCCCGGATGCAGCCGCAATGGACGCCAGGCGTCTCGGCATCCAGGGCTACGGCCTGCCATTCATGGTGGCCGAGCGTGGAGGCCGGGTTCTGGGCTATGCCTCCGCCGGCCCGTTCCGCCCGCGCCCCGGTTATCGCTTCACCGCCGAAGACAGCGTCTATGTGGCACCGGACGCCATCGGTCAGGGTGTCGGGCGCGCCGTCCTGGCCCCCGTCATCGCCGCCTGTGAGGCGTTCGGCCTGCGCCAGCTGGTGGCGGTGATCGGCGACAGCGGCAACGCCGCGTCCATCGGCCTGCATAGGTCACTCGGCTTCGAACACCGCGGCATCGGTCAAAGTTTCGGCTTCAAGCACGGCCGCTGGGTCGACATCGTCTGGATGCAGAAACCGCTCAACGGCGGCGACACAAGCCCACCCGACACTGCGGGCATTGCGCTCTGAGGGGAGCACGTTGGCTGGGGAACTAGGACTCGAACCTAGAACGACGGTACCAAAAACCGCTGTGTTACCATTACACCATTCCCCAGCAGGAACGTGACTCGCAAAGGGTTGACCCCTTGGGAGCGGGGGAAATAGCGCAGGCGACCCCGCGATGCAACGCCTCTGCGCAACGCCGCGAGACGGGCCGCTTGCTAGGCTGCGGACGCTCCTCTATACGAGCGCTTCCTAAAAGTCGGAGTGTGGCTCAGCCTGGTAGAGCACCGCGTTCGGGACGCGGGGGTCGCAGGTTCAAATCCTGCCACTCCGACCAACTAGGCCGGCCCCAGACCGGCCCTCCCGCCAGGTGCGGCAGTAGTCCCGACAAGTCCGTCGGTTACCCGGTCTTGTCAGGCCAAATGCACCCTGGTCCTTTCGGCCATGCTAAACGCCTGCGATGGCCCGCCACCCGAAGTCCGATAACCCGTTCCGCTGGTTCGACTCGTCACCCGGGGTGATCCAGATGGTGGTGATGTTGTACGTGCGCTTCCCGCTGTCGCTGCGAAACGTGGAGGATCTGGCCTTCGAGCGCGGTATCGACATCTGCCATGAGACGGTGCGGCTTTGGGTGAACCGGTTCGGCCCGATGTTCGCCTCGAAGATCCGGTCCCGCCGGGTCCAGGCCATTCGCCAGAACAGCCACTGGCGATGGCACTTGGACGAGGTCTTCGTCCGTGTGAACGGCCAGCGGAGCTATCTCTGGCGCGCCGTCGACCACGAGGGCGAAGTGCTGGAATCCTACGTCACCACGTTGCGGGACAAAGACGCGGCGTTGAAATTCATCAAGAAAGCCATGAAACGCCATGGCCGCACCCGCGAGATCGTCACCGACGGGCGGCGCTCCTATGGCGCGGCGCTGAAAGCTCTGAACGCCAAGAACCGGCAGGCGCCCGTACGCCGCTGGAAGAACAATCGAGCTGAAAACAGCCACTTGCCCTTCCGGCGGCGCGAGCGGGCAATGATCCGGTTCCGAAGGATGAAGACCCTGCAAAAATTCGCTGCAGTCCACGCCTCAATCCACAACCACTTCGCCCAGGAACGCCACCTCATCAGCCGAGATCTCTACCGCGAACGACGCTCAGCCGCCTTGGCTGAGTGGCGGACCGTCAGGGGCTGAAGCGAAGCTGGGGATGGGGAAGTTGCGCCCGACTCGAGACAAGTTGCCGTTGGACTGACAGCACCCGGCGAAGTTATCCCGTTAGCTCCGCCCTTACCCTTCTGGCATTTTATGTGTTGAACAATAAATTGTTGCAACTGCGGGCAAAGAGGCAGACTGATTGACCGTGTTGGCAGGGATTCGCATGTCGTTTGATCGGTCCGATATCCACGCACTATATAGGTTGATTTATTATAGCGACGGCACCGTTTCGCTTGAGGATCGTCCTAATAATTTGCGCGCTATTCTGCAGGTTGCGGTTCCGAGGAACAAAATGCTTGGCGTATCTGGCGCATTACTTGCTTGCGATAAATGGTTCATGCAAGCCCTTGAGGGTGATCGTCTGACGGTCGGAAATTTGTATCAGCGGATCCGCCAAGATCCCCTGCACGGCAATCTGAATGTCATCATGTACGGGCCGATTGACGAGCGAAAGTTTGGCGGCTGGAGCATGTGCGGGCGGACACTGTCGCCCACAGACAACGCAATTGTATCAACATTGGAAAATAATAATGCGTTCAACCCGGTGAACATTTCAAAACAGGCTGCATTGAAAATTTTAGGTGCTGTCAGCACTCTTAAATCTACAGAACCTCCATATCAATATTTATAGTATATTAATTGTCTAATACATTTTCTCTATATAAATATATTTGCCAATTTAATCGGCACTTATAATCTCTATTAATGGTATCAACAATTAATAAAACTTTTTACACGCTGTGTATCTGCTCCAGGTGACGACTGTCCGCCGTCAGCACCAGTGAGACAGATTGAGGGTTCCCGCTAACGGAGGGTTTTGGTCTCATCGCAGTGACGTAGGAACGAAGATGAGATCAAAACCCTTACCCTCGAAGACGACCCCCGGCGAGCGGGTGGTGAAGGATATCC
>CAMCXF010000025.1 GCA_945883235.1 Phenylobacterium deserti | reverse complement strand
GATCAGAGCGCCAGCGGCACCCGCTTGCCGCCGCGGACAACGACCCGACGCATCAGGGCCATGTTGGCACCTTTCGGGTTGTTGACGGGCCTAGCGATGGTGATCGCAAACCACGCCCCGTCGGCGAGACCGGCGAAGGCGAACTGGTCGGCATCGTCACAGGTGCTGCGCTTGACATAGGGCCCGGCGTCACCGGCCGGCGCGTTGGGGGTGCGGGCCCGCACATCGTCGCTGGGCAGGGCGGCGCGTTCGGTTGAACCATAGAGCGCCGCCATGCGGCGACGCGACCACGGGGTCTCCGGCGTCAGCACCACAGTGGAGCTGGCGCAGGTGTAGCGCAGGATACCTTGGCGGTAGACCAGCTGTCCGGCCACGACATTGGTCCCCGCACGCTGGGACCAGGCAAAGTCAGCAGCGCTGAACTCCGCAGGCCGGCTTGATACCGGGGTCGGCGGCGGCGGACCCAGGCTGGGCGACGCGCAAGCGGCGACAAGAGAGCCGAGGGCGATGATGGGGATCAGATGTGTTCGCGACATGGTCCTGCCTTTATAGGCGAAGATAGCCAAATCGCGCCAGCATGTCGTGCTTGACCACAGCTTTGGGCCTGCGACAAATGCCCCGCAAGTCTATCCAACAATGAGGTGTCGCCAATGGCGCACACGTTCGAAATCTACAAGGACAAGGCCGGCGAGTTCCGGGTTCGCTTCAAGTACAACTCAGAAGTGATGTTCTCCACCGAGGGCTACGCTTCCAAAGCCAGCGCCAAGAATGCAATCGAAAGCATCAAGAAGAACGGCCCGGCGGCCGAAATCGACGACACCACGGACTGATAGTTCGTCACAGTTTTGTCGCGTTCAGCGGTTGACCCCCGGCCTCCAAGGGTAGACTTGGAGGCTGGGTGCAGGTGTGCTCACTGAATTGAGGAGACGCGCGATGGCCCACAGGTTCGAAATCTACAAGGACAAGGTCGGCGAACACCGCGTGCGGTTCGTCCAGAACGGCGAAGTGGTGTTCTCCACCGACGCCTATTCTTCCAAGTCCGGTGCCAAGAAGGCCATCGAAAACATCCGCAAAAACACCCCTGGCGCAGAAGTGTTCGACGCCACGATCTGAATCAAGGCCAAAGGTGCGCGAGCCCTTCTCCTCACCCATCGGGGGAGGGGGACCAGACGCAGTCTGGTGGAGGGGGCTTGCCGGGAGCGCCGCGCGTGCGAATTGCCCCCTCCACCCCGCTTCGCGCGGTCCCCCTCCCCCGACGGGTGAGGAGAAGGAATCCGCTAATCCTCCCCGTCCGGCCGCCCGCGTAGCGCCTTGACGCCGCCGCGCTTGGTCTTGCCGTCCAGACGCCGCAGCTTTGACGCATAGGTCGGCCGCGTTTTCTTGCGCGGCGGTGGTGGCGGCTCGGCAGCTTTCCGGATCAGATCAAACAGCCGCTCGAACGCCTCCTGCCGGTTCATCTCCTGCGAACGGCGGGACTGGGCCACCAGCACGATCACCCCCTCCAGCGTCAGTCGGCTGCCCGCCAGCTTCTCCAGTCGCCCCTGAATGTAGGGAGTCAACGACGGCGAACCCCGCACATCAAACCGCAATTCGATGGCGGTCGAGACCTTGTTGACATGCTGCCCCCCCGGCCCGGAGGCGCGAACCGCGCGCACCTGAACCTCATCGTCGCCGAGCGTGATGTCGGGGGAAACCTCGATCATGGCGCGCGATCTGCCACGTTTTGCGACCCAAGGCGACGCGGTCGCGATGCCCCATGACGCGCCCTCCCTTGACCTTTGGGCAAAAAACCGCTGGAAAGCGCCCGCTTTGCTGCACCGCCATTGCGCGGGTCCCCGCCTTTCTGATCCTCTAGGAGTACGATCATGCGCGTTTACTATGACCGCGACGCCGACATTTCCCGCATCCTGGACAAGAAGATCGCCATCGTAGGCTATGGCTCACAGGGCCGGGCGCACGCGCTCAACCTGCACGACTCGGGTGCCAAGAACGTGGTCGTGGCCCTGAAAGCCGGGTCCGCCACCGCCAAGAAGGTCGAGGCTGACGGCCTGAAGGTGATGAGTGTCGCCGACGCGGCCAAATGGGCCGACGTGCTGATGGTGCTGGCCCCCGACGAGCTGCAGCGCGGCATCTACAACGCCGAGATCGCCCCCAATATCAAGGACGGCACGGCTCTGCTGTTCGCCCATGGCCTGAACGTCCACTTCAACCTGATCGAGCCGGCCGCCGGCATCGACGTGCTGATGGTTGCCCCCAAGGGTCCCGGCCACACCGTGCGCGGCGAGTACCAGAAGGGCGGCGGCGTGCCCTGCCTGATCGCCGTCCATCAGGACGCCACCGGCGGCGCAATGGATCTCGGCCTCGCCTATGCCTCCGCCATCGGTGGCGGGCGTTCGGGCATCATCGAGACCAACTTCCGCGAGGAATGCGAGACCGACCTGTTCGGTGAGCAGGCCGTGCTCTGCGGCGGCCTCGTCGAGCTGATCCGCGCGGGCTTCGAGACCCTGGTCGAGGCCGGCTACGCGCCGGAGATGGCCTATTTCGAGTGCCTGCACGAAGTGAAGCTGATCGTGGACCTGATCTACGAAGGCGGCATCGCCAACATGAACTACTCGATCTCCAACACCGCCGAGTACGGCGAATATGTCACTGGCCCCCGCATCGTCACCGCCGACACCAAGGCCGAGATGAAGCGCGTGCTGGAGGACATCCAGTCGGGCCGCTTCGTTCGCGACTTCATGGCCGAAAACGCCGTCGGCGCGCCGTCCTTCAAGGCCACCCGCAGGCGGGGTTCCGAGCACCAGATCGAGGAAGTCGGCCAGCGCCTGCGCGCCATGATGCCGTGGATCACCAAGAACGCCCTGGTGGACACGTCCCGGAACTGAGCCGCGCAGGCGAGGATCCAGACAGGAATCGAGGTAGCCCGGAGGAAGCTCCGGGCTTCTTTCGTTTGGGGACGCGCCCGGTATCAAGCTTGCGCCGCCTCCCGACAGCCCTGACTATCTGCGCAAGTTGCCGTCTGGCCAAACCCGTACGCAGAAAGAGAACTACCCATGGACATGCAGGCCATCCTGGCGCGCCAGAAAGCCGCCCTGCTGCGCGACGGCGAGGCCTCGGCCGAGCTCAGGATCGAGCGCATCGACCGCTGCATCCGGCTGCTGCGCGAGAACCGCCGGGCCATTGAGGACGCGCTGAACACCGACTTCGGCTCCCGCTCACGCGAGGCCACGGCCTTCACCGATGTCGCCGGCTCCATCGGCCCGCTGCAGCACGCCCGCGACCATCTGCGCAAGTGGATGAAGCCCGAGAAGCGCAAGCCCACGCCGGCCATTCTCGGCCTGTTCGGCGCCAAGGCCGAGGTGCGCTACCAGCCCAAGGGCGTGGTGGGCGTCATCAGCCCGTGGAATTTTCCGGTGAACCTAACCTTCGCCCCCCTGGCCGGCATCCTGGCCGCTGGAAACCGGGCGATGATCAAGCCGTCCGAGTACACCCCCGTCACGTCCGAGCTGATGAAGACCATGCTCTCCGGCGCCTTCTCGGAGGAGGAGATCGCCGTGGTCACCGGCGGGCCGGAGATCGGCGAGGCGTTCTCGCACCTGGCCTTCGACCACCTGATCTTCACCGGTGCCACTTCGGTGGCCCGCCACGTGATGCGCGCGGCGGCCGAGAACCTGGTGCCCGTTACTCTGGAGCTTGGCGGCAAGAGCCCGGTGATCCTCGGCCGCTCCGCCGACATGTCCACCGCCGCCGCCCGGGTGATGAACGGCAAGACCCTCAACGCCGGCCAGATCTGTCTCGCGCCCGACTATGTGCTGGCACCCGAGGACCAGGTGGAGGCCTTCGTCGCCGCCGCCCGCACCTCGGTCTCGACCATGTTCCCGACCATCAAGGACAATCCCGACTACACCGCCGTCGTCGCCCAGCGGCACTTTGACCGCATCACCGGCTACATCGACGACGCCCGCGCCAAGGGTGCCCGGGTGATCGAGCTGAAACCCGAGGGCGAGGATCTGACGCAGCAGGAATACCGCAAGATCGCGCCGACGCTGATCCTGGATCCCACCGACGACATGAAGGTGATGCAGGAGGAAATCTTCGGCCCCGTCCTGCCGATCAAGGGCTACAGCACCCTGGATGAGGCCATCGCCTATGTGAACGGCCGCGACCGGCCGCTGGGCCTCTACTACTTCGGTACCGATGCGGCTGAGCAGGAGCGCGTGCTCACCCACACCACGGCCGGCGGCGTCACCATCAATGATGTGATCATGCATGTGGCCCAAGAAGAGCTTCCCTTCGGCGGCGTCGGCCCCTCCGGCATGGGCAGCTATCACGGCGCCGAGGGCTTCCGCGAATTCAGCCACCGCAAGGCCGTCTTCAGCCAGATGAAAAAGGACATCGGCCCGCTAAAGATGCTCCGCCCACCCTACGGTACGGGCATACGCAAGTTCCTGGACGGGCAGATCAAGGGGTGAGCTGATCTCGGGCGCGCGGACCCCGACCAACCTCCCCCGTCACGATGGGGGAGGGGGACCACGACGTGGTAGAGGGGGAGCTGCCGCCGCACAGCCCCTACTCGTCGGGCATCCGACGCTTCTGCTTGATCCACGCCTTGCTGGTCTTGTGCCGCGAGGCCCATAGCTTCTTGTGTTCCTGGGCCAGCAGCGGGTCCTGGCGTCGGCGGTCAAACGCCAGTTCGGCCTGCAGCTTTTCGAAACTGTAGAGCCGCCCGGGGTCGAGGCTGCCGTCGTCGATGGCGGCCTGGATGGCGCAGCCGGGTTCCTCGCCGTGGCCGCAGTCGCGGAACCGGCATTGGGTGGCCAGTTCCTCGATGTCGGCGAAGGTGGCCGAGACCCCGTCGTCGGCGTCCCACAACCCCAGTTCGCGCATGCCGGGCGTGTCGAGGATCAGGGCTCCGGACGGCAGCAGCACCAGTTCGCGGTGGGTGGTGGTGTGGCGGCCGCGGTCGTCGGCGGCCCGCACCTCCCGCGTGGCCATCCGTTCCTCGCCGGCCAGCACATTCAACAGGGTGGACTTGCCCGCGCCGGACGAGCCCAGCAGGACGGCGGTCTGGCCGGGTTGCAGCCAGGTGTCGAGGGTGTCCAACCCCTGGCCGGTCAGGGCCGATATCGCCAGCACGGGAGCTCCCGACGCGATGGCCACGATCTCGGCCACATCCTCGTCCAGGAACTCGGCCAGGTCGGCCTTGGTCAGCACAATGACCGGCTTGGCCCCACTTTCGTGCGTGGTCACCAGATACCGCTCCAGCCGGCGCGGGTTGAGGTTGGCGTTCAGCGAGGCGACCAGGAAGGCCACGTCAACGTTGGCCGCCACCACCTGCGCCCCGGCGCGGGGGCCGGATGCCTTGCGGATGAAGGCGGTGGAGCGCGGCAGCACAGCGTGGACCAGGGCGGTGGTCTGCCCGGGTCTGGCCTCGACCGCCACCCAGTCGCCGGCGGCGGGCCGGGATATGTCGGAGGCCGCCTTCATCAACGGCCCGGTGGCGCGGGCGTCGATCTCACCCAGCTCAGTGATCAGGCGATAGCCGCCGCGCTGTTGCACGATGATCCGGCCAGGCACGAGGCCCTGGGCGGCATGAATAGCAAAGTCGTTCCGGAGCGTGTTGCTCCAGCCATAGGAGGTCAGCAATGGGATTGTCCTTGATGTCGAAAGCCGGTCAGGCGTCGACGGTGGAGATCCCGGTTTGGCGTGATCTCTTGCCTATCAGGCAGCAGCCGTGACGCAGCGAAGGGCTGCGGGCGCAATGGGCGACATGAAACATCCTCCTCTGCTGTGGCGTTCATCAGGAACGTGAGAGACCTTGGCGGGTGGTTGGCGTTGCGTCAAGGCCGCGGGTTCAGCCACAAGGAGGCCCCTGCGATCGGACGGAAGAGAAGGCTATGATTGAACAGAAGGTTTGCGACGGTGTCGCGGTCGTGACGCTGGCGCGACCGCCGGTCAACGCGCTGGATCTTCCCACGGTGCTGGCCTTGGAGGCTGTCTTCGCCCAGCTGGCCGTCGACGGCGTCCGGGGCCTGGTGCTCGCGGGCGCCGGCGGCGTTTTCAGCGCGGGCGTCGATACCCGGGCCTTCGCCGGCTACGGCGGAGCGGATAAGGCGGCCCTGATCCGCGCGATCACACGCATGATCTGGCGGCTGTACGCGTTGCCGTTTCCGACCGTGGCTGCGGTGAGCGGGCACGCCATGGGCGGTGGCCTTGTGCTGGCGCTGGGGTGCGATGTGCGGATCGCGGCCTCGGGGGACGCCCGGCTGGGTCTGACGGAGGCGCGCGCCGGGGTGCCGTTCCCGGCAGGCCCGCTGGAGGTGATTCGCGCCGAGCTCTCACCCGAGTTGCTGAGGCGATTGACCTTGACCAGCGCCGTCCTGGGGCCGGACGAATTCCTGGCGCATGGCGTGCTTGATCAGGTTGTCGCGGCGGACGAACTGGAGGCGCGCGCTGGCCACCGTCGCGACGCTGGCCTCGCAGCCGGCCTTCGCCGCCGTCAAGCAACAGCTGCGCGCGCCAATGCTGGAACGGCTTGAGCGCCTCGCCGCCTCGGGCGATGATCCGATGGTCAGGATGTTCAACGAGGTTTGAGCGATGGTCCAGTCCACAGCGTCAACAGTCGATGATTGGCTAAGGGCAGTTGATCTGAAACGAGCGCCGATTTTGGCCCGGGTGCGCGACCTCGCCCTGAAGCACTTCGGTATTGAAACCGAGTCGATGCGCTACGGCATGCCGGCCTATGCGGGAGACGCCGCATCGCCCGCCTTCGCCTTCAACAGCCAGAAGCAGTACATTTCACTCTATGTGAGCCCTCGGGTGCACGCCATTTTCGCCGAGGCGTTGAGTGGCCTGGATGCCGGGAAGAGCTGCATCCGTTTTCGCAAGCCGGAACAGGTCGATCTCGATCTGCTGGACCGGATGCTGGCCCACACCGTGCGATTAGGCGCGGTCAGCTGTTAGGCCGCCCAGCGGATCGCCGCTTCGCCCCGCAGGATCGCCTCAACCTCGGGTCGATGCTTGTCGCCATCGCGGTCATGCAGGACCAGAGCGGGCAGCAGCCTAAGCGGGGCCTTGCCGGTCTTGATGGCCCGCACCAGCACGCGTTTTGCCGGCTCATCCGAAAAGGGGTGGATGGGCAAAATCTGAATGCCGCCGCACTTCTCGCCCAGCAGCGCGAGGATATCGGCCAGTCGATCTGCACGGTGGATCAGGGTGAGCGTCCCCCCCTCGCGGACCCCCTTGGACATGAAGCCGATCCAGGCGGCCAGGCCATCGTCAGCCATCCAGGCGGCGCGCCGCTCAGGGGCCGGACCGCGAAGGGTTCCACTATCGTCGAAAAACGGCGGGTTGGTCATGGCGGCGTCGAAGGGTTCGAGGCCCAGGGAGGAAAAACGGACGGCCACATCGCCTTCCATCGCATCGACGCGATCCTCCATGCCGTTGAGGGAGATGTTCCCCCGCGCCATGGCCAGGGCGTCGGGGTCGCGTTCGATGCCGGTGAAGCGGGTGTCCGGACAGCGCGACGCCGCCGCCAACAGTGCGCCGCCGGCTCCACAACCGGCCTCCAGCACCCTCTGGCCGGGCCTGGCGTCGCAGGCTGCCGCCAGCAGTGCAGCGTCGAGGCCGGCGCGGTAGCCACGCACAGGTTGGCGCAGCTGAACGCGACCGTCCAGCAGGTGATCGTTGGTGACGGCATCCATAACGGCAAGCCTTGGAGTCAATGGGGGAGAGGCGTAAAGCCTTCAGATATTGACCGTGCCCTATCGCGTCCGCATTGTCCCGGCAATCGGCGGCTTCGGGGGCAGGCGGTCGGGTCGACACAGGAAACACTGCTTGGAAGCTGCCCAGGCCATTGCCGCGCCGCCCTCACTGGACCTGCTGCTGAAGCTGGCCGGTCCGGACATGCGCGCCGTTGACGGACTGATCCGGGTCCATATGGACAGCCCCGTGCCGGTGATCCCGGCGCTGGCTGATCACCTGATCGCGGGGTCCGCCAAGCGGCTTCGGCCCTTGTTGACCATCGCGGCAGCCCGGCTGTGCGGCGCACGGGACGATGCGTGCCTGAAACTGGCGGCCGCGGTTGAGTTCATTCATACCGCCACGCTGCTTCATGACGACGTGGTGGATTCCTCTCAGCTCCGCCGGGGTCGTGTGGCTGCGCACCTGATCTGGGGCGCTCCGGCCAGCGTGCTGGTGGGCGACTTCCTGTTTGCGCGCGCTTTCGAGTTGATGGTGGACGCAGGGTCGATGTCGGCATTGGAGATCCTGGCGCGGGCCAGCCGCGTGATCTCGGAAGGCGAGGTGCTACAATTGACCCGCAGCCACGATCTGGACCTGTCGCAAGAGGTCTATATCGAGATCATCAAGGCCAAGACTGCCGAACTGTTTGCTGCCGCGGCAGAAGCCGGTGCGGTTTCGGCCGGTGCCTCGGCGGACCAGTGCCGCGCGATGCGCAATTTCGGCCAGGATCTGGGGTTGGCGTTTCAGCTGATCGATGACGCACTGGACTATTCCGGCGACGCCAAGACCTTGGGCAAGAACCCCGGCGACGACTTCCGGGAGGGCAAGGTCACCCTGCCGTTACTGCTGGCCATGGCGCGCACAGCGTCCAGCGAACGCGACTTCTGGGTGCGCACCATCGATCGCCGCGAACAGGCCGACAGTGACCTTGAACGCGCCGTCGTGCTGATGCGCGAAACCCGCGCGCTGGACGATACGCTGGCGCTGGCCGCCCGCTACGCCGACTGTGCCAAGGACGCGATTGCCGAATTCGGTGGGAATTCCTGGCGACCGGCGATGCAGGACCTGGCCGACTTCGCGGTGATGCGCCGGGCCTAGTCCGAAAACGGATGCGGAAGCTGGCCAGACTTGAACAGGACTACTGGGTTCTCGTCGTAGTCGCCCAGTTCGGTGTCCGCCGTCGCCGAGAACGCCACGACGCCCAGTCGCAGCGGGCCTAGCCGCTCGGCCTTGCGGCGCGCCTCCTCGGCGGTCTTGCAGCCGACCTGTTGCTCGGCCTTCAGCGCCTTGCCGCGACCCGCGACATAGGACTGGACGATGTAGACGGTTTCCTTGGCCATGACCCTTCACGCGCCGGTTCGGCGGTGGGGTCAATGCAGGCTGATCATCCCGGCGAAATCATCTTCTCGGGCCGCACATATTCGTCGAACTCGGCATTGGTCAGGTAGCCGCCGCCGACGGCCTCTTCGCGCAGTGTGGTGCCGTTCTTGTGGGCCGCCTTGGCGATCTTGGCGCAATTATCGTAGCCGAGTTTGCTATTCAGCGCGGTGACCAACATCAACGAGCGCTCAAGGTTGGCCTTGATGTTGTCTTCGCGGGCTTCGGTACCGGCCACCATGTTGTCGGTGAACGAGATCGAGGCGTCGGCGATCAGGCGGCAGGACTGCAGGAAGTTGTAGGCCATTACCGGGTTGAAGACATTCAGCTCGAAATGACCCTGGCTGCCGGCAAACGCGATGGCGGTCTGGTTGCCCATGACGTGGGCGCAGACCATGGTCAGAGCCTCGGCCTGGGTCGGGTTGACCTTGCCGGGCATAATCGAAGAGCCTGGCTCGTTCTCGGGCAGGGCCAGTTCGCCCAGGCCAGCGCGGGGGCCGGATCCCAGGAACCGCAGGTCGTTGGCGATCTTGAACAGCGCGCCAGCGGCGGCGGTCAGGGCACCGTGGCTGAACACCATGGCATCGTGGGCGGCCAGAGCCTCGAACTTGTT
Source organism: Phenylobacterium deserti (assembly GCA_945883235.1). Taxonomy (GTDB): domain Bacteria; phylum Pseudomonadota; class Alphaproteobacteria; order Caulobacterales; family Caulobacteraceae; genus Phenylobacterium; species Phenylobacterium deserti_A. The sequence continues at coordinate 37,424 of CAMCXF010000025.1, read as the reverse complement.
GGGGGCGGTGACGAACGGCAATTTAGTGATGTCAGCGATCTTCGCGGCCACCAGCTCGGCGAAACCGACGGGCGCGTTCAGGCCGGTGCCAACCGCTGTGCCGCCCTGGGCCAGTTCGTAAAGGCCGTAGAGCGTCTCGTCGACGCGGCGTACAGACATGGCGACCTGGTGAGCGTAACCGCCGAATTCCTGGCCCAGTGTCAGTGGCGTGGCGTCCTGGGTGTGGGTGCGGCCAATCTTGATGATATGCGCGAAGGCCTCTGCCTTGGCCGCCAGCGCGACATGCAGGTGCTTCAGCGCCGGTATCACGGAGCGAACGACCTCTTCCGCCGAGGCAATGTGCATGGCGGTGGGATAGGTGTCGTTGGAGGACTGGCTCATGTTGACGTGATCGTTGGGATGAACCGGCTTCTTCGAGCCGATCACGCCGCCCATCATCTCGATGGCGCGGTTCGAGATCACTTCGTTGGCATTCATGTTGGACTGGGTGCCGGAGCCGGTCTGCCAGACCACCAGTGGGAAGTGGTCATCCAGCTTGCCGTCGATCACTTCCTGAGCGGCCAGGATGATATATTTGCAGATTTCGGGGTCGAGCTTGCCCAGCTCCATGTTGGCCTCGGCTGCCGCGCGTTTGACGATGCCGAGTGCCCGGATTACGGGCTTGGGCTGCTTCTCCCAGCCGATCTTGAAATTTCCGATCGAGCGCTGGGTCTGGGCACCCCAGTAGACTTCATTCGCCACCTCGATAGGCCCAAAGGTGTCGGTTTCTGTACGGGTTGCGCTCATCGATTGGTCCCCAGGTTTGTAGCCGTGGAAGGGTTTACCGCCACGGCGGGAGACTGCAAGTCGCCGGAAGGCTATGAGCGCGAGATGGACGAGGTCTGGACCCAGCATGGCAAGGTGCGCGCCCGTGAGGCTGACGGCGTGCTGGAGCTGTCTGTCGATGGGCTGACCACCCAGGGAAAGTACTACAAGCCCCTGATTTATGAATTCTTTCGCAAGGCCTGGCGCGGGTCTCGCCCGATGTGGGGCGACTATTCCGTCGAGATCGGGATGGAGTATTTGGGCGATCCGCCCTGGCTCGACCTCGATAACCTGGCCAAGGCGATCCTGGATGCGATCAAGGGCTATGCGTTCCACGATGACGCCCAGGTGGCGCGCCTGCTGGTTGAACGCCGGCCGGGCGAGCGTGAGCGGATCACCGTTGTAGTGCGCAAGCTGGCCTGAAACGACCAACGACCGCGCCCAGGCGTATGGGCCGCGGTCGCTCTTCGGCTTAAGTCGATCTACGCGACCGGTCGGCTCAGCGGTACTGTTGCAGGCGGGTGGTCCGAAGACCGGCGAGCCCGTGCCTTTCGATCGAGCGCTGCCAGGAGACGAATTCGTCACTGGTCAACGAGTAGCGCTCAAGCGCTTCCTCCAGCGAGATCAGGCCGCCGCGAACGGCTGCCACCACCTCGGCCTTGCGCCGGATGACCCAGCGGCCGGTGTTGGGCGGCGGCAGGTCGTTGCGGGTCAACGGCGCTCCCGTCGGTCCGATCACATAGGATTCGCCGCGGCTGTTCGTGCGCGTCGGTTGTTGCTGCAACATGGGCTTTCTAGCGCCTCACCATCACTGATTGACGTGAAGCATACCCAATGGCTCCTAACGACGGCTGAATCGCTTTAGTAAAGAGGCGGGTAACCATGTTTTGCTCAGTGTTCCAGATTGACACGGCGTATTCTTGAGAATGATTCATGTTCAATTAGGAATTACGACTAGCGCTTGATGTTAATGAGTTCTTCCAACATCTGATCAGCAGTTGTAATAATCTTGGAAGAAGCAGAATAAGCCTTCTGAGTTTGGATTAGTCCTGTGAATTCCGCAGACAGGTCCACCGTCGATGCTTCGAGGCTGGACGGTGAAATTCGACCCGCGCCGCCGACGCCGGCTTCCTTAACGGTAAGCTGGCCGGCCGGCAAACTGCTCCGGTAGGCATTGCCGCTGATGGCCTGGAGGCCGTCGGCGTTGGGGAATGTCGCGATGCCGACCTTGGCGATCTGACGGATCTGGCTGTTGTCGTAGATCGCCGAAACGATGCCCTCGTCATCCACATCAATCGAAACAATATTGCCGACGCCGGCACCATTGGAGCTGATGGCGTTTACGGTCGAGGGTGCGGTGTACTGCGATACCTTGGAGAGATCGAAATCCAGGGTCTGGGCCGCGATGCCGAGAGAATTCGACCAGCGCGGCGTGGCCGCGGTACCGGACGCATCGAGAACCAGTTGCGCCGCGGCACCGGCGGCACCGAACAGCGTCGTCGTCGTCAGATCGATCGTGCCGTCCTGATTGAACTTGACGTCACCCCTGGTGAGCTGGCCGGGGCGACCACCGGTCGTGACGTCGGTGGTCGGGATCGAGTAGATCTCCGCGTGCCAGCTGTTCGGATTGGCGCTGTCATCCTTCAGCAGGGCGATGGCCACTTTTCGCGATCCTCCAGTCGAGTCTATGACGTTGGCTTCGATGACGAAGTCGGGCTTGGTGCCGGTCAAAGGGTCGGTGGCGTAGTCGGTCATCGAGGCCGCTGTGGCGTTGTTGTAGGCCGCCTCACCGGCTGAGACGACGCCGCCCTTGTTCAGGTTGGCGCTGACGCCGATGTCTGTGGTCGGCGCGACGGCGGACCCCAGGTTCTTCACATTGATGGAGTTCATCTTCGACAGGTCTGACGGATTGATGTCGAAGCTGCCGTCCGGCTTTGCCGGCCAACCCTGCAGGTAGAAGTTGGATTTGTTCACCAGGAAGCCGTCGGCATCGACTGTGAACGAACCCGAGCGGGTGAATGAGCGCGCGTCAGCTGTGGTTAGTCCCGCGCCCTTGCTGGACACCACGAAGAAGCCGTCGCCGGAGATCGCGAGGTCAGTCGACGATCCCGAGGCCTGCACCAGACCCTGCTGGCTGACGAACTGCCGGGTAACGCCCTGCACGCCGCCGGCAGAGTAGCGGCCCTTGACGGCCTGCGAGGTCACCACATTGGCGAAGCTAACCTCATTTCGCTTGTACGAGACGGTATTGACGTTGGCGATGTTGTCCGAAATGGCCGCAAGGGCGGAGGAGTTGGCGACCAACCCCGAAACACCGGTGAGCAAGGCTGAATTGATGGACATAAGAGCTTTCCGTTTTCCTGGGGCGGGTGCGCGTGCTGCGTGAGTTCGGCCGTCAGGCCGCCGCTGGAGACGACGTTTTGTCGTCCGGGTTGTTGGTGTTTGAACCGATGATCGTGGAAGCCGCTGTCGCGGCGGTCGTTGCCGGCGGGGCCGGTTGGCGGATGGTGACGAGCTTTTCCCAGGGGATCTGCGCGCCATTGATCGTCAGCAAGGTTGTTCCGTCGGCCTGTTCGACCCCCGTCACGAGGCCGTCAGCGAACACCTTGGACGGTACGACCGAGCCGGTGCTGTCTTTCGCTGAAACTCTCAAACTGTAAACGCCGTCGGCAAGAACGGCCCCTCCTGAGGTCTTGCCATCCCAGGTAAACTTGTTCTCGCCCGTCTTGGCGTCGGCCGCGGCCCTGGTCGCCACGATGCGGCCCTTGGAATCCAGCACCTCCAGTTTCACATCAGTGGCGGCGCGGTCGAGTTTATAGGTCCACTCGGCCTTGTGATCCTTCAGGGCCGCGACGTCGGCCTCGGCGCGCACTTCCTTGCCGATCAGGCTGACGGCGGTGGCGATGCCGGAGGTGGTGTTGGACACCAGCTTCTTCAGCAGGTCATTGGTAGCCGACTGCTGTTCCACGCCGGTCATCTGGACGATCTGCTGGGTGAACTGGTTAGAATCCAGCGGCGACAGCGGGTCCTGGTTCTTCAGCTGAGTGGTGAGCAGCGACAGGAATGTATCGAAGTTCTCGGCCAGTCGGGCGCGACCGATGGCGGTCGTGTCGCCAGTGGCTGAAGCCGCGGCGGCGGCGGTTGCGGTGGTTGCGGCGACATCCATGATCAGATCCTCAGGTCCAAGCCAGCATTGACGCCGCGCCGCAGACGCAGTGCGCCTTCAATGGCGGCATCAGTCGCTTTGCCGGCGGTATCGAGTGCGGCGCGGAACGCTTGACCCCGGAAGGCTTGGCCAGCGTTGTCGTTCTGGTCTTGCCAGGCATTGCGCTGTTGCTGGCCGCGATCACCTGCGACGTCGAAGGACAGGCCCCCCGACATGTCGAAGCCGGCCTGCTCCAGCATCCGCTGCAGTTCCGAGGCGCGGGCGCGAAGGTCAGCGGCAGCAGCGGGATTGTCGAACATCATGGCTGCCGAAATTCGCCCGTGCGCGCCGATGTCGATGCGTACATCCACCTTGCCGAGACCGGCTGGGTTCAGTTCGACGTCGAAGCGGGTGGACTGGCCTTCCAGCTTCTTGATGATCTGGGCGGCGAAAGTGGCAACCGTCTCAGGTGAACCCCGGACGGCCTGGGCACCGTGGGCCACAGGCGTCAGGGATTGGGCGGCTGTTCTGGCGTCTGACTGTATCGTCCCGTCGGGAGCGTCGGCAGCCACCTCTGCGTCCCCCGACTTGGCTTCTGCGATCTCAGGTCCGGCGTCCACCGTACGCCCCGTTATGGCTGCCGATTTTGCAAGTGTCGGGGCTGCGGCCGCCGCTACGCCTTGCCCGACGGGTGGCTCGTCAATTGATAGTGGGTCCGTCGCGGCCCGGTTTCGATCCGCTCGCTGGCTGCGGTTGGTGGCAGCAGGTGCTGGATCCGGTCGCGCGACAAGACCCGCCGTGGTCAGTGTTGAGGCCAGGGTTTCCGGGGCTACCGCGACGGCTGGCACGGGCGCGGGCACGGGCACGGGCAGGTTGGGATCAGCAGTCGCGGCGACCGGGTTCGCGCCAGCGATATCAGGTGTGTCCGAGAACGCGGCCGATGGCGATGTAGATGCCACCGGTGCCGGCGGCCGCCCACCCTGAGCCGCAGCGGGCTGCGGCACCTGCGCGTCGACGTGCCGGGGAGGGATACCCGGGCGCGCGCCGTCGTCTTCGGCCGGCACAGCATCGACCCGCGAACCGTCTGCGAGCCCGGCTTTTTCGGCAAGTCCTGCCTTTGGGTTGGCGTTGAGGAGTGCCGGCGCGGCCGGAACACCCTTGCTCTTGTCGCGGCCAAAGGCGTGGGTTTGATCGGCCGGGCCGGTCTCGGTGACGGCGTTGGCGATGACGGGTTGGGCGGGAAACGCGCCGACTAGAGGGAGTACGCTGGCGTTGCCGGACGGGGGCGCTGCGTTCGCGTCCAGAGCCTCATCGGTTGGGTCTTCTGAACCAGGGCCGAGCGAGGGGTCGACATCGGCTTTGTCGGGGCTCGCCGCCACCGCACCTTGCGGGAACAGCGCCGCCAGCAGGGCTTCGAATCCGGCCAGCGCGCCGCTCGTCTTTCCCGCCACGGCGGCGGCGGCCGTTGTGCCGACGGATCCTGCGGGTGGCGCTGAGGCGGGATTGAGCGCGGGTGCGTTCATGAGGTCTGAAGGCTCGGTGGCGATGTGAGGAAAGCGCGTGCTGCGCCGGGCTCATTCGAAAAGGGCCGAGCAACGTCCGCGCCAGTTTCACATCTTATTGAAAAAACACGATAATATGGATCTTCTTGCAGGAGGTCGCGTGGGGCCTTACGGAGCATTTTGCCGAGCCAGGGCCGTTTTGCTGGGGCGTTCCCTGCCGCCCGACCGGCCCCGACCCCGCCCGCCGACCGGATCGTCCGGGGTGAATGGAACGAGCGCACGTGCACGAGGGAAGGGGCGCGGCGCGGGCTGGCGCCGGTCTTGCGCTCTTCAAACTGAACCCACTCGGTCCAGCGAGGGCCAATGTTGAAATCATTGAATGTTTTCCGGATGCGCAGCGGCACGTTAATCTCGATCCCGGCAGAAATCGCCGGGTCGTGCGACAACCCTTGCCGGGCGGAGGCCTGATCCATGTCCCTCGGCGTCGCGCTCAAGACCGCAACAACGGGCCTGCAGGCCGCACAGGCCTCATTGCGGGCGGTGTCGGACAATATCGCCAACGTCAACACGCCTGGTTACGTCCGCAAGGCCGTCAATCAGGAGCAGCAGGTTGTCGATGGCGCCGGCGCCGGGGTGAAGATCAGCGGCATCCGGCGGATCACCGACCAGTATCTTCAAGTCGCCTCGCTCAATGCCCAATCGGACACCAAGCGCTGGTCGGCAGTGTCACAGTATCTCGACAACGCCCAGAGTCTGTTCGGCGACCCCTCGGCCGACGGCTTCTTCTTCAATCGGCTGGACAAGGTGTTCGGTGCCTTCGCGACCTTGGCCGATGACCCGTCCTCGACCCTGCTGCGCAGTCAGGCTCTCTCCAACATCGAGGACTTTCTCAGCGAAGCCGACCGGATCAACGGTCAGATCGTCTCGCTGGGCGCCACCGTCGAGACCCAGATCGGTGCCGGGGTCGAACGCGCCAACAGCCTGCTGGACGAGATCAGCCGCCTGAACCTGGAGATCAAACGCGCGTCGCTGGTCGGCGCTGACGCGTCGGGATCGGAGAACATCCAGAGCCAGTTGCTGGATGAGTTGTCCGGTCTGATGAACGTCCGCACAGCGCAACGCCCTGGTGGCGGCGTCGATGTTCGCACGATCGAAGGCGTCCTGATCGCCGGAGATGGCGCGGCGAAGCTGACCTACAATGTGACCGCGACGACCCCCGGATACATCACCGCCCAACCCGCCGGCAGCTCCAACCAGCAGCCCATTCAGCTGTCCAGCGGGCAGCTTCGCGGCCTGATGGACCTGCGCGATATCGAGTTGCCCAAGATCTATGACCAGCTGGGTGAGTTCACCAGCCGCGCGGCCGACCAGCTGAACGCGGCGCACAACGCCTCAGCCGCCTTTCCCCCGCCGACGACCCTGGTCGGGCGGGACACCGGACTCGACCTGACCAGCGCGGCCAGCGGCTTTACCGGAACCTCGACCATCGCCGTCGTCAATGCAGCGGGCGTCATGCAGCGCACGGTCGCCATCAACTTCACCGCCGGGACGCTTTCGGTGAACGGCGGCGCGGCGACCGCCTTTACGCCAGCGACGTTTCAGGCCGACCTGAATACGGCTTTGGCCGGTGTCGGCAGCGCCAGCTTTGCGGGCGGCGCGCTGACTTTAAGCGCTGCCGGTGGCCTCGGTCTGGCGATCGACGAGGGCACGTCGCAGAAGGCCGGGCGCGGGTTCTCGCACTTCTTCGGTCTGAACGATGTGGTGAAGGCGACAGGCTTCACGAACTACGCCACCGGGCTGCAGACCACGAGTGCCCACGGGTTCACGCCCGGCGGCCAGATCACCCTGCGTCTGTCGACGCCGGACGGTCGCCCGGAGCGCGATGTGCCGATTACGGTCCCGGCGGGTCCGCTGATGAGCGACCTGCTGAATACCCTGAACAACAATGCGACAGGCGTGGGGCTCTACGGCGCGTTCAGCCTGGATACCAACGGTGTCCTGACCTTTGCCGGGTCGCCGCCGTCCAATGCCGAGCTTTCCATCCTCACCGACAACACCCAACGCGGCGTGGGCGGGCCCTCGATCAGCCAGCTGTTCGGGCTGGGGACCCAGGCCCGGTCAACACGCGCCGGGAGGTTCGACGTGGCGCCGTCGCTGTTGTCTGACCCGACAAAACTGTCCGTCGGCAAGGTCGATGTGACGGCGGCGTTGGGCGTTGTCGCTGTCCGGCCGGGTGATGGGCGGGGCGCTCTGGGGGTGGCCGGGTCTGGTAACATCCCGGTGCTGTTCCAGGCCGCTGGCGCGCTGGGACAGGTGACCATGACGGTGTCACGCTACGCTTCGGAGTTCGGCGGAGCCGTCGGGCGCGGAGCCGCCGCTGCCGAGACCCGCCAGGCCAGCGCCGAAGCCGTCGCCATCGAAGCCACCAATCGTCGCCAGTCCGTCGAGGGGGTCAACCTCGACGAGGAACTGGTCAACCTCACCACCTACCAACAGGCGTTCAGCGCTTCGGCCCGGATGATCCAGGCCGCGAGCGAACTGTTCGACACCCTGCTGAGCATCGTCTGAGGAGCCGGTCATGGTCAGTCGCGTCACCACCTCCGGAAACTATTCCGCCGTCCTTACCAATCTACTGGCCGGGCAACAGCGGCTATCGGAGGCCGGGAATCGGGTCTCAACCCAAAAGAACGGCCAGAACCTGAAGGACTACGCCAAGTCCTCTGAAGTCCTTACGGCGATGCGTACGGTGCAGACCCGGGTCGCCGCCTTTCAGGATCAGAACGGACTGCTCGCCGACAAGCTGACCACCCAGGACGGCGCCGTGGTGCGTGTGGCTGACGCCGCCCAATCCATCCGAGAGCTTATGGCCGAGGCCATCGCCTCGGGGCGGGTCGACAGTCTGGTGTCCGATATTCAGGCGCAGATGAACACCGCCGTTGACAGTCTCAACGCAAGCTACAACGGGAAATTCCTGTTCGCCGGTGGACAGGTTGATACCAAACCGGTGACGGCGACGCTGCTGTCCGATCTGACGGCGCCGCCTGCCATCATCGCCAACTTCTTCAAGAACGACGACTTCAAGGTGACGGCCAGGGTGGATGACGCCACAACCGTCACAACCGGCATCCTGGCGGATGATATCGCCACCAATATGCTGACCGCGCTACAGACCTTCCAGGCGTTCAATGAGGGTCCAAACGGCCCCTTTGCCGGCGCAATGACGGATGCGCAGAAGACATTCCTCGAAAACCAGTTAGCCAACTGGAACACGATCCGCGCCGACATTACCCTGATCGCCGCCAAGAACGGCACGAACCAGAAGCGCCTGGATACCGTCGCCGCAGACCTTGAAGCCAGACAGATTTCGGTGACCGGAATGCTGGGTGATATCACCGACGCCGACCTGGCCAAGGCTTCGGCCGATCTGCAGCAGGCGCAGCTGTCGGTGCAGTCGGCGGCCTATGTTTTCCAGTCCCTGCAATCGTCATCGTTGATCAACATCCTGAAGTGATCGCGAAGCGAGCCATCCCGGACGGCGTAGCCGGGCCGCGATCCAGATTCCCTCGAATTTCCGGCGTCGAACCGCTACATAGATGGCGATGAACGCCCCGGTCGCCTTTTCAGACACCTTGAGCGACGGCCTGATGGAGGCTGTGCGCGACGCTGTGCGCCTGCCGATCGGCACGCGGATCGTCGCGGCCATGTCCGGCGGCGTCGATTCCACGGTGACTGCGGCCCTGCTGGCCCGCGCCGGCTACGATGTCGTGGGCGTGACGCTGCAGCTCTATGATCACGGCGCGGCGGTCCAGAAGAAGGGCGCCTGCTGCGCCGGCCAGGATATCCACGACGCACGCACCGCGGCCGAGGCGATGGGCATCGCGCACTATGTGCTCGACTACGAGAGCCGGTTCCGTGAGCAGGTGATCGAAGACTTCGCGGACTCCTATCTGCGCGGCGAAACCCCCATTCCCTGCATCCGCTGCAATCAAACGGTGAAGTTCCGCGACCTGCTGGATGTCGCGCGGGATCTGGGCGCCGAGGCGATGGCGACCGGACACTATGTGCGCCGGGAGGTGGGCCGGGCCGGGCCGGAACTGCACCGCGCCGTCGATGGCGCGCGGGACCAGTCCTACTTTCTGTTCGCCACCACGGCCGAACAGCTCGCCTATCTGCGCTTCCCTCTGGGCGGCCTGCCGAAGCCCGCGGTGCGCGCGGCGGCGACGGCGCTGGGCCTGAAGGTCGCGGACAAGCCAGATAGCCAGGACATCTGTTTTGTCCCCGAGGGCCGATACACCACTGTCATTGATCGCCTGCGGCCACACGGCGCGGAACCCGGCGACATCGTCCACATGGATGGCCGGACCCTGGGGCGTCACGAAGGGGTCACCCGCTATACCATCGGCCAGCGTCGCGGCCTGAACGTGGCCTTGGGCGATCCGCTGTTTGTGGTCAGGATTGATGCCGACAGCCGGCAAGTGATCGTGGGGCCGCGTGAGGCGCTGCTGACCCGCGCGCTCACGTTTGGGGAAACTAGCTGGATCGGCGACGGCCACAGCATGTCGGCGGCCTGCGCGGCGGCGCGTCCCGTGCTGGCGCGTGTGCGATCCACGCGCGAGCCGGTGCTGGGTCGTCTTGGCGTCGTTAGCGGCGGCCACGGCATCGTGTTCGACATTCCGGAAGAAGGCGTCGCGCCGGGCCAAGCCTGCGTGCTCTACGCACCGGAGGACCCGACCCGCGTGCTGGGCGGTGGTTTCATCGCCGGCACGGTTCGCAACGACTGACGGTGCAATGCCGATGGACGCCAAGCAGCTGGTGGACATAGCGTGCGACGAGGACCCTCGCGCGCCCTGCCTGTGGCTGCCGTCTGATCTCTGGCCCGAGTTCTGTGCGGCGATCCGGCAGGCGCCGAACCTGATTGGCGCGGTGATCTATCGGAACAAGACCATCCGTGACGGTGGTCCGTATTGCGACGTGACCACCCGCCAACCGTAACGGCGTTGGGATTTTTCGAGCGGCGACTTATATCCCCAACATGACCCAGACCTCAGATCCCGTCGTCATCGCCAGTTTTGCCCGCACACCGATGGGGGGTTTTCAGGGGGTGCTTTCCGCCGCAAGGGCCACGGAACTTGGTGCTGCGGCCGTCCGCGCCGCAGTCGAACGGTCCGGTGCTGATCCGTCGGTGATCGAGCAGATCATCATGGGCTGCGTGCTGCCGGCAGGTCTGGGCCAGGCACCGGCCAGACAGGCTGCGCTGGGTGCCGGTCTGCCCACATCTGTGGAGGCCACGACCGTCAACAAGATGTGCGGCTCGGGCATGCAGGCGGCGATCATGGCGCACGACGCCCTTGCCGCTGGGTCAGTGGACGTGATTGTGGCGGGTGGCATGGAGAGCATGACAAACGCCCCCTACCTGATGACCAAGCATCGCGGCGGGGCCCGGATTGGCCACGACACGATGTATGACCACATGTACCTGGACGGTCTGGAGGACGCCTATGAGCCGGGTCGGCTGATGGGGTCATTCGCCGAAGAAACCGCCAAACAGTACCAGTTTACCCGTGAGGCGCAGGACGAATTCGCCATCGGCTCGCTGGCCCGAGCCCGGGCCGCTAGCGAAAGCGGTACCTTCGCCCGCGAGATCACCCCGGTTCAGGTGACGGATCGCAAGGGCACAGTCACAGTCGACACCGACGAACAGCCCCTGAAGGCTGACCCTGCACGGATCCCGATCCTGCGGCCTGCTTTTTCGCGGGACGGCACGATCACGGCGGCCAATGCCTCCTCGATCTCGGACGGTGCGGCGGCGCTGGTCCTGACGCGCGAGAGTGTGGCCCGGCGTCTCGGCATGAACATCGTCGCCCGGATCGCGGGACATGCGGCCCATGCCCATGAGCCCGGCCTGTTCACGACAGCGCCAGTGCCTGCAATTCAGAAAGCGCTGAAGCGCGCCGGTTGGAGCGTCGCCGACGTCGATCTGTTCGAGGTGAATGAAGCCTTTGCCGTGGTGGCCATGATCGCCGAGCGTGATCTGGGCCTCGACCGGGCCAAGCTTAACGTCAACGGTGGCGCGTGTGCGCTGGGACATCCGATCGGGGCGTCCGGGGCACGCATCCTGGCGACCCTGCTCGGCGCGCTTCAGGCACGGGGCGGAAAACGCGGCATCGCCAGCCTGTGTATCGGCGGTGGCGAGGCCACAGCGATGGCGGTCGAGTTGATGTAGGTCTCAGGCCGCCTCAGGTCCGACGTAGGAGAGATATCCGCGCTCCACCATCCGGCGCAGCCCCTCATAGACTTCGGTCAACTCCGCATAGGCTTCCCGCAAATCGGCCAGTGTCTTGATCTGCTGCGTGTTGGGGAACGGGTCTGCTTCGGCGACGGCCAGACCGGCCACTACCCACCGGGTTCGCGCCAGCGCGGCGGCGGCCGCCAGCTTCTGGAGTTTCTCGGCGTCAATACTGACGACGGTGCTGCTCAATACCCGCCGGTTGGCGGCGTAAGCTGCATAGTCAATCTGCTCAAGGTGGCCGCGCAACTGTCGCTGCGCCTTGGGATCGATGTCTTCGTCCGGCTCGAAGTGGTCGCTGGCGGTTCGTTTGGAAACGGTGACCCGGCTCATCAGTGTCTTGTCCTTCGGTCAGCCTGGACAGCCCAGGTGCCGTCAGAGTTCACGAAAATGAATAATATTTCTTTCGATTGGATTCCGGTTCGACGCCTATAGCCCTTTCGCTTTCGCTAGGTTGGTCTTCGGGATCGCCGCCACAAACGCGCCACCGAGCTTGGCCTTTTCGCTCGCCATGTCGGCCCAGGCGACCGCGAAGGTGAATGGGGTCAACGCGTCGGGGTCGCCCAAAGCCAGCGTCCAGGTTCGACCGTTCAGGGCTCCGGCGAGGGTCGCGCGCAGGTCGAGGTCTTCGGTGGGCGCGTCCTTCGGCGGCTTCAGGAACTGATGCAGCACCATGGCGTCGGTTCGGGGAGCCACGACGGCAAGGGATGCTTCCTCCGGGACGTCCTTCAGGGATGCGATAAAGCCGCTCAACGCCGTTCGTGCCCGCGTGGTGCGACGATCCCCGCCAGCCGCGCCATAGACACCCGTGCCGGCGCGCACAAACGCCCAGCCCCCGTTCAGGTGCGCCGCGTCATGGGCCGCAGCGATCCAGATGCGAACTGTACTCAAGGGGCTTTGGCGTCGGCGTAGAGCTTGATGAGTCGATAGCTGAACGTGCGGGCGTCCATCAGCGATTTGACCCGGATGCGCTCGTTCAACCCATGCACGCCGCCGCCGTCGCGATCGTTGAAAATGCCTGACACGCCGTAGGTGGGGATGCCGACCTCGGTGAGCCGACGGGCGTCAGTGGCACCGGGCAGCATGAAGGGGATCACCGGCACACCCGGCCACATCTGTTGGGAGACCGTCTCGATTGGTCCCAGGATCCGCTCGGGCAGGGGCATGGGCGCGGCCAGGGATCCGGTCGCCGGTGGCTGGATCACGGCGATGCCAGGATCGGCGACGGCCGCCACGAGCATCTGGCGCACCTCCTCCACGGTCTGGCCGGGGACGATGCGGCAGCTGAGCGTCGCGCGCGCCCGCTGGGGCAGCGCGTTCACGGCATGACCGCCTTCCAGCAGGGTGGCGACGCAGGTGGTGCGTAGCATGGCGTTGTAGGCGGGGTCGCGGCTCAGCAGTCCGCTGGCGGCCGTGTCCTGTGGATTGGCGACGATGGCCGTCATGGCAGCCCCCGTCTCGCCGCCTACGATCCTGGCCTTGCGCGTGAAGTAGGCGCGATTGGCGTCGATCATGCTGACGGGAAAAGCGTATCCGCTGACCCGGTCCAGCGCGCGCGCCAGGCTGTAGATGGCATTGTCGGGAACCGGGCGCGAGGAGTGCCCGCCGGGGTTGGTGGCCTCCAGAAAGAACTGGCGGTGGGCCTTCTCGGCAGCCAGGACGTTGTGGGCGACGGGACGGGCTTGTTCGTCCAGTTCGCCGCCGGCACCCTCGTTCAGGCCGAACTCGGCGTCGATCAGATCACGACGGTTGTCCGCCAGCCACTGGGCACCATTGAGGCGCACGGCACCGACTGAGCCGCCCTCTTCGCCGCAGGTCAGTGCGATCTTGATGGCGCGACGGGGCGTGTAGCCTTCCTGACGGTAGCGGATCAGAGTGTCGACCCAGATGGCGGCCTGGGCCTTGTCGTCGTGCGTGCCACGGCCATAGAAATAGCCACCATCTTCGATGAGCGTGAAGGGGTCCCGTGTCCAATCTTCTCGTTTCGCTTCCACAACGTCGAGGCGGGCCAGCAACAGGATCGCCTTGGCCTTGGGGTCTCTGCCTGGCAGGATGGCCACGAGGCCACCATCCAGGGGCAGGCCCGGGGCGGTGAAGATGGTAAGCTCGCTATCGGCGAACCCGGCCGCCTTCATGCGGGCGGCCATCCGTTCGGCGGCCAGGGTGCAGCTTCCGGCCGAGAGAGTGGTGTTGGTCTCAACCAGCTCCTTGTAGAGGCTGCGGAACGCGACCTCGCCGGGTTGGGGCGGTTGAGCGGCGGCGGAACCTGCGAGGGTCAGGGCGACGGCGAGCGTGGCGGCGAAGGTTTTCATGGCGCTCAGTCTTTCTGGGCCGCGTAGATCTTTACCAGTCGATAGCTGAACTCCCGCGCGTCGAAGAGCGACTTCACGCCAATGCGCTCGTTCAGACCGTGGATGTGGCCCTGGTCCGGCTCATAGGCGATGCCGGAGACGCCGTAGGTGGGTATTCCGCCGGCGATCAGGGCCTTGCCGTCGGTAGCCGCGGCCAGCAGAAAGGGCACCACTGGCACGCCGGGCCAAATGGATTCCGAGACCTTCTGGATCGGGCCCATGACCTGGGGGGTCAGTGGCGGGCCGGCGTCGGCACCGGGGCGGCCAATCGGTGTGGAAACCGAGACGGTCGGGTTGTCGATCACCTGGACCAGGGCCTCCCGGACCTCTGCTCCTGAAACTCCGGGGAAGATCCGGCAGTTGATGGTGGCCGAAGCCCGCTGGGGCAGGGCGTTCTGGGCGTGACCGGCCTGCAGCATTGTGGCGACGCAGGTTGTGCCCAGCATGGCGTTGACGCTGGGGTCCTTGCGCAGCGCAGCGGCGGAGGCGGCGTCAGCCGGATTGGCGACGATGGCGGTCATGGCCGCGCCGGCCGCTCCCCCAGAGATCTTCGCCATCTGAGTGAAGTAGCTGCGGGTGGTGTCATTTAGCATCACCGGGAAGTCGTAGGCGGCGATGCGGTCGACGGCGCGGGTGATGTGGTAGATGGCGTTGTCCGGCACAGGACGCGAGGAATGCCCGCCCGGATTGGTGGCCTCAAGCTTGAAGGTCTGTGTGGACTTCTCGCCGGCCAGCACCGTGTGTGCGATCGGCTTGCCCGAGCCGTCCAGATTGACCCCGGCACCCTCGTTCAACGCGAAGGCAGCGTCGATCAGGTCGCGCTTGTTGGTCACCAGCCAGGATGCGCCGTTGACTTGCCCGCCGCCCTCTTCGCCACAGGTGAGCGCCAGCTTGATGGGGCGGCGACCTTTGAACCCTTCCTGGCGGAAGCGGATCAGCAGGTCGGTAAAGATCGCGCCCTGGGCCTTGTCGTCGGAAACGCCGCGTCCGTAGAAGTAGCCACCTTCCTCGATCAGGGTGAAGGGGTCCCGGGTCCAGTCCTCTCGTATTGCTTCAACCACGTCGATATGGGCCAGCAACAGGATGGCCTTGGCCTTGGGATCTTTGCCCGGATAGACGGCTACGAGGCCACCATCCTTGGGTCGGCCGGGGGGGACGAACACCGTCAAGTCGGCGTCAGGGAAACCGGCGGTCTTCAGGCGCGCGGCCATGCGCTGGGCAGCCAGGGTGCAGTCACCAGCCGAGAAGGTGGTGTTGGTCTCCACCAGTTCCTTGTAGAGCGCGCGGAAGCCGGCCTCGCCGGGCTGCTGGGCCTGGGCGGCGGCGGGCGTGGCGATGATCAACGACATCCCAAGCGCGGCGGCGAGCTTCTGCATGTGAAGTTTCCCCTTGTTGCGGGGGTTATTCCACCGGGGAGGGGCGAAGCACAAGCGCGGGGTGCTGCGTCACCCCGCCATCACTGCCGCAGCGAGGTCGCGGGAGGTCAGGCCGCTCATGCCTTCGGTGGAGGTGTTGGTCATCAGGACGAAGGTGGTTTCGCTGGCCGGGTCGACGAACCAGCTGTGGCCATAGACGCCGGCCCATGTCCAGGCCCCGGCCGGCAGGTAATGGGCGGTTGGCTCCGGGTCCAGCATCACCGCCCCGCCGAAGCCGAAGCCCCAGCCGGGGCCGCTGGTGACGATGGCGTGGGTGCCGGTCTGGTTGGTCATCATGTCGCTGGCGGTTTCCGCCGAGACCACAGGGCCGCCGCCTGTTCGTATCGCTTCCAGAAAGGCCAGCATGTCGGGTGCTGAACACGCCATGCCCGCGCCACCGGACGGGAACGAGCCTGGGTCGAAGATTCGATCCGGCGCGAACTGTATCCCCGACAGCTCCGCGAAGGGCACGGTGTGGGTGGCTCCCATCGTCACGGGCGGGGTGCCATCAGCGTAGGCCACCGCCAACCGCACACGGTCGGTGACCGAAAAGCCGGTGTCGGTCATGCCAAGTTTGCCGGTGACCCGCTCTGCGACCACTTCGGGCAGGGTCCGGCCGGTGGCGGCCTCCATCACAGCGCCCATGACATCCATGCCGACCGAATAGAGCCAGGCCGCGCCGGGCGGGAAAGTCAGGCCGGCGTCGCTGATCCGGCGCAGTTCCTCGGCAAAGCCCAGGCCGGGCTGGTCCATGCCGTCGGAGACGCCCAGCTTCAGATAGGGGCCGTCCCCTGGCTGCATGAAGCCGTACGAGAGGCCCGCCGTGTGGGTCAGCAGGTGGCGGAGCGTTATGGTCGGGACCTGACCTTCGAACGCGGGCTGAAAGTCCGGCAGCCAGCGGATCACCGGATCATCCAGACCGATCACTTCGCTCTCGACCAGACTAAGGGCGGCGGCGGTGACGATGGGCTTGGTCAGCGACGAGGCGCGGAAGATGGCATCGAGCGTCATGGCCCGCCCCGCCTCGCGGTCGGCCCGGCCGGCCGCGCGTGCGTAGGTCAGCTTTCCCTGGCGGGCCACCAGTGCCACCCCGCCAACAATGCGGGTCTCAGCGAGTGCTGCGTCGAGGATCGGGTCGAGCCGAGCGGCCAGCGTCGCATCGATCCGGCGTTCCAGGGTGGCCATGACCGCTTCCTCCAGTACCTGTTTTCAGGACCATAGAGCTTGCGACGCGGCGTCAATCAACTGCGCGCGCATTGGGGTTTGCCCTTATCGGCGTCGAAGTCCGATAATGGGGGCTCAGGAATGGGGAGCATGGCCTTGCGGGACGGGATCGAAGAGACGGCGGCGTGGGACAGCCACAGGCCGAAGCTGACCTATCCGATGACGGTGAAGCCTCAGACGGGCGAGGCCGTCGACATCGCGCCGGGCGTCAAATGGATGCGGATGCCTCTGGGTGGAGCGCTGGCATTTATCAATGTATGGGCGATTGCCGAAGGCGATGGCTGGGCCATTGTCGACACCGGCATCGGCGGTGCGGAAACCCGCAACGGCTGGCGCGCCGTGCTGAAAGGCCCGCTGGAAGGCAAGCCGGTGACGCGCGTCTTTGTCACCCACATGCACCCCGACCACATCGGGATGTCTGGCTATTTGACACGCAAGTTTGATGCTCACTTGTGGATAACACGGCTGGAGTACATCACTTGCCGCTCGCTGGCGGCGGACACCGGGCGCGAGGCACCGGAGGACGCCCTGCGCTTTTTCCAGGGCGCCGGCTGGGATGAGGATGCGCTGGAGAATTACCGCGCCCGGTTCGGCGGTTTCGGGCGGGGGCTGCACGCCCTCCCGGACAGCTTCCGGCGTCTCAGTGATGGCGACGAGATCCGTATCGGAGATCACGTCTGGCGCGTGGTGGTGGGCTCCGGCCATAGCCCCGAGCACGCCTGCCTCTATTGCCCAGACCTGAAGCTGATGATTTCGGGCGATCAGGTGCTGCCGAAGATATCCTCCAACGTCTCGGTATTTCCCACCGAGCCGGACGGTGATCCGCTGACCGACTGGTTGACCTCGCTGGCGCGGCTCAAGACCCAGATACCGGATGATGTACTGGTACTGCCGGCGCACAACGAGCCGTTCCACGGACTTCATGCGCGGATCGATCACCTGATCAGCGGCCATGAGCGAGGGCTGGAGCGTCTGGCCGCGTTACTGGCTGAACCCAGGCGGGTGGTGGATGTGTTCTCGGTGCTGTTCCGGCGCAAGATCGATCAGAACCTGCTGGGGCTGGCGACCGGCGAGAGCCTGGCGCACCTCAACTGCCTGATGGCGCGTGGTCAGGCGGTGCGGGAGCGCGATGCCTCAGGCGTCGACTGGTATCGGGCTGTGGCCTAAAAAGCTAACCTCCCAAGCGCGACAACTAATTCTCGAAAGCCACCTGACATGACCGACCGCATCACCTCGGACTTTGGCACCAAATCCACGGCCCGCGACGTCGTACAGGGCCACGATCTCTCGGGTCAAACCATGATCGTCACCGGCGGGGCTTCGGGCCTGGGCGTAGAGACCGCCCGCGCGCTGGCCGAGGCAGGGGCGGACGTCACGCTGGCCGTCCGCAATGCCGAGGCAGGAGCGACAGCGGCGGTGGACATGAACAAGACCGCCGATGGCCGGGTTTCTGTCGGTCTGCTGGATCTGTCGGACCTGCCGACCGTGGCCGCCTTCGCCAGCGCCTGGGGCGACAAGCCGCTCAGCGCCCTGATCAACAATGCCGCCGTCATGGCCTGTCCGCAGGCCTATACGGCGCAGGATCTGGAAATGCAGATCGGCACCAATCACTTCGGCCACTTCCTGCTGACCACCCTTTTGGCCCGGGCACTGATGAACGGCTCTGAGGCCGGCCGCGCCAGCCGCGTGGTGTCGTTGTCGTCCATCGGCCATCGGCGCAGCCCGGTAGATTTCTACGACCCGCACTATCGCAGCCGCCCCTATGAGAAGTGGGCTGCCTACGGCCAGGCAAAGACCGCCAATGCCCTCTTCGCGGTGGGGTTCAATGCGCGGTTTGAGGATCTGGGTATCAACGCCAATGCCGTGATGCCGGGCGGGATCATGACGCCGCTGCAGCGGCACCTCCGCCGGGAGGAGATGATCACTTTTGGCTGGATGGACGAGGCCGGCAAGGTCAACGACCGCTTCAAATCCACCGAGCAGGGCGCCGCCACCAGCGTCTGGGCGGCGGTGGCTCCGGAGCTCGAGGGTGTCGGCGGGCTCTATCTGGAAAACTGCGCCCAGGCGCTGCCCTGGACTGAAGCAAATCCGTTCGAAGGCGTCATGCCCTATGCACTGGACGCCGAGGCCGCGGAGCGGCTGTGGGCGCTGAGCGAAGAGACGACCGGCGTACGACTATGAGGTTCTCATGAGTATTGTTGCAGATCGGGTGGTCGTTCGGGTTGCGACCGTCTCCGATGCGCCGCTGATCCTCAGCTTCATTCGCGAGCTCGCCGAGTACGAGCACTTGCTGGACGAGGTCGAGGCGACCGAAGCCGATATCCGCCGCGACCTGTTCGGCGAAAACCCGCGCAGCTTCTGTGAGATCGCCGAGTACGAGGGCAAGCCTGTCGGTTTCGCGCTCTGGTTCTACAATTACTCGACCTTTCGAGGCCGGGCAGGGATCTACCTGGAGGATCTGTTTGTCCGCACCGAGGCCCGCGGCGTAGGCGCTGGCAAGGCGTTGCTACGTCGGTTGGCGCAACGCTGCGTCGACGCTGATCTTGGTCGGCTGGAATGGGCGGTGCTGAACTGGAATGCACCCTCGATCGCTTTCTACGACAGCCTGGGTGCCTCGGCGAAGACCGAGTGGACAGTCCGCCGGCTGGATGGTGAGGCGTTGGAAACCCTGGCCACATCATGAGCATGCCGCCCAAGACCGTGCTGGAGGTTTCGACCGAAGAAGCCGAGGCAATCCGGCAAGCAGTTCGGACGGCGGATGTGACGACCCTGGGCGAAGGACGCGAGCGAGCTGACCTGCATCATGTGGGCGGACTGGTGGTGCTCTTGTCGGATGAGCGGGTGTCGGGCCCGATCTATGACTTGCCCAAGCCAATTACCGCCGAGAGCGTCACGCGTTGGGTGGCAGAGAGTCAGGCTCAGGCGCTGGCGGGCGAGGCTTTGCTGATCGTCAACCTGGACGCGGATGGTGAGATCGCCGGCTATTCCCGGATCACTGTCTGGCCGGACCGTTCGGCGGCGGAACTTGCGGGTGCCGTGCGCGCCGACCGTCAGAATCAGGGGCAGGGCGGTCGCGGCATGGCGCACAGTTTCGGCTGGATTTTCGAAACCCTGGGCGTGCGGTTGATGTGCCTGACGGCGGCGATGGACAACATCCGGGTGCAAAAGGGGATCGATGCGGCCGGCTTCACCCGGATGGGCGAACGCGATGCCGTGCGGCCTGATTCAACGATCCGCCGTTCGATCTATTGGGAAATGACACGCGATGACTGGCGGATGCGGCACCGGGTCTGAGTGTATCAGACCCGCAGGTCGATGAAGTTTCCTGTGGTGCGAATCCGGGCCTGTCGGGCGCGAAGCGCCGTCTCGGCATTGACAGATATCTCGGCCTCGATCCGGGCCTGCGGGGCAAGTCTCAGCAGGGTGACGCGATCCACGCCGCGCTCGGCCATCACCTGATCACGAATCTGGTCACGGCTTTCGACGGTGCGGTTGGCGGGCTGAACGGACCGCAGGGCCTGGGCGCGCATACGGTCCGTGGCCGCGAACGCCAGTTCGCGGGTCGATGCGCCAGGATGGGACAGTCCGGAGATCATGGCGAACGCCGTCGCAACGGCAGTGCCAGACCCAATTCACTTCCCCCATCGCGATGCAATGGGGGAAGTTAGCGCTTACGCAGGTGCCTTGGCTGCCGTTGCGCCGGGCATCACCGCGCGGTTCAGATCGAAGAACTTGGGTGCCATGGCCGGCACGGCTTCGGACAGGATGGTCGCGACGGTCCAGCCCTCTTCCTTAGTGACCGTCTCGATGGGGCGGGGCTGCGAGTAGAGGATGATGTTCTCGCCCGACGAGCCGAAGATCTGGCCCGAGACATGGGCGGCGGCCGGGGTGATCATGGCGACGGAGAAGCGGGCCGGCTGGTCGGCGCGGATCTTCTCGGCCATCACGGCGCGGCGCGCAGCGGCAGCCTCATCCTTGATCGGCACCGACTGGGTCATACGCGTCCAGGCGACGGGTGCCAGGCAGTTGGAACGCACATTGTTGCGCGCGCCTTCCATGGCAATGATCCGCGACATGCCGGCAATGCCCATCTTGGCCGCGCCATAGTTGGCCTGGCCGATGTTGCCGAACAGGCCGGACGTCGAGGTGAAGAACATGTAGGCGCCGTCGTTCTGTTCGCGGAACAGCTCGATGGTGGCGCGCGCCACGTTGAAGGAGCCGCGCATGTGGACAGCGATCACCGCGTCCCATTCGGCCTCGGTCATCTTGTGGAACATCACGTCGCGCAGGATGCCGGCGGGATTGATCACTGCGTGCAGACCGCCGAACGCCTTCTTGGCCTGCTCGACCATGCCGTAGACGGCGTCGAGATCGGTGACGCTGTCGGAGTTGGAGACGGCTTGACCGCCGGCGGCGCGGATTTCCGCAGCCACTGTCTCGGCCGGACCGGCGGACCCCTCTTCGTCGCCCTTCAGGCTGCCGCCCAGATCGTTGACGACGACCTTAGCGCCTTCCTGCGCGGCGATCAGGGCGCAGTCGCGGCCAATGCCGTTGCCGCCGCCGGTGACCAGTACAACCTTGCCTTCAAGTGCGCCCATCGCGTCAGTCTCCCGTTTGATTTGGGAGACACTTATTCGAGGCGGTCGGCCTTGCGCAAGTCAGGGAAGAGCCAGGCCCAGAATCCGGTGACCATCACGGCACCCACGCCGCCGAACACTGCGGCACCCACCGGCCCCAGAATCCGCGCGATGACACCACTCTCGAATTCGCCCAGTTCGTTGGAGGCCCCGATGAATACGGAGGACACTGCGGCGACGCGACCGCGCATGTGATCGGGGGTAACCAGCTGGACTAGGGTCTGGCGGACGAAGACGCTGAGCATGTCGGCACCGCCCAGTACCGCCAGTGCAGCGACCGATAGCCAGAGCGACTGCGACAGCCCGAAGACGATGGTGGCCAGACCGAACACGGCCACCCCGCCGAACATGTAGAGACCGGCTTTGGCCCGGATGGGGTTGGCAGCCAGCCACAGCGCCACGACCGTCGCCCCCATGGCCGGGCCGGCGCGCAACAGGCCGAAGCCTTGCGGTCCCACATGCAGGACGTCGCGGGCGAACACCGGCAGAAGGGCCGTGGCACCGCCCAGCAGCACCGCAAACAGGTCCAGCGAGATGGCACCGAAGACGATCTTCTGTCGCCAGACGTAAGACAAACCCTCCTTGATCAGCGCCCAGCGTGAGCCCGGATTGACGTCAGGTTTGGCGTTCTTGCGGATCAGCAGGATGAGGGTGAAGGCCACGCCATAAAGCGCGAAGGTGGTGAAATAGGCGGTCTCGGCGGAGCGGGCGACCAGGAACCCGGCGGCGGCCGGTCCCGCGATCGAAGCGCTCTGCCAGGCCAGGGAATTCCAGGCGATGGCCCGCGGCAGCAGCCTTCGCGGCACCAGCATGGGTCCAAGCGCGGTGTTGGCGGGCGCGAAAAACGCGCGACTTGCGCCAAACAAGGCGGCGATCGCCAGCAGCAGTCCGGGCGAGGCCCAGCCGTTCAGGGTCGCCACCGCCAGTGCCAGCACACTGAGCATCTCTCCCGTCAGGCAGAACAGAAGCAGTTTCTTGCGGTCGTAGCGGTCCGCAGCCTCGCCGGCCGGCAAGGTCAGTAGAAACAGCGGGGCAAACGCCGCCAGCCCGATCATCCCAACCAGGAAGGCACTCTCGGCCACGGAACGGGTCTCGCGGGCCAGCGCATACATCTGCCAGCCCATGGCGACGCTCTGGATCTGGGTGCCGAAACTGCCCATCCAGCGCGTGCCCCAGAACAGCAGATAGTCGCGTTCCTTGAGCAGTTCCCGCGCAGAGGGAACGGTATCGTCAGCAGGGGTAGGGGTATCGGTCATGAGACCGGGCCAACCTGCCTTGCGCCGGACGGGGGAGCAATGGCGTTGACGTGGGCGGGTGTAGGTCCTATCTGCGCCGCTCCCGATCACGGCCCGGAGGGCCAACCCGATGCGACGACGTCCGCTGGCTTGAAGCCACCCGAACCCAAGGTCTGATCCTCAAGGGTCAGCCGCTACGCCGTCTCTTGCATCCGAGTCCTGACCATGTCCCTGCAGCCCTGTCGGCCCGTGCCGACGCTTAACTTCGTCAACGAAATTCCAGAATTCGACTCAGTCACCGAAGCGTTGCTGACCCGTGCATTTGGCCCCGGCCGTTTCGCCAAAGTGTCGGAGCGCGTGCGCGAGTTCGCCGCCTTTGCCCCCGAGCTGTCCTTCTGCGCCTTTGAAGGCGAGCGCCTGGTCGGCGTGGTGCGCATGTGGCGCGTTGCCGTCGGCGGTCAGCCGATTGTCTTCTTGGGTCCACTGGCCGTGGAAGCCGACGCGCGCAAGCACGGTCTGGGGGCCTTGCTGGTAGAACGCGCGTGCGAAGCCTCCGAAGCACTTGGCGAGTCAGCGGTTGTGCTGGTGGGCGACCTGCCATTTTTCCAACGGGTGGGATTCGAGGTGGCGTACGACGTGGTGATGCCGGGGCCGGTCGATCCGAAGCGGGTGCTTGCCCGAGTGTTCGTAGGCTTGGCTTTAAGTGGACAGGTGCGGCCCCGCGCTTGAGCCGATTGCCCAGGACGCCTACGTTCGTCCGATGGTGGACACAGCAAGCAAACCCGGCCTGGATGGCGTGATCGCGGCGGTGAAGCAGGTGCCGGGTCGTGGTCTGCCGCCGGTGCATCGGTGGAATCCAGCCCATAGCGGTGAGATCGACATCGTCATCAAACGAGACGGCCGTTGGCTGCACGAAGGTGCGGTGATCGGGCGTGAGGCCATGGTGCGGCTGTTTTCGACCATTCTTCGTAGGGATCCGGACGGCTTCTACCTCGTCACGCCGGTGGAAAAATTGCGGATCACAGTCGAGGATGCGCCGTTCATCGCAATTCGGGTGGATCGGGACGGCCGTGCTTTGACGTTCCTGACCAACGTCGGCGATGAGGTTGTGGCCGGTTCGGACAACCCAATCCGGGTTGAGGTTGGCGAGAACGGTGAGCCGCGTCCCTATCTGCTTGTTCGACGTGGCCTGGAGGCGCTGATTTCGCGCGCCGTGTTCTACGAGCTTGTAGAGATGGCGGATGAACGCGACACGCCGGACGGCCCGCGTCTGGGTATCGATTCCGGCGGTGCATGGTTCGCCTTGGGTCCCGGCGAGGCGGTCGACGCGTGACCGAGATAAATCCGCACGACTGGATCACGGATCGACTGGAGCCGTTAGACCGTTTGTCGCCCGTGGACAGGCGATGGAGTTCCGACTTCGACCTCGACCCGGAGAACTGGTCTTCGCCCGGAACGCCGCTCACGCCGGCCGCGGTACTGGTCGGGCTGATCGAGCGTGACCACGGCCTGAACGTGCTGCTGACCCGACGGTCGGACAATATGCGCAGCCATACCGGTCAGGTGGCCTTTCCCGGTGGTCGCCAGGATCCGGGCGAGGGACCTATCGAGGCCGCGCTTCGTGAGGCCCATGAGGAGGTGGGTCTGGAGCCGCACTTCGTGAGACCGGTCGGGTTTTCCACGCCCTATCAGACTGGCACCGGTTTTCTGGTGACCCCGGTGGTGGGGTTTATCCGGCACGGGTTTACGCTGACGCCCAATCCCGGAGAGGTAGCCGACATCTTCGAGACGCCGTTGAGCTTCCTCATGGACCTTGGCAACTATCAGGAACATGAGCGCGAACTGCCGTCGGGCGTGAAGCGACGGTTCTACGCGACCACCCATGAGGCGCAGTACATCTGGGGGGCCACAGCCGGCATGCTGCGGGCGCTGCATGGGCGGCTCTACGGGGCGAATGGGTCATGAGCGAAGGCCTGGGTTTACGCCCCTGGATGACCGCGCCAGAGACGGCGGCGGTTTTTGATGCGTTGGAAGCTGAGGGTGGAACTGGGTGCGCCCGGTTTGTCGGCGGCTGTGTGCGCAATGTGCTGGTCGGGCGGCCCATCGACGACATCGACATCGCCACGACCCTGACGCCAGATCGGGTCGTCAAGGCGCTGAAGGCAGCAGGACTGGGCGCGGTGCCGACCGGTATCGAACACGGCACGGTCACGGCAGTCTCGAGCCGCAAACCGCACGAGATCACGACCCTGCGCCGCGACGTCACTACCGATGGCCGCCGCGCCACAGTGGCGTTCACCGATGACTGGGCGGAGGATGCGCAGCGTCGCGACTTCACGCTCAACGCGCTCTACGCCGACCGGGACGGGACGCTGTTTGATCCTACGGGCCAGGGCGTGGCCGATGCCAGGGCCGGGCGGATCGTGTTTGTCGGCATGCCAGAGCAGCGGTTGGGCGAGGATCACTTAAGGAATCTGAGATTCTTCCGCTTCCTGGCCTGGTTCGGAAAGGGCGCGCCGGACGCCAACGCCTTGGCGGCCTGCGCGGCACTGAAGGACAACATCGAAAGCCTGTCGGCCGAGCGCGTGTCGAAGGAAATGCTAAAGCTGCTGGCCGCCGATGATCCGCGCGAGGCTGTGCGGCTGATGGCCGAGACCGGCGTGCTGGGGGTGATCCTGCAGGTGCCGCTCAACCTGGCACGCTTCGACGCCCTGATCGGCATCGAAACCGATCAGTTGTTCGAGACCGATCCAGTGCTGCGCCTGGCGGCGTTCTTGCCCGACGACCAGACTGCGGCGCGTCGGTTCGCGGAACGGCTGCGGCTGTCCAATGCGGACCGGGATCGCCTGCAGGCCGCGCTGTCGCAGACGCCGGTCCTGAAAAGCTGGATGAGCCCGCGTGAGATCCGCCGCGAGATCTACCGCGCCGACCTGCCCACCTTCCGCGACCGCGCCAAGCTGGCCTGGGCCGCCTCGCCCCGCAGTGCCACCACCGTGCAATGGCGCGGCCTGATCGCGCTGGCCGAAGGCTGGGTGGTGCCGACCTTCCCGTTGACCGGCGACGACGTCATCAAGGCCGGCACAGCCAAAGGCCCGCTGGTCGGCCAGGTGCTGCGCGAGGTCGAAGACTGGTGGATCGACCACGACTTCCTCGACGACCCGATGTCAGCGATCGAGAAGCTGAAGGCCGTGGTGCAGGGGCTGGCTTATTGAAGGCCGGCACCTTCCAAACGGTCAACCAGGTTGGGAAATGCGGAACGGATTCTCGATCCTGAGACCGCCAACCACCATCCCGTCCTGCATATCCTCTGAGTAGAAGCGGTCGCAGCCAGCAAGGTTGGCTGAGGCCAGCAAAAGGCCATCGAAAACGCTCAACTGGTACCGCTCCGCAAGCTTGAGGCCTTGGTAATGCGTATCCAGGGTCAGCGGTTCGATCGACACGTTGGCCTGGATCGCTTCCAGACTTGTCCAGACGGCCTCCCACGGTGCCCTGAATTTTCGCCGGGCCACATGTGCGAATTCGTTCAGCACCTGAACGCTGATGACGCCGCCCTCAAGCAGGATCGCTTCGGCCCTGGCGGCCTTCGCCGCGTCGCCAGAAAGAAGGTAAAGTAGCACGTTCGTGTCCAGGAACGCCTTAGTCACGCGAGTTGGCTTCGTCGCGATCAAACTTGAAGTCAGCAGGCATCAGGCCGCGATACTTTCGCAGGCTCTCCACCCACTCGCGCCGACTCAACTCGCGCTGCATCGTCACGACGCCGGCATCGTCAATGTCGAACTTGACGTCATCGCCCTCCGACACACCGAGGGCTTCAACCATCGGCTTGGAAAGCCGGATGGCCAGGCTGTTGCCCCACTTGGCGACTTTCATTGCGGGCTCCATGATATACAAGATGGATAAGTATATCATCAAAGTAGTCGCTCGCCAACTTGGCGCTGATGGTTATGACGCCACACCCGTCACTGGCCGATCCTAAAGGTCAGCGTTTCCGCTTCGAAGGCGCGACCGCGAGTGTGCACATGGGGCGATAGAGTTCTGGCCCCTGATAGATCAGCAAGCTGCCAGCCGACGCAGCGGGGCTGTTTAGATAGGCTGTGAGCCTTGGCACCATTTGAGGGTCGATGCCCGAGCGCCACAGACTGATCGTTACGGCTGATGCGCAGCGGCAAAAATCACTGTCGGCACCTCGCCCTTCGTTTTTTGCCTCACAATCACTTCGGATGGCGGAATCGACATCACCCAGTCTAGGGAATTTCTGAATGATTACGTCGGCTTCCCGTTGCATGCTCGCGACCGTATCGCGAGCTCGAATGGATGAGCCTTGGGCTGTCGCACTTTCGCAAGACAGCACGGTCAGCACAAACGTCGTCAATGAAGCAAAATGACGCCAGTGCATCCGTTGCCAATTCCAGGCCCGCAGCATTTATCCGACTTGACGACCCTAGGTTGAACTATATACCGCTTAGGACAAAGCCCCAAAGCAGTCTGCGCACCACTCTTACGTCCACG
This sequence comes from Phenylobacterium deserti, assembly GCA_945883235.1. Lineage (GTDB taxonomy): Bacteria > Pseudomonadota > Alphaproteobacteria > Caulobacterales > Caulobacteraceae > Phenylobacterium > Phenylobacterium deserti_A. The sequence continues at coordinate 10,316 of CAMCXF010000025.1, read as the reverse complement.
CCACCATCGGCGGCATCGAACTCAGGATCGTCTCGATGTTCCCGCCCGCCTTCAGTCCGAACATGGTCCCCCGGTCGTACAGCAGGTTGAACTCCACATACCGCCCCCGGCGCACCAGCTGTTCGGCCCGCTCCGCCTCCGTCCACGGCTCGTTCATGTGCGCCCGCACGATCTTCGGATAGATGTCCAGGAACGCCTCGCCCACCGCCTGCGTGAACGCGAAGTCCCTCTCGAAATCACCCGAGTTGTGGCGGTCGTAGAAGATGCCGCCGATGCCGCGCATTTCCTGGCGATGTGGCAGGTAGAAGTACTCGTCGCACCAGGCCTTGTACTTGGCGTACCACTCGGGATCGAACGGGTCGCAGGCGACCTTCATCGCGGCGTGAAACTGGACGGCGTCCGGCGCGTCCTGGCTGCGCTGTTCGGCCAGCATAGGCGTCAGGTCCGCGCCCCCGCCGAACCAGCTCTCCGCCGTCGAGAGGAAGCGGGTGTTCATGTGCACGGTCGGCACGCGCGGGCTCATCGGGTGCACGATCAGGCTTATGCTGGCGGATACGTAAGATGGGTCCTTGTCAGCGCCCGGCATGGTGGCCGCCATCTCCGGCGAGAACTTTGCGATGGCCGAGGACGTGTGGACGCCGACCTTTTCGAACAGCCGACCGCGCAGGTGGCCACCGGTACCGCCGCCGGTGCCGGTCTCGCGCGTCCAGGGGCGCATGTCGAATCGGCCCGGATCGCCGGGGTAAAGCGCGTCCGACGCTTCGGCCTCCAACGTCTCCAGGGTGGCGCAGATGCGGGTCTGCAGGTCTTCGAACCAGGCCTTGGCGCGGATCCGGCGGGGTTCGATTTCGGGGGGCAAGCTGGACATGAGGCGCTTGCTAACCGGTTCGCAGCGGGTTTGGGAAGCCGTTCGTCTGACGAAGCGCTTCGCCCAGCGCCATGGCGGCTGCCGTTACAACGTTCAGCGAACGTGCCCCGATGACCAAAGGAATGCACACGCGCGCATCGGCGGCCTCATGAACCTCTTCCGGGACGCCGGCGCTCTCGCGACCGAACAAAAGCACATCGTCAGGCTGGAACGCGAAATGATCCAGCGGTTCCGCGCTCTTGGTGGTGAATAGCACGATGCGATCACAAGGTGCTGTAATTGCGTGAAAATCCAGCCAGCTTGCGTGGCGCTTCACGTTTGCGATTGCGGCATAGTCCATCGCGGCACGACGGATCGCGGCGTCGCTCAAAGGGAAGCCACAAGGCTCGATCACGTCCAGAGATACCCCCAGACACGCGGCCAACCGGATGGCTGCCCCCAGGTTTTGCGGAATGTCCGGTTGAAAAAGGGCCAAACGCATTCTAAGGCCATCGGCCATCGGGAGTGGCCGGGGCAAAGACGCACGAATCGGGCGATGGCGGACGCATAGTTCGCATGGGTCCTGATATACAGTGCTTCGAGCCTGACCTCTTCCGGAACCGGCGCTTGTCCGATTGTGGGTCTCTCGCCGTAAGTCTCTGGTCCTCCGTTTTTTCGTGAGGGCCTCTATCGAAGGGTAGCTTCAAGGTGGCCAACACCGTCGTGGGCGAAACTCCCGACCTTCACGCCTCGGGCGACGATCCGAGCCGTCGTGACTTCATTCATATTGCCGTGGTCACAACCATGGCCGGCGCAGCAGTCGGCATCGGCTGGCCTCTGGTGAACCAGATGAACCCGGCGGGCGACACGCTTGCGCTGGCGTCCATCGAATTCGACCTGAGCAAGGTCGCGTCCGGCCAGCAGGTGGTCTTGAAATGGCGGGGGAAACCGTTGTTCGTGCGCAGCCGTACGCCGGTCGAGATTACCAAGGCGATCAAGGACGATGGCGCGGAGATGCGCGATCCGCAGACTGACGAAGAGCGTCACAAGCCCGGTAAGGCCGAGTGGCTTGTCCTGATCGGTGCCTGCACCCACTTGGGTTGCGTGCCCACGTTCGGCGGCGGCGATTACGGCGGCTGGTTCTGTCCGTGCCACGGCTCGCACTACGATACCTCCGGTCGGATCCGTAAGGGGCCAGCACCGAAGAACCTCGAGGTGCCCACCTACGCCTTCCTGAGCGACACCAAAGTGAAGATCGGCTGACAGAGATGAGCGGAAACTCCACTTACGAACCCAAGACCGGCATCGAGCGCTGGCTCGACAGTCGCCTCCCGATCGTGCGTTTCATGAATGATACGCTGGTCACATTCCCGACGCCCAAGAACCTGAACTACTGGTTCACCTTCGGCGGGATCCTGGCCTTGATGCTGGGCCTTCAGATCGTCACCGGCATCGTTCTGGCCATGCACTATGTGCCCAGCGCCGACCTGGCGTTTGCCTCGGTCGAACGCATCATGCGTGACGTAAACTACGGTTGGCTGATCCGCTACATGCACGCCAACGGCGCCTCGATGTTCTTCCTGGCGGTCTATCTTCACATGTTCCGCGGGCTCTACTACGGCTCGTACAAGGCCCCGCGCGAGGTGTTGTGGATCCTCGGCTGCGCGATCTATCTGGTGATGATCATTACCGCCTTCATGGGCTATGTACTGCCCTGGGGTCAGATGAGCTTCCACGGCGCGGTCGTGATCACCAACCTGATCGGTGCCATCCCGGTCATCGGTCCTGCGATCACCACCTGGCTGTGGGGCGGCTTTGCCGTCGACAATGCCACGCTGAACCGCTTCTTCTCGCTACACTACCTGATGCCCTTCGTGATCGCAGGTCTTGTGGTGCTGCACGTCTGGGCGCTGCACGTCACGGGCAACAACAACCCCAAGGGTGTTGATGTGAAGTCCAAGGAGGACACCGTTCCCTTCCACCCATACTACACGGTGAAGGACGGATTCGCGATTTCGATCTTCCTGCTGCTCTACATGAGCTTCGTATTCTTCAACCCGAATGCGCTGGGCGACGCGGTCAACTATGTACCGGCCAACCCGCTGGTGACACCGGCGCACATCGTTCCGGAATGGTACCTGTTGCCCTTCTACGCGATCCTGCGCGCCGTACCGGACAAGCTGATGGGCGTCATCTTGATGTTCGGGGCGATTGCCGTGATCTTCGTGCTGCCCTGGCTGGACACCTCGAAAGTCCGCTCGATGCGCTATCGTCCGACCGCGCGCCTGTACTTCTTCATCTTCGTGTTCGTGGCCCTGGTGCTGGGATACTGCGGTGGGCAACTGCCGGACGATCAGGTGATCCCGGGTGTCTCGGGCCTGATGCTGATCGACTCAGACATCAACAGCTTCGTCTGGCTCAGCCGCTTCGCGACGCTGTACTACTTCTCCTACTTCATGATCATCCTGCCGGTTCTTGGTCTGACGGAAACGCCGAGGCCTGTGCCGGAATCAATCACGGATCCTGTTCTGTCACATCCCGCCACCGCGCCTGCGGGTGCCATGGCGTCGCCTGAAAAGAGGGGCTGAGATGCTGCGCAAAAGTATCGCGCTCGCGGCCCTCGGGCTCGCCTTCATCGCAGGTCCTGCACTGGCCGCCGGGTCCGCCAAGGAACCGCGGAGCGTCGCCTGGTCGTTTGCCGGTCCGTTCGGCAAGTTCGAGGCCGCCCAGGTTCAGCGGGGCTACAAGGTCTATCGCGAGGTCTGCTCGGCCTGCCATTCGATGAACCTGATGTTCTTCCGGAACCTCGGCCAGCAACACGGCCCGTTCTATGATCCGGAATACAAGAACCCCAACGACAACCCCTATGTGAAGGCGTTGGCCAAGGACATCCAGGTCAAGGATATCGACCAGGAAACCGGTGACAGTGTTGATCGTGCGGCGACACCTGCCGACAAATTCCCCTCGCCCTGGCCGAACGAAGCTGCAGCGCGGGCCTCCAACGGCGGTGCCCTGCCGCCGGATCTGTCGGTGATCACCAAGGCGCGTGACGGCGGACCGGACTATGTCTACTCACTGCTGACGGGCTACGTGAACCCGCCAGTCGGTCTGGCTGTGGGTCCTGGCCAGCACTACAACCCCTACATGGCAGGCGACATGCACGCCTACTGGACCGGCAAGGGTCCAGCACCTGTCGGCGGGTTCATCGCGATGGCGGCGCCGCTCGCCGACGGCAAGGTGACCTTCGATGACGGCACGAAGTCGACCGCAGATCAGCAGGCCCGGGACGTTGTCGCATTCCTGGCCTGGGCGTCCGAGCCCAAGCAGACCGAGCGCAAGCAGTTCGGTTTCGGTGCCATGATCTACCTGTTCATGTTCTCGATCCTGCTGTGGTTCAGCTACAAGCGGATCTGGCGCAACGTCGGCCACTAGACTTCGGTTCGACTGCGAATTCAGGAAGGGGCCCCGGAGCGATCCGGGGCCTTTTCTCGACCTGATCTACTTTGTGGGCGCGACGAACAGTCGTCCGGCCGGGAAGTCGAAGCGCAGCCGGAAATTCGCCAGGACCTGGCCGCCCAGAATTCCCACGACGTCGCCGTCGGGTTTCATCAGTCCAGCCGCCACATCACGGCCGGTGCGCCCTGCAAATGTGACCTGTGGCAGTCGCGCCAGCCAGACGCCGTCCGGATAGAGTTCCGGCGAAGCGCCTGGCGATGGCTGTGCGAGGTCGTCGGCCAGTCGCACGGGCGCATTCGCCCCCGTCGCTATAACAAAGGCCCCGGTGATCTGGTGGGCGTGATCCGAGATCGACGCCACTACGGTCGGTCGACCCTGGTCCCAGCCCAGTTCCAGAGGCCGGCCCCGGAACGCTGGCGCGTCTCCGCGCCGTGACAGCCGCACGCTGCACGGGGCAAAGCTCACATCGACCACAAAATCGCGCAAGACATCGGCCCCGATCACGCCCGCGCCGACCGTCGGCAGATTCCAGGTGCGGACGTCCAGGTCGGCGATCGGCAAAGTCTGGCCAGACACCCTGATGCCCGCTAGCACCACGTCGCCCACGACGCTATCGCCTTCGATCCCCGCGACCTGGGCAAGGGTCTCGTGCAGCGTGGTTCGGGCGGACCCCGTGTCGAGGATATAGTCCCCGGCAATGCCCGCGACCTCGGCCGGAACCACGATAACCCCCGCGTCGAAGTGACAGGCAATCTCGGCTGCGCTCAGGGGTGCAGCGATCAAGGCCGCGACGCTCAGGGACAGGGGGAGGAGACTCAAACGGGCCACACGCGATCATAGCGCGGGTTCAACGTTTTCGCTCTACGTCCGGTGCTCAGCCTCGCGTAGACTGAGGTATGGCCCACACTCCTGCCTGGCGAACCTTCAAACGCACCCAGGATCTGACTGTTCTGACAGCGGTGTTGATCTATGGCGGGGCCGCGGTCCACGCGTTTGCGCGCCTGGAGGACGACCGGGCGTGGCTGGTTCGAAACATCATCGGCCTGCCCGTGATCTTTGTGCTGCTGTCCTTGGCTGTGCCCCTGTTGATCGGCGCGATCCGACGCCCGCTGGCTCGCTATGTCTGGGCGACGTTCCAGGCCGGTTTCGGACAGACTGTGGGGTCAGTGCTGGGTGGGGTGCTGTTGCTGGGCGGTGCAGCCGGGTTCATCTACTGGCAGATCGGCGTCGCGGCGGCGGGCGGGCGCGGGCCTGTGGGCGTTTTCTGCGGCTATGCCGCCGGCATTGGCATCCTAACCGCCCAGGCAGCGCTGGTCAGGGTGCTGGAACGCCATCCGGAGGTGAAGCCGCAGATCGAACTGGCGAGACCTGAATAAGGCTATTCTCCCGTTTCCCCATTTTTCCTCGTCATAGCCGGGCACTTGTCCCGGCTACCAATACACACCGATCTGATCCATCGCGCGACGGGCCTGCCCGGCGCATCCGGCACCCGGCTGCGTTTATAGGTGGCCGGGACAAGTGCCCGGCCATGACGATCAATGGATAGGACAGAGACTTCTCAAGCCTCGCTGCGGACACCGCTGTTGCGGGCAAAGAGTTGCAGGGTGCGCAGGCGCGACAGATGGGCGCTCTCGGCATGGAAGCCGTTCGGGGCCACAAAGGCGTGGCCGGCGTCGTAAAGATGGACCGGCAGGTCAGGGTGAGCCTCCCGAATGGCATCGATCGACGTGGGCGGGATGAAGACGTCCGTCTTGCCCAGATGCAGGATCGTCGGCACGCGCGGCGTCTCATCCAGATGGTCTGCGATCTGGCCGCCATAGAAGGACGAGACCGCCGATAGTCCCGAACAGCGCGCCGCCGCTATCCAGGCCACCGTACCGCCAAAACAGAACCCCATGAGGAAGACCGGCGGGGCCAGGGCGTCGATGGCCGCCTGCACTGCATCCAGCACGTCCGCGCCCCAGCCGGCGGCCTCTGCGAATCCGGACTGCCTGGCCTGCAGCGCCGGATCCGTGTCCTGCACCGCGAACCCCCGCTGGAAACGATCAAACAGACTGGGGACCAAGGTTTCGTAGCCCGCCTCGGCATAGCCGTCGGCCAGGTCGCGCAGGTGCGGGGTGACGCCCCAGATGGCGTGGCAGATAACCAGGCCGCCGCGCCGGGCGTCTGGCACGGGCGCGCGCCAGGCGTCGAAGGTGAAGCCGTCCCCGGCGCTGGTCAGCTGGACGGTCTCACCCACGGCTAGGCCTTGTCGAAGAGATCGAGCGTCCGCTGACGGGCCAGTGTCGCCGCCGCTACGTTGTAGCGTTCCGGGCTCTCGTTGTTGAACCCGTGGCCCGCGTCTTCATAGATGTAGACCGGCACGTGGGCGTGGTGGGCATGAACCGCCGCGTCGACCTCGTCGGCTTTGATGCCTTGGTCCGTGCGGCCCAGATGCACGATGGTCGGGCAGCGTGGCGTCAGCGCGGCATTGGCCGCGACCATGCTTCCGTAGTAGCTCGACGCCGCCGAGATGCCGTCAACCTTGCCAGCCGACAGCCAGGCCAAGGATCCGCCATAGCAATAGCCGACCACGCAGACCTTCTCGCCGTGCAGATTGAGAAAATCGCGGCATGCCGCGATATCGCCCAGCGCTTGGTCGGTCGGCGTGGCGCGAGCATGCGCGACACCGGCCTGCAAGCCCGCCGGATCATGTTCGGCTGTAAACCCCGGCTCGCGGCGGTCATAGAGCGATGGCGCGATCGCGTCATATCCGAGAGAGGCCCAGCGCTCGACGTCGGCGCGCACGTGGCGGTCGATGCCGAAGATCTCCTGAATGACGATGACGCCACCCTTGCGGGTGCCAACGGCGGACGCGTGATACGCGGCGAAGCCGAAGCCGTCAGCGCCGGTCAGGGTGATCATTTCGGCCATTGGGGTGTCCTCCCGATTTTTGTCAGACGTTGAACCTGAAGTTCAGAACGTCGCCGTCCTGGACGACATATTCCTTGCCTTCCTGGCGGAATTTTCCAGCTTCGCGCGCGCCAGCTTCGCCCTTTAGTCGGACATAATCATCAAAGGCGATGGTCTCGGCGCGGATGAAGCCTTTTTCGAAGTCAGTATGGATGACGCCTGCGGCCTGGGGGGCGGTGTCACCCTTGTGGATGGTCCAGGCCCGGGCTTCCTTGGGGCCGACCGTGAAATAGGTCTGCAGGCCCAGCAGGTGATAGGCCTCGCGAATTAGTTTGTTGAGGCCGGGCTCGGTGAGGCCCAGCGTCTCGAGGAACTCTGCGCGTTCTTCCGGATCCAGCATGGCGATCTCGCTCTCGATCTGGGCCGAGATCGCGACGTGGTCGGCACCGTCGCGGGCCGCGCGTTCGGCGACGGAGCGAGACATATCGTTGCCGTCGGCAGCCGAGGCCTCATCAACATTGGAGACATAGAGCGCAGGCTTGGAGGTCAGCAGTTGCAGCATGCGCCAGGCCTTCTCGTCCTCGACGTCGACCTTGACCGTGCGGGCCGGGCGGCCGGCATTCAGCTCGACAAGCGCAGCCTGGACCAGGCGCAGTGTCTGCACGCTGTCCTTGTCGCCGGTTTTGGCGCGCTTCTCGAGATTGGTGACGCGCTTGTCCAGGCTCTCAAGGTCGGCCAGCATCAGTTCGGTTTCGATAGTCTCAAGATCGGCGAGCGGATCGACCTTGCCCTCGACATGGGTGATGTCGTCGTCGATGAAACAGCGTGTGACGAAGGCCACCGCGTCACAGTCGCGGATGTTGGCCAGGAACTGGTTGCCCAGACCCTCGCCCTTGGACGCGCCGCGCACCAGGCCGGCGATATCCACGAAGTTGATCCGCGACGGGATGATTTCTTTCGACGGGATGATCGCCGCCAGCGCGTCCAGCCGTGGCTCCGGCACCGCCACATCGCCGGTGTTGGGCTCGATGGTACAGAAGGGATAGTTCGCGGCCTGGGCGGCAGCGGTCTGGGTCAGCGCGTTGAACAGCGTCGATTTGCCGACGTTCGGCAGGCCAACGATGGCGACTTTGAGGGCCATGGCGAAAGCGGTTCCTGAAATTGAGCCGCGCCACCTAGCACGGGGCGGCGGCGGCGCGAAGAGCGCGAGTCCGCCTACCCCTGCGCACTCACATAGGGGCTGATCAGGCCCAGCGGCGCGGCAGTGGTGTTCTTGACCGAGCGGATCACGATCCGGCTCTCGATGTTCGACACCAGGCCCAGGCTCAGGATCTTTTCGCGCAGGAAGGTATCGAACGCGTGCATGTCGCGTGTGACGATCCGCAGCTCATAGTCGCAGGCCCCGGTGACCGTGGCGCACTGCACCACCTCGGCCAGTTTGGTGATGGCGGTCTCGAAGGCGTCGAGGTTGTCCTTGGTCGGCAGGCTGAGTTTGACGGTGCAATAGACCTCGAAACTCAGGCCCAGCTTGTCGCGGTCCAGGATGGTGACGCGGCGCTGAATGACGCCGGCGTCTTCCAGGCGTTTGATGCGCCGCCAGCAAGGGCTGGAGGACAGACCGACGCGCTCGGCGATCTCGGCGACGGACAGACCAGCGTCATGCTGGATCAGATCCAGAATCTTGGCATCGACAGCGTCGAGAACCTCGGGCAACATTTCCTCCTGGCTTATACATAGAAGTGTCGTGTTCTTGCCCCGGAACCGCTGGCCGGGGGCATGCTTTTAGCAAGCAATTCCCGTGGTCTTATATGATCTTGCAAGGTCTCGGGGAGACCCAGAAGGAAAAAAATTGCGATGCGGCACCAGGAAGTGACGCTCGACGACAAATTTCTGCTCACAGATGGTCGCGTCTTCATCACCGGCGTGCAGACGCTTCTGCGCGTTTTGATGGATCAGCACCGGCTGGATCAGGCCGCAGGGCTGAACACAGCGGGGTTTGTCAGCGGCTATCGCGGGTCGCCACTGGGCGGGCTTGACCAGCAGGCCGGCCGTGCCGCCAAACACCTGAAGACGGCCCAGGTAGTGTTCAAGGAGGGCCTCAACGAGGACCTGGCCGCCACCGCCGTCTGGGGCAGCCAGCAGGCCAACCTGTTTCCGGGCGCCCTGTTCGATGGCGTATTCGGCATGTGGTACGGCAAGGCACCTGGCGTGGACCGCACGGGTGACGCCTTCAAGCACGCCAACTTCGCCGGGGTGTTTCCCAAGGGCGGGGTGCTGGCGGTGGCCGGCGATGACCACACCTGCAAATCCTCGACCCTGCCGTCGCAGTCGGAGTTCGCGTTCCAAGACTTCGAGATGCCGGTGCTGTCGCCAGCCGATGTGCAGGAGGTGCTGGACTACGGCGTGATGGGCATTGCCATGTCGCGGTTCTCCGGCCTTTGGGTCGGCATGATCGCACTGGCCGACACCATGGATTCCGGGGCGACCATCGACGTGTCGCTGTCGCGGCATCAGTTCGTCACACCGGAAAACCATCGCATGCCCCCCGGCGGGCTGGGTATCCGACTGAAGGACCAGCCGCTGGACAAGGAGCGTCGACTCCGCACCCAGAAACTGCCCGCCGCGCTCGCCTTCGCCCGCGCCAACCGGATCGACCGGGTGATGCTGGGCTCCAGTCGCCCGCGGCTGGGCATCGCCTGTCAGGGCCAGGCCTACAAGGACGTGGTTGAGGCGTTCGCGGCCATGGGGATCGCGCCTGAGGAAGCCGCGGCGTTGGGCGTCGCCATCTACAAGGTCGGCATGCCCTGGCCCCTCGAGCCGCTGGGCCTGCGCGCCTTTGCGGCTGGTCTCGAAACCTTGATGGTAATCGAGCACAAGCGGGCCCTGATCGAGACCCAGGCCCGCGCCGCGCTCTACGACCTGCCGGCCCACGCCCGGCCCCGCATCATCGGCAAGACCGACGAAACCGGCGCGCCGCTACTGTCGGAACTCAATTCCCTGTCGGTGGCCGAGATTGCGCTGGCCATTGCTGACCGCTTGCCGCCCGGCCCGCACATGGACCGCGTCTATGACTATCTTAGCCGCGTGTCGGCGGCCTCCATGGCGGCGGTCACGCTCTCCA
>CAMCXF010000024.1 GCA_945883235.1 Phenylobacterium deserti | reverse complement strand
GCGACGGCGGCGCCCGAGTTGGACGAGGTCTACGTCTGGGGCAAACGCGAGGGCCGGATCGGTCAGGCGACCTCCGCCAGCGAGGGGGTCGTCAGCTTCAGCGCCTACGCCATCCGACCGATCCTCCGTCCTGGCGAGCTGGCCGAGGTGATCCCAGGGCTGGCCGCCACCCAGCACTCGGGCTCGGGCAAGGCCAATCAGTTCTTCCTGCGTGGCTTCAACCTCGATCACGGCACCGACTTTTCCATTTCGCTAGACGGCGTGCCGCTCAACCTGCGCACCCACGCCCACGGCCAAGGCTATCTCGACATCAACGGCGTCGTCCCGGAACTGGTCGAGACGATCTCATACCGGAAGGGGCCCTACTTCGCCGAGGCGGGGGACTTCTCCGCCGCCGGGACGGCCGGCTTCCGCACTTTCCAGACCTTGCCGAGCAGTTTCATCGAGGTGGCCGGCGGTGAGCACAACTACGGTCGCGTCGTCGCCGGCGCAAACGTCGGCAATGGCCTAGTCGCCCTCGACCTCACCACGGCTGACGGTCCTTGGGTGCGCGACGAGAACCTGAAGAAAGCCACCGCGCTCGCCCGCTTTGGTGTCGGCGACTGGTCGGTCACCGCCTTGGCCTATGGCGCCAGTTGGGACTCCACCGACCAAATCCCGCAGCGCGCCGTCGATGCCCGCCAAACTTCGCGCTTCGGCCTCATCGACCCCACCGACGGTGGCCGAACCCGCCGCTTCATCCTCTCCGGACGGTACCGTCCGGACGACAACACCGACATTGTCCTCTACGCCCAGCGCTACACGCTGAACCTGTGGTCCAATTTCACCTACTTCCTCGACGATCCGATCAACGGCGACCAGTTCGAGCAGGCGGAGCGGCGCTGGATCCTGGGCGGCTCGGCAACCCGCACCTGGGCCGCGCCGGACAGTCCCTGGACCTTCGCGCTCGGTGCTGAGACCCGATTCGACAGCGTCGACCCTATCGGCCTCTACCGCACCCGCGCGCGCCAGCGCCTCTCGACCGACCGTCAGGACGAGGTGGGCGAGTTGTCCGGCGCTCTCTACGGTCAGGCGGCGTGGGCGTCCGGCCCCTGGCGCGCGACGCTCGGCGTACGCGCCGACGCCATCTATGCTGACATCAACTCCGACAACCTTCTGAACTCCGGCCACGAGAGCGAGGCGATCGTGAGCCCTAAGCTCAGCCTGGCCTTTCGCGTCTCCGACAACGTCGAGTTCTACGCCGACGCCGGTCGCGGCTTCCATTCCAACGACGTTCGGGGCTCGGTCCAGCGCGTCTCGCCGGTCAGCCTCGACCCGGTTGACGCCGTGCCGATCTTTGCCGCCGCCGATGGCGCGGAGGTCGGCGCCCGCTTCGAGGGGGGCGGCGTCACGGCCAGCGTCGCGCTTTGGGCGCTGCGCCTGGAGTCGGAGTTGGTGTATGTAGGCGACGCTGGCGTCACCGAGAGCACGGATGGCACGAAGCGGATGGGCGTCGAGGCCCTGTTCACTTGGACTCCGGCCCCGGGAATCAGCCTTGACGTCTCCGGCGCGGCCACCCGCGCCCGCTACCGCGGCGACCCGCCCGGCGGCGACCGCATCCCCAATGCCCTTGAATATGTCGTCACCGCCGGGGCTACCGCGAAACTGACTGAGGACACCACGGCGCAGGTCACGGTTCGCCGCCTGGGTCCCGCACCTTTGATCGAAGATGATAGCGCCCGGTCGAAAAGTTCCACGATCGTCAACCTGGCCCTGAGCCACCGACTGGGCCCGGTCACCATTACCGGGGACGTCCTCAACCTCTTCGAGAGCAAGGACAATGACATCACCTATTTCTACACCTCGCGCCTCCCCAGGGAGCCAGCCGCAGGCGTCGACGACATCCACTTCCACCCGGTGGAGTCCCGCCAATTCCGCGTGAGCCTGCGCTACAACTTCTGACCGCCTAAACTCCGCCGTCAGGGCCGGCGGTGAACGACGATCAGACGTAGGTCTGAACGTCGGCTTTGGGGTCGATTCTCACCGTTGGGTTCGGGCCAACAATCGGACGTTGGCCAATCCTTCAGCGGGGCTCGATGGTTTGTTCCATCCACAAGCCTCTCAGATTCCGGAGGAGGGCAGGGAAGGCCTTTCGGCTAGGTTGATAGCGGCCACACTCCCCGAGGGACTCCTGCGCCACCACAGCGGCCCATTTTCCACGGCCTGATCTATTTTGATCTACTTTAGATCCGAAGGGCCGGGGCAGGGCCGCAGGATCACGCCAGCGCCCGCCGTACGGCCTCAGGGTTGCTCCGTATGACGGTCAGCAGCGCGGGCTTGGGAGATCGAACGTGTATCCTTGGGGGATGCGTTCGCGGCCCTCACAACGCCGCTCGCCCTGCCCGCGTCGGCATGATCCGCCCGCGCCAAGTCCTTGAGCGACTCACCCACCCGGTGCTCGGCACGACGCCGGACGTTTGCAGCTTTCGGGGGGCTGACACAGTAGGCCCTGTCGCATTTCATGTCGCGTCTACCTGCCGCGAGCGATTTGTAGCCGTTGAAAATGCTTAAGAATGTCTGCGACACCCACGCGACATGAACGCCATGCCGGGCGCCAAGATGCACCATTTAGGTGCTTGAAATCATTATTAAAAACTCTGGAGGCCTGACCGGGAATCGAACCCGGGTGCGCGGATTTGCAGTCCGCTACGTCACCACTCCGCCATCAGGCCACTTAGAGCGCGCGGTGCTATCAGAACGGCTCGCCAGCCGCAATTGCCTTCCGCCTCCGGGTGCCTATAACCCGGCGTTACAGATCGCATATGCGACAAGGATTCCCGATGGCCGACTTCGCCGCTGCGCGCCTCAATATGCTGGATAGCCAGGTTCGCACCCAGGATGTCACCGACGTGCGCCTGCACGACGCGATGGGCACGATTGCGCGCGAGGGTTTCGTGCCGGCCGACCGCACGTACCTGGCCTATGCCGACATGGAGGCAGAGTACGCGCCGGGCCGCTGGCTGCTGAAGCCGCGCGATGTGGCGAAACTGCTGCAGGCGTTGCGGCCCATGCCGGGCGAGCGTGCCCTGGCCATCAGTGCGCCCTATGCTGCTGCGGTGATGGAGGCGCTGGGCCTGCCCGTGACGCACGCCGAGGCCGGCGAGGCTGTGCCGGCCGGAGACTTCGCCATCGTCGTCTGCGAAGGTGCCGTCGGGCGTGCACCCGCCGCCTGGATTGCGGCAATGGCCCTGGATGGACGTCTGGCCGTAGTTGAACGTGACGGCCCGGTGGGCAAAGCCTGCCTCTATGGCCGCACCGCCAGCGGGATCGGACGCCGCGAGCTGTTCGATTGTTTTTCCCCCGTGCTGGCAGGGTTCGAATCGCATCACGGTTTCGCCCTATAGGTGCGGTTGAAACACCTTCGAAACACCGTCGTGAAAAAAGCTTAAGGTGACGAGGCTTGGTCCGGGCGGCAGACGACAGCATAAGGCGCATCTCGCGCGTGATCGAGGAATCAGAATGTCGATGAGTTTCCGTGGCCGACTGTTCGCGGCGGCCTTGGGCGCCGGGATGCTGGCCGCCTCGGCGGTTCCCGCAGGGGCAGAGACCCTGGCTGATGCGATCGCGCTGGCCTATCAGAACAATCCGACCCTTCAGGCGCAACGCGCCAACCAGCGCGTGATCGACGAAACCTATGTCCAGGCCCGGTCCGGGTGGCGTCCGACACTGGGGGCCCAGGTCACGGCCAACTGGGCGGAAACCCAGACACCGATCGCCGGTCGTGGGGTCGATCTGAACGGCGACGGCGTTCCTGACAGTTTTGGCGCAGGCGGGGTACGTCGCAGTAACCGCGGTCAGGCCGGTCTCAGTTTCAACCAGCCGCTCTGGACCGGTGGGCGTGTCGCCGCCGCCGTCAACGCTGCCAACGCCGATGTGCTGGCCGGCCGCGAGAACCTTCGCCGGACTGAGGCCGCCATCCTCGCACAGGTCATCCAGGCTTACGCCGATACGCGTCGCGAACAGGAAACCCTGCGAATTCGCGATGAGAACCTCAAGGTTCTGACCCGCCAACTGCAGGAATCGCAGGCTCGCTTCGACGTGGGCGAGGTGACCCGCACCGACGTCGCCCAATCCCAGGCGCGATTGGCCCAGGCTCAGGCGCTCTATCAGACGGCGGTTGGCCAACTCGCCATCACCCGGGCCGGATATACAGCCCTTGTCGGCCAAAACCCCGGCGAACTCGCGCCCGAGCCATCGCTGGCCTATATGCTGCCCACCGATCCCGACGAGGCTTTCAAGGTCGCGGAGCAGTTCAGCCCGCAATTGCGCGCGCAACAGTATGCCGAGCAGGCCAGCCGCGCCCGCGTATCCGGTGCGCGCGCCGAACGGATGCCCAGTGTCAGCGGTAATCTCACAGTCGGGCATTCCGGCCTGATTGACCCCTTCGATCCCCGGGATAACTTCGGGCGCAGTGTCAGCGCGACCATTACCGCTTCAGTGCCGATCTACTCAGGCGGTTCGGTGTCGTCGCGGATCCGACAGTCTGTCGAGCGCAACAATTCAGATCGGATCACTCTGGAAGGCGTCCGTCGCACGCTGTTGCAGAGTGTTACGACATTCTGGAGCCAACTGATCGTGGCCCGCGCGAACATCACCTCAAGCGAGCAACAGGTCGCCGCCGCCCGCATCGCTGCGGAGGGCACCCGTCAGGAGCAGCAGGTCGGTCTGCGCACCACCATCGAAGTGCTGAACGCCGAGCAGGAGCTGCGTCAGGCGGAGTTGAACCAGGTGTTCTCCCGCCGCGACGAATATGTCGCCGCCGCCAATGTACTGGCCACCATGGGCCGTCTTGAAGCGCGTAACCTCGTGCCCAGCGTGGCGCAGTACGATGCCGCGAAAAATTTCCGCAAGCTTCGGATGACCTGGGGCTGGGTGCCGTGGGAAGAACCTGTCGGTATTGTTGATCAGAATCTGACGGTCTGGCCTTCCAAGGGTCCCAGCGAAAAGCCGTCGGAGGCTCCCATTTCGCCGGGCCTGACCCCTGCACCCACAGTTGCGACACCGGCGGTGCCGAAGTGACGCAGATGTCTTCAGGAAATTGCAGGATTGCGCAGTCGCGCTTAGGGTCCATCAACTAGACTCAAACCCGGCGGCGATTCCCATGTCCGAGACGGCCTCACAAGAACCCACGATGGAGGAAATCCTGGCCTCCATCCGCCGGATTATCTCCGAGGATGACACGCCGGCCGAAGGGGGCTCCCCGGCTGAGGCGGAGGTAGAGGTGGCGGCGGCATCAGAAGCTGAGATCGAGGATCCAGCGCCTATAGAAGCCATGATTGAGCCGGAACAGGAGATCATCGCTGCACCCCCGATTATAGCGCCGCCTGAGCCGGTCGCTGAGATCGCCGATCTGGAGGATGAATTGGAACTGACCGAAAAGGTTGAGACCAGCGGCGACCTGGACATCCTGGCTGTGGAAGAGGCTGCAGCCCCGCCACCGCCGCCGCTGCCGACCCTGGTGAGCGAGACCGTGGCCGCCGCCGCCGCCGCCAGCTTCGGCCACCTTTCGGCAACCATCGCGATGCCGGCTTCAGTGCGCACGCTCGAAGATGTTGTCCGCGAAATGCTCAGGCCGCTGCTGCAACAGTGGCTGGACGCCAACCTGCCCGGCATCGTCCAGGAAGCCGTCCAGGCCGAAGTCGACCGCATCGCCCGTAGTCGGGTCCGGTAGTTTTTCCTCGTCTCACCTCCCCCACGTAGTGGCGGGAGGGGGACCGCCCGCCGTAGAGCGGGGGGTGGAGGGGGCAAGCCCCAAGCGCTGAGTCAACGCCATCCAGACGTCCTACTGAGCCTTAGGCTTTCCCCCTCCACCACGCCCTCTGCGGGGCGCGGTCCCCCTCCCGCCGCTTTGCGGGGGAGGTAAAACTTCCGTGTTGCTGCGCGGGCCTGTATTGCACCCGCTCAACTCAGATCGACCCGACCCATGCTCGACAGAAACTTCGACCCCCAAACTGCCGAACCGCGCCTCTATGCCGCCTGGGAGGCCTCGGGCGGGTTTGCGCCGATTGATGACCCGAACGCCGAGCCGTTCTCCATCGTGATTCCGCCGCCCAACGTGACTGGCTCGCTGCACATTGGCCACGCGCTGAACAACACCCTGCAGGACGTGCTGATCCGCTTTGAGCGCATGCGCGGCAAGGCGGCCCTGTGGCTGCCCGGTACCGATCACGCCGGCATCGCCACCCAGATGGTCGTCGAACGCCAGCTGGCCGAGGCCGGCAACCAGAGCCGCCGCGACATGGGCCGAGACGATTTCGTGGCCAAGGTCTGGGAGTGGAAGGCGCAATCCGGCGGCACCATTGTCAACCAACTGCGCCGCCTGGGTGCGTCATGTGACTGGTCCAGAGAGCGGTTTACTCTCGACGAGGGCCTCTCCGCCGCCGTCCGCAAGGTGTTCGTCCAACTGCACAAGGAAAAGCTGATCTACCGCGACAAGCGGCTGGTGAACTGGGACCCGCAGTTCCAGACCGCCATCTCCGACCTCGAGGTCGAGCAGAAGGAGGTCGACGGCCACTACTGGCACTTTGCCTATCCGCTGGAAGACGGCTCCGGCGAGATCGTCGTGGCCACCACACGCCCGGAGACCATGCTGGGCGACACCGCCGTGGCCGTGAATGCTTCGGATGAACGCTACCAGGCCCTGATCGGCCGCGCCGTGCGCCTGCCCATCGTGAACCGCCCGGTGCCGATCATCGCCGACGACTATGCCGACCCTGAAAAAGGCTCCGGCGCAGTCAAGATCACCCCGGCCCACGACTTCAACGATTTCATGGTCGGCAAGCGCCATAACCTGCCGATGATCAACATCCTGGATGACTTCGGCCGCATCAACGACAATGCCCCGCCCGAATATCGCGGCCTGGACCGGTTCGTGGCCCGCAAGATGGTCGTCGCCGAGTTCGAGGCGCTTGGCCTGCTGCGCGAGATCGAGAAGACCCGCCACACCGTGCCCCATGGCGACCGCTCCGGCGTGGTGGTCGAACCCTACCTGACCGATCAGTGGTACGTCGCCGCTGACGTGTTGGCCAAACCCGCCATTGCGGCCATCGAGAACGGCGACACGGTCTTCGTGCCCAAGGCCTGGGAGAAGACCTACTTCGAATGGATGCGAAATATTCAGCCTTGGTGCGTTTCGCGCCAGCTGTGGTGGGGCCACCGCATTCCCGCCTGGTACGGCCCTGACAACAAGGCCTTCGTCGAGGAGACCGAGGCCGAGGCCCAGAAGAAGGCCGATGAGCACTACGGTCGCCCGACCCCGCTGCGCCAGGACGAGGACGTCCTCGATACCTGGTTCTCATCCGGCCTTTGGCCGTTCTCCACCATGGGCTGGCCGGAGAAGACCGACGATCTGGCGCGGTTCTATCCCACCCACACTCTGATCACCGGCTTCGACATCATCTTCTTCTGGGTGGCGCGGATGATGATGCAGGGCATTCACTTCACCGGCGAGGTCCCGTTCAAGCGGATCTTCATCAACGCCCTGGTCCGCGACGCCACGGGTGCCAAGATGTCCAAGTCCAAGGGCAACGTCATGGACCCGCTGGAGCTGGTCGACGAATATGGTGCTGACGCGCTGCGCTTCACGCTGACCGCCATGTCAGGCCAGGCCCGTGACATAAAGTTGAGCAAGCAACGCATTGAAGGGTATCGCAACTTCGGTACCAAACTGTGGAACGCCACTCGTTTCTGCCAGATGAACGGCTGCGCCCGGGCAGAGGGCTTTGACCCTGCCACCGTCAACGCCCCGCTCAACCGCTGGATCGTGGGTGAGACCACCCGCACCGCCCAGGCCGTCACCGCCTCGCTGGCTGACTGCGGCTTCGGCGAGTCTACCGAACAACTCTACCGCTTCATCTGGAACCAGTTCTGCGACTGGTATGTCGAGCTGGCCAAGCCCCTATTGACCGGCGACGACGCTGCCGCCAAGGCCGAGACGCAAGCCACCGCCGCCTGGGTGCTGGACGTGATCCTGAAGCTGCTGCACCCCACCATGCCCTTCATCACCGAGGAACTGTGGGCTCAGACCGCGGATCTGGGCGCGGAACGCGACCACACCGGGTTCCTGCTGGTGGCGCGCTGGCCGGAGCTGTCGCCAGACCTGATCGACCCGGCTGCCGACGCCCAAATCAGCCTGATCATCGACACCATCTCCGAGGGCCGCTCGGTGCGCTCCGGTCTGAACGTGCCGCTCTCGGCCAAGCCGCCACTGCTGGTCATCGAGGCCACCGACAGCCAGCGCGCGACGCTGGCCGCCAGCGGCGCCCAGATCGCCCAATTGCTGCGCGTCTCGGGCGTTGAGACGGTGGACGCCGCGCCCGTCGGATCCATCCCCTTCGTCATCGCCGGGGCCACCTTCGCCCTCCCGGTCGCCGAGTTCATCGACCTCGCCGCCGAACGTGCGCGCTTGACCAAGGACGTCGCCGCACTGGCCTCCGACATCGACCGCACCACCAAGAAACTGGCCAACGCCGACTTCGTGGCCCGCGCCCCAGAGGAAGTCGTCGAGGAGAACCGCGAGAGACTGGCCGAAGCCGTGGGGGCCAAGGCCAAACTCGAAAACGCCCTCTCAAGGCTCACCGACGCAACCTGACTTTTCCTTCCCCTTCGTGGGGGAGGTACGGGCGCAGGGTTCTGGAATAGCGTCCCTGCAACTGCCTGCCGCGCTGCGGTCTCCACGCGTCAGCGGCCACCCCACCATGCCATGACCCCGTGGGTGGTCGACACAGTCTGTCGTCCCTATCTGCGTTTTCTGCGGTTCCCGTTCGCCCACACCCGTTTGCCTCCGGCGCCGGGTTATGCTTGATCACCCTCACAACGCCCGGGCGATATCCCGGCGCGACCAAGGAGATTTCCACCATGTCCGAGGCCGTCATGCCGCCCGGTTGGCCCGCGATGTCCATCGCCCAGGCCCATGCTCTGATCGGCAGTCCCGGCACGGCCGCGGAGGTCGGCGAAGAGACCATTCGCGGCGTGACTATGAAGGTATGGAAGAACCAGCCGCCGACCCTGCGCGCCGTCTGCGAGCTGGCCAAGGGTCACGGCGACAAGGTATTCATGGTCTATGAGGAAGAGCGCGTCACCTACAATGCCTTCCACCGTGCCGTCGCCGCGTTTGCCGTCGAGCTTCAGGCCCGGGGCGTGGTCAAGGGTGACCGGGTCGCCATCATCATGCGCAACCTGCCGGAGTGGCCGGTGGCCTTCTATGCCGCAGCCTCCATCGGGGCCATCGTCACGCCACTCAACGCCTGGTGGACCGGGCCGGAGCTGGAATACGGCCTGACCGATTCCGGGTCCAAGGTCGCGGTGATGGACGCTGAACGCTACGCCCGGATCACCGAGCACCTGGTCAATTGCCCGGACCTGAAAAGCGTTTATGTCAGTCGTTCGATCGAGGAGATCGCCCACCCTTACGTCACCAAGCTGGAAAGCGTGATAGGCGGGGCCGACAGCTGGGCCAGCCTGCCCGACCGCCCGATACCGCCCGTGGACCTCGCCACTGACGACGACGCCACCATCTTCTACACTTCCGGCACCACCGGAAAACCCAAGGGCGCGCTGGCCACCCACCGGGCGATCAACACCAACATCATAACCGCTGGCGCGGCGGCCGCCCGCGGCTTCCTGCGTCGGGGCGAGGCACCGCCGGCCCCCGACCCGACCGCACCCCAGCGTTCCAGCCTGCTGTCGGTGCCGTTTTTCCACGCCACCGGCTGTTTCGCGGTGTTGAACCCCTCGGTGTTCGCTGGTGCCAAGGTGGTGCTGATGTTCAAGTGGGACGCCATCCGTGCCTTTGAGCTGATAGAGCGCGAGAAGATTACCTCCGCCGGCGGCGTGCCCACCATCGCCTGGCAGCTTCTGGAACATCCGGCGCGGGCGAACTATGACCTGTCGTCGCTGGAAGGCGTGTCCTATGGCGGCGCGCCGTCGGCGCCCGAACTGGTGCGACGCCTCAAGGAGGTCTTCCCCAAGTCACAGACCGGCCAGGGTTGGGGCATGACGGAGACCTGCGCCACCGTCACCTCGAACGGTGCCGAGGATTACCAGCATCGCCCCGACAGCTGCGGCCCTGCCGCCGCCGTCGCCGAGCTGCAGATCCGCGATCCCGCCGATGGAGTCACCCTGCTGCCGACCGGTCAGATGGGCGAGCTGTGGTCCAAGGGTCCGATGAACGCCAAACTCTACTGGAACAAGCCTGAGGCCACCGCCCAGACCTTCATCGACGGCTGGGTGCGGACCGGCGACCTGGCCAAGATCGACGAGGACGGCTTCTGCTTCATCCTCGACCGGGCCAAGGACATGCTGATCCGGGGTGGCGAGAACATCTACTGCGTCGAGATCGAGAACGTCCTCTACGACCACCCAGCGATCATGGACGCCGCCGTGGTCGGTATCGCGCACCGGATCCTGGGTGAGGAACCGGGTGCCGTGGTGACGTTGAAGCCGGGAGCCGAGGTCACCGAGGCCGAGCTGCGCGCTCACGTGGCCGAACGGCTGGCGGCGTTCAAGGTGCCGGTGAGCGTGAAGTTCTGGCCCGAGACCCTACCGCGCAACGCCAACGGCAAGATCCTGAAGAGCGAATTGAAGAAGCTGTTCGAGGATCAGGCGACCTGAAAACAAGGGCTGACCTGCTGCTGGTGGCGCGTGGCCTGTTCGACAGTCGCGCCCGCGCCCGGGCTGCCATCGAAGCGGGCGGTGTCCGCGCGGACGGGCGCGCAGTGGTCAAAGCCGCAGAGATGTTGGCCGATGATGCCGAGCTGGAGGCGATCCCAGCGCACCCGTGGGTCGGACGCGGGGCGCTGAAGCTGGTCCATGCGCTGGACCTCTGGCGAGTGAGTGTGGCCGGCCGCGTGGTGCTGGACATTGGTGCCTCGACCGGCGGCTTCACCGAGGTCTGCCTGCAACGCGGTGCGGCCCTAGTCTATGCTGTCGACGTCGGGCGCGGCCAGCTGCATCCCAAGGTGGCCGCCGACCCCCGAGTGATCAACATGGAATCGACCGATGCGCGCTGCCTGACCTCGGTTCAGATCCCGCAGGCACCAGGCCTGATCGTCGCCGACGTCAGCTTCATCAGTCTTGAAAAGGCCATGCCGGCCGCGCTCGCGTTGGCGGGCGAGGGCGCGGACCTGCTGGCGCTGGTGAAACCCCAGTTCGAGGTCGGTCGAGGCAACGTCGGCAAGGGCGGCATCGTAACCGACGCCTCAGCCCAGACCAAAGCACTTGAAGCCGTTAAGGCCTTCGTCACAGCCTCTGGCTGGACCGTCCAGGCCACCGCCGACAGCCCCATCGCCGGCGGCGACGGCAACCGCGAATATCTGCTGTGGGCGCGGCGCTAAGCGTAGAGGTCTCAGTCGACGACCGCGTACTTGCCGCTCGCGTCGCGACACACCCGCACAAATCGCATCTGGGTGCGACCGTCGGGCATGTGGATCGGGCTCTCGGCCAGGGTGCAATTGTCCGACCCCGGCGCGCGGTCCGCGGGCGGGGCGCGCTCGACCCGGTTGTCTCTTGCCCAAGCGTCCTCGCGGGCCTTGGCGGCCGACCTGTCGGCATAGGCGTCGCGGCTGTAGTAGGGCACCTCGGCGTTCGCAGGGGGAGGGGGCGCAGCGGTGGAATACGAACCGCCCGACGTACACGCAGCGGTCTTGTTGCCGACGACGCTGCCGGCGATGACCCCCAGCAGGCCGCCCAGCAAGGCACCTTCCGTGCGGGCGTTGCGCGCAGCGACATTGGAGCCGATCGCGGCACCGGCCAGCCCGCCCATGATCCCGCCGGCTGTGCCGCGTTGATTGGTTTCGCGCCTGCAGGGGTCGTAATAGTAGCCCTTGGGGCTCTCGGCGGTGTAGGAGCCTGCGGGCTGGGCCGTGACGGGAGCCGCGGCGCTCAGCGCCATCAGGCCGGCGAGGGCGGCGGTGGCCGTCCTGGCGATGGTGACACGCTTTGACATTCGATATCCCTCAAGAAGAAGCTCAAGCCCGTTTTACGGTGAGGCTTGCGGCGAAGATGCGGCGGCCAATCTGAACGGTCGCTTAGAAAGTCGTTCATGTTCGTTCATTTTGACTTAAGCGCGCTGCGCCCCGGAGCCCCGGCATGAGGCCGCAACGCCGCCGGCCCAGGCCGCGTCCACAGTCCGGCGCGCCGTCGGGCCCATCGACCGGTCCCGTGGTCGAGCTGATCATCGACGCCGTGGGCGGGGAGGGCGACGGCATGGCTGTCGGCCCGGTCTTCGTGCCCTTCACCTTGCCCGGCGAACGGGTCACCGCCCAGGGAAGCGGCGAGCGGCGGGACCTTGTCGAGGTGCTGGTGCCCAGCGCCGACCGTATTGCCGCTGCCTGTCCGCACTTCACGGTCTGCGGGGGTTGCGCCTTGCAACACTGGAGCCACGCGCCGTACCTGGCCTGGAAGGTCGAGCGCATGGTCGGCACCCTGGCCCGCGAGCGCGTGGAGGCCGAAATCCTGCCGCCCTTCGCCGCCGACTCCGGCACCCGCCGTCGCGTGACCCTGCACGCCCGCCGCGGCGACCGCGACAGTGCCCGGCTGGGCTACAAGGCGCGTAAGTCGTGGGATCTTGTGGACATCGATGTCTGTCCCATCGCTGATCCCGCCATCCAGGCCGCCCTGCCTATGCTGAAACGGCTGGCGGCGCGGCTGTTCGAACATCCCAAGTCCGCGCCCTCGCTGCATGTGACGCTCACCGACACCGGGCTGGACATCGATATCACTGGCGTCGAGGCCAAGAGCGGCGGGCTGTCGGCGGACGCACGCATGCAACTGGCCGAACGGGCGGCGGAGGCCGACTTTGCCCGTGTCACGCTCTCGGGCGAGGTCGCCTATATGGCGCGGCTGCCCCAGGTGCGACTGGGTCCGGGCCGGGTCAGCCTGCCGCCCGGCGCTTTCCTTCAGGCCACCAAGGGCGCGGAAACGGTGATGGCCGAGTTCGTCGCCGAAGCGGCGGCCGGGGCCTCGCGGATCGCAGACCTCTATTCCGGCGTCGGCACCTTCACGTTCCGCCTGGCCGAGATCGCACCCACTCATGCCGTCGACTTCGGACCAGGTGCCGTGGCGGCGCTGAGCGCGGCGCTGGCTTCTGCCCCCGGCCTCAAGGGGGTTACGGTCGAGGCCCGCGATCTTGTCCGACGGCCCTTGTTGGCCCACGATCTGCGCCACACGGATGTCGCCGTCTTTGACCCACCCCGCGCCGGCGCTGCGGAACAGGCGGCGGAACTGGCCGGCTCAAAGGTAAGCCGGGTGATCGGCGTCTCCTGCAATCCTGCGACGTTTGCCCGTGATGCGCGCACCCTGATCGATGCCGGGTTCCGTCTGGAACGCATCCTGCCGGTAGATCAGTTCCTGTGGTCGCCGCATATCGAGCTGGTCGGCGTGTTCAACCGCTGAGAAAGCCTGCGGAAGGTTTCGCGGGGCGTGCTACCTACGAGGCTCAACAAAGGAATACGACCATGGCCAAGGGTCAGAAGAAATCTAACAAAGAGACCCGCAAGCCCAAGAAGGAAGCCGCCAAGCCACCTGTGTCGGTGTCCGCGCTGAAGTCCTTCCCGAACGCTGGCGGTCGCTGACGACTTAACCCGGGCGGTGCGTTGATCGCCCGCCCGACCCGGCCGAGAGGGCCCGACATCATGAAAACCTATGGCGCGACCTACCAACCCGTCGTCCAGGGCGGCCTCCGGGACTCGCGATCCTCCGGTGCCCCGATCCAGCAAACCCGCAAACCCATGCTGAACGACCGCCGCAGCACGCGCTGATTATCGTTCAGAACAGGTCGATCTGGTCGCCCGTTTGATGCGGAATTCGGAAAGCCGAGATATCCGTGGGCAGTCGTGGCGCGTTCAGACCATAGCGCCTGCGCGCCGCCTTGAAGCGCGCGTTCAGCAGGTCGGCGATGGGGCCGTGGCCGCGCATGCGGCTACCCCACTGGGCATCATAGTCCTTGCCGCCGCGCATCTGGCGGACCAGGGACATTACCCGGCGCGCCCGGTCAGGATGGTCGCTTTCCAGCCACTCGCGGAACAGATCCTTGATCTCCAGCGGCAAGCGCAGCGTCACGTAGCCTGCGCCGGTCGCGCCGGCGTGTGCCGCGCGTTCCAGCACAGCATCCAGTTCGTGGTCGTTCAGGCCGGGGATTGCGGGCGCGAACATCACGGTCACCGGAACGCCGGCCGCCGTGAGCTGGCGGATCGTCTCGATGCGCTTTTCCGGCGTCGCGGCACGCGGCTCCATGGAGCGGGCGAGCTTGCGGTCGAGGCTGGTGACCGAGATCGCCACCCGAACCAGACCCTCCCGGCCAGCCGCCGCCAGCAAGTCCAGGTCCCGCAGGATCAGCGCCGACTTGGTGATCACCGAGAACGGGTGGTGGAACCGCAGCAGCACCTCGATCAGCCCCCGAGTGATCCCAAGTTTGCGTTCTTCCGGCTGATAGGGGTCGGTATTGCCGCCGATGTGGATCCGCTCAGGCTTGTAGCGGGGGTTGCGCAACTCAGCCTCGAGCAGGCTGGCGGCGTGCGGCTTGAAGAACAGCTTTGATTCGAAATCCAGACCCGGTGACAGGCCCATGAAGGCGTGGGCGGGGCGGGCATAGCAGTAGATGCATCCATGCTCGCAGCCTCGGTAGGGATTGATCGAGGCCGAAAAGCCGATGTCGGGGCTGTCGTTCCGGCTGATGATCACGCGCGCCTGTTCCGGCGTGGCGGTCGTGACGAACTTCGCCGGTTCGGCATCGTCCTGCGTCCAGCCATCGTCGAAGGCCTCGACCGTGTCGGCCTCAAAGCGCCCGCTGGCGTTGGATCGCGCGCCGCGGCCGCGGATGGGGAGGGGGCGTATGAGCATACGCGCAGGATGAAGATCATAGAAAACAAAACAAGAACAAATTTGAGTTGACGACCGCCCGCCAGGTTGGTTTATGTCCTTCGTGAGGGCCGGTGCATGGGATTGGATATCGCTGTGGGCTGGCTTGCTCAAGCCGCGCGGGAGGAAGACCCGGAGACTTTCGCCGAGTTGTGCGAGACTTACGTGTCACTCAATGAAATCTTGCTCGAGAACAGATTGGCGGCGCACTCCGAACCGCTGGATATCGCCGAAGCCGACGTGTTCGAAGCGCAGATGTGGGGTTATGGAGGATTGCACTCGGTACGCCGGCTAGGTGCTTACTGGGCGCTCAAAGGGCGGCTGCCGACGACAGAAGAACTCCAGGTCGAAGCCAGTGAAGACCCTGTCCTCAATGAGCTCTACGCAGTGCATGATGCACACGGTTACCAACCCAAGCCTAAACGGCGCGCTCTGGACTTCGTTACGGCGAATTTGCCCAAGCCACGCTACCAGCATCTGCTTTGTCATTCGGACTGCGAGGGCTTCTATGTGCCGCAATCCTTCGACTTGATATTGTTTGACGAAGTGGTTCCTCCGCGCACCTCGATTGGAGGTATGGTCGGTTCCAGCGTACGGCTGCTTGAAGAGTGTCGGGAACTGGCCTCGGTGATTGAACTCCCACCCGGGATTGACCCGGACGCAGAAGGGCTTTGGGAAGCAGCCAATTCTCCCGTCGCGGGCGGCGCTGTGTGGCAAGCCTACGGTGTAGAAGCGTTTTGCCTCGCCCGGCTCATCCACGGGTGCGAACGCTCGTTGCGGCTGGGTGCGGTTCTGGTCTTCACCTGACCGCTCATCAGCGTTGACGCGAGCGGCCGAAGCACGCCTTCTCGCGGCCATGCTTACGGCAATCATCGATGCGCGGACCCAGCCCGAACGCCTTCCGGCGCTACTAGCCCAGCTGACGGCGGGCGCGGTGGATGGTCTGCTTCGTCAGGTCGTGATTGTCGCGGAGGTTGGCCAAGCCGATATTGCCGACCTCTGTGAGGAGACGGGTGCTGATTTGCAGCCCACCATTGAAGCGGCATCAGCTTTGGCTCGAGCGGATTGGCTGGTTGTGCTGCCGGCGTCGTTCCGGCTGCGTGACGGCTGGATCGGATCTCTGACCGGGCATCTCGGGCGCGGCGGGCACGGCGCTCTGGTGCTGGGTCTGTCTGACGGCGGCTTGTTTGCGCGCCGTGCCTACGGCGTCCTAATCGAGCGCAGCCGCCTCGCGAGCGGTCAGGGCGCCGATCTCAAGCGTCTGCGGCGTGGCCTGGGTTTCAATCCCCGGCGGACGGGTTAGGTCGAGGTGGGCGTCGATGCGCCGCGCTCCGCTGGCCAGAGCGTCGAGGGTGCGGGTTTCCTCGCCGAACATCCTCTTATAGGTCCAGTAGGCCGTCATCACCTTCTCGACGTAGTTGCGGGTCTCCAGAGCGGGCAGGCTTTCGATCAGCAACAGCGGATCCTGGTCGCCCACCATGCCGATGGTTTTCAGCACGGCTCCGGGCCCGGCGTTGTAGGCCGCCACAGTACGCAGGATGTCCGAGCCCACACCCCGGTCCATCAGATAAGTCAGATAGTCCTGTCCGGCCCGGAGATTTATCGCCGGATTGAACAGCTTCTTCGGCCGGGTTCGGAAGGTCTTGTCCCCCGTTGCAAGCGCGGCGGAGGCGGGCAGCAACTGCATCAGGCCCATAGCACCGGCGTGTGACACCGCTTTCGGATTGAACGCGCTCTCCTGACGCACGATGGCATAGACCAGCGCGCGGTCGACGGTGAAGCCATTCAACGGTTCAAGTACGGGGAGCTGGTAGTCGCCGAGCGTCAGAAATTCGGCCTTCTGGATGCCGGGACCGCCGGCGGGTCCGAGAGCCGTGATCAGAGCGGTCCAGGTGTCGCGCTCGACAGCCGTGCGCGCCAGGGCCAGGCCCGCTCGCAGTTCCTGGCGCGCATCCCCGACCCGTCCGATCTGGGCAAGCGCAGCGGCGCGGTGGGCGCGGGGGTCGCGATCAACGAACCGGGTCAGATCGTTTTCGACGGCAGGGGCCGGCGCACGATAGGCCGCCAGGATCAATATTGCAGGTCCGACCTGAGCGCTTGCCATGCGAACCTGTCGCTCAGCAATCATGCCGTAAAACGTCTGGGGCGAGCGCGCTGCCATGCGGAGGAAGTCCTTCGCCGCGCGTTCGTCTCCCAACGCCACCGAGGATCGCGCCGCCCAATAGGCTCCGGCGGCGCGCAGCCATGGGTCTTCATCGCTGTCGTGGGCGATCTGGGCGAAATAGTCGTGAGCCTGGCCAAAATCATGCAGACGCCATGCTGACAACCCGGCAACCCAGCGCTCGCCAACCCCTACCGCCAGATCAAAAGCCGTTCTCACGTCGCCTGAATAGAAGGCCTCACGCGCCGGGCGGGTGATTTCGCTGCGCGTTGCGTCGGCAATGACCACATCCGGCATCGGCGGAGCCATCGCATCGGCGGGTTTGCGCTTCGAGGCCAGCGAGAACACGCGGTCGGCCAGCGGCAGATCCCGGAACTTTGCCAGCCAGCTGTAAAGCTCTTCGAACGACGCCTTGTGCGCCGTCGGATGCATCAGGGCGCGGAACGACAGGTAGCCGGAAAGCGACTTGTCCTTGATCTCGGCGGCCTGCAGTTCAGCGCCCAGGAAGTCGCCCTGATCCACGGCTTCGAACGCGGACGCATAGGCGTTGGCGTCAGTGTCGGAGAGGGCTTTCGGCGATGCGGCCGTCGCCATGCTGGCGATCGACGCGGCGGCGACGAGGGAAAACACCCCGACGCGCAGGCGCTTTGTGAGCGTCATGCGGTCATTTCCCACGCATCGCGACAGATAGCGCGAAGCGCGAGTTCCTTTTTCTCGAACCCGAAGAGGGCAATCTAGAGAGGCCCGACCGGTCTATCAAGTCTCTCGGTCAGGGCCAGGAGGTCGCTCCAGGCATGCTTCTTGGCGGCAGGCTGGCGAAGCAGGAAGGCCGGGTGCAGGGTCGGCAGCGCCGGAAGGGTCATCGACCCGTCGGCCGAAGTCCAGTCGATCCAGCGCCCGCGCAGGGACAGAATGCCGTCCTCAACCTTCAACAGCGCCTTGGTCGGCGCGCCCCCCGCCAGCAACAGCATTCGTGGTCGCACCAGGGCGATCATTCGCTCCACAAACGGTGCGCACACCTCTTGCTCGGCGTAGGTCGGCGTCCGGTTACCCGGCGGTCGCCAGAAGACCGTGTTGGTAATCAGAACCCGTTCGTCCAGTCCTGCCGCGGCCAGCATCCGGTCGAGCAACTTTCCGGCCCGGCCCACAAATGGCTGCCCCAGCGCGTCTTCGTCGGCACCTGGTGCCTCTCCGATGACCATCAAAGGGGCCGAGATATTTCCGCGATAGATGACGGCCTGGCTGGCGGCACCGTCGAAGCGAAGCGGGCATCCGTCAAATGTAGCGATGGCGGCAACCAGTGCTTCGAGGTTCTGTGCGGCGCTTGCGAGGGCGTGAGCGTTCGCGACCGCATCGGAAATGTCCGGCTGCCGTGATGCGGTCCGCACTGGCGCAGCCACCACCGGAGCTGCAACGCGTTGCGGAGGAAGCACGCGGCCGGCGGCGATCCGGTCGACAGGATCGTCCAGAAGCATGGCGTCAACGCCCGCGTCGACCCAGAAGGCGAGCAGGCTTTCGGCCATCTGGGCCTGGGTTGAGTAGGCAGCGGGCATTGTGTGAAAACTCTTGCCCGCCACCCGCGCAATTGTCAGCCTGTGATTAGCGGAATAACGCGAGATCTATCGCTTCACCCATGGCCTGGTAGCCTGCATCGTTGGGGTGCAGCCAGTCGCCCGCGTGCCATTCGGAGCGCATCCGGGCGGGTTTGGCCGGATCGCGGATCGCTGCGTCGAGGTCGATGACGGCGTCAAATGCACCGCTCTTGCGGATCCACTCATTAACCGCCAGTCGGGACTCTTCGCCCTCAGCCGTAAAATAGGCGGCACCCTCGTATGGAAGTATGGTCGCGCCGACCACCTTGATGCCTTGGGCGTGCGCGCGGTCGATCAGCTGCCGGTAACCGTGGATCAAGGCCTGAGCCGTCGGCCTGTCGACCCGCATGCCCAGATCGTTGACGCCTTCCAGAATGACAAGGTGGGTCGCACCCGGAACCGACAGGACATCGCGATCAAAGCGGGTCAGGGCACTTTGCCCCATGGCGGCGACGACGCCGTCGCTGAGCACACGGTTTCCACCGATCCCGGCGTTGACCACGGCCATGGCGCGTTTCGGATATTTTGCCGCCAACCGCTCGGCAAGGCGGTCGGGCCAACGACGATTGGTGCCGGGCGTCGCGAGGTAGCCGTCCGTTATCGAGTCCCCGAGCGCGACAATGACAGTCGCTGGAGGCTTGGCTTCCACCTCAATCCCGGAAACGAACGCGCGGTACTGTGCCGGACCCGTTGCTGGCGGCAGTTCCCGACCGGTCCAGTCGCCGGGCGGCGAGAGCTGGACCAGGTCGCCTCCGTTCATGTGGCAGGTACAGGGGCCGGTATCCTCCGGAACGAAGATGCTGATCCTTAGCCGGGTAAGACTGCCGGTCTTCAGGTCGATCGGGTCACTCAGGAGGGGCGCTCCGGCCGGAATTGTGGTCGCGCTGGCACGGGAAAAAGTCACGACGCGATCACTGCCTGCTACGACGCCACCCTCGGGGGTGAGAAGTGCGACGCGGGCGGCTCCGATCAGCAGGGCTTTGACGCCGTATTCGTTGGTGAAACGAACCCGCAGACGCTGTCCGCCAGCGCTGAGCCTGACGACCTGGACAATCGTTTGGTTCGCAAACGACGGGCTGACCCGACGGGCTTCCACACCTGGTGCCGCCGCCGTCGGCGGGGCTGGCGAGGCACCCCACGAGGCGACCCACCGGGCCTCGGCGGCTTGTGACGTCGAAGCTGCCAGCAGCAACAGGCCGGCTAGGATCGGCACGCGCATTTTCAGTTTCCCTCCCTGTGGGGCGACGTTGCGACTGCAACCCCGCGACTTTCTTCCACCAGGCCTGTGGCAGTTGCTTTTTCCAAGTACACTCTGAAACATGGCTGAGTCACTCTGATCCAATTCTTGCCTTCCAGAACATGGAAAGTCGAACAACAAGGACAACAGATGGCATTCCGGATGGCTCAAAGGGGAGGGATCGCCCCGGTTCTGATGTTTGCGCTGGCCGCCGGACTGCCGGCACCTGCGTTGGCCCAGCCGCGGACCTCGGATCAGGAGCGGCAGCAACAGGCGGCGTTCGTTAACAGTATGGGCGGCGTCTACGCCGGGCCGCAGGCGGCCTATGTCGCGCGGATCGGCGAAAAGATGGCCTTGGCCGGGGGGCTCGGCGGACGCTGCACCTTCATCCTGATCAACAGCGAGATCATCAACGCCTTCGCGGCACCGCCAGGGTGCAGCATCTATGTGACGCGAGGCCTGCTGAGCGTCCTGAATACTGAGGCCGAACTGGCCGGCGTGCTCGGTCACGAGGTCGGCCATGTTGCCCGCAAGCATTTTGCCCGCCAGCGCAACCAGCAGGTTCTTACCGGTCTTGCCGCCTTGCTGGTGGGTGCCGTGGCCAAGTCCGAGGAGATCGGCCAACTCGCGGGCAAGGCAGCCCAGCTGGGAACCCTCAGCTACTCACGCAGTCAGGAATATGAGTCTGACGCCTTTGCGACACTCACCCTGCCAGCGGCGGGCTATCCGAGAGAGGGAATTTCCAGCGCTTTGGCGGCCTTACAGCGGCAGGACGAATATGCCGCGCGGGCGTCCGGCCTCGGCACCGGCGCGACACCGGTCTGGGCCCGATCCCACCCTTTGACCGCCGCGCGGATCCAGAAGGCCGGCAAGGTATCCGGCAAGGCACCCCCGGTCACCGGACCGCTTAATGTCAACGAAGCAGCCTATATGGCCGCCATGGATGGCTTGCTCTATGGCGACGATCCTGCACAGGGCTTCGTGCGGGGCGCAGCGTTTGTTCATCCCGGCCTGAAGCTGGCGTTCGAGGCACCCAGCGGCTTCCGCCTGACCAATGGCGCGACGGCTGTGGGAATTTCCGGGCCGACCGGCTATCGCGGCGACTTTACCGGCGCAAGACTGGATGGCGCGCGTCTGGAGGATCATGCGCGAGACGCGCTTCGCACGATCCTTGGGCAGGCCCAGGCTGAAATTGGTGCGCCGCAAAAGAGCCGAATCAATGGGCTTGACGCGGTCACCGTGACGGCCCGAGCGACCAGTCAGGCCCAGCCGGTTGACCTCACGGTCGTCGCCTACGATGTAGGGGGCGAGGGCGTCTACCGCTTCACCGCCCTTGCGCCGGCCGGCCAGACAGCGACCTTCAATCCACTTTTCAGGTCATTCCGACGCATCACCGACAGCGATGCCGGCCGCTACGGCACCCAGCAACTGGCAGTCGTCACGGTGCGCAGCGGCGACACCGTCGAAGCTTTGGCCGGGCGAATGTCTTCCAGCGGGGACAAGGTGGCGCTGTTCCGGATGTTGAACAATCTGGCCCCTGGCGAAGGGCTGTCGCCGGGCCGTCGGGTCAAGCTGGTGGTCGAACCGCGCAGATGAAGTGATCTACAATGCGCCTTGGTGCTTGACCGGCGCCGGGTCACCTTCGGATAAGACGCACGTAATATCAGAGCCAGGGATCGCGTGTGGGACAGTTTTCCGACAGGCGAGGAGGCGAGGGGAAGAGAATGAGTGACGCCGTGGAACGTGAAGCCATGGAATATGATGTCGTCATCGTGGGCGCGGGGCCTTCGGGGCTGGCCGCTGCGATCCGGCTGAAACAACTCAATGCGGACCTTACCGTCGCGGTTCTGGAAAAAGGCTCGGAGGTCGGTGCCCATATCCTGTCAGGCGCAGTGATCGACCCCAGCGGCATCTCCGACCTGCTGCCGAACTGGAAGGAACTTGGCGTTCCGCTGGAGACAAAGGTCACCCGCGACAAGTTCGTGATGCTGGGCCCGCAGGGTGAACTGGACATCAGCTTCCTGCCGTTCCCCAAGTGGATGCTAAACCACGGCAACTACATCGCCAGCCTGGGCAATGTCTGCCGTTGGATGGCGACCTATGCCGAGGGCCTGGGCGTAGAAATCTATCCCGGCATGGCAGCCTCTGATCTGGTCTTCAACGAGGACGGCTCGGTGAAGGGCGTGGTCGCGGGTGTGGCTGGCATCGGCAAGGACGGAGAGCGCACCGCCCACTATGAACCGGGCATGGAGTTGCACGGCAAATACACCTTCATCGGCGAGGGCGTTCGCGGGTCTCTCTCGAAGCAACTTCAGGCCCGTTACGGCCTGACCAACGGCCGCGAGCCGCAAAAATATGGCATCGGTATCAAGGAGTTGTGGCAAGTTCCCGATGCTGTGTTCGAGCCGGGCCTGACCCAGCACACCTTTGGCTGGCCGCTGGACAATGCGACGGGTGGCGGCTCATTCATGTATCATTTCGGGGACAACTACGTGTCCATCGGCTTCGTGCTGCACCTGAACTACAAGAACCCCTTCCTCTCGCCGTTCGATGAGTTCCAGCGGTTCAAGACCCACCCCACCATTCGCGCCTATCTGGAAGGTGGCAAGCGTATCTCGTACGGCGCGCGGGCGATCACCGAGGGCGGTGCTCAGTCGCTGCCGCAGCTCTATTTCCCCGGTGGCGTTCTGCTGGGATGCTCAGCCGGCATGGTCAATGTGCCGCGCATCAAGGGCAGCCACAATGCCGTCAAGAGCGGTATCCTGGCTGCGGACGCGGCGTTCGAGGCGATCTCGGCGGGACGAGCGAGCGATGATCTGACGGCCTACGAAACCGCATATCAGAAGTCTTCGATCGCCAAGGAACTGTGGTCGGTGCGTAACTTCAAGCCGCTGTGGTCACGGTTCGGCACCATCCCTGGCTTGGTGCTGGGCGGTATGGACGCCATGATCGCCACCCTGCTTGGTGGCTGGTCGCCCTGGGGCACACTGAAGCACGGCAAGAGTGACGCCGAATCCACCGGCCTGGCCAAGGACTACAAGACCATCACCTATCCCAAGCCGGATAACGTCTTCAGTTTCGACAAACTGTCCTCGGTGTTTCTATCCAGCACCAACCATGATGAGAACCAGCCCGCGCACCTGACGCTGCGCGATGCCTCGGTCCCGATCGGTGTGAACCTTCCGAAGTATGGTGAGCCGGCGCGGCTTTACTGCCCGGCTGGGGTCTATGAGGTGCTGTACGACGAGCAAGGCCAGAACCCGAAGTTCCAGATCAACTTCCAGAACTGCGTCCACTGCAAGACCTGCGACATCAAGGATCCGTCGCAGAACATCGTCTGGAAGACTCCACAGGGCGGCGACGGACCCAACTATCCGAACATGTAGGCCCGGCAGGATTTGGCGCGTGTGCACTTGCGGCGAGCCCCTGCCGCGCCCAAGCTGATTGGTATGCGACACACTCTCTTTGCTACCACTTGCCTATCGCTGCTGTTGTTGGGAGCGTGTGCGACGGTGCCAGTCAAAACTGCTCCCCGCGCGACGACGACCGGGGCCGAAAGTGCCTATGGCTTGTTCCTGGCCGGCAGCACCGCCTTGAGCGACGGGCGCAACGCCGATGCGGCCAGATTTCTTGAACTCGCCAAACTGCAAGGCGGGGATGATCCTGCGGTCAAAGAGCGGGCGTTCACCGCAGCCCTTATGGCCGGCGATATCACCAAGGCGGCGCTGCTGGCACCCGATGGGCCGGATGCCTCAGACCAAGGCAAGCGGATAGGTCGCCTGACACGGGCGGTTGAGGCGCTGGCAGTCAACAAGGGCAAGGTGGCACGGGAGGTGCTGGGATCCGACGGCGTCGGCTTTCCGCATCGGGGTGCCGCGGCGCTGCTGACGCCGTGGGCTGCCGCATCCGTGGGCGATTTGGACGCAGCCCTGATCCGACCGACAATTCGTGGCGATGCCAGCGTCGACTACTTCGGACAGATCGGCCAAGCCCACCTTTATGAACGCGCACGGCGCTTTGACGAGGCCGAGACCAACTTCAAGGCCATCAATGGCGGCGACGGCGGGGCCGAGATTGCCGTCACCAGCTATGGCGGGTTTCTGGAGCGGAGGGGACGTCGACCCGAGGCCATTGCGCTTTACGATGCGGCCTTGGCGCGGAGCAGGTCGAACCCTGGTTTGAAGGCGGCGCGCGCTCGCGCTGCATCCGGCAAGGCCGCCCCCACCGCGCCCGCCATCAAGGAAGGTGCCGCCTTTGCCTTGCTGGGCCCCGCAGCGACCCTGATCAGCGCCAAACAGGGCCAGATTGGCCTGGCTTATCTGCGTCTGGCGTTGCGACTGGATCCTCAGCGCAATGACGGATGGCTGATGCTGGGTGACGTGTTGCAGCAACAGGGCGATGTCGAGGGTGCCCGTGGGGCCTATCAGCACGCCCGGCCAGGTTCTCCGGAGTTCTCTTCCGGGCAGTCAAAGCTCGCCTGGAGCTACCAGAGCGCAGGCAACAAGACCGAAGCCCTGAAACTGGCGCGAACGGCGGCGGCGACCGGCGACCTAGATGGACTGTTGACGTTGGCGGACCTGTTGGCGGCCAACGAGTCCTTTGAAGAAGCGATTTCCATCTGGACGCCACAGATCGACGCCAGCAAGACACCGGACTGGCAGCTGATCTATTCGCGTGGCCGGGCAAACGAGCGGCTTGGGCGTTGGAAACTTGCAGAGGCCGATCTGATCCGCGCGCTGTCGCTGCGACCCGACGATGCAGAACTGCTGAACTATCTGGGCTATGCGTGGATCGACCGCGGCGAGCGCGTGCCCGAAGCCCTGGCCATGGTCGAAAAGGCGGTCGCTGCCAATCCTCGTGCCGGGGCGATAATCGATAGCCTGGGCTGGGCCCACTTCAGGCTGGGAGACTTCAGGAAAGCCGTCGAGATACTGGAGCAGGCCATCGAACTGGAAGCCGGTGACCCCGAGATCAACAACCATCTGGGCGACGCCTACTGGATGGTCGGTCGCAAGGACGAGGCGGTGTTCCAGTGGCGTCGTGTCCTGACGCTCAAGCCCGACGAGAAGAACAGGGTCGACGTCGAGAAAAAGCTGGCTTCGGGGCTGGGTCCCACCCCGAAACTGGCCGGACAATAGGCCGTGCCGGACCGGCTGGCACCAGCCAAGGTCAACCTGTTCCTGCACGTGGGCGCGCCGGGATCTGACGGCTTTCACCCGCTCTGCAGCCTGATGGTTTTCGCCGATATTGGTGATCGCGTGACGGTGGAGCTGGGTGAGGGGCGATTGACCGTGATCGGGCCGTTTGCCCGGAATCTTACCCGCGAGTCCGACAATCTGATCATCCACGCGGTCCGGGCATTTGTCGCCGAACTTGGTCGACCGATGTCTGAACTGACCTTCGCGCTGGACAAGCAACTGCCCGTGGCCAGTGGCCTGGGCGGTGGGTCCAGTGACGCGGGCGCGGCCTTGCGGCTCATTCGCGATGTCTTCGCCCCCGGGTTTGAAGACGCACGGCTCGAAGGGGTGGCCGCAAGTCTGGGCGCTGACGGTGCGGCGTGTCTTTGGGGGCGGCCCGTTCTCGCGCAGGGCAGGGGAGAGCGGCTTTCACCGGCGCCTGGCCTGCCATTGATGGATGCGGTGCTGGTGAACCCGAGGGTGGGGGTTTCTACTCCGGCTGTGTACCGGGCGTTTGATGCGGCCGGCCAGTTTGGCGATGTAGTCCCTCCGCCGGTGCCCGAAGCGTTCGAGAGCGTCGAGGAGGTCGCGGCCTGGCTTTCGATGATGTCCAATGACCTTGAGGCCGCTGCCATCAGTGTCGAGCCCGAGATCGGCGCGGTCCTGGCCACCCTTCGCGATGAACCGGAAGTACTGCTGGCCCGGGTTTCCGGGTCCGGGGGTACCTGTTTTGCGTTGTGTCCGGATGACATTTCCGCCGAGACCCTGGCCGAACGGATCGAGGCCGTTGCGCCGACATGGTGGGTGCGCCGCTGCCGCCTGGGGGGGCCTTGGGCCTGATCTGAAACGAAAAACGGGGGCCCCGAAGGACCCCCGTTCCGTACGATAGACTCAAGTCTTCCAGGTTCAGGAAGCGTAGGCGCGTTCACCGTGCTCGACGATGTCCAGACCCTCTTCCTCCGCCTCAGGCGATGCCTTCAGCCCGATCGTGAACTTGATCAGCAGGAAGACGATGGCACTTGCGGTGCCCGACCAGGCGATGGCGAGCAGCACGGCCTTGACCTGGGCCATGATCTGGAAGGCCGCGTCGTAACCCACGGTTCCGTTGGTAAAGTCGACCACGCCAGCGCCACCAAGCGCCGGGTTGACCAGGATGCCGGTAGCGATGGCACCGACTATGCCGCCGATGGCGTGAATGCCGAAGGCGTCCAGGCTGTCGTCGTACTTGAGCGCGTTCTTGATGGTGGAGCAGAAGAACACGCAGATCGGGCTGACCAGCAGGCCGAGGATGATCGAGCCCACCGGACCAGCAAAACCTGCAGCCGGTGTCACTGCCACGAGGCCGGCGACCAGACCTGACGCCAGGCCGAGCATCGATGCCCTCTTGCGGGTAACCCACTCAACCATCGCCCAGGAGAAGCCCGCCGCAGCGGTGGCCAGAAGTGTGTTGATCATGGCCAGGCCGGCGTAGCCGTTGGCTTCCAGGTTCGAGCCGGCGTTGAAGCCGAACCAACCCACCCACAGCAGACCCGCCCCGACCAGGGTCAGGGTCAGGGAGTGGGGTGGCATGGGCTCGGACCGGTAGCCCTTGCGCGGTCCCAGGATCAAGGCACCAACCAGGGCGGCTATGCCCGCATTGATGTGCACCACCGTGCCACCGGCGAAGTCGAGCGCTCCGAAGGCCCAGATCTGGCCTGCACCGCCTGCGAGGGCGTCCGCCGTTTGACCGAAGCCCGAGGTCGCGCCGGCCCACCACCACACCATGTGTGCCATGGGATAGTAGGAAAGCAGTGGCCAAAGGACCGCGAAGAGCACAACGGCACCGAACTTCATCCGCTCGGCCACGCCGCCGAGAACCAAGGCGGCGGTAATGCAGGCGAAGGTCATCTGGAAGCAGACGAACACAACCTCCGGGATCACTACATCCTTCGAGAAGGTCTCGACATTCGTGAAGGCTCCCTCGGCGTTGAACACGGCCCCGCTCAGCAGGAATTTACTGGTCCCACCGATGAACTTGTTGAGCCCGCCGCCGTCGGTGAACGACAGTGAATAGCCCCAGAACGCCCAGGCCATCATGCCGACCACGGTCACGATCGAAACCTGCATCAGCATTGAAAGCATATTCTTCTGACGCACGAGGCCACCATAGAAGAGGGCCAGGCCAGGCAGGATCATCAGCAGGACCAGGACCGTCGAGGTCAGCATCCAGGTGGTGTCGCCCTTGTCCGGCGTGGGCGGCGCTGGAGCCTCGGCGGCGGCAGGGGCCGCCTCGGCCGCTGCCGGAGCAGCAGGCTCGACAGCCGGAGCAGCAGCAGGTGCCGCCGCTTCTGCAGCCGCTGCAACGGGTGCCGTGGCTTCCTGAGCGAAGGCCGAGGTCGCCAGCGGCGCCCCGGCCATGACGGCCGCGAGCATCAGCCCTGCAAGCCGTTGTTTTCCGTAGAATTTCATTGAAACTGTTCCTTTGTCGCGTTCGCTACAGCGCTGCTGAGCCGGTCTCGCCCGTCCGGATGCGCACGGCTTCCGAGACGTCGAGGACGAAGATCTTTCCGTCGCCGATCTTGCCGGTGGCGGCTGCGGCCTTGATGGCCTCGACCGCCTTGCCGGCCGCGGCGTCATCGACCACGGCCTCCAGCTTCACCTTAGGCAGGAAATTGATCTGGTATTCTGCCCCACGATAGATCTCGGTCTGGCCCTTTTGCCGGCCGTACCCCTTGACCTCCGAGACCGTCAGTCCCTCCACGCCAGCGTTCACGAGCGCTTCGCGCACGTCGTCCAGCTTGAAAGGTTTGACGATCGCCATGATGAGTTTCATCAGTTCGCTCCCGCGTTCGGCCCATTGGGTGGGCCAACCCCTGTACAGTGATCGGTGATCGCCGCGGTTGCTCTAACCCCATCGCGACTACCAAGCCGGACGCTATGTCGCGCAGGCGCTGGCCCCGCCTCTTGGGTTTACTTCTCCGTAAAGAAGCCCCGCGACGCCTAAATAATAATCGATCATTTCGCGCGATGCGTGTTTTGTGAGCGGAATACCAGGCCGGGCAGCATCCTTTCGCCCAGGTAACGTGCACATGCCGCGCTTGACGCGCCTGCTGGCCGTCTTAAATCCGTCCGGTTCGATCGCTACGTAATTGGACACCCTCGATTGCGGCGCCCCCGCCGCGCGAACTCACAAGGACCATTTGATGTCGCGTCCACGTTTCCTCTCCGCTGCAATCCTCGCTGTGCTCATAACGACGCCCGGTGTCGCGCTATCGCAAACCGCTGCTGCGACCGCACAGGTGGCGGCTCAAGGCGACCTGATGGATACGCTCAGGCTCTCGGGAAAATTCACGACGCTTGTGGCCGGGATTGACGCAACAAACCTTGCCGGCTTGCTGAAGAGCAACGCTAATTTGACTGTGTTCGCTCCGACCGATGCGGCGTTCGCCGTGATGCCGATGGCGGACCTGAATGGGCTGAAGGCCGACAAAACCGCTCTGCAGAAGTTCATTCTGCATCACGTTGTCAATGCGCCTTTCCTCTCGACGCGGATAAAGGGCGTGAAGGGACCGATCCCATCCGGTGCCGGCGACACGATCCTGCTGGACGGTACCGACGAGGCCGGAACCCTCAAAGTCGACGGCGCGACGATCGTCCAGGCCGACCTCAAGACGGCCAGCGGCTTGCTGCAGATTGTTGATCGCGTGTTGATACCCGGACAGGGTGCCGTAGAGACGCCACCGCCAGCGGAGATCGCGCCCGCAAAACCCTGATGGCGGCACGGAACGAACAGGCGCACTGAACCGTACTGGTTGGCAGGTCGTCGACGTCGCTAAGGCGTTGACCTGCCAACCGGAGTTCACACCATGCGAATCGCAGGATTTGTCGCCGCGACTTTGGTCGCGCTCTCGGCCGCCGCCGCGAATGCCCAGCCTCCTGCGGACGCCAGTCATCGCCCGCCCTTGCAGACCACCATCGAACCGTTGCCCACGACAGCGTCCGTCGCCACCACAGTCCCCG
The DNA here is from genome assembly GCA_945883235.1 of Phenylobacterium deserti. Classification (GTDB taxonomy): domain Bacteria; phylum Pseudomonadota; class Alphaproteobacteria; order Caulobacterales; family Caulobacteraceae; genus Phenylobacterium; species Phenylobacterium deserti_A. The sequence continues at coordinate 19,948 of CAMCXF010000024.1, read as the reverse complement.
GCGATGTAACCGCGCCTGCATCAATTTCCGTAACCTATGAAGCTGGCAACGCTACTTTGACCAACACCATGGTCACGAACGGTCCTGTTGCCGACACGCCGGAGAACCGAGCGAAGTACGGACAGCCGATGCAGCAGGCTGGAAAACGGACCGCCGCCAAGGGCAATTAGGCCTGCGGCATTTCGCAGGTCTGGGCGGCTTGAAGCGAACCGCGACGAGCCCTATGGTCCGCCGACTTTTTTGCACCTGCGAACAGCCCCCCGACCATGCCGATTAAACCGCTTTCGTTTCAGGGCCTGATCCTGAAACTCCATGACTATTGGAGCCGCCAAGGCTGCGCGATTCTGCAGCCCTATGACGTCGAGATCGGCGCAGGTACCCTGTCGCCGATGACGGTGCTGCGAACGCTTGGGCCGAGGCCCTGGAAGGCAGCCTATGTGCAGCCGTCACGCCGTCCGGCGGATGGGCGATACGGCGAAAACCCCAACCGATTGCGCCAGCATCACCAGTATCAGGTGATCCTGAAACCCAATCCGGAGAACCTGCAGGAACTCTATCTGGGCTGTCTTGAGGCCATCGGTATCGACCCGAAGGTCCACGACATCCGCTTTGTCGAGGATGACTGGGAGAACCCCACCGTCGGGGCCTGGGGCCTGGGCTGGGAGGTCTGGTGCGACGGGATGGAAATCACCCAGTACACCTACTTCCAGCAGGTGGGTGGCCTGGATGTGTTTCCAGTCGCGGGCGAACTGACCATCGGACTTGAGCGCCTGTCGCTCTATCTGCAGGACGTCGATAACGTCTACGACCTGCAGTTCAACGACGAGTTCACCTACGGCGACATCTATCTGGCCAACGAGCAGCAGTTTTCTTCTTTCGAGCTCGAAGTCGCTGATGTGGATACAGCCAAACGCCAGTTTGAAGACATGGAGCGCGAGGTGCCGCGCATCCTGGCAATGAAGGGGCGTCAGGGGCAGTCGTTGGCCCTTCCGGCCTACGACCATGTGCTGAAGGCCAGCCACCTGTTCAACATCATGGATGCCAGAGGGGCCATCGCTGTCGCTGAACGACAGAGCTATATCGGCCGCATCCGCGACCTCTGTAAAATGTGTGCCGAATCCTGGGTCACCGACGAAGGGGTGAACTAATGCCCCAACTCCTTCTCGAACTCCTCTCCGAAGAAATCCCGGCGCGCATGCAGGCGCAGGCGGCGAAGGATCTTGAACGGATGGCACGTGAGCGACTGGCCGCCGAGGGCCTGCTGCCAGAGGCGCTGAAAACCTTTGCTGGCTCCAGACGCCTGACCCTGGTGGCCGAGGGGTTGCCGGAGGCCCAGAAGGACCGGCACGAAGAGGTCAAGGGACCACGTAGCAACGCCCCCGAACAGGCCCTGGACGGCTTCTTGCGCAAAACCGGCCTGAAGAAGAGCGATCTCACCGAACGTGACGGCATCTGGTACGCGAACGTCCACAAGCCGGGCCGTCCGACGCCGCAGATCGTGGCCGAGATGATAGAGGCGATCGTTCGGGGCTTTCCGTGGCCGAAATCGATGACTTCGGGCGTCAGCAAGTTGAAGTGGGTTCGCCCGCTCCGGCGCATCCTCTGCGTTTTTGACGGTCACGTCGTGCCGTTCCAGATTGACGGTCTCTCCAGCGGCAACGTCACCGAAGGCCACCGTTTTATGGGGTCCGGTCAGCCGTTTTCGGTGAAGGATTTCGACGCCTACGCCGAGAAACTGGAAAAGCACTTCGTGGTGCTTGACCCGGAAGAGCGCAAGGATCGCATCCTCGACGCCGCAAAGACGCTCTGTTTCGCCCGCAATCTGGAGCTGGTCGAAGATCAGGGATTGCTGGACGAGGTAGCGGGGCTGGTCGAGTGGCCAATCCCGGTCATGGGCGACATGGATCCGGTGTTTCTGGATCTCCCGGCCGAGGTCATCCGCACGTCTATGCGGGTGCATCAGCGCTATTTCGCGGTGCGTGATCCCAAGACGGGCAAGCTGGCACCGCACTTTGTGACTGTAGCCAACATCGACGCGACCGACGGCGGCAAAACCATTGCGCTGGGCAACGCCAAGGTGCTGTCGGCCCGCCTGTCGGACGCGCGCTTCTTCTGGACCGAAGACCGCAAGACGACTCTCGAGGCGCGGCTCGAAAAGCTGAAAGGCGTCACCTTCCACGCCAAGTTGGGAGCCATGTATGAGCGCGTCGAACGGCTGGAGATGATTGCCGGGGCCATGGCCCCGCGCGTCGGCGCCGATGTCGCCAAGGCGGTACAGGCCGCGCGTCTCGCCAAGTCGGATCTTACCACCGGCGTCGTGGGCGAGTTCCCTGAACTGCAGGGCATCATGGGCGGCTATTACGCGACCGCTGAGGGCCTTGGCCCGCTGGTCGCCGAGGCCATCCGTGAACACTATCGCCCGGCGGGCCCGGCTGATGAAGTCCCGGATCGTCCGGTAAGCATGGCCGTTGCCCTCGCTGAAAAGCTGGACACGCTGGTGGGCTTCTATGCCATCGGCGAGAAGCCGACGGGGTCTCGCGATCCCTTTGCCCTTCGTCGTGCGGCGCTGGGTGTAATCCGGATCGTGCTCGCATCCGAATTGCGTTTGCCGCTTCGCGAGGTGGTGGCCGATTGGTATCGTTCGCTGCGCTGCTTTGTAGACCCGGGTCGGGCGCTTTGGGTGTCGACGCCGAAGCTGACCGCACATCTGGGTGCGCGCGGGCGGGCGAAGTCGCAGGAATTCTCGGTCTATCTGCGGGAGTTCGACGAGGCGCTGCTGGACGGTGTGCCCCAGGTCGTGGCGATGGACCGCGAGGTTGACCTGGAATTCGACCGGCTGGAACGCGAAAAGCCGGAAGGCGAAATACTTTTCGAGTTCCGTCGGTACGACGAGGTTGTCGAGGAGGTGGTGGCCTTCTTTGCTGATCGGCTGGAAGTCTGGCTCCGTGACCGGGGCCAGCGGCACGATCTGGTCGCTGCCATCTTCGCCTTGGGCGATGACGATCTGGTGCGCATTGTGGCGCGGGTCAGCGCGCTTGACGCCTTTCTCAAAACCGAGGACGGGACAAACCTGCTGGCGGGTTACAAGCGCGCCGTAAACATCCTTAAGGCCGAAGAGAAAAGGGGTGCGCTGCCGAGCGGTCTCCCCGCCCGTATGGGGGCGTCTTCGCCTGAGGAACTGGCGTTGATTGTTGCGGTTGGCGACCTCGACGCCAAACTGGACGCGGCCGTGGACGCCGAGAATTTCGTCGGTGCCATGCAATTGCTTTCGAAACTTCGTGCACCCGTCGATGCGTTCTTCGACAAGGTGTTAGTAAATTCGGATGTATCAGACGAGCGTGACAACCGCCTTCGCCTTTTGGTGAGGGTTCGCGACGCCATGGGACAAGTGGCGGATTTCTCGCAGGTTACGGGCTAGGTTAGAGGGCATTTGACGATGGTCGATACGATGGTGAAGACGCGCTGGGTCTATGCCTTCGGTGGTGGCTCGGCCGATGGCGACGCCTCCATGAAGGACCTACTGGGTGGCAAGGGTGCCAATCTGGCCGAGATGTCGTCCCTGGGACTGCCCGTTCCCCCCGGATTTACGGTCACGACCGAGGCCTGCGTTCACTACTACTCGAATGAGAAATCCTATCCTGCGGGGCTCACCACGCAGGTCGCCGAGGGCCTGAAGGCCGTTGAGCTGGTCACGGGCAAACTGTTTGGCGACGCCGCCAACCCTCTGTTGGTTTCGGTCCGCTCCGGCGCGCGGGCCTCGATGCCCGGCATGATGGACACGGTGCTGAACCTGGGTCTCAACGACCAGACGGTCGAGGGGTTGGCCAAATTGTCTGGCGACCGCCGGTTTGCCTTCGACAGCTACCGGCGCTTCATCCAGATGTATTCCGCCGTAGTGCTCGGGCTGGATCACCACATGTTCGAGGAGATCCTCGACGACCATAAGGACCGCCTTGAGGTCTATGTGGACACCGGCCTGTCCGCTGAGGATTGGGAAGCCGTCGTCGCCGAGTACAAGGAAGCCGTCGAACGCGATCTCGGCACGCCATTCCCGCAGGACCCGCACCAGCAGCTTTGGGGAGCCGTCGGTGCGGTGTTCGCCAGCTGGATGAACGACCGGGCGAAGTTCTACCGCCGAATGCATGACATCCCGGAAAGCTGGGGGACTGCCGTCAACATCCAGTCGATGGTGTTCGGCAACATGGGCAATGGCTCCGCTACCGGAGTGGCATTCACCCGCAACCCGTCGACCGGTGCCAACCGCCTCTACGGCGAGTTCCTGATCAATGCCCAGGGCGAGGACGTGGTCGCCGGCATCCGAACCCCGCAGCCGCTGACCAAGATCGCCGGCGAGGAAATGGGCGACGCCAACCCCTCGATGGAAGAGGCGCTGCCCGAGGTGTTCACCCAGTTCAAGGCGGTGGTGGAGCGGCTGGAGACCCACTACCGCGATATGCAGGATATCGAGTTCACCGTAGAGCAAGGGCGGCTCTACATGCTTCAAACCAGAAACGGCAAACGCACCGCCAAGGCGGCGCTGAGGATCGCGGTTGACCTGGCCAATGAGGGCCTCATCACCCACGCCGAAGCGGTGATGCGGGTCGATCCCGCATCTCTTGACCAGCTGTTGCACCCGACCATAGACCCGTCGAGCCCACGCGATGTGATCGCCACAGGCCTGCCGGCGTCGCCTGGCGCTGCCACCGGCAAGGTGGTGTTCACGGCTGAGGAAGCGGAAAAGCTGGGCCTCGCCGGCGAGGCGGTGATCCTGGTCCGCGAGGAGACCAGCCCTGAGGACATCCGCGGCATGGATGCCGCGCGCGGTATCGTCACGGCCCGCGGCGGCATGACCAGTCACGCGGCCGTTGTGGCACGTGGCATGGGACGGCCTTGCGTCTCTGGTGCCGGCGAGATCCATATTGACACACGGGCCGGGGAGTTCCGGGCGCGGGGCAAGACGATCCGGGCCCATGACATCGTCACCATCGACGGTTCGACCGGTGAAGTGCTGCAGGGCTTCGTAAAGATGATCGAGCCGGAGTTGTCCGGGGACTTCGGATCGCTGATGGTGTGGGCGGATGCGGTCCGCCGGCTGAAGGTGCGCGCCAACGCCGAAACGGCTCTGGACGCCCAGGTTGCCCGCCAGTTCGGGGCCGAGGGGATCGGTCTCTGCCGTACCGAGCACATGTTCTTTGACCCTGCCCGGATCGCTGCGGTGCGGGAGATGATCCTGGCCGACGATGCCGCCGGTCGGAAGCAGGCGCTGGCCAAGATTTTGCCGATGCAACGTGCGGATTTTGTGGAAATATTCAAAATCATGGAGGGCCTACCGGTGACCATCCGGCTGCTCGATCCGCCGTTGCATGAGTTCCTGCCACACTCCGAGGAGGACCTGGCTGCGGTGGCTGAGGCTACGGGCCTCGATCCGGCCAAGCTATTGCGTCGGGCCCAGGAGCTGCACGAAGTGAACCCCATGCTGGGTCATCGCGGCTGCCGCCTTGGCGTCTCCTATCCCGAGATCTACGAGATGCAGGTTCGCGCCATCATCGAGGCCGCCTGCCAGGTGGTCGCCGACGGCCGCCCGGCACCGATCCCGGAGATCATGCATCCCCTGGTCGCCAAGGGCGAAGAGATGAAGTTCCTGCGCGAACTGACGGATCGGACAGCGAAAGAAGTGCTCGCCGAGCAGGGCGTCTCCATCGAGTACATGGTCGGCACCATGGTCGAACTGCCCCGGGCGGCCATCCGCGCCGGCGACTTGGCCGAGCACGCCGAGTTCTTCTCGTTCGGCACCAACGACCTGACCCAGACCACCTTCGGCATCAGCCGCGATGACAGTGGCCGCTTCCTGAACGCCTACATCGACAAGGGCATCTTTGAACGCGACCCCTTCGTCACCCTCGATCAGGAAGGCGTCGGCGACCTGATCCGCATCGCCACCGAGCGGGGCAGGGCAGTGCGTCCCGACGTCAAGCTGGGCATCTGCGGCGAACATGGCGGCGACCCGGCCAGCATTCAGTTCTGCGAGAGCGTGGGTCTCGACTACGTCAGCTGCTCCCCCTACCGCGTGCCGATCGCGCGGCTTGCGGCGGCTCAGGCGGCGATCGGGGAGCGGGAGAAGGACCGGTAGTCCGGGCTACCAGCGCCAGTCCTTCGCGCTCACCCGGCAGCCGCCGTCCTTCCAGCCCGTCCATCCGCGACCGCGCACAACCTGACCCGGTCGCGTGGTCGTTGCCTCGCCGCGCTCCAGCGCCAGCTGACCGTTGGCCACCACCTCGCTGACACCTGTGGCGAACTGCTGCGGCTTTTCGAACGTGGCATGGTCCTGGATAGTCGTCGGATCGAACACCACCACGTCGGCATAGTTCCCGACCTTCAGCATCCCCCGGTCCCGCAGACCCAGGTTGTGCGCGGGCAGCGACGTCAGCTTGCGGATCGCCTCGGCCAGCGACAGGCGCTTCTCCTCCCGCACATACTTCGCCAACAGCCGCGCGAAGTTCCCGTAGGCTCGTGGATGGGTCGACGACAGCAGGAACGGGCCCTCTGGCGCGCGGCCCTCGGCGTCGGAACCGAAGCTCATCCAGGGCAGGGCGGTCTGGCGTGCGACATTGGCCTCGTCCATCAGGAAGTAGATCACCTGCACCCGGCTGCCGTCCTCGATCACCAGGTCGATGGCGGCATCCTGCGCGCTGACGCCGCGATCCTCTGCGACCTGGGCCAGGGTCTTGCCGGTGAGGGGTTTCAGCGACGGGTTCCTGAACCCCACCAGCAGCGTGCCCTCTGCGCCGGCCGACAGCATCAGGTTCTCGAAATTGCCCTTGGCGTCGCGCATCTCCGCCAGCACCCGGGCCCGCGTCGCCGGGTCCTTAAGGCGCTGGGCCCAGGCCTCGTAGCCCCCGGCTTGAACCCAGGTTGGCATGGCCGCATCCAGCCCGGTGGAGCCGGCCGGATAGTTGTACATGTCGGCGGTGATCCGCAGGCCCTCGGCCCGGGCGGCTTCGATGCGCGCAATCGCGGCATCCAGCTTGCCCCAGTTCTGGCGACCGGACTGCTTCAAATGGTAGATCTCGGCCGGCGCACCGGAGCGCCGCGAGATTGCGATCAGCTCGTCGATGGCCTCCAGCAGCCGGTTTCCCTCGGAGCGCATATGGCTGATGTAGATGCCGCCGCAGCGTCCGGCCTCGGTCGTCAGCGCCACCAGTTCATCGGTCTCGGCATAGCTGCCGGGCGCATAGATCAGCGATGACCCGACGCCGAGAGCACCATCCTGCATGGCCTTCACCACCAGATTCCGCATCTGCAGGAGCTGTTCCGGCGTTGGATCCACGTCGTCCTCGCCCAGCACATGAACCCGCGTGGTCTCGGCCCCGATGAACGAGGCGACGTTCACCGAGATGCCCTTGGCCTCGAGGAAGCGCAGATACTCATCCAGGCTCGTCCAGCTGATCGGGTATTTGATGTCGCCCTGCCGCAGGAGGGCAAACCGCTTCATCTCCGGGTTCAGCGGCCCCATGGAATTGCCTTCGCCCATCACCTCCAGGGTGACGCCCTGCTTGAGCACCGACAGGCCGCGACCATCATGGATCAGGCTCTGGTTCGACCAGGAGAGCATGTTGATGAAGCCGGGTGCGACGGCCTTGCCCGTGGCGTCAACGGTCCTGGCGGCAGTGCCCTTGCAGACCCCGACGCAGACGATCCGTTGGCCCTTTACAGCGATATCGCTACGGGCCGGCATGCCGCCGGAACCGTCGTAAATCTCGCCACCCCGGATGATCAGGTCGTAAACGGGCGCCGCGGCGGTGGCGGCCAGGCTGACCAAACACAGCGCGGTCCCAAGAAGTGCGGCACGCAGCATTGCAGACTCTCTCCAGACATCAGAACCTAACGACGAATACACCTGACAATCGCGCCGCTGTCTGGCCTTTTCCCGACAAACGGGGGCTTTCTGAATGGCACAACCTTTCGACGCTGCCGCTGCCACGGCGGCCTATCTGGCGAGCGTGTCGCCGGCCGCGCACGCCAAGGCTCAGGCCTACACGCAAGGCGGTCACTGGCTGTTGCTGTGGGGTGCCGTGGTCAGCGTGGCGGTCGCCTGGCTGGTGCTGCGGTCCGGCGTGCTGGCCCGGATCACGGCGAGACTGGGGGCGAAACGTCCAAGACCCTGGCTGGCGGCGCTGGCGGTGCTGGTGGTCTATGGCCTGATCGAATTCGTGCTGACCCTGCCGTGGAACACCTACGCCAACTGGTGGCGGGAAACCGGTTACGGCCTGACCAGCCAGCCGTTTGCCGGGTGGTTCGGCGAGCAGCTTCTCAATCTGGCCCTGGGCGCGGTCATGTTCAGCGTTGCGATGACAGTGATCTATCAGTTGATCCGTCGTGCCCCCCGGACCTGGTGGATATGGGGCGGCGGCCTTTCGATGGCAGGTATCCTGGCTATCATGGTGCTGGCCCCGGTGTTCATCCTGCCGTTGTTCAACGACTATGAGCCCGCGCCCCCCGGGCCGATGCGCGAGGCCGTTGTGGTGATGGCCAAGGCCAACGGCGTGCCACACGACAAGATCTTCATCTACGACGGTTCAAAGCAGTCGAACCGCTACACCGCCAACGTGGCCGGCCTGTTCGGCACCGCCCGCATCGCCATGAGCGACACCATGTTCAAGCAAGGCGCGGATCTGGCCGAGGTGAGGGCGGTGGTCGGTCATGAGATGGGGCACTATGTCCGGGCTCATGCTCTGTGGCGGGCGTTGCCGATCGCCGTCCTGGCGATGATCGGCTTCTTTTTGATCGACCGGCTGTTTCCCATCGTCGCCCGACTGGCGGGTGCACGAAACGTCGAGGGCATCGCTGACCCGGCCGGATATCCAGTGATGGCCATGATGTTCGCGGTTCTGGGTCTGCTGGCGACCCCGGTGTTCAACTCGGTCACCCGGATCGGCGAGTCCGACGCCGATACGTTTTCGCTGGAACGGGTGAACGAACCGGACGGCCTGGCCAAGGCGCTGGTCAAGACCATCGACTATCGCGCGGCCACGCCCTCAGCGTTGGAGGAGACCCTGTTCTACAGCCATCCGTCGGTGGGCAGCCGGGTGCGCAAGGCTATGGAGTGGAAGGCGAGGCACCCGAAATGAACCCTAACTCCCCCTCCCGCTATCGCGAGGCGATGGGGGAGGTAAAGAGTTAACGCTTGCGCACAAACACAGTCCCCGCCGAATACCCCGCGCCAAACGAGCAGATCAGGCCGGTCTCCCCCGCGGCAAAATCGTCGTTCGCCTTGTGGAAGGCGATGATCGAGCCGGCCGACGAGGTGTTGGCGTACTCGTCCAGGATGATGACGTTCTCGCCGGGCTCAGGATCGCGGCCCAGCACGCGTTTGCCGATCATGACGTTCATGTTGATGTTGGCTTGATGCAGCCAGAGGCGCTTTAGCCCCGACGGGTCGATGCCGATGTCGCCGGCGTGCTGGATGATCATCTCGGCGACCATCGGCACCACCTCGCGGAACACCTTGCGGCCCTCCTGGACAAACAGCTTGTCGACGGCACCTTCGCCCTCGGGTGCGGCTCGGTTGAGGAAGCCGAAGTTGTTGCGGATGTTGTTGGAGAACTGGGTCTTGAGCCGCGTGCCCAGAATGTCCCAGCCGCCAATGGCCGTGTCCTCACGCTCGACGATCACGGCGGTCGCCACATCGCCGAAGATGAAGTGGCTGTCGCGGTCGCGGAAGTTCAAATGGCCGGAGCAGATCTCCGGATTGACCATCAGCACGGCGCGGGCCGAACCCGACGCAACGAAATCGGCGGCGGTCTTGATGCCGAACGTGGCCGAGGAACAGGCCACATTCATGTCGAAGGCAAACCCCTCGATCCCCAATGCCTGCTGCACTTCGATGGCCATGGCGGGATAGGCGCGCTGCATATTGGACGCGGCACAGATTACCGCGCCGATCTCGGAGACCGGCTTGCCCCAGCGGGCGATGGCTTCACGGGCCGCCTCGACCGCCATTTCGGCCAGTACTGAGATTTCGTTGTTGGAGCGTTCGGGAATGTTGGGGGCCATCCGCTCGGGGTCGATCAGGCCACTCTTGTCCACCACGAATCGCGACTTGATACCCGAGGCCTTCTCGATGAACTCTGCGGAGGAGGGGATCAGCGCCTGCACCTCGCCGGTCTCGATCTCGGCGGCGTGGCTGGCGTTGAAACGCTCCACATAGGTGTTGAAGGTCTCGACCAACTCGGCGTTGGAAAGGCTCTGGGGTGGCGTGTAGAGCCCCGTGGCAGCGATCACCGCGTCGATCATGAAACGTCTCCTGGATATTGCGGCGACTGATAGCACGACCGTGGCAGGCGTCACGGCCATAGTCGCGCGGGGGCTTTTCCTTGACCCGGACCAGACTGCCGCTCACCTTTGGCGCAACAACTGACCGGGGGTGTCGGCCTTGGACAAATCGTACTTCATCCAACTGGCCGCCTCGATGGCGGCGGTGGCAGCGCTGGTCGGGCTGGCCGCGTGGGTCGGGATTTCCAGACCTGGCGGTCCGCTGGATGTCGAGCGAGTGCGCGCAATCCTGGCGGTTGAGTTTCCAGGCCGGACACTGGACGCCGTCTGGGTCGCCGCCGATGGTTCGGGAGCGCTGGCGCGCTCAGGCGGTATGGCCTTGGTGCTCTGCCCGATCGGTGATGGCTTTGCGGCGCGTCAGATACCTTGGGCGCAGGCGGTATCCTCCAGCTTCCGCAATGGTCAACTTCGCATCGATCTGGCTGACATCGCCGCCCCGGTCGCCACGATTGCATTGCCCTCATGGCCGCCGAAGGACCTCGCCGCGTGAAGGCGTTCGACCCGGTTCAGATGGCGACGCCGCTGTTCATCATCACGATCATCCTGGAGATCGTGCTGGCGCGCTTTGGCAAGGCGAAGGCGAACTATGAAACGAGGGATACGGCGGTTTCGTTGAGCATGGGGCTGTTCTCGGGCGTCGCCGGTTTGTTGACGGCGGGCGTGGCCGCGGCGGCGGCGATCTGGGCCTGGCAGTATCGCGTCTTCGACATTCCGATGACGGCGATCTGGGCCTGGGTGGCGCTGATCCTGCTGGAGGATCTGACCTACTACTGGTTCCATCGTCTCAGTCATGAGCGGCGCTTCTGGTGGGCGGCGCATGTCAATCACCACACCTCCCAGCACTACAATCTGTCGACGGCTCTGCGGCAGACTTGGACGGGAGGTTTGGCCGGGACCTGGGCGCTCTGGCTGCCGCTGGCGTTTCTGGGCTTCCCGCCGGCGATGATCGCGATTCAGAAAGGGGTCAGCCTGGTCTATCAATACTGGATCCATACGGAGGCCATCCGACGGCTGCCGGTCTGGTTCGAAGCCGTGTTCAACACGCCCTCGCACCACCGGGTCCACCACGCCCGTAACCCGCGGTACCTCGACAGCAATTACGCCGGCATCCTGATTGTCTGGGACAAGCTGTTCGGCACCTTCCAGCCCGAGCTGGACGAGGAACCTTGCCGTTACGGGATCGTCAAGAACCTTGCGACGTTCAACATCCTGCGCGTGGCGTTTCACGAGTGGATCGGGATGGCCGCCGACGTCCTGCGCCATCCCCGGCACGTCCTGGGTTATGTCTTCGGCCGACCCGGGTGGAGCCACGATGGCAGCCGCGACACCAGTGCGACCCTGAAAGCGGCCTGGGTCAAGTCGCGGGAGAAGGACGGGTGAGGCAGGTAGCTGAGCTCGCTTGTCCGCCGCACAAACCCCACTCCAGTTCGTCATCCTCGGCCCAGGTTTCGGCGCGCTAAACGAAACCCGACGCCATCGCCTGAATAGCCGCCGCAGTTTCGGCATTGGCCGGGAAGAACGTCTCCAGAGTCAGTTCCGCCAGTGTGACCTCGGTTGCGGTGCCGAAGACCGTGGTGGTGGCCAGAAATGACAGCAATTTGTCGCCGACATGGATTTCCAGAGGCATGGCGATGCCGTCCAGCGGCGCGCTGCGAGAGGGCCGCACCGCGGGTTTCGACGTGGGATAGGTGCGCAACTCGGCCAACAAGGAGACCAGGCCAACATCAGCGGTAATCTCAACCTCCCGGCGCAGGCGCTCCAGAATATAGGTCCGCCACGCGTCGAGATTGACGATCCTTGGGGCCATTCCACGTGGGTGAAGCGAAAGCCTCAGCACATTGATAGGTCCGACGAGAAGGTCCGCATCGGCCCCGGCCATCAGCGGCGCGACGGCGCGATTGGCTGCCACCAGATTCCAGCCGCGATCCACGGCCAACGCCGGGAACGGTTCATGCCCGGTCAGGATCAGGTCGACGGCCTTGCGGGCCGCGGTCAGCGCCGGGTGGTCCAGATCACGCTGAGGAAACGCTGGGGCAAAACCCGCGGCGACCAACAGGGTGTTGCGCTCCCGAAGCGGCACCTCCAGCCGTTCAGCGAGTCGCAGCACCATGTCCCGACTGGGCGACGCACGGCCCGTCTCCATGAAACTCAGGTGGCGCGTCGAGATGTCGGCGTCGAGCGCCAGATCAAGCTGGCTCAAATGGCGACGTTGGCGCCAGGTGCGAAGGTGATCGCCGAGGGTATTGGAAGACAGGCTCATGCACCGATCTCTATCGGGTCGCTGGCGGCTTTCCGATAACCTGGGAGGTAATGCTAATCGCGCAGCAGCGGGAGGCTAAGCCCGGATACCGGGCGGGCACCCAGGATCTCGCGCCGGAACCGGAACAGCTCTGCCGGGCGGCCTCCGGTCTCGGCATCCAGTCTGCCTAGCCCCTCGACCAGTTCGGCGCGTTCCAGGGCGCGGCGGAAGTTCTGCTTGTGCAAAGGCACACCGGCGATGGCTTCGACCGTTCGCTGCAGGGCTGAGAGTGTAAAAGCGTCCGGCATCAGTTCGAACACCACGGGACGATACTTCAGCTTGCCGCGCAGGCGACCGAGCGCCGTGGCCAGGATGCGGCGGTGGTCGGAAATCATCGCCTCGCCGACGGCGGCAATCAACGAATCTGATCGAGACGGGGCCGTCTCGCCGCGGTCGCGCGCGGCTTCCTGCACCAGCCCGGCCTCATAGAGCAACTCATAGCGCTCGAGTACGCGCTCCTCGTTCCAGGGCGCTTCATCCAGGGCAAACAGTAACCGGGCGCGCGCCAGCCGCTGGGCGTCGCCGCCGCTCCAGGTGCGCAGGGCGACCTCGATGGGTCCGAGCGCGGGTGGTTGGCCCGTCCGCCAGTCCTCCCAAGGAAAGATCCGCGACCAGGGCCGCCACTCGCTGCCCGCAAAGTGGGTGTCGACGGCGGCGGGAGCCAGCGCCAGATAGCCGATGGAGATCACGCGGGCGGCCGCGTCGCCATCGCCAAGGTCGGCAAGCGGCGCGTCGCGCCCTTTGTCGCCGAAGGTGTAGAGCTGCTCGACATAGCCCAGGTCAAACCGCGTCTGCTCGGTCACAAAGGCCCTGAGTGCCAGTTCGAAGGTGCGATGCCCATCAGGGTCGAACGGACCGAAGGGCAGGCCGGTAAGCTGGCCCCGGCCGGTCTTCTGGCGCACCGTCAGGGCCGCTGCCTCGCCGTCCTTGATGGCCACCACCACCGCCGACAATCCGATGACGAGGGAGCTGTTCATCGCGGCGAAACGGGTTGGTCGAGGGGATGATGTCCCGCAGCCAATGACAGTGTTTCGAACCGTCTCAGATAAAGTGCCTGGGCCTCGCTGGCCGATTGAGGGCCGATTTTCAGGCTGTAGCCGGGGGGCGGGGCATCAAAGAACTCCAGCGCTTCGGTATGTCCGAATCCGGCCAACTGCGTGGCTTCGAAATAGGCGCAGGCGCGGTCGGCCGTCTTTATCAGCCGCTTGATCGCCAAGGGCGTTTTCGCGGGCAAGCCAAAGCGGGTGTGAATGGCGTTCTCGAGCCGGGTTTCGAAGAGCTTGTAGTCATAGCCCAGTGCGGTCTTGAACGGTGAGATCATGTCGCCGATCACATATTCCGACGCGTCGTGCAGCAAGGCGGCGAGGCGCCAGCGCGGGTCAATGTCGGGCTGGATGTGCGCGACGATCTCTTCGACGACAACGGAATGCTGGGCGACGGAAAAGGCATGATCGCCGGTGGTCTGTCCATTCCAGCGGGCCACCCGCGCCAGGCCGTGAGCGATATCCTCGATCTCGATATCCATCGGCGAGGGATCAAGCAGGTCCAGCCGCCGGCCGGATAGCATCCGCTGCCAGGCTCTGGGCGCCGCAGTTCGGCGATGCAGCCCCTTCCTCACACGCGCGTTCCTTGCTCTGCCACGAATGTGAACTGACCCAGGACTTGCGAAAGATCAATGGAGGTCCAGTCTGGGGCAGTCCAGAGTTGGGCGGAAAAGGGATATTGATATGAGCTGGTCACGGATCATGGCGCCTCTGTCGGGCGGCAAGGGCGATGCAGAGGCCATCACCGCCGCCGCGATGTTGGCCGAAGGTTTCGGTGCGGAACTGGCGGGCGTCCACACGCCGGCGGATCTTGCCGACGTCATGCCGTGGATGGGCGAGGGGTTTCTGGGCGGCGTGCAAACCACGGCGCTGGAATCGCTGAAGGAAGCGACGTCTGCGGGTGCCGCCAGTGCGCGCGCGGCGCTTGAGGCGGTCGGCTATGCCAAAAAGCAGTTTGTGTCGCTGCAGACCCCGGTCTGGGCGGGATTGTCGGCGGAAAGCCGGCTGTCGGACGTCATCGTTTTTTCCAGCGACGCGGCGCGGGGGCGGGGCCCCTTGGCAGAAGCGTTCCAGCAGATGGTGGCCGATGAGCAGCGTCCGGTGCTGATCGCACGCGATGGCTTGAAAATCGGCGGCGTCGTCGCGGTGGCCTGGGACGGCGGCAAGGAGGCCTCCCGTGCGGCCAGACTGGCGACGCCCTTGCTGGAGAAGGCGTCCAGGGTGGTGATTATCGCCGCTCCAAAAGCCAGCTCTCGCGCCTTCGATCCGGCCCGGTTGCAGGGCTACTACGCGGCGCGCGGTGTGGCTTCGGACGTCGTGACATTGGCGGATACCGGTGACGCGGCACCCGCGATCCTGCGTGCCGCCGCCAGTGCCGGGGCCGACATTCTGGTCGCGGGGGCATTTGGCCACCCCCGGCTACAGGAGTTCATCTTCGGCGGTACCACCCGGACCCTGCTGAACTCGGACGGCCCGTCGTTGTTTCTGTCGCACTAGCCGACAGCCGCTTTTCAAAACAGCCCTCAGGAGACGACCCTATGACCTTGTCGCGCGTTGTGATGCGGCTGGCCCGCAACCCGGGCACCGAGTTTGCCGGCGGGGACGATCATCGCGGCTATTCGCTCCAAGCGCCATTGACGCCAGATGGACATCTTGACGAGGCGGCCTACGCCAAGGTTCGTGGCGACTGCAGCGTACGTCGCTTTGCGCCGGACACCGATCCGGTCGACGGTCGCCTCGCGCGCAAAGGGCAGAAGTGGTTCTTTGACTATGAGGTCGGCGACACGGCCGACGACGAGCCGGTTTATCGCCTGGGCCAGCACCGGTTTGCGGTTGGCGAGTATGTGACCGTGACTGATGAAGACGGGCGGCCGCTGACCTACAAGGTGGTCGAAGTTCAGCCAGCGTGAAGGGCGGGGTCAGACCCCGCCGTTCTTGCGGACCAGTTTCTTGACGTCGGGATAGATTTCGCCGCCGTCATCGCCTTCCATTTTGGATTTCACGATGGCGACGGTGATGGGCCCCGCCTTGGGGCCGCCAGCCTCATAGCCCACGAACCGGTAGCCTGACGGCAAGTCCTCGCCGGTGTAGATGAAGGTGGCGCGCAGGCCGCGTTTTTCGGGGTTCAGGGCCTCACCCCGCAGCCGCACGTCGCGCCGAATCCGGATCGTGGCACCGCCGTCTCCGGCGTTGATCGTGATCGGGCCCACGCGCACGTTGGCGCTGTCGTTGGCGTCATCCGCGACGATGTGGATCCCCGGTAAATCGACGCGGGTCTTTCCGTCGCCGGTCTCGGAGACTTGCTTTCCGGTCTTGTCGATCCGCACCGTGACACCGGCACTTTGTGTGTCCTGCTTGGCCTCTCCGACTGCCTTTTCGATCTCGTCGTTGATCTGGCTTTCGATCTTGGTTTCGAGCGCCTTATCGGTATCGGCAGCCGGCTTTCCATCCGCCGCTTTAGCCGGCTCGTCGGCCTTGGGGGCCTGCCGGTTGGCCAGCAGGGCCGTCTCGACGGCTGATAGGGCGGCATCGGCCCCACTGGCGGTCGAGATCAGTTGGAGTGTCACCTCGGCACCATTTGAGGTCACATAGGTGCAGGACTTGCCGTCGGAGGCGACGGCCGTGCGGCTCAAGTCCCCTTGCGTCTGCGGACACTCAAGCGCGGCGCGCACCGGTGTGGTCTTTGGCGCGCAGGCCGCTGTCGTCAGTGCCAGGCCCGAGGCTGCCAGCAGATAGAGAGTTTTCATGGAAAAGGGCTCCGTCGCATCCGTCGACTGAGATCAACGGTGGTCGGAGCCCTTCCAAAAGGCGAGTGAATTCGTCGTAACGCTTAAGTGTTACGACTGTCCGGGACGCGCCGCGCCTTCGCGACGGGCCAGGAAGGCCAGGCGCTCGAACAGGTGTACGTCCTGCTCGTTCTTGAGCAGGGCACCGTGCAGCGGCGGGATCAGCTTGGTGGGGTCTTTCTCGGCCAGCGACTCGGCATCGATGTCCTCGACCATGAGGAGCTTGAGCCAATCCAGCAGTTCGGAGGTCGACGGCTTCTTCTTCAGGCCGGGCACCTTGCGCATGTCGTAGAAGATCCGCAGGGCCTCGGCGACCAGCTTGTTCTTGATCCCGGGGAAGTGGACGTCGACGATCTGTTGCATCGTGTCGGCGTCGGGGAAGCGGATGTAGTGGAAGAAACAGCGGCGCAGGAAGGCGTCGGGCAGTTCCTTCTCGTTGTTGGAGGTAATGATCACGATTGGCCGGATCGCCGCCTTGATCGTCTCATTGGTCTCGTAGACGTAGAACTCCATCCGATCGAGCTCTTGCAGCAGATCGTTGGGGAACTCGATGTCGGCCTTGTCGATCTCGTCGATCAGCAGGACAGGGCGGCCCTTGTGCTCAAAGGCTTCCCAGAGCTTTCCCTTCTTGATGTAGTTCTTGACGTCCTTGACCCGCTCATCGCCGAGTTGGCTGTCCCGCAGGCGGGTGACGGCGTCATATTCGTAGAGGCCCATCGTGGCCTTGGTGGTCGACTTGATGTGCCAGGTGATCAGCTCCGCGCCGAGCGCCTTGGCGATTTCCTCGGCAAGCACGGTCTTGCCGGTGCCGGGCTCACCCTTGATCAGGAGCGGGCGCTCCAGGGCGATGGCGGCGTTGACCGCCACCTTGAGGTCTTCGGTGGCGACGTAATTGTCAGTCCCGGTAAAACGCTGGCTCATCTAGGCTCCCCGCGTGGACGGTCTCGTCCACTTTCGAACAGTTGTTTGTCTGGGGGCAACCTATAGGGCCGCGCGCGATGTTCAAGCGGGTTCGCTCTTGTCCCGCATCCGGATTTCGAAACGACGCCTCATCAAGCGGGGCTTGCGGCTCCACCGGCGAAGTCAGCCAACGCGGCACCCATCATCGCCATGACGCCGTCCCAGTCGCCGTAGCTGGGGGTCACGAAGACCTTGGCTTGGGGGTACCAGGGGTAATGATCGGTGCCGAGGCGCGGCCAGGACCCCGGCGTGGAGATCAGCCACACGGGCGCGCCGCTGGACGCCGCGAGGTTAAAGCTGGCGTTGGCGAAGCCCAGCACCAGATCCATCGCGGCGCACAGCGCCGCCACGTCATCCAGGTCCTTCTTCAGATCAATGCCGGGAGGCGTCCAGATATCGACCCCGAACTCTTCCCGGGCCTGCGCCAGTTCGGCCGAGCAATCGCCGTACTGCAGGTTGATAAAGCTGATCCCCGGCGTCTTGAGCACCGGGGCCCATTGGGAGAAGGGCGAGAAATAGCGCTGGCGGCCGTCCTTGTTGGTGGCGCTCTTCCAGAGGAGGCCGACCTTGGGACCGGCCGGCGCTGTCTTCAGCACCCTGCGCCAATGGGCGACGCGCTTGGGATCGGGCTTGAGGTAGCCCTTGTGGTCGGGGAAAGCCTCCAGTGACCTGCGGAACTCCCGCATCAGGCTGCCCATCGGCGTCCATAGGTCGGCGGTGGCGTGATCAGTATTGGGTGCCGCGCGAAGCGGCCGCGTCGCCCAGACGTGGGTCGTATGCCAGGTGACTTCTGCTTCGGGAAAGCTGCGCTGGAACAGCGAGACCAGGCGGGGCTCGACCGCAATTCGCAGCTTGCCCTCGGGACCCAGCTTTTCGATCACATCCGGCAGGACGTTGGCGAACAGGATTTCGTCCCCCAGGCCCTGCTCGCCGACCACCAGCAGGGTCTTGCCGGCCACGTCATCGCCGGGTGACCAGCGCGGGCGATCAATGAAGAAGTTGGTGACGTCGGCAAACTGCGGCGACAGGCGCGCCTCGTAGTCATCCCAGCCTTCGCCCAACCGGCTCATTGCAAGCTGAAATGAGCTTCGGGCAAGCCGCATCATCTCGCGGTCATCTGCCGTGATGACCCGCTTCATCGCTTCGTCGCAGTCTTCCAACGCCCCGGCAGGATCGCCCAGACCCAGCTTCACCTGACTGAGGTTGTAGCGCGCCTTGCCAAAGGCAGGTGCCAGACGGGTCGCCTCGGTGAAGAAGATCTGGGCGGTTTCCAGCTCGCTCCGCTCGATCATGATCGTGCCGGGTGTATTCCAGAGCATGTGAGCCTCGGGATTGATGCCGAGCGCCTGTTTCAGAAGTTCGATCGCTTCGTCTGGGCGTCCACGATCGCGAACGACAGTGGCGAGGTTGTTGACGCCCTCCGGACGTTCCGGGGCGTGGTCGACATAGTGGCAAAACAACTTCTCGGCCTGTTCGTGCATGCCCATCCGATAGGCGAGGCGACCTAGATCGTTGGAGACTTCGGCATGATCCGGGAGCAGCTGAAGGGCTACCTCATAGGCCTTGATCGAGTTCGGGAAATCGCCGGCTCGCTCCCTCGCCATCGCCAGGAGGTACCACCCGACACCGTTTTTCTCGTCCCGCTCCAGCGCCTTGACGGCCCACTTGCCGCCGCCGACGAAGTCTTCGCGATTGAGCGCCTCGATGGCCCGCTTCAGAAACGGCTGGACGGCCAGCGCCTTCAGTTCGTTGATGGCTTCGTTGAGAGTGGCCAGCGCATCCTTGTTGGCCGCCTGACCCATGTCGCCGATGGCCATCTTGGGCGGCGTCGGGGTCGCTGAATTCTGGATCGCGCGGGTTGATGTGGCGTTGATCATCGCCTGACGCGACATGAGGCACCCCTGTTCAGCACGCGGGTAGCTCGCCCGATTATGCTTAATTGCCCGTTAATCGGGACGAAGTGTCGCAGGCATTCCGGACCGTGCGGATGCGCAAGGCTGCGTTAACCGGCCTCAAGCTAAGCAGTCAGTGCGCCCGGCCCCGGCTTGCGCGAAGCTGGATTTACGCGATTCGCAATGGCGCGATCGTTTGCGAGAAAGGGAGACGGACTTGCCTCTGAAGTTGTCTCTGAAGCCGGGCGAAAAATTTGTCCTCAATGGGGCTGTGCTCCAGAACGGTGACCGCCGGGCGGTGCTGGTTCTGCAGAACAAAGCGTCGGTCCTTCGAGAAAAAGACATCATGCAGGAAGGCGAGGTCCAGACTCCCGCCCGCCGGATCTATTTCCCGGTCATGATGATGTACCTCGACGATTCCACGGGTCAGCGGCACTACGACGAGTTTGTGCTGCGGCTGACGGAGTTCATGGGTGTGATCCAGAACGCGTCGATCCTGACCCTCTGCGTCAATATCTCACGGCACTGCATGGAGCGCGAATACTACAAGGCGCTGATGCTCTGCCGAAAGCTCATCGAGTACGAAGACGAAAGGTTGGGGTATGTCCCTTCAGGCTTACCAGCAGGCGGCGACGC
>CAMCXF010000023.1 GCA_945883235.1 Phenylobacterium deserti | reverse complement strand
CGCCGCGTCCCGCCCATCGCAAAGGGCGCAGCGCTGCCGGTCTCCCGAAGTCGGCGCGCCCAGCGGCCCGCTGCCGTCACGCTCACAGCGAAACGTTCCGCCGCCTCTCGGGTCGTACCCCCCGACACCACAAACCGCGCAACACGCTCCCGAAGGTCCAGCGAAAAGGGTCGAGTCATGCAGACTGGCCTCCGGCCCAGCCTCCACCTTGAATCACGATCCGCAGACCTCGTGAACCCCGAATCCGTCAGATGCGGTCACGCTCTAGGTAAGCTGTCCCCGGAAGCCCGTGCGCCCCCGTCGCCTAATCGAGAACCGTTACGACCGCGCGACAGAGACAGGGTGCTTCCCCTTCTCCCCTTGCGGGAGAAGGGGTCAGCGCAGCTGACGGATGAGGGGTCGCGCCGGCCTGTCCACTTCAGGATCCTCGGCGATGGTCGCGGCGGCGCACGGAGCGAAACCCAACATCCGACCGGCTCCGCCGGCCACCTTCTCCCGCAAGGGGGGAAGGGCGGGCCTAACGCGAGCCCGTCGTCCGAGGGGATCCGAGCCCTTAATCTCACGGTAGATGCGAGCCGACCTCTGAACGTCAGTCCGCCGACACGACGCCGCCGGGGTGGACCGCGGGGCGGCGGGTGAGGCCACTCGCCCGCCAAATCTTCCGCCTTACGGGATTTCCATTGTCTGGTCAGTTCCCGGCGGATGCTCAAGCAACGAAAACGTCCAGCCTTCGTCGCAGTGCCGCAAGTTGACCTCAAACGACGGTCCCTTGCCACCGCTATTCATGTACCAGAGCGTTACGCGATCGCCCTCAGCGACAACGAACTTGAAGAAGTCCATGCTGACGAAGGAGCCGATCTGCTGGGAGACCGCCTCTGCAATGTCTAACGAACCTACCCGAGGGCTTGCGGCTGTTGTCAAATCTCACCCCTTCCGGAAATACGCATACACCCGTTCCGCCAACGGCCCGCTCACCCCGTCCACCTTCAGCAGATCTTCCACGCTGGCCCGGCTCACTCCCCGCGCGCTGCCGAACGCGTGCAGCAGGGCCCGCTTCCGGCCTGGACCGACGCCGTCGATGTTGTCGAGGGGGTTTTTCGTCATTTCGGCGCTGCGTTTCGCCCTATGCGTGCCGATGGCGAAGCGGTGGGCTTCGTCGCGCAGGCGCTGGAGGTAGTAGAGGATCGGGCTCTTGGGCTCGAGCATGAAGTAGGGCTTGCCGGGGATGAAGAAGCGTTCCAGCCCGGCGTCGCGGTCGGGGCCCTTGGCGACGCCCACCACGGCCACGTCGTCGACGCCCAGGTCGGCCATAACTTCCATCACGGCTGCGATCTGGCCCATGCCGCCGTCGATCAGCACTAGGTCAGGGCGGGCGGTCTCGGCGCCCTCCTCTTCGTCCTTGGCCAGGCGGGCGAAGCGGCGGCGCAGCACCTCCTTCATCATGCCGAAGTCGTCACCGGGGGTGATGTCGGTGCCTTTGATGTTGAACTTTCGATACTGGCTCTTCTGGAAGCCATCGGGGCCGGCCACGATCATGCCACCCACGGCGTTGGTGCCCATGATGTGGCTGTTGTCGTAGACCTCGATCCGCTCGGGCGGGCTATCGAGGCCGAAGGCTTCTGCCACACCGATCAGCAATTTGGTCTGGGCCGAGCTCTCGGCCATCTTGCGGCCCAGCGCCTCGCGGGCGTTGGTCAGCGCGTCGTCCACCAGCTGGCGCTTCTCGCCGCGCTGGGGGCGGTTGATCTCGACCTTGCGGCCGGACTTCTGGGTGAAGGCCTCGGCCAGCAGCTCGCGCTCGGCAGGAATCAGGCTGACCAGAACCAGCTTGGGGATCGGCTTGTCGTCATAGAACTGGCCAAGGAAGGCGGCCATGATGTCGGCGTCCTCGTCGCTCTTGTCGACGCCCCTTCCTTGCGGAATCTTGGGGAAGTAGGCGCGGTTGCCCCAGTTCTGGCCGGCGCGGAAGAAGAACACCTGCACGCAGGCCTGGCCGCCCTCCGAATGCAGCGCGAAGACGTCAGCCTCCTCCAGGGTTTCCGGGTTGATCTGGGTCTCCTGGGCGACCGAGGCCAGCGCGCGGATCCGGTCGCGCAGGCGCGCGGCCGTCTCGAACTCCAGGTCGTCGGAGGCCGCCTGCATGTCATCGGAGAGCTGGGTCATCACCGCGCGGCTCTTGCCCCGCAGGAATGCCTCGGCCTGATCGACCAGACCGGCATAATCCTCAAGGCTGATCAGGCCGGTGCAGGGCGCGGCGCAGCGCTTGATCTGGTGCAGCATGCAGGGCCGGGTGCGGCTATCGTAGACGCTGTCGGAACAGGAGCGCAGCAGGAACGCCTTCTGCAGCGTGTTGAGGGTGCGCGTGACAGAATGCGCACTGGCGAAGGGGCCGAAGTAGTCGCCCTTGATGGTGTGGGTGCCGCGGTGCTTGCGCAACTGGGCGGCCGGATGCTCGCGGCGGATGACGATCTCGGGGAAGGACTTGTCGTCGCGCAGCAGCACGTTGAAGCGTGGCTTCAGCTGCTTGATCAGGTTGATCTCGAGCAGCAGGGCGTCGGTCTCGGTGCGGGTGGTGATGAACTCCATCGACCGGGTCAGGTCGACCATCAGGGCGATCCGCTGGGTGTGGAAACGGCCCTGGGCGTACTGGATCACCCGCTTTTTCAGCGAGCGCGCCTTGCCCACATAGAGCACCTCGCCGTCGTCGCCCATCATCCGGTAGACCCCCGGCCGGTCCGGCAGGCGGGTGACATAATCCTTGATCAGGGCGGCCCCGGTCAGGGGGGCGGTGGTTTCCGACATGGGGTGGATATAGGGCGAGTCAGGGCGGGGCGCGATGCGTGCCTTGGCCGCCGCAATCCAGCCGCACGCTCAAGGTGACATGACGGTGGCAACAGGGCGGGACACTTTCATGCGCATGACGTTGACCTTGGTGGCAATCCTTTCGCTGGCCGCGATGGCAGCACCTGCGATGGCCGCAGATGCGACGGTCCCGACCTATGTCGCGGCCGCGGTGGCGAGCCCCTTGCGCGACGCTCGCGATCGGGCCCGCGATCAGGGAAACCGGCCCGCCGAGGTGTTGGCCTTTGCCGGTGCGAAACCGGGAGACAGGGTCGCCGATTTCTGGCCGACGCCACCTTACTCGACCGGCTTGCTGAGCGGCGTCGTGGGTCCTGCTGGCCGGGTCTACGCCATTGTGCCACCCAAGCTGTTCAAAGATGTGCCTCAGGCCGAGCCGGTGGTGAAGGGCGGGTTGGCCGTGTTTCCCAATGTGACGATGGTGGTGCAGGCGTTTGATGTGTTTGCCGTTCCAGAGGCGCTCGACGTGGTCTGGTTGGGCAAAATCTATCACGACTTTCCCAATGTCGCGGAGATGGGACCGCTGGATACAGCGGCAGTGAACCGGGCGATCTTCAGGGCGCTGAAGCCGGGCGGAATCCTCATTGTCGTGGATCACGCTGCCCGGAAGGGATCAGGCTTCCGGGACACGGAGCCGGACGAAAAGAAACGGCTGCATAGGATCGATCCTGAGGTCGTGAAGGCTGACATGGCCGATGCGGGTTTCCGTTTGATTGCCGAAAGCGCCCTGCTCGCCAACCCGGCGGATGACTATACGAAGAGTCCTTTCGACCCCGCCCTGCGCAACCACACAGACCGGTTTGTAATGAAGTTCCGGAAGCCCGAGCGCTGATCGAGGCTCAGGGCGTCATCACATTCAGCACAGCCAGGGTCATGGCCGTGACGCCGGTGCGGATAGAGGGCTCGGGCGTGGGCGCGAAACCGGGGTTGTGGTTGGCTGGCAAGGCCTCGCCCTTAGCGCGGGCCGCAGCAATCCGTGCGGGATCATGGCCGCCGATGCTGAAGAACAGCGACGGCACCCCGGCCATGATGAACTCAGAATAGTCCTCACTGGCGGAGCCCGGTGACGGAGCCAGGACGGCGCGCTCGCCAAATGCGGCCTTGAAGACTGTGGCGGTCCGGGCCGTCAGCGCCACATCATTGATCACCGCCCGGCCGCCGGACACCAGTTGCACGTCGGGCGCGGGCGCGCCGGCCATGGCGGCGACCGCATTGGCGGTGCGGCGGATACCGTTCAGCAGCACCTCGCGCACCCCGGCGTCGAAGCTGCGGACGGTGCCGCGTACGATGGCGCTGTCCGGGATGATGTTGCCGGCGCTGCCGCTCTGGATCGAGCCCACCGTGATGACACCAAACTGCACGGCGTCCTTCTCGCGGCTGATCACGGTCTGGACATCCATGGTGAAGCGAGCCGCCTCGATCACGGGGTCGATGGTGACGTGCGGGGTTGAGCCGTGGCCGCCCTTGCCGTGAAAGGTGATGTCGAGGCTGTCGGAGTTCGAGCTGTTGACACCGGGACGGTAGCTCACCGTCCCGGCAGGCCCGGCCTGCACATGCAGGGCAAAGCCCATGTCGGGCTTGCCGAACCGTTCGAACAGCTTGTCGGCCAGCATGGCGCGCGCGCCGGTGACCGTTTCCTCGGAGGGCTGGGCGATGAACATCAGGGTCCCGCGCCACTGGGACTTCATGGCCACCAGCGCCTCGGCGGTCCCGACCCAGGCGGCCATGTGAATGTCGTGACCGCAGCTGTGGGCAACGGGCGAGGGCTTGCCGTTCCAGTCGGCCACGGCGCGGCTGGCATAGGGCAGTCCGGTCTTCTCTTCCATCGGCAGGCCGTCCATCTCGGTGCGCACCAGCACCGTGGGGCCCTTGCCGTTGCGATAGATCGCCACAATGCCCGTCTTGCCGACGCCCTCGGTCACCTCAAAGCCCAGGGCGTGCATCTCCTTCGCCAGCTTGGCGGCGGTAGCGGTCTCCTGGAAACCCAGCTCGGGATTCTGGTGGATATCCTTGTAGAGGGCGTCGAGGCGGGCGTAGCCCTTGTCGAGGCCGGCACCGATCGCGGCCTTGTCGGCGGCGACGTTGCGAGAGAGGCCGGGTGACGCTGTCGCCAGCAGCAGGATGGCAGCCGTCGTGCTGGTCAGATATTTGAACATTGAATTATCTCCCACCCCAAAGGGCCTTAGATCTTGAACGCGCCAGCCTGGAGGCGCTCGAACACCGACCTGGTCAGCTTCACATAGCCGCGCTTCGGGTCCTTGAAATACATGACGCCCTTGATTTTGGCCGGATCGTAGCCGTCGCTAACCAGATCGACTTTGCGGATCTTGAAGGTGCCCGTGGTGTCGAGGGTCGGCAGCAGGCGCACGAACAGGGGCTGGGCGTAGTGGGGCATCTCGCGGGCTAAGTGTTCGCCAAATGCTTTGACATCGAACGACCCATCCATAACCAGCGCCGCCATCCCGGCTCGCCCGTCGGTTCCGTCGACGTGCACGCCATAGACCGTGGCCTCGGCGACGCCCGGGAAAGCCAGTAGCTGCTCGGCCACCTCGCTGGTGGACACGTTCTCACCCTTCCACCGATACGTCTCGCCGATGCGGTCAACGAAGTAGAAGTAGCCGTCAGCGTCGGTCTTCATCAGGTCGCCGGTCGCAAACCAGGCGTCGCCGCGCTCCAGCACGTTCTGGAGGATCTTGCTGTCGGACGCGGCCTTGTCGAGATAGCCTGAGTATTCCGCGCGCACGTCGCCGCCGATCTTGCCGATGCACTGGCCGACCTGGCCAGGGCCACATTCGACGCAGAGACCGTTTATCCCGCGCACGATGGTCTCGGTTTCCAGGTCGTACTGGATGAGGCGAATGCTGAAGCGTGCCTTCAGCCACTTGGGCACACGTCCGATGGCGCCCTCGCGGCCGTCCCAGTTGAACAGACTTACATTGCCTTCCGTCGAGCCATAAAACTCAAGGATGTCAGGTATCCGAAACCGCCGCTTCAGGGTCGGCCAGACATCGGGCCGCAGACCGTTTCCGAAGGCGAGCCGGAGCTTGTGACGGGTCTCCTCCAGTGCCTCCGGGGCGTTGATCAGATAGCGGCACAGCTCGCCGATATAGACGAACATGGTGCAGCTTTCGTCGGCGATATCCTGCCAGAAGTGGCTGGCCGAGAACTTGCGTTTGAGAACCACCGAGCCGCCGTTCAAGAACGCCGCTCCCAGAGCGCACAGGCCGCCGGTCGCGTGATAGAGCGGCAGGCAGACATAGATGCGGTCGGTCTTGTCTGCCCCCGTCGAGCCCGCGAACCCGCGCATGTAGAGCTGCGCGCGCATGTGCGTGATCCGGGCGGCCTTGGGCAGGCCCGTGGTGCCGGAGGTGTAGATCAGGAGTGCGGTGTCCGCCGCCGTCATGCCGTCGCGCACGACACGGTCAGGGGGAAGTTGGCTGCAACTTTTCAGCGCCTGGATCAGGTCGCGCTGGCCGCCGTGCGCGGGGCCCAGGATCCACTGCTGCATCGGGCGTTCAAGCTGACCGACCGCCGCCTCGAACAGCGGCGAGGTGTCGGTGTCCACGACCACATGGTTGGCTCCGCAGATATTCAGACAATGGGCCAAGGGCGCGCCCACCAGCTGGTTGTTGATCAAGGCCGTGACCACGCCGACCTTGCTGAGCCCGTACCAGATCGCGAAGTATTCCAGCCGGTTGGGCATGAACAGCGCCACCACCTGACCACGCCGCAGGTTCTGGCTCTTGGCCCAGTGGGCATAGCGGTTGGCGATGCCGTCCAGCTCGCCATAGGTGACGGTGCGGCCCTCGAAGGTCATGGCCGGACGATTGCGATGCAGCTCGACGGCGGCCTGGATATCGTCACAGACCAGATTGTCGCTGTCTCGCGTGATGGTCTTGACCCGCTTCAGGGTGCGATTGAGCCCTTTCGAGAATCGCCAGTCACGCTTGAGCCTGGCCTGAAACCGCATTCCGAACTCCCTGTTGGACGACCAGATTGAGGGGCGCCCGCCGCTGCGGTCAAGCGGCGTGACGTCGCGGCCGGCACCTGTGCGGGATGCGCGGGAACATTCGCGGCGGACCGCCGTTTAACCCGCAGCCCTCACAGGAGACACACCATGATCAAGCCCGAGACGCCCAAGACCGTCGAGCTGCATCCCGGCATGATGGGCGACGGTACCGAAGAGCAGAACCTCAACCAGAAGGGCGATCCGTCCGCCCGCATCGCCGAGGATGAGGTCAAGGACGCCTTTGGCGAAAAGGCACCGGCCCCAAAACCCTGAGACTGCGCCGTTTCAGATCAGGTCCCGCAGCCATGCCACCAGCGGTGCGTCCGCCGGGGGCATGGGATACTGGTCCATGTGGTTGGGTTTCACCCAGGCCAGCGCCTTGTGCTCGCGGGCGACAATGATCCCCTCCCAGCGCCGGATGAGATAGAGCGGCATCAGCAGGTGGAAACCCTCGTACGCGTGGCTGGCGAACACGAACGGGGCCAGGCAACTGGTCGTCACCACGATCCCCAGTTCCTCGTTGAGCTCGCGGATCAAACAGGCCTCGGGCGTCTCGCCGGCCTCCACCTTGCCGCCCGGAAACTCCCAGAGCCCCGCCAGTGCCTTGCCCTCCGGCCGCTGACAGATCAGCACCCTGCCGTCAGCATCGACCAGGGCGGCTGCGGCGACGAGGAGGAGAGGTTTGGGCGAGGGCATGGGCACTTCCTTCCTGCTCTCGGATGCTTTGGCAACAATCTTGGGCTAGGGGACTGAGCGGAATTCTTGCCGTACACGCCTCCTGCACACCCCTGCGGCTAAAACGCCACGGTCTCCGCCAATCCCACCCGCGCGGGTTGACATTAATAGTGGTAACCCCGATGTGCAGTCGGCGTTCCTCCTGAACGCTAGCGACGCTCCAGCCGCGTGGGGTCCATCTGGACCCAGCCTGTCGAGCGCAGTGAGAACGATCTCATAGATTCGCCCATCACGCGGGGCGCTTCCCCATCGACCCACGCCGCCCGCGCCCCTCGGACAATCCGACGGGCCGCCGCTGCGCACATCTGGAAGATAACAGTTTTGACTCAATTTACCGACCTTGGCCTGGCCAAGCCGTTGCTCAAGGCGCTGGCTGACGAAGGCTATGATACGCCCACGCCGATCCAGGCGCAGGCCATTCCCGGCGTCATGTCCGGCCGCGACCTTCTGGGCATTGCCCAGACCGGCACCGGCAAGACCGCCGCCTTTGCCCTGCCGATCCTTCACCGCCTGGCCGAGAACAAGAAGGCCGCGCCGCGTCGCAGCGCCCGCGTTCTGGTCCTCGCCCCAACCCGCGAGCTGGCGACGCAAATTGGCGAGAGCTTCAAGACCTACGGCAAGCACCTGGGCGTTTCCGTCGCCGTCGTCTTTGGCGGCGTGAAGTACGGCGGCCAGATGCGCGCCCTGGCCCCCGGCATTGACGTGCTGGTCGCCACCCCCGGCCGCCTGCTCGATCACCTGGGCGAAAAGACCATCACCCTGGAAGGCGTGGAGATCCTCGTCCTCGACGAGGCCGATCAGATGCTGGACATGGGCTTCATCGTGCCGATCCGGAAGATCGTGAAGTTCCTGCCCAAGGCGCCGCGTCAGAACCTGTTCTTCTCGGCCACCATGCCGGGCGAGATCGAGAAGCTGTCCGGCGAAATCCTCAACCCCAACCCGCTTAAGGTCGCGGTCACCCCGCAGGCCACCACGGTCGAGCGCGTCAACCAGCGCGTGGTCTTCGTGGAACAATCGCGCAAGCGCGCCCTGCTAGGCGAACTGTTTGACGACGCTGCCTTCAAGCGCGTCATCGTCTTCACCCGCACCAAGCGCGGCGCCGACCGCGTGGCCAAGGGTCTGGAACAGACCGGTGTCGACGCCGCGGCGATCCATGGCGACAAGAGCCAGGGCCAGCGCGAACGCGCGCTCGCCGACTTCAAGGCCGGCAATGTCCGCGTGCTGGTGGCCACCGACATCGCCGCGCGCGGCATCGACATCGACGCCGTCAGCCACGTGGTGCAGTACGACCTTCCCAACGTGCCGGAAGCCTACGTCCACCGGATCGGGCGCACCGCCCGCGCCGGTGCCGACGGTTCGGCCGTAGCCTTCTGTTCGGACGACGAGCGCAACCTGCTGAAGGATATCGAGAAGGTCAGCCGCCAGCGCATCCCCTCCTTTGATCGCCGCAACGACCGCCACCTCGGCGCGGTGACGGCGGCCATGCCCGATCCGGGCGGCAGGCCTGAGCGCGCCGACACCCGTGGCGGCGCCCGGGGCCAGAACGCGCCCAAGCGTAACCGCAATGGTGGCGGCGCGGGTCGCAGCGAAGGCGCGGCCGCGCGTCCCGCCGCCGACAAGCCTGCCTTCAAGGGTCCCAGCCGTGACAGCCGTGGTCGTGGCGGCGGCGCGGGCCGTGGCGGCGGTCATGGCGGCGGCGGTCGCACCGGCTCGGCCTCGAGTTCGGGCGGCGGCTCCACCGGGGTCTGGTCGAACCGCTAACCTCAGCTATGGACTGGGGAATGCGGCTCGGGTCTGATCGGTGCCGCGTTCCCTTGGCCTTTGTATGTTGATCCGCACCATCTCAGCTCGCGCGCTCTCCGTCATCCGACGCTGGCCTTTTGTACATTGGCCGGTGCATCAGGTCGCGCGCCTGATCGTCAAAACCGGCTGGGGTGAAAAGTATGTCCGTGAGGTGCTGGGCCCGGACGCCCAGACCGACGCGCAGTATCGCGAGTGGATCGCAGCGCATGACACCTTGAGCGATGCGGATCGGACCGCCATCTCCCGGCACATCGTGAGCATGGCAGGCCCGCCTAAAATCTCGGTGATCATGCCGGCCTTTGCGACGCCGGAACCGCTGATCCGGGCCGCCATCGCTTCGGTCCAGGCCCAGCTCTATCCGCACTGGGAACTGTGCATCGCCGACGACGGCTCGCCGGGCGGTGCGCTCTGGCGGATCCTTGAAGACTGTGCGCGGCACGACGCCCGCATCCGGGTCGTTCGACGTCCCGAAAACGGGAAGATTACGGCCGCGACCAACTCGGCGCTGGCGCTGGCTAGCGGAGACTTCGTGGCCTTCATGGATCACGACGACCTCCTGACCGAGCATGCGCTCTATCATGTGGCCGCGACGCTGGAGCAACACCCTGACACCGACCTGATCTATTCCGACGAAGACAAGATCGACGAGCGCGGCCGTCGCTCCCAGCCCTATTTCAAGACCGCGTGGAACGCGGAGTTGATGCTGGGCCAGAACATGGTCAACCATCTGGCGATCTATCGCCGCAGCCTGATCGAAGACCTGGGCGGTCTGCGTGAGGGGTTCGAGGGCGCCCAGGATCATGACCTTGCGCTGCGAGCCGCCGAGCGAATCGGACCCGAGCGTATCCAGCACATTCCATGGGTGCTCTATCACTGGCGCTGGCGGGGCCGGCAGGGGTCGTTCTCGCGTCGGTGGGCCGAGATTTGCGCCGAGTCCGCCCGGCACGCGGTCGCCGAGCATCTGGCCCGGATAGATCAGGACGGCGCATTGGTCTTCAATCAGCCCGGGGCAGCGCGGTGGCTCAGGGTCCATCGCGCCCTGCCCGATCCCCAACCGCTGGTCTCGATCATTGTGCCCACCCGCGACCGCCTGGACCTGTTCGCCCGCTGCGCCGAGGGTGTGCTGCACGGCACGGACTACGAGGCCCTGGAACTCCTGATCGTCGACAACGGCAGCGTCGAGCCAGAGACTCTGGCGCACTTCGAGGCGCTGCAGGCCGATCCGCGCGTGCGCATCCTGCCCGCACCCGGCCCGTTCAACTTCTCCGCCCTGATGAACGGCGCGGTGGCTGAAGCTCGTGGCGAGATCATTCTTCTGCTCAACAACGACATCAGCATGATCGGGCCGGACTGGCTGTCGGAGATGGTCAGCCATGCGGTGCGGCCAAATGTCGGGGCCGCAGGCGCACGCCTGCTCTATCCCGACGGCACCGTGCAGCATGCCGGCGTGGTGCTGGGCACCGGCGGCGTTGCCGGACACCTGCACGTGGGCGCGCCAGGTGATTATCCCGGCTATCAGGGCCACCTGAAACTGGCCCGAAACGTCTCGGCCGTGACCGCCGCCTGTCTGGCCATGCGGCGCGCGGTCTGGGACGAGGTGGGCGGCATGGACGCCGAACGCCTGACCGTCGCCTTCAACGATGTGGACCTGTGCCTGAAGGTCCGGGCCGCCGGTTATGACATCGTCTGGACCCCATTCGCTGAGCTCTATCATCATGAAAGCGCCAGTCGTGGACTGGACCTGGAACCGGTGGCCGCAGCCCGGTTTCAGAGCGAGATCGCCACTATGCGCGACCGCTGGGGCGACGTGCTGGACAACGACCCCTTCTACGGCCCGGTGTTCGATCAACGCTTCACAAACTATCGCCCGGCAGATGAACCGAGACGGGTGGCTCCATGGAACAAGGAGGTCACGCCCCCTCCTGTCATCCCGCGGAAGCGGGGATGACAGGAGGGGGAGTGGCTAGCTACGATAGTCCCCGTTGATCTCGACGTAGCGTTTGGTCAGATCGCAGGTCCACATGGTGGAGGTGGCACGGCCCATGCCGACGTCGATGGACACCTCGAGTTCGGACTTCTTCATATAGGCGCTCATCTTCGCCTCGCTGTAGGTGGCCGAGATCAGGCCGTCCTGGGCGGCCCAATGCGGGCCGAACTTCACACTCAGAGAGTCGCGATCCACCGGCTCGTCAGCGCGACCCACGGCCATGACGATCCGGCCCCAGTTGGCGTCCTCGCCGGCGAAGGCGGTCTTGACCAATGGGCTCTCGGCCACCGTGCGTGCGATCCTGCGGGCCGAGGCGGCGGTCTCGGCGCCATTGACGGTGATCTTGATGAACTTCCGCGCGCCCTCGCCGTCGCGCACCAGCTGTTGGGCCAGGTTCAGCAGCACCTGTTCCAGCTTGTCGCGGAAGTCGGCCAGCCGGCGGTCACCGGCCCGGCTGATGCCGGGAGCCCCCGATTGCCCTGTGGCGAACAGCAACAAGGTGTCGTTGGTGGACCGGTCGCCGTCCACGGTCACCGCGTTGAAGGTGTTGCGGGTGTAGAGGTTGACCAGGTTCTGCAAGGCTGCGGGTGCGATGGCCGCGTCGGTCGCCACAAGGGCCAGCATGGTCGCCATGTCCGGCGCGATCATGCCCGAGCCCTTGCAGATACCGCCTATCCGCACCGTCACCCCATCGATGTCGGCCTCGGCGTAGGCACCCTTGGGAAAGGTGTCCGTGGTCATGATTGCGCGGGCCGCGCCGCCCCAGCCGTCAGCGGTCAGGCGGGTTTCAAGTTCCGGCAGGCGCGCCGTGATCTTCGCATCATCCAGCAGCACGCCGATGACTCCGGTGGAGGCCACCATGACGTCGCGTTGGCGACAGTCGAAGCGTTTTCCGACGGCTGACGCGACGCGTCGCACGGCATCCGCCCCGGGACGGCCGGTAAAGGAATTTGCGCATCCGGCGTTGATCACCAGCGCTTTCACGCTCTCGCCCTTGGTGGCCTCAAGATGGCGTTTGCACCAGTCGACAGGTGCCGAGCCCACCGCGTGACGTGTGAAGACCCCGGCGCAACTGGCGCCCTCCGGGAAGCTTATCACCAGGAGGTCGTCGCGCTCGTGCTTGTAAAACCCGGCCCGGCCGGTCGCCATGACCAGCCCCGGAATGGGCGGCATACGCGGGAACGGAACCGCCAGCGGCGAGACCGGCATGGCCGTCTTGTCGATCTTGTCTGCTTGGGCTCGCTTGACCGTCGCGCGCTTCAGGGCGCTAGTCAGCGGATCCAGCGCGCGTTCCAGAGTCTTGCCGACGGCGTCTGCGGACGTGGGCTTGCGGCTCATTTGGAAACTCCCGTGGCTGGGATTGGCGCAGCAATAGCAGGGGTTTTCGGCGCGTCGGCCGGCGGCACGACCTTGGGCGCGCCGGCTTCCGGCTTGATCAGGGTTTCGACCGTGGCCTTGGCGCGCAGGCGCTCCAGAAGGTCGCGGATCCGATCATAGGTCAGAAAGCGCACGATCTGTGGTCGCGCGGCATCCAGGGTGATCGCCTGCTCGGGCCTGACATCCTCAACCCGAAGGATGGCAAAGCCGCCCTCCACCGCAAATGGACCGATCAGTTGGCCGGGTTTGGCGCCCTTCAGAACAGCGTCGTAGGCCTCGGGCATCACGTCGGTGGTGAAATAGCCCAGATCGCCACCGTTGAAGCGCGTCGCGGCATCGCGCGAGCGTTCCATGGCCAGAGCCTCAAACGATCCGCCGGCGGCCACCAGACGCTTGACGGCCTCGGCCTCGGCCGCTGTGGCCAGCACGATCCGGCGGGCGCGAACCTCATCGGTGCGTTTGGCCAGTTTCTGCTGCTCCTCGTAGAGGCCACGGATGTTGGCCTCGGTGACCGCGTCGGCCACGGTGGTGTCGATCAGCAGATCACCCATCACCCGGTCCCTGGCGGCAGCCAGCTGGCGCTGGGCAGCGGGAACTTTCTCGAGCTTCTGCCGCGCGGCCTCGGCGGCAAGCAGGCGCTGGTCGATCACCTCTTCCATCATCTGGCGAAAAACGTCGGACGAGGTGTCCAGCGGCTCACCCTCACCGATCAAGCCCTGGGCGACAGCCTCGCGTTTGATGTCGGACACCCACACAGTCTTGCCGTCGACCGTGGCAGCAGCCTTGTCGCCGCGTTCGGGCGCGCTGTCTCCGCTACCGGCCCGACTGCACGCGGCCAAGGACATGGTCAGCGCCAG
This sequence comes from Phenylobacterium deserti, assembly GCA_945883235.1. GTDB lineage: Bacteria > Pseudomonadota > Alphaproteobacteria > Caulobacterales > Caulobacteraceae > Phenylobacterium > Phenylobacterium deserti_A. The sequence goes on along the minus strand of CAMCXF010000023.1, from coordinate 36,541 downwards.
GACGACAAAGAGGGCTCTGAACCTGTGGGCGACCGACATGAAGTGCCCCCTTTTGTGAAACGACTGGCCGGCCTCCCTAGCCATTTCCATTACGAGATGCAAAGGTTGCCGCCGAACGACTTCAGGCCTTAAGACGGCCATGAAACGCATTACCCCGGGAGGATCTTTTCAAATGCGCGAAGCTGTTATCGTTTCCTACGCCCGCACCGGCCTGGCTAAGTCCGGACGTGGTGGTTTCAACATCACGCCGCCGATGTCCATGGCCGCCCACGCCATCAAACACGCAGTCGAGCGTTCCGGCGTCGAGGCCGACTTCGTCGAAGACTGCTACATGGGCAACAACGCCCACGGCGCGGCGAACATCGGCCGCCAGGCAGCCCTGCTGGCCGGCATGCCCGTCACCACGGGCGGCGTAACCGTCAACCGCTTCTGCTCGTCGGGTCTGCAGACCATCGCCATGGCCGCAAACCACATCCGCGGCGACGGTGCCGATTGCGTTGTGGCCGGTGGTGTTGAAAGCATCTCGATCCCCGGCGGCGGCATGCCGCGCGAGGCGATCGACCCGGAGTTGATGAAGGTCGCCCCGGACATTTTCATGGCCATGATCGACACCGCCGACGTGGTCGCCAAGCGTTATGGCCTCAGCCGCCAGTACCAGGACGAGTTCTCACTGGAATCGCAGCGGCGCATGGCCGCCGCCCAGCAAGCGAACAAGTTCAAGGACGAAATCGTCCCGATGAAGACCAAGATGAAGGTGGTCAACAAGGAGACCAAGGAAGAATCCATCGTCGATTACGTCGTGGACAAGGACGAATGCAATCGTCCCGACACCACCCTGGAAGGTCTTTCCAAGCTGTCGCCCGTCAAGGGCGAAGGCAACTTCGTCACCGCCGGTAATGCGTCCCAGCTCTCCGACGGGGCCGCCATGGTCGTGATGATGGAGGCCAAGGAGGCCGAGCGTCGCGGGCTGGAGCCCATGGGCCGGTTCGTGTCCTGGGCCGTGGCCGGCTGTGAGCCCGACGAAATGGGCATCGGTCCGGTGTTCGCAATCCCCAAGCTACTGGCACGCCAGGGACTGAAGGTGGACGACATCGACCTGTGGGAACTGAACGAAGCCTTCGCCAGCCAGTGCCTCTATAGCCGCGACAAGCTGGGCATCGATCCCGAAAAGTACAACGTCAACGGCGGCTCCATCTCCATCGGCCACCCCTTCGGCATGACCGGCGCGCGCCTGACCGGCCACATCCTGCAGGAAGGCCGTCGTCGCAAAGCCAAGTGGGGCGTGGTGACCATGTGCATCGGCGGCGGCCAGGGCGGCGCCGGCCTGTTCGAGATCTACTAGACTTCTGCGACTTGAAACGGATCGGCCCTCCCTCGCGGGAGGGCCTTTTCGTTTGTGCCCTACGCTCGCACCGCCTCGAACGTCCACACATGGTCGGCTTGGCGCGGCCCGCGCGAACGGTCGTAGCCGCCGGTGACGGTGACGCCAACAAAGCCTGCCGCCTCAAGGAACAGGCGGAACTCCTCCAGGCCCCAGTACCGCTGGGCCATGGGCTCCATGTGGGTCTCGATCAGCCGATTGTCCCGCCAGCGCTCGTAGCGGAGCATCGCCTCACGCCGCTGGGTCAGCCAGTCGGTGTTGGTCCGGACGCCCTCGACCGTCAGCAGATCGCCGTTGGGCGCGATCCAGCGGCGGCGATCATCGCGCGTATCGGCCAGGAATTTCAGCGGTTGCATGTCGAGCACCACCACCCCGCCTGGCTCCAGATGATCCCGGAACCGGCGCAGCACAGCACGCGCCACGGCCAGGTCGTCGATGAGGGTGAAGGTCCCCACCGGGACCAGGATCGCCCCGAACTTTCGCGGATAGCGGAAGTCCTCGAACCGTTGCTGGCCGAGGTCAGGCGAGAACCCCCGCTCGGCACAGCGGGCGCGGCAACGCTCCAGCATCTCCGGGCTCTGGTCGAAGCCGGTGATGTCAAGCCCCGCCTCGAGGAACGGAACCAGGGTGCGCCCGCTTCCGCAAGCGGGCTCCAGGATCGGCCGCTCAAAGCCCGAGAAGCGCTCCAGATGGAAGCGTGTATCTGAAAGAGCGCCGAACGGCTTGTCGATGTCATAGATCTCTGCGGCCAGGGCACCATAGTGATTGGTCGCGGTCGTGCTGTTGGAAAGCATGTACGTCTCTGAAATAGAGGAGGGTTGCGCGCCAGGACACGAGGTCCCCGCGCGTCGCGAATGGCCAGCGGAGTGCGCGGCGCTTATGTGCGATTAAGCCTTCATAGTGAGATGGACGGTATATTGCCTACGACGTTGGTCAACCCTGAACAGGGTCGCCGCGTTGACTTGGGCGGGGTCACTCCTTAAGTCTCCCACGCCCCTGAAAGAGCGCTTTTGCCCCGGCGGCGAAGGGCTTTATCGCCGCGCGCGGCTCGCACGATCGGACTAGCACTTGACCATATTCCAGCGTTTCTTCGGCTCCTCCAACGACCGCAAGGTCAAGGGCATGGCGTCGCGCGCCCTTAAGATCACGGCGCTCGAGCCGGCAACCCACGCACTGTCGGACGAGCAGCTGCGGGCCAAGACTGTGGAATTCCGCGAGCGTCTAGCCAAGGGCGAGACGCTGGACGGCTTGCTGGAAGAGGCTTTTGCCGTGGTCCGCGAGGCCGCACGCCGCGTATTGGGGCAGCGCCACTATGACGTCCAGCTGGTCGGCGGCATGATCCTGCACAAGGGCGGCATCGCTGAGATGCGGACCGGCGAGGGCAAGACCCTGGTCGCCACCGGCCCGGTCTATCTGAACGCGCTGGCCAGCAAGGGCGTCCACGTCATCACCGTCAACGACTACCTCGCCCAGCGCGACAGCGAGTGGATGGGTCAGGTCTACCGGTTCCTGGGCCTGTCGGTCGGCGTCATCGTGCATGGCCTGAGCCAGGCCGAGCGCCAGGCGGCCTATGGTTCGGACATCACCTACGGCACCAACAACGAATTCGGCTTCGACTATCTGCGCGACAACCTGGTCTATGACGTGTCCGAGATGGTCCAGCGCGGCCACAACTTCGCGATCGTCGACGAGGTGGACTCGATCCTGATCGACGAGGCGCGTACGCCTCTGATCATTTCCGGTCCCACGGACGACAAGAGCGATTTCTATCGAATCATGGATCTGCTGGTCAAAGAGCTGATCAAGGACACGACGACCTACGAATACGACGAGAAGCAGAAGCAGGTGATCCTGACCGAGGACGGCTCGGAAACCATCGAGGAGATGGCTGCCGCCGCCGGTCACCTGGAACCCGACAGCGCCGGGCTCTATGATCCGGCCAACATCTCAGTCGTGCACCACATCAATCAGGCCCTCCGCGCCAACGTCATCTATGTGCGCGACAAGGACTACATCGTCCGCGCCGGCGAGGTGATCCTGATCGACGAATTCACCGGCCGCATGATGCAGGGCCGGCGCCTGTCCGAAGGCCTGCACCAGGCCATCGAGGCCAAGGAAGGCGCGGTCGTCCAGCCCGAGAACCAGACCCTGGCCTCGGTGACGATCCAGAACTACTTCCGCCTTTATTCCAAGCTGTCCGGCATGACCGGTACGGCCTCGACCGAGGCCCAGGAATTCCTCGACATCTACAAGATGGATGTCGCCGAAATCCCCACCAATCGCCCCGTGGTACGGATCGACGACGACGACGAGGTCTACCGGACCTCGGCGGAAAAGAACCACGCTGTCTGCTTGCTGATCGAGGACTGCTATCGCCGCAAGCAGCCGATCCTGGTGGGCACGGTCTCGATCGAAAAATCCGAACTCTTGTCCGAGATGCTCAAGGCCCACACCTTCGAGCTGGACGGCAAGACCATCCGCGGCCTGCCGCACAGTGTGCTGAACGCCCGCTATCACGAGCAGGAAGCCGGCATCGTCGCCGACGCTGGCGTGCCGGGCGCCATCACGATCGCCACCAACATGGCCGGTCGCGGCACCGACATCCAGCTGGGCGGCAACGTCGACATGAAGCTGGCCGACTGGCGCGAAGAGCAACGCAACAATGGTGTCGAAGTCACGCCCGAGCAGGCGCTGGCCCGCAAGGCCGTGATCGAGGCCGAGATTGCCGATCTGAAGAAGCAGGCCCTGGACTCCGGCGGCCTGTTTGTGCTCGGCACCGAGCGGCACGAAAGCCGCCGCATCGACAACCAGCTGCGCGGCCGCACTGGCCGCCAGGGCGACCCCGGCCACTCCAAGTTCTTCCTGTCCTGCGAGGACGATCTTCTGCGCATCTTCGCCGGCGAGCGTCTGGACTCCATCATGCGCACCTTCGGCGTCCAGGAAGGTGAGGCGATCACCCACAAGTGGCTGAACAGCGCGATTGCCACCGCCCAGAAGCGCGTCGAGCAGCGCAACTACGAAATGCGCAAGAACCTGCTCAAGTACGACGATGTCATCAACGACCAGCGCAAGGCTGTGTTCGAGCAGCGCCAGGAGTTCATGGAGGCCACCGACCTGCAGGAGATCATCGGCGAATTCCGTGACGAGGTGATAAGCGAGTTCGTGGTCCGTCATCTGCCGCCCAAGGCCTATGCCGAGCAGTGGGATATCGAGGGCCTGGACGCCCAGGTTCAACAAAACCTCGGCCTGCAGCTGCCCCTCGTCGACTGGGCCGCCGAAGACGGCATCGGCAACGAGGAGATCGAGGAGCGCCTGCGCAAGGCCGCCGACGCCCGCGCCGTCGAACGCAACCTGCTGGTCGGCGACCACATGCGGAACATCGAAAAGAGCTTCATGCTCCAGACCGTCGACCTGCAGTGGCGCGAGCACCTTATGCACATCGACCACCTGCGCTCTGTGATCCACCTGCGCGGCTACGCCCAGCGCGACCCGCTGAACGAGTTCAAGACCGAAGCCTTCACGCTCTTCGAAAAGCTGCTCAGCGACCTGCGCCTGAACGTCACCCGCTGGCTGATGACCGTGGAGTTCTCGTTCGAGGAACCGCCGCCCCCGGCCACGCCATCAACCTTCGAGGTCCACCTCGATCCGCTGACCGGCGAGAACGAGGTTCAGGGCTTCCGGCCCGGCGGCCTGCTGGCCGACCAGCGCAAGGCCCTGCCGGTCTCGGCCCTGCCCGAAGGCTGGCAATCCACCGGCCGCAACCAGCCCTGCCCCTGCGGCTCCGGCAACAAGTTCAAGCACTGCCACGGGGCGTTGATCTAGGAGCGGTGGTCAGGAACTATCGGGGCAATGAACAGGTTGCGTGACCTGTTGGGCCCAGCCCTACTCCACAAGGTCTCGGAATTCGGTGCTGCGTTTCAGCCACGCCGCCGCGTACCCGCAGATGGGCGTTATCGTCCAGCCCCTGGTCCGAGCCTCTAAAGCGAGGGTCGTCATCAAACGACCGGACGCCCCGGTGCCTCGCAACGCCGGGGGGCTGAAGACGTAGTCGATGTAGAGGCGCGCGCCCTCGAGGCGGTAGTCGGCGTACGAGGTCTCGCCCTGCTCGTCCATTTCGTAGCGGGTACCGGCATCGCGTAGTTCGGTCATTTCACAAAAGCCTCGTCAGGAGTAGCTTCGAGAGTGAGGGACCCCGAAGGAGTGATCAAGATGCATCGTGCTCTCATACTGGGCGTCAGCCTGTTGGTATTGGCCGCCTGCGAGAAGAAGCCCGACGCTACCGCGGCGGCCGGTGACGCACCCAACGTTTCAGCCGCCGCCTCGATGACCAGTCCGCCCAAGCGCAAACCCGGCCTCTGGGCCCAGACCGTAACCACTGGCGGGATGACCCAGACCATGAAGCTATGCCTGGATAAAGCCACAGAAGCCAAACTGACCGTCTGGGGTCAGCAGGCGGGCAAGGACATCTGTGCAAAGAATGATATCACACCCAAGCCCGGCGGCTGGGCCTTTACCAGTGAGTGCGACATGGGCCAGGCCGGCAAGGTTTCCACGACCGGCAAGGCCACCGGCGACTTCAACTCGAAGTATGTGATCAAGGCCACTTCAGTGACGACGGGCTCCAGCATGGCTCAGGCCAATGGTACCCACGAGATGGAGATGACCGGGACCTGGGGAGGTGCGTGCCCGGCCAACATGAAGCCCGGCGACATGACGATGCCAAATGGCATGACCATGAACATCGCCAACCTGGCCGGGAAATAGTCCGCCGGCCTTAGGCCAGCTCCGTCATCCAGACCCGCAAGGCCCGCAGGAACGGAAGGGCCTCGCGGAATTCCTTCTGGGTAAAGCCCTCACGCAGCTTCTCGACCTTGGGGCGGATGGCGGCCATCGAGCGGGCATAGGCCTCGCGTCCGCCGGCGGTCAGCCTCACGTGTTTCTTTCGGCGGTCGGTTTCGCTGGCCTCTACAGTGATCAGCTGGGTGGCCTCCAGCCGTTGCAGGGTGTTGGTGATGGCACCGGGCGTCATCTTCAGGGCACCGGCGATCACCGCCGGGGTCAGGTCCTCGCCGCGCCGGACAATGAGGTTCAACACCTCATACTGCGGATAGGTCAGGCCCACCGGCAGGCTGCGGCTGATGGACATCCGCACGCCGTGCTCGATCAAGGCGATTTCGTCGAATACCTGGACCTCGGGATGGTCCTCGATCACTGCCGACACTGAACCCTCCGCCGAATCCGTTTGTGGCGCAGGCACACAATTCGCGATTGAACGAGATAATTCAATATCGAATGTTCAGGACTGGCCCGCCTTCAGGGTTTCCGCCAATCCCTGCCCAGCCAGCGCATCGGCGCGCTCGTTGTGCTCATGGCCAGCATGACCCTTCACCCATTGCCATTGCACATCGTGACGCTGGCGGGCCTCGTCAAGGCGCCGCCACAGGTCTTCGTTCTTCACCGGCTTGTTGTCAGCAGTCCGCCAGCCCCGGCGCTTCCAGGAATGGATCCACTCCGAGATCCCTTTCATCACGTATTGGCTGTCGGTGTGCAGTTCTACCGTGCAGGGCCTGGTCAGGGTTTCCAGTGCCTGGATCGCGGCCATCAGCTCCATACGATTGTTGGTGGTCGCCGGCTCGCCGCCGCAGATCTCCTTGGTCTTCTCGCCGAACATAAGGATCGCGCCCCAGCCGCCGGGCCCGGGATTCCCGGAACAGGCGCCGTCGGTGTAGATCACCACGCCCGGGGTCACGCCGTGCCAGATCCGAACAACACCAAGTCTGGTGCCGCACGATGCACCGCCAGCTTGCGCTCGTACTCCAGCGGGTCCTTGGGCCGCACCAGCGCGCCGGCGGGCGTCGTCCCCCAGTCGTACAGCCGTGTCAGGAAAAACCGCATGGCCGCCCCGTGCGCCAGGATCGGCAGGGCCGCGCGCTCAGCGTCGCTCAAAGGACGCAGGCTCTCATAGCCCGCCACCAGCGCCCGCGCCGAGGTGATGTTGAAGCTGCCGTCCGCCTCAAAGCACCAGGCATTCAACGCCACCGCCACGTCGTAGGCCAGCGCGTCATTACAGGCAAAATAGAAGTCGAAGGCGGCGGCGAACCTGCCGCCCTGAAAGAATACATTGTCCGGGAAATAGTCCGCGTGGATGACCCCCTGCGGCAGGTCGACCGGCCAGCCCCGAGCCAACAAGGCCAGGTCGGCCTTGATGGTGTCTGCCAACCCCGGTTTCAGGCCTTCGGCCTGGTCATGCAATGGCGCAAACAGCGCGCCCCACGCCGCCTGGCCCAGGTCGTTCACCCGATGCATGGGAAACCCTCGCCCGGCCAGATGCAACGCGGCCAGACTTTCACCCGCCTCGCGACAGTGCGCGACACCGGGCCTGCGCACCGACAACCCCAGCAAATAGGTCACCAGCGCGCAGGGCTTGCCGCGCAAGGTCTTCAGCATCCGTCCCTGCCGGTCGACAATTGGTGTCGCGCAGGGAAACCCATGCTCCGAAAGCCACCGCGTCAGCCCCAGGAAGAACGGCAGATCGTCAGGCTGGATCCCCTTCTCATAGACCGTCAGGAAGTACCGTCCCGTCTCGGTCTCCAGAAGGAAGTTGGAGTTCTGGATTCCCTCGACGATACCCTTGAACGACAGGGCCGCGCCGAGATCATAGTCAGCCAGAAGGCCCGCCAGATCCTCGTCGGTGATGTCCGTGTAAACCGCCATGGTTCCCGATGGGCGAGCAGGCGTGTCGGGTCAAGGTGTTTGGGCGGAGCAGGCGACAGCGCTGGTCGCCGCGACACCGTGCGTTTGCGCTGGCTGGAACCGACATCCGCGCCATTGAGGCCGTCGCGCCCGCACCCTTGGCAGCACGCGGCCTTTGGGGGATGCTCGGGCCTGTAGACCTGTGAGCAAGCAGCGCGAGTTTTCGGATGTGGAAGTCGGTTGTGTTGAGCCTCGGGCTGTTGGTTGCGACCGGTGCGTTGGCCGATCCTGCGCCCACCCTGAATGGTCGTTGGGTCGTCGATTTGTCAGCTGAGCCGGGTGTGCCCTACACCAAGTTGATGGACCTCGACCTTGGCACCGACGGGTCAGTCAGCGGCAGCTTCTACGACAGCAAGATCGAAGCCGGTCGCTGGAAAACCTCCCGAGGCCGAACCTGCGTCAGTTTCCGCACTACTGACGGCGCGGGTCCTTATCATACGTCAGCCTGTCTTGTCGGAGATCAGGTCAGCGGTCAGACTTGGGCCGAGCACCGCACGTTCCTGTTCAACTGGGATGCGGTGCGCAAGCCGCAGTGAGGCACGTCCTGCGGTGTCCCTCTGGCCCCTCTACCGCTCTGCCGGCCCCTCAACCTCCAGCCCCATACCTTCCAGCGTCTCGATCACCCCGCCTTTGGCGATCAGGGGGCGCAGCCGCACCATCGCCACGGCCTTGCCGGGGGCTTTCAGGGCCTGGGCGATCTCGCCGGCCTGGGCGTCGACGGTCTGGCGCCAGGCGTCGGCACCGCCGGAGATCACCAGCAAGCATTTCTCGAACCCGCGCGGGGCCTTCAGGGCTGCGCCCACGTCGCCGCGCGCCCAGCCCTTGGCCGCGTCCTGCGCCACGGACTTGCCTGCCTCAAGGTCGGCCATCGCCGCCTCCAGGCAGGCAGTCTGGATGTCCATTGTCAGGCCGGTCTTGAATTCCTTGATCAAGGGCGCGGCGTCGCGGGTTTCCAGCTTGCGCTCGCGAACCCCCAGTTTGCGCGCTGCGGCCCGCACCTGACCCTCGGCGTCGCGGCCGCGCGGGCCGTCGCGGGCGTCGCCCACGAGCGTGAACCCAGCCACCATCGGTCCCCACCCAGCGTAGTGTTTGGCGTCCTTGCCCAGCCCCTCGCGCAACGCAACAAACCGCTCTCTGAGGTCCGACGGCAGGTCATCCTCCATGGTGCCCTTGGTGCGCAGGCTGCGCCGCAGCGACAGCAGTAGCGGAATGTTGCGCAGGCCCAACTTGTAGGATCGTCCGCCGCCGATCAGGGCGTTTGAGCCTTTCAGCCGCCGGTTCAGCCCGGTCTGATCCCATTTCAGATCGCGCGGCAGAAGGCTGTCCGGCAGGGCCAGGATGTAGACTGTGGTGTCATCATCCGACACCCGCCACCAGGCCGGCCCGACCACGCGCGCAACCACTACCAGTTCCTCGACGACATTGCCTTCGGGGTCCGCCAGTGTCGGTGGGGGTGCCTGCCCCGCCACTGGCCCCGCAAGCCCTAACCCCGCCAAACCGACCCACAAACCAAGCTTCATCCGATACCTATCGTCTCATAGTCCGCACGCCCTATTGTGCGGCCATCGCCTCGGCCTGGCGCAGATCCACCGACACCAGTTGTGAGACGCCGCGCTCTGCCATGGTCACACCGAACAGACGGTCGGTGCGCGCCATGGTCACCGGGTTGTGTGTGATGACGATGAAGCGGGTCTCGGTGCGGCGGCACATTTCGTCCAGCAGGTTACAGAAGCGGTCCACGTTGGCGTCGTCCAGCGGCGCGTCCACTTCGTCCAGCACGCAGATCGGTGCCGGCTGCGCCAGGAACACTGCGAAGATCAGCGCCGCCGCTGTCAATGCCTGCTCGCCACCACTCATCAGGCTCATGGTGGCCATGCGTTTGCCGGGCGGGCAGGCGTAGATTTCTAGGCCGGCTTCGAGGGGATCGTCGGACTCGACCAGCCGCAGCTCGGCCTGGCCGCCCTGGAAAAGCGTCGAGAACAGCGCCTTGAAGTGTTCGTTGATCACCACGAAGGCGGCCGTGAGGCGTTCGCGTCCTTCGCTGTTCAGTTCATCGATACCCTGGCGCAGGCGTCCGATGGCGCCCGTCAGGTCTCCGCGCTCCAGGTTCATGGTGTCCAGGCGCCCTGCCAGCTCACCAGCCTCTTCCTCGGCCCGCAGGTTCACCGCACCGATGGCCTCGCGCTGGCGTTCCAGGTTGAAGAGGTGAGCCTCCATGCCGTCGGCGTCGCCGGGGATGGCGACGGCCTCATCGGCCAGCTTGCGGGCCAGTTCCTGCGGCTCCATACCGGCAGCCTCGCGGATGTTGACCGCGACCTCGGTCAGGCGCTGGACGGCGGCCTCGGCGTGGGCCGACAGGCCGGCGCGACGTTCGCGAGCCTCGGAGGCCGCCGCGTCGCAGGCCCTGAGACCGCGCTCTGCCTCGGCCCGCTCGTGCTCGGCTGCGGCCAGGGCATCCGAAGTTCCGGTGCGCCGGGCCTCGGCCACGGCCAATTCGTCCAGCAAAGCCAGCTTGCGGGTTTCCAGCGTGCTTGGAGCATCCCTGGCGGCCTCCAGCGCTGCCCTGGCCTTGATACGCGCGTCGGCCAGCTGATCGACCCGCCGCGTCGCCGCAGCACCGCGGCCGAGCCAGTCTGCATGCTCGCGCGTCAGGACATCCAGGCGGCGGGTGCGGCCATCGCGCTCGCGAACCTCCTGATCGTAGGCAGATCGGGCTGCGCTGGCGGCCTCGCGGGCCGGCACGGCGGCGGCACGGGCGGCGGCGAGGTGGTCTGCCATTCCGTGCGGGCCATCGCCCTCGCTGGCTGTCACCAGCGCGGCGGAAAGCTGCCCCTCATGCTCCGCGAACTCGGCCACAAAGCGTCCGATCAGATCGTCCAGCGACAGGGCGCGGGCTTCCTTGAGCGCTGTATCGCGATCAAACCGCTCCAGGGCGACCCGGGCCTGCAGCACTTTCTGCTCCATCGCCGGTGGCTCCCGCCGCGCAGTGCGCAACGTCTCTTCGGCCTGGCGAAGCTTGGCGACAGCGGCTTCGACGACCGCGCGCGCGGTATGGGCCCCGGGGGTGAGCGCCTCGATCTCGGTTTCCACCTCTGCCAGGCGGGTCTTTTGCTCCAGCCGAACCGCAGCCGGCTTAGGTGCGTCGGCACGGGCGGTAAAGCCGTCCCAGCGCCACAGATCGCCGTCCTTTGAGACGAGCCGTCCGCCGGGCGTCAGGCCTTTCTGCAGCCGATCCCCGTCGACGGCGTCGACCAGGGCCACAAACGCCAGCCGCGCGGCCAAGGCCGACGGCACCTTGACCCGTGACGCCAGCGGCGTCGCGCCCGCGGGCCAGACCGGGGTCTGCGGTTCGCGCCCGCCCCAGTAGGCCGGGGCGGCGGGATCCAGTGCGGCGTCCAGATCGTCGCCGAGGGCGGCAGCCAGCGCGCGCTCGAAGCCGCGATCGGGGACCACCGCGTCCAGGACCGGCGAAAATCCTCCACGTTTGGCCTGGGCGACCAGCCCGGCCAGCGCGCGGGCTTCCGCAGTCAGGCGACCCAGTTGGTCTTCCAGCTTGCGGCTCGTTTCGCGGGCGGTTGCCTCAGCCTGGGTGGACCCGGTCCGCTGATCTTCGGCGGCGTCCAGCGCCGTGCGGGCTGCGGCGAGCGCAGCCTCGGCGGCGGCAAGGTCCGCCCGGGCCTGAGCCGCCTGGGGGTTCAGCGCCGGGCCGAGGGCGTCGCGCTCCTGACGCGCCTGGTCCAGAGCCCTGCGGGTGCGGGCAAGCCTGATCTCGGCTTCCTCCACTCGCGCCCCGGCGGCGCGGCGCTCTGCCTCCTGGGCGGCCATGGCGGAGGCCAGACGTTCGACCTCGGCTTCAGTCGCAGCCCGCACGGCTTCCGCCATCGTGACGGCAGATTTCAGTTCCGGCCCCCGCTCAGGTGCTGCGGCTACTTGGGCCTGCAAGGCGGCCAGATCGCCGGTCAGGCGCGTGAGGGCGACCTGGGCGTCGTCATGAATATGCGCCTCGCGGGCCTGGTCGCCGTCTATGCGTTCGAGATCGCCGGTCAGGCGCGCAAGTTCGGCGGCATAGGCCTCGGCTTCGCGGTCGATCCGGTCCTTGTCGATGGCCAGTTTGTGAAGGATGGCGGCGGCGATGGTTTCGGCGTCTCGCAGCGGCTTCAGCGCCGCCTCGGCGTCCGTGGCGCGGGTGGCGGCAATCGCTGCGGCGCGGGCTGTGTCCTCCACGGCCCGGATGGCGACCTGCGCATCGGCGACCAGCCGTTCTGCGGTCGCTTTCGCCTCGGCCCACTTGGCGTACAGGACCGCCCCCTGCAACGCGCGGATTTCTGCGGACAGCTTCTTATAGCGTTCGGCTTGTCGCGCCTCGCGCTTCAGTCGGCCCAGATTGGCTTCAAGCTCGCGGGCGACGTCTTCGAGGCGCGTCAGATTGGCCTCGGCGGCCCGAAGGCGCAGTTCGGCTTCGTGCCGGCGGGAATGCAGACCCGAGACGCCCGCAGCCTCTTCGAGCAACAGGCGGCGGTTCTGGGGCTTGGCGGCGATCAGTTCGGAGATCTGGCCCTGGCGGACCAGAGCGGGGGAATTTGAGCCCGTGGAGGCGTCCGCGAACAACAACTGGACGTCGCGGGCCCGTACCTCACGACCGTTGATCCGGTAGGTCGAGCCCTCACCGCGATCAATCCGTCGAACCACTTCGATCACCGGGTGATCATTGAACGCCGCCGGCGCACAGCGGTCAGCATTGTCGATGGTCAGCGAGACCTCGGCGTGATTGCGGCCGGGCCGGTTGGAGGCCCCGGCGAAGATCACATCATCCATGCCGCCCGCGCGCATGGCCTTGGCGGAATTGGCGCCCATCACCCAGCGTAGCGCTTCCAGCAGGTTTGACTTGCCGCAGCCGTTTGGCCCGACGATGCCCGTCAGTCCAGGCTCGATGCGGAACTCGGTCGGTTCAACGAAGGACTTGAAGCCCGCAAGCCTCAATCGCTGGAAATGCACGGGGCTTAGCGGCCTCCCCCCGGTTGCCTGGCCGCAGCCTTCATCGCCCGGACGATCGCGACGTCCATGTCAGCCAAGGTCGGCACACTGTTGTTGTTCATCATCACGCCGTTGACGAAGAAGGTCGGCGTGCTGGTGACCTTGTCGGTTCCCGTGGCGTACTGGACCCGATCCTCAAGGGCGGTGAGGGCTTTTTCGTCCACCAGGCAAGCCTCGAACTGCGCCTCGGTCAGGCCGTTGGCCTTTGCGATGTCCAGGAAAATCGACTTGATGTCTCCGCCCTGCCAACGCGACTGGCTGCGCAGCACCTGATCGATGATCGGGAAGTAGCGCGTGCCACCGTTGCAGCGCGCCATCATCACTCCCGCCGCCGCCACCTGGGCCGGTGCCGTCAGCAGCTCTCGGGCGGTGTAGAAGACCCGGCCGGTATCGATGTACCTAGTCTTGAAGGCCGGGAAGACCTCGGAATTGAAGTGAGCGCAATGCGCGCACGTCAGCGACATATATTCGACGACGCGGACCCTGGCCCTGGGGTTGCCGAGATTCATATCCCCGGGTGCAGCGACCCATCCCGCGCGCACGGGCGCTGCCGAGACCGACGCGCCGAAGCCCGCGGCCAGTCCTGCGGCAGCGGCAATCGCGACGCGGCGGGTCAGGCCGGGCATCCTACTTCATCGCCGCGGCCACAGCCGCGTCCAGTTCTTCCAGGGTCATCTCGCCATCCTTGGCCTTCTTGCCGTTGATGAAGAAACTGGGCGTCGACGAAATGCCGCGGTCCTGGGCGGCCTTGACGCGCGCCTCGATGGCCGTCAGCGCTTTTTCGTCGTTCACACAGGCGTTGAACTGGGCCTCGGTCATTCCCGCCGACTGGGCGACCTTCAGCAAGGTGCCGCGTGGGTCCTGGGTCCGGTACATTTCTTCCTGGCTGCGGAACAGGGCGTCGATGACGCTGAAGTATTTGTCCTTGCCGGCGCAGCGCGCGGTCAGGAAGCCGGCTACCGCCACGGCGGGCGGATCGGTCAAGAACTCATTGAAGGTGTAGTGCACCTTGCCGGTGTCGATGTACTTGGCCTTGAAAGCCGGGAAGACCTCACTGTGGAAGCGCCCGCAGTGGCTGCAGGTGACGGAGGCGTATTCCTCCATCTTCACCGGGGCGTTGGGATTGCCCAAGGTCATGGAGTCAACCGGCGTGGCACCACCGCCACCGGACTGGTTGCAACCGGCCAGCGCAAGCGCTGCACCGACAGCAGCCGCGGCCATCAGGAGGCGTCGGGTAGGGATCGTCATCGGTGACCTTCCGGTTCTGGATTGAGGATTAAAGCGCGATTCCCGCGTACTGGCACAAACCCTCTCGCAAGGGCCATTCTGGACTTGCCGATGAGACCACGGCGGCAATGTGTCAACTAGCTGCGACGACGAAGCACGCCGCGTCCCAGGGCCAGCAGCGCGTCCTTGAGGCGGCCCTCGGGGGCGTTCGCCAGGCTGTCGAGAAGGGCGGCCTCTTCGGCGGCATCCAGCGGAGCTTTTCGGCGAGGCGGCGGGGGTGCTTCGGCGCGGCGCAGCGGCCCCTGAACAATTCGCAGTTTCTGGACGGCGTCGGCCCCCAGGAACAGGTTCACCCGGGCCAGTATATCCTGCGCCTGATGCTGGATGATCGCCGCAGACGGGCCCGCCACGCGGATCTCCAGCGACGATGGCCCACCGTTGCGGCCCTTGACCAGTTTCACCGGCTCGGTGCGTCTGGCGATGTCGGGGCCCACCACCTCGCGCCAGCGGGCGGTGAGTGCCGACGCGCCTTGGCCGAACTGGCCGTCCAGCTCTTTCATGAACCCGCGCAGGGCCCGACCGGCCGGCGGCGGTGGCCGGTGTTGCGGACGGGTCCGCTTCTCCTTGAGGATCCGGAGCGTGTCCTCGATGTCGGGCAGGCGGCGACGCATGACCTACCCTACCGCGCGAGCCGGCGCGATGGTAGGCGGGAGACGTGACCACTGACACTCTCCGCACCCGACTGCTGGCCTGGTACGACGCCAACGCCCGGGACCTGCCGTGGCGGGTCGGGCCGCATGATCATGCCGCAGGCGTGCGGGCCGATACCTATCGCGTGTGGTTGTCAGAGGTGATGCTGCAGCAGACCACCGTGCCGCATGCGACGCCGTATTTCCTGGCCTTCACCGGGCGCTGGCCGACGGTGGGAGATCTGGCTGCCGAGGACGACGGGGAGGTGATGGCTGCGTGGGCGGGGCTCGGTTACTACGCCCGAGCGCGGAACCTGCTGGCCTGCGCACGGGCTGTCGCGAACGACCATGGCGGCGTGTTCCCCGATACCGAAGACGGCCTTCGCGCCCTGCCAGGCCTCGGGCCCTATACCGCCGCTGCCGTGGGAGCGATTGCCTTCGATCTGCCGACCAATGTGGTGGACGGCAATGTCGAGCGCGTTGTGGCGCGGCTGTTTGCCGTGGACGCGCCGCTGCCGGACGCCAAGCCGGAACTGAAGCGGCTGGCGGGAGAGCTCGTCCGTGACCATCGGCCCGGCGACTGGGCGCAGGCGTTGATGGACCTGGGCGCGACCGTGTGTCGTCCGCGTTCGCCGCTGTGCGAGCATTGCCCGGTGTCCGCACACTGTGCGGGGTTGGCGTCCGGCGCGCCGGAGACCTGGCCTCGGAAAACGGCCAAGATCGCGCGGCCGCATCGCTATGGCGTGGCCTATGTGCTGACGCGCGGCGACCAGATCGCGCTGGTGCGTCGCCCGCCCAAGGGGCTGCTGGGCGGGATGCTGGCTTTGCCCACCAGTGAGTGGCGAGCCGCGCGTTGGAGCGAGGCCGAAGCAGTGCAGGCAGCACCTGTGTCGGCGGACTGGCGGAGCGTAGCCGAGGTGCAGCATGTGTTCACCCACTTCAGCCTGACGCTGCAGGTGCTCAGGGCCGAGGGTGAGGCTGACAACGTGATCTGGAGCCCGCACGGAGATCTGGGCGGCCTGCCCATCGTGTTTTTGAAGGCGGCGCGGGCGGGCCTTTCAGGGTTGCTTTAGGCGAGGCGCGGGGTTGGGGCCGATTTGGCAACGGTGTGTATTTTCGGCGTTTGTCACAAGTTGCTATGTATTCAGATGTGTAATTTGACGCGCTGGCGTTCGAAGGTGGAGAATGGTCTGGGGAGCTGACGTTCTTCTTTATATAATTGTTTTTATTCGTTTTTTGTATTTACACGGGGTCCGGCCGTCAACTGAAGGCAGGCCCTGACCGGAATAGACAGCTGTCCCGGATCGGCAGTCGGGCTATCAAACTGGTGTACATTCGCAGACGGCAAGATCGCGGTCGCGATGCCGAACTTCCGGCCG
Organism: Phenylobacterium deserti; assembly: GCA_945883235.1. Classification (GTDB taxonomy): domain Bacteria; phylum Pseudomonadota; class Alphaproteobacteria; order Caulobacterales; family Caulobacteraceae; genus Phenylobacterium; species Phenylobacterium deserti_A. The sequence continues at coordinate 20,078 of CAMCXF010000023.1, read as the reverse complement.
GGTGCCCCTACCCCCGCGCCTTTACCGGGGCGGCACCGTCGACGTAGCTTTCGTTGAGGTAGACCTCGGCCTCTTGCGCCGACAACGCGGGGGCGTAGCCGAAGCCTTGGCCATAATCACAGCCCAGCGACAGCAGCTGGTGGGCCATCATGGCGTTTTCGACGCCCTCGGCGACGACTTCCATGGAGAGGTCCTGGCCCAGGCGGACCACAGACTTGACGATCTTGGCCGAGCCTTCGTTGGAGGCCATTGTGCGGACGAAGTAGCGGTCGATCTTCAGCGTGTCGAAGGGCAGTCGAGCCAGATAGGACAGGGCCGAGAAGCCGGTGCCAAAGTCGTCCAGCGCCAGAGCCGCGCCGGCGTCGCGCAGGGCGCACAGGATCACGGCGGCCCCGTCGGGATCGCGCATGACGTCGCCTTCGGTGACTTCCAGCTTGAGGGCACCGGGTGGCAGGCCGGTGTCAGCGCGGATGGCGCGGACCTCGGCTACGAGGTCCGAGCGGTCGATCTCGCCGGTGGAGAGGTTGACGGCCACGGTAAGTTCACCGGCGGCATGGTGGTGCTGGCGCCACGTGGCCAGTTGCCGGGCGGCCTCGCGCATCATCATCGAGCCCAGCTCGTTCATCAGGCCCATTTCCTCGCAGCTGGGCAGGAACTGGTCGGGGGTCAGCAGGCCGCGTCGGGGATGTCGCCACCGTACCAGCGCCTCAAAGCCGGAGAGCGCGCCGGTCGAGAGCCGAACGATGGGCTGATAGAAGGGCATCAACTCGCCGCGCCGCATCGCGCCCTTGAGGTCGCCTTCCAACGCCAAGCGGGACAAGCCGTCGGTCTCCAGGCCCCGGCCATAGGCCGCTGACGTGCCCCGGCCCTGGGTGCGGGCCGACTCCACGGCCAGTTCGGCGCGTCGCAGCAGCTCGGTGGCTTCCGGCGCGTCCTCGCCACCGGTGGCCTCGACGGCGCCGATGGCCAGGGTCGGATGAATGTCGAAGCCGGCAATACGCAGGGGTTGCTCCAGCGCACTGCGAAGGGCGTCAGGGCCGGGGGAGGAACTCTTGGGGGCCAGGGAGGCGAACTCGTCCTCGCCGATGCGGGCCAGCAGGGCACCGGGCGGGAAGGCCGCGGCGAGACGTGACCCCAAGGCGGCCAACACCAGATCGGCGCGCTCGTGGCCCAGCGCCTCGTTCAGGCGGCGCAAGCGGTCGAGGTCGGCGACGATGAGCTCGTGCTCGCCGGGAGACTGCAGACGCTCCCGGGCCAGGGTGATGAAACTGCGGCGGTCGCAGAGGCCGGTCAGAGAGTCAACACCGGCCGCGGCAAACCGCACCTCGGGGGCGACGACACCGGCGGCGCGAACGCCGTCTTCCAGCCATGTGCCGCGCCAGATGCTGGGCTCGCCGCCACGCAAACGCAGGCGAACGGCCACTTCGCCACCGGGGGGTTGAAAACGCAGGATGTCCTCGGCCAAAGCCCGGTCCTGCGGCAACGCCAGAGCGCGCAACGCGGCCGACGAGCAATCGGGTGCCAAGGGTCCCAGACCCAGGGCGCGCGTGGCCCCGGTCAGGCGCAGGCGTTCCTTCTCCGGTTCCCAGACCCAGAGCGCCACCTCGGCTGCGCCCAATGCCTCGAGATTGGCAGTGGCGTCCCACATCCAGCGCTCGTTGGCCATTCCGTCCTGATCTAAGCCATGCGAAACAGGCGTCGGTCAGACCGACACCCCGGCGTCCGGGCCATCATGACCCCCATAGGGGCTGACGCGTCCGAACAGCACATGATCACGCCATGCGCCGTTAATTTTCAGATAAGCCGAGGCAAATCCCTCCTCGGCGAAGCTCGCTTTGGCCAGCAATTTTCGTGAGGGATCGTTGTCCGGGATGCAGGCGGCTTCGAGGCGATGTAGCCCGAGCGTGCGGAACGCGAACTCGCTGAGCGCGCGGACGGAGGCCAGGGTTAGCCCCTGGCGGGCGAACGGACGCCCGCACCAGTAGCCGACCGACCCCATCTGGGCCACGCCGCGCCGGACGTTGGAGAGGGTGATCCCGCCAGTCAGCGCGTCGTCATGGGCGCGGACGACGAAGAAGGAATATGCGGCTCCGGCGTCGCGATCCCGGGCATAGGCCATGAGCCGGCGGCGGAACGCCGCGCGCGACAGATCATCGGCCGGCCAGGTCGGTTCCCACGGCTGCAGGAAGGCCCGGCTCTGGGCTCGCAGCTCGCGCCATTCGCTGAAATCCTGCGCCCGGGGCGGACGCAGAAACACCCCCTCGCCTTCAACGCGAAGTCCACTTTCCGGCGCGATCCAGTCCAGCAGGGCCATACGCGCAGCGTGGGGAATTTTGGCGGAGGGTCAAGGGGGGGGGGGGTGGGGTGAATGCTTTTCCTGCAGCGAGAAGGTACCAAGAGGATCACTCAGTGTCAGTGAACGCGTTTCGCGTCCTTCGCCCCTTGCGGGAGAATGCGGCAGCCGAAGGCTGACGGGTGAGGGGTCCCGCCGCCCTGTCCTGAGTGATTTCCGGGACTTGCCGGTGAGGATTATCGACCCCTCATCCGAGCCGCTCACGCGGCCCACCTTCTCCCACAAGGGGCGAAGGAAGAGCGTGGCTTTCACTGGCGACCTATGAATTGCGCACGCGCGAAGTCCTGGGAATGAGGCGCTTAACCGAACAGAGCCCGCTCGAATTCGTCCGCGGCACTCATGGCGGCCTTGGGGCCGAGGATGGCAACGGCGACTTTTTGGTGGGCCAGGATACGGGCGGTCAGGGCGGCGAGCTGGTCGGGCGACACGGCGTCGATCTCTTCGGCGATGGCCTCGGGGGCCAGCGCGCGGCCGAACAGCAGCACCTGGCCTGCCGCCTGTTCGGACCGGGCCAGCGCCGATTCGCGGCCCATGAACATCGAACCCTTGAGCTGGGCCTTGGCGCGGGCCAGTTCGACGTGGGGGACGGGCTTGGTCAGGGCCTGGATTTCGCCTGCGGTGACCTGCGCCAGTTCGACCGCATTTTTGGCGTCACATCCTGCGAACACGCCCAGAATGCCGGTGTCGGCATAGGTTTCGGAATAGGCGTCGATGGCATAGGCAAGCCCGCGCACCTCGCGGGCCTCCTGGAATAGTCTGGACGCCATGCCGCCGCCCAGGATCTCGGCCAGCAGGCGTAGCGCGAAATAGTCGTGATCGTGGACACCCACTGCCGGCAGCAACAGCACCAGATTGGCCTGTTCCAGCTTGCGGGAGAGCTTTTTCGTGCCCGGCGTGAAGGTCGCGGGATCGGCGGCAGGTATACCGGTGCCCTTTGCCGCGCCAAAGTCGCGTTCGGCCATGCGCAGCAGTTCGTCTTCATCGACGGCACCGGCGGCGCTGATCACCAGGGTCTCCGGGGCGTAGAGCGCAGAGCGCCAGGCACCCAGGGTCTCAGGTGTCGCCGCGCCGATGGATTTTGGCGTGCCGAGGATCGGCCGACCCAGCGGCTGGCCCGCAAACGCGGTCTGTTGCGCCAGTTCGAACACCAGATCGTCCGGCGTGTCGGCGGCTTCGGCGATCTCCTGGCCGACCACCTGTTTTTCGCGTTCGAGGTCGCCAGCGTCCATGATCGGGTGCAGCACCAGGTCGCTGAGCACGGCGGACCCGAGGTCGAGGCCGGCCTTCAATGCGCGTATCTGGAAACTGGTGCGCTCATAGCCGGTGGCCGCGTTGATGTTGCCACCCTCAGCCTCGATCACCTCGACGATTTCGCGCGATGAGCGGCCGCCGGCGCCCTTGAAGACCATGTGTTCCAGCAGGTGCGACCAGCCGGAGCGCGCGCGATCCTCGAACCGCGCCCCACGGCCCGCGACGACCGACAGGGCCACGGTCTGCCAACCCGGCAAGGGGTCGCAGATCAGGCGGACACCGTTGGACAGCGTATGAACCCTGGGAGCCAATCGCTCAGCCTTCTGCAAAGGCGCGGACGTAGGCCTTGATGGTGTCCCCGTCGCCGGGCAGGCGGTCAAAGCGTTCGGCGCGGCCGGAGAGGTTGGCGACACCGCGCGGCAGGGTCGGTTGCACGCCGGAGGCCTTGGCGACGTCTTCGGGGAACTTGGCGGGGTGGGCCGTCGACATCACTACGGTCGGGCCATCGAGGATCACGTGGCGCAAGGCCGCCACAGCGACGGCGGTATGAGGGTCGATGAGTTCGCCGGTCTCGTTGAGGGTGGACACGATGGTTTTCAGGGTCTCGTCCTCGCCGATGGCGACGCCGGTGAAGCGGGCCTGCATGTAGGTCAACGCGCCGGGGGGGATGTCGATCACGCCCGAGGTTCGGAACGCCTCGAAGGCGCGGGCAGTTTCGACCGGCTCACGCTGGACGGCCTCAAAGTAGAGCCGCTCGAAGTTGGAGGCCGACTGGATGTCCATGGCCGGCGAGAAGGTCGGCAGTACGCCGCCGCGCGTGTAGCGACCGGTCGAGAAGGCGCGGGCCAGGATATCGTTGGAATTGGTCGCCACCACGATCTGCGGGACCGGCAACCCCAGGCGCGTGGCGACGTAGCCGGCAAAGGCGTCGCCGAAATTACCCGACGGCACCACGAAATTTACGGCGCGGGCCGGGGCACCCAGCGCGGCGGCGGTGGTGAAATAGTAGACCGACTGGGCGGCGATCCTGGCGAAGTTGATTGAGTTGACGGCGGCCAGATCGACGGCCTGGCGCAGGACCTTGTCCTGAAAGGCGTCCTTCAGGATGGTCTGGCAGTCATCGAAGGTGCCGCTGACGGCGACGCAGGCGATGTTGTCCTCGACCGCGGTGGTCATGAAGCGTCGCTGGACCTCGGAGATCCGTCCTTCGGGGAACATCACCACGACGCGGACATTTTTGGCACCGCGAAAAGCCTCGACTGCTGCCCCGCCGGTGTCGCCGGAGGTGGCGCACAGGATCACCTGTTTGCGGCCCTGCTGGCCCAGGAAGTGGTCGTAGAGACGGGCCAGGATCTGCATCGCCACGTCCTTGAAGGCGAGGCTGGGGCCATGGAACAGTTCGGCGATGAAGGTCTGCGGCCCGATCTGGACCATCGGCACCACGGCCCTGTGGCTGAAGGTGGCGTAGGCTTCCTCGCACATGGCCAGCATGTCGGCGGACGAAATTTCGTCACCGGCAAAGGCACCCAGTACCTCGGCGGCGACCTCGGCGTAGGACATGGAGGCGAACGCCGCAATCCGTTCCCGGCTGAGGGTGGGCCAGGTCTCGGGGACATAGAGGCCGCCGTCGGGGGCCAGGCCGCCCAGCACCGCGTCGGTGAACCCCACCGCCGAGGATTCCCCACGGGTCGAAATATAGCGCATCAGGAAGCTCGCCTGCGAAACAGCATGGCGGCATAGACGCCGAGCAAGGCAGCGGCAAGACCGTACCAGGTGAGCGCATATTCCAGATGCCGGTTTGCGATGTCGGCCGGGATGGGTGCCGGGATCAGCCCCTTCCAATCAGGATTGGTCGCCGTCTCGGCCATGATTACCAGAGGTGCGGGTCGCGCAGCTTTCAATACGGCAGCCATGCCGGCCACGTCGCGGGTGTACCAGCGCTGCGCTGTATTGGGCGGGGAAAAGGTGTTGCCGGGCTCGGGTTGGCGCAGTACGCCGACCAGCTCCACGGGCGCGGTGTCGGCGGGATCGACGGGTGGGCGGGCCGACACGGTATCGGCCACGTAGCCACGGTCCACCAGGACGCTTCCATAGGCTCCGTCATCAATCCGGCAGGCCGACATCAGGCGCACGCCGGCCTGGCCATCACGGAGTGTGTAGAGCTCAACGGACGAGGCCTTGGCCAATCCGGGACAGATGGCCCGGACGCGGGTGAAGTCGGCGTCGGCACCCTTGGCGACCTGTGCCAGGACAGGCGCGAGCGGTTGGGCGGGCGCGGCCTGCAAGGCCTCGATGCGGGCCAGTACGTTCTGCTTCCAGGCCAAGCGCTGGAGTTGCCACGTCCCGAGCCCAACAAGGATGGCGAATGCGACGGCGACGGCGACCGTGAGGCCTACCGGGAACCTCCCGCCAAGTCGTTTTGGGTCAGTCGTCATGGCGGGCTTCGGACGCCTTGTTCATGAACTGGGCCGCCAGCATAACGCCCTTGAAAGGTCGCATCAGGCCCAGCGACAGGATCAGGGTGGCCGGTAGCCAAAGGATCAGGTGCAGCCAGATCGGCGGGCGGAAGCTGAACTCGGTGAACAGGGCCGCAAAGGCCACGATGAATCCGGCGATCAGGATCACAAACACCGCGGGACCGTCACCCGAATCCGCTTTGGCGAAGTCGGCCCCGCAGGCCTCGCACGCCGGCGTGACCTTCAGGAATCCTTCGAAGAGAAACCCTTCACCACAATTGGGACAGCGGCCCGCAAGCCCCGCCAGCAGCGGATTGGGTTTGCTCATCGCACCGCTAGTGGGCCGCTCCGAAGATCACGTAGATAAAGGCGAACAGGAAGAGCCAGACCACGTCGACGAAGTGCCAGTACCAGGCGGCGGCTTCGAAGCCGAAATGTTGCTTGGCCGTGAAGCCCTTGCCCATCAGGCGGAACAGGCAGACGGCCAGGAAGATGGTGCCGATCAGCACGTGGAAGCCGTGGAAACCCGTGGCCATGAAGAACGACGAACCATAGAGGCCCGAATTCTCCTGACCCTCACCGCCGAAGAAGTACTTGTGATCGAGGATATGGGCGTACTCGTAAACCTGGATTGCGGTGAACAGCGCGCCCAGGATCACCGTCAGGATCAGGCCCAGCTTGGCGCTCTTGCGGTCACCGACCTGCAGGGCGTGGTGCGCCCAGGTCACCGTCGTGCCTGACAGCAGCAGGGTCAGGGTATTGACCAGTGGCAGCTCGAAGGCCGGAACGCTCTCGATGCCCTTGGGCGGGAAGGTGGCCCAGGCGGCCTGGACCTCTTCAATGGAGCCCAAGGTGCGGTTGCCGTGAAAAAGCGCGGCCTCGAAAAAGATCCAGAACCAGGCCACGAAGAACATCACTTCCGAGGCAATGAACAACACCATGCCGTAGCGAAGACCGATGGAGACGACGGGCGTGTGATCGCCGCGGTTGGCTTCCTTGACCACCTCGGTCCACCAGGCGGCCATGGTGTAGAGCACGCCGGCGAGCCCTGCGAAGAACAGCCAGGACGTGCCTTCCGGCAAGCCGAAGATGCCCTTCATCCAGGCCACGCCGCCCAGCGCCATGATCGTGGCGGCGATCGAACCGACCAGCGGATACGGGCTCGGATCAACCAGGTGGTAGTCGTGCTTCACGCCTGCGGCCATTGCGGTGAATTCCCCTCGTAGAGTCGCGGACACGCCAACAGAGTCGCGCACCCAAACTTGCGCCACGCTATAGCCCCGCGCCGAAGGGTTCGCCAAGGGGGAAAGGCTAAGGATCAGCCGACTGCATCGTGTCCTTCGCCCCTTGTGGGAGAAGGTGGGCCGCGTGAGCGGCTCGGATGAGGGGTCGCGCTGAGCCGCCGGTGCGCATGTTCAGGGCCGGCGTACAGGCGATTTCCATTGGTAATTCGTCGAGCCGCAGACCACAGAAGACAAGATCCAGCCTCTGGGCGACCCCTCATCCGTCAGGCTTCGCCTGCCACCTTCTCCCACAAGGGGCGAAGGAATTAATCAGCCCTTCTTGTCAGCCTTTGAGGCTACGACCTGGGCCGTGGCGGTAGTCGAGGGGAAGAAGGTGTAGCTGAGCGTCACCTCGGGCTTGCCCTTGGTGTTGGGGTCGTCAGCGTACTTGGGATCGATGAAATAGAGCACCGGCATCTCGATGGTCGCGCCCGCGGCAATGACCTGGTCTTCGAAGCAGAAGCACTGAAGCTTCTGGAAATGCGGGCCGGCCTGTTCGGGGACGACGTTGTAAATGGCGCGGGCCATGACGGGTTTGTTCGAATTGTTGGTGACCTTGAAGAAGGCCAGTTTGGTCTCGCCAATCTTGACCGTCTGGGACGTCTGTTCGGTGGTGAACGTCACCGGCAGGTCGCGGACATTGGCGTCGAAGCGGACTGTCAGCGTCTTGGCCAGTACGGTGTCCGGCGCGACCTCTGCCCGCCGCACCGTGCCGTCAAACCCGGTCAGCTGACAGAACGCCTTGTAGAGCGGCACGGAGGCATAGGCCGCGCCGATCATGCCGAAAAACAGCGACCCACACACGACCGCCACGCGGACGTTACGTCGCCGGGCTGGATCGGGACGGCCCGAATCCGGGCGGTTGGGGTCAGATTGCGCGTTCGAGGACATTGGCACCCATTTTGATGACGGTGACGACGTAGACGAGGATCACGAACACCACGAGCCCCAGCGCGATGGCGATGTTGCGGCCGCGGCGGGCCTTCAAGGCGGTGGCATCCTCGCGGGCAGGGTCGCTCATCAAAACAGCTCCAGGGGCTGGAGCCCCATCAGGTGCTCCACCAGCAAGGTGGCGAACAGCAGGGACAGGTACAAGATCGAGAAGGCGAAAAGATTGCGCGCATCCCGGGCTCCCGCGCGGACATCATAAAGGCCGTCATCGTTGCGCGGGTCGGCGGCGTCGCCAGCCTGGCTGAGGAACAGCCGCCATGCCAGCAGCAGGAACACCAGCCCCCCCAGGCCGGAGACCGCCAGATAAGCTAGTCCGCCAAGACCGGTGAAGGCCGGCGCGATGCAGACCGGGATCAGCAGCAGGCTGTAAATCAGGATCTGTTTGCGGGTGGAGGCCGCGCCCTTGACCACAGGCATCATCGGCACGCCGGCCTTGGCGTAGTCCTCAGACGTGTAGAGTGACAGGGCCCAGAAGTGCGGCGGGGTCCACATGAAGATGATGGCGCACAGCAGCCAGGCGTTGGCGGGTGCTGTTCCGGTCACCGCCGCCCAGCCGATCACCGGCGGCAAGGCACCGGCCAGACCGCCGATGACGATGTTCTGCGCTGTCCAGCGCTTCAGCCACATGGTGTAGACCACGGCGTAGAAGACGATGGTGAAGGCCAGCAGACCGGCGGCGAACCAGTTGAGCGCCATGCCCATGAGCATCACCGAGAACAGGGACAGCACCACGCCCAGCGTCAGGGCCTCGGCGCCCTGCACCTTGCCGGACGGCACAGGGCGACCGCGCGTGCGGCGCATCTTGGCGTCAATGTCGGCGTCGTACCACATATTGAGCGAGGCCGACGCGCCGGCGCCGACCGCAATGCACAGGATGGCGACGGCGCCCAACACCGGGTGGATCGGCTGACCCGCGCAGACCAGCCCGGTCAGGGCGGTGAAAACCACCAGCGACATGACGCGGGGTTTCAGGAGCTGGAGGTAGTCCTGCCAGCGGGCGACGGCTTTGGGGGGGCTAAGGGCCTCGGACATGGCCATGGGTATACTCTGAATGAGGGAACGGTGCGCGCCTTACCTCCCCCGCGACGCGGCGGGAGGGGGACCGCGCCCGGTAGAGTGCGTGGTGGAGGGGGCGAGCCTCAAGCTCGGTGGATGGACCGGCCCTGCAGGCACTCAGCGGATGGGGCTTGCCCCCTCCACCACCCGCTCTCCGGCGGGCGGCCCCCCTCCCGCCATCGCGAAGCGATGGGGGAGGTAAGGGTCTTAGTGGTGCGCGTCGGGTTTGATCACCGGGAGTTCGTTGAACTGGTGGAACGGCGGCGGGGAGGACAGGGTCCACTCCAGCGTCGTAGCGCCCTCGCCCCACGGATTGGCTTCTGCCTTGCGGCGACGAACCGCCGATTCCAGCAGCACCAGCAGGAACACCACAACACCGAACGCCGTGATCATGTAGCCGTAGGTGGAAATCCGGTTCCAGTACTCGAAGGCAGTCGGGTAATCGACATACCGGCGCGGCATCCCCTGAAGGCCCAGGAAGTGCTGCGGGAAGAAGATCAGGTTCACGCCGACGAACGTGATCCAGAAGTGCGTCGCACCCAGGAACTCGTTGTACTTCACGCCCCACATCTTCTCGTACCAGTAGTAGAACCCGGCGAAGATCCCGAACACGGCACCGAGGCTCAACACGTAGTGGAAGTGGGCAACGACGTAGTAGGTGTCGTGCAGGCTGTAATCGATGCCGGCGTTGGCCAGGACCACGCCCGTCACGCCGCCGACGGTGAACAGGAATATGAAGCCGATCGCCCACAGCATGGGCGTCTTGAAGTCGATGGAGCCGCCCCACATGGTGGCGATCCAGGAGAACACCTTCACGCCCGTGGGCACCGCGATGACCATGGTAGCGGCCACGAAATAGGCGCGCAGCTCGATGCCCATGCCCGCAGTGTACATGTGGTGGGCCCACACGACGAAGCCGATGAAACCGATGGCCACCATGGCGTAGGCCATGGCCAGATAGCCGAACACCGGCTTTTTCGAGAAGGTGGAGACGATGTGGCTGATCATGCCGAAGGCCGGCAGGATCAGAATGTAGACTTCCGGGTGTCCGAAGAACCAGAACAGGTGCTGGAACATCACCGGGTCGCCACCACCGGCGGCGTCGAAGAAGTGGGTGTTAAAGTTGCGGTCGGTGAGCAGCATGGTGATCGCACCGGCCAGAACGGGCAGCGAGAGCAGCAGCAGGAACACCGTCACCAGGATCGACCACACGAACAGCGGCATGCGGTGGAGCGTCATGCCCGGCGCGCGCATGTTGAAGATGGTGGTGATGAAGTTGATGGCCCCGAGGATCGATGAGGCACCGGCCAGGTGGACCGAGAGAATGGCGCAATCCATGGCCGGGCCGGTGTGGCCGGACGTCGAGAGCGGCGGATAGAGCGTCCAGCCGCCGCCAAAGCCCCTGCCCGGGCCGCCGTCGACGAACATCGAGACCAGCAGCATCACCCAGGCGGCGACCAGCAGCCAGAACGAGATGTTGTTCATCCGCGGGAAGGCCATGTCCGGCGCGCCGATCATCAGCGGTACGAACCAGTTGCCGAACCCGCCGATCATGGCGGGCATGACCATGAAGAAGATCATGATCAGGGCGTGACCGGTGACCACCACGTTGTAACCATGCTTGGACGGCTCAACGAGGCCCGTCGCTGCGAGCCAGGAGCCTTCCCGGAACACCTGAATCCCGGGTTCAAAGAGTTCCCAACGGATCAGGCCGGACAGGGCCCCGCCCACGAGGCCCGCCATGATGGCGAACAGGATGTAGAGGGTGCCAATGTCCTTGTGGTTCGTGGAATAGAACCAGCGGGTGAAGAACCCCGGCGTGTGGTTGCCGTGTTCGTCTTCTTGTCCGTATGCGGCGGCTTGTGCCATTTACGTGTCCTAAAGCTTACTTCGCGGCCGGCGCCGAGGGCGCAGGCGTGCCGGCAGGGGTGCCACCGGCCTTGGGTTCGGGTGTTGCAGCGGCAACGGTCGCAGCGGCGGGCGTGGCGACCGCGGCAGCGGCGGGAGCCGCCTCGACCGGAGCGGGCGTTGCGCCGCCGACGGAGCCGCCCTTTTTAGCCACCCAGGCGTCAAAGTCGGCCTGACTGACAACCTTCACTTCGATGGGCATGAAGGCATGCTCAACACCGCACAGTTCGCGGCAGTTGCCGTAATAGGTGCCGATACGATTGGCCTTGAACCAGGTCTCGTTGAGACGTCCGGGCACCGCGTCGGCGATAATCCCGAACGACGGCACGGCAAAGGCGTGGATCACGTCGGCGCCGGTTACCTGAACCCGCACCACGGCGTTCACTGGGACGACCAGTGGTTCCGTCGCCGCCAGCCGGTAGGGCACGCCCTTGGCGTTGGCCTGAGCCTCCGGAAGGATGTTGGAGATGAACTCGCCAACCTTCTGGTCGGGGTACTCATAACCCCAGTACCACTGGTAGCCGGTGGCCTTGATGGTCACGTCGGGCTTGGGCATGTCGTTGTAGTCGAACAGCAGCCGGAACGAGAAGATCGAGATCACCACCAGAATCAGCACCGGAATAAGCGTCCAGGCGACCTCGATGGCGGTGTTGTGGCTCCACTTCGCCGGCACGGGATTGGCGCGCTTGTTGTAGCGGATCACCACCCAGACCAGCAGCCCCAGCACGAACAGGGTGATGATCGTGATGATCGGCAGGAGAATGATGTCGTGGAACCAGATCGCCTGGTTCCGCAGATCGGTTACGCCCGGCTGGAGGTCAATTGCGCCGGGCGTCGGCTCGCCGATCCGATCACTGGCCCATGCGGATGCGCCCCAGAAGGCTGCACTCGCACCGGCCAGGGCGCCCAGCGCCCGCGTCCGCATTCCGTGAAAACTCGACTTCATGTCCCCTCGGTCTGGCTTGGCCGGCGGCGTCCCGCAGGATGGGCGAGAGACCACCACCGACTTCGGAACAGGTAGTGCGTCCGCGCTCACGCGACAACCGACCCGCCCCTTCAGCGGCGGTGCATACGCGCATCTTTTGGGCTTGCCAAGGCGTCTAGGGCGCTTACGCAGCGGCGCGTCGTCGCAAGCCGTGTTGTGATGACGAAACACGGGGCGCGGGGACTGATTTTACAAGACGGATTTTTCTCTATGACGAGGTGGAAGGGTGACGACCCACAACAGACTCCCTATCTTGTCACAATGAACGCTCCTGTCCCGGCACCATCCATCCTCGACTCAGCCGGCATCGATCCTGCCCGTGCCCGGGAAATTCTCGGTGACGCCCTTGTCGGTGCCGACGACGGGGAGCTGTTCGTCGAGCGGTCCGAGAGCGAATCATTCCTGTTCGACGACGGGCGGCTGAAGTCGGCGGCCTATGACGCCACCGAGGGGTTCGGCCTCAGGGTCGTGGCCGGTGAGACGGCCGGCTACGCTCACGCCAGCGAAATCTCCGAGGCCGCGATCCGCCGCGCTGCGGATTCCGCATCGCTGGCCAAGCGCGGCTACACCGGGATCGCCGCCGAAGCGCCGCGAGCCACCAATGCCAAACTCTATGGCGAGGAGAACCCGCTCGCCTCGCCAGAGTTTTCGGACAAGGTCGCCCTGCTGCAGGAAATCGACGCCTGGGCCCGCGCCCGCGATCCCCGGATCGTTCAGGTGATGGCGTCCATCGCCGGTGAGCGACGCACGATCGAGATTCTTCGCGCCGACGGTCGACTGATTCGCGACGTGCGCCCGCTGTGCCGCATCAACGTACAGGTGACGGTCGAGCGCGATGGCAAGCGGGAGAACGGCTATACCGGGGCCGGCGGTCGCGCCGGGTTTGAAGGCTGGATCACGCCGGACAAGTGGCAGGCGCAGGTCGACGAGGCGTTGCGTCAGGCGATGGTCAATCTTGATGCCATTGCGTGCCCTGCCGGCGAGATGGATGTGGTGCTGGGCCCCGGCTGGAACGGCGTACTGTTGCACGAGGCGGTCGGCCACGGGCTGGAGGGCGACTTCAACCGCAAGGGCACTTCGGCATTCTCAGGCCGGATCGGTGAGCGCGTCGCCGCGCCCGGGGTCACCGTGTTCGACGACGGCACCCTGCCCGGTCGCCGGGGATCGCTGACCATCGACGACGAAGGTACGCCCACCGAGCGCACTGTGCTGATCGAGGACGGCATTCTGGTCGGCTATATGCATGACCGGATGAGTGCGCGGCTGATGGGCCTCAGCCCCACGGGCAATGCGCGGCGGCAGTCCTACGCTCACATGCCGATGCCACGCATGACCAACACCGCCATGCTGAACGGCCATCATACCCAGGCCGAGATGATCGCTTCCACCAAGCGGGGCCTGTTCTGCGCCAACTTCGGCGGCGGCCAGGTCGACATCACCAACGGCAAGTTCGTGTTCCAGTGCACCGAGGCCTATCTGATCGAGGACGGCAAGATCACCACGCCGGTCAAGGGCGCGACCCTCATCGGGGATGGACCGTCCGCACTGACCCGCGTGACGATGATCGGCGATGATTTCGACTTTGATCAGGGCGTCGGTGTCTGCGGCAAGGCCGGCCAGAGTGTGCCGGTTGGCGTGGGCCAGCCGTCGCTCAAGATCACCGGTCTGACTGTGGGCGGGACCAGCGTCTAGCGACCACAGTTCGGCGGTGAATTCTCCTCAATTCGGCCACGTTACCGGCAATTAACTCGCGTCAATCGGGGATCGCAGGCCACAAGGCGCCCGGTTGGGGATCTCGCCTATGTCCTTTTTTCATGTGGTGGCGCAGGCCGCTGTCGCGGTGCTGCCGGTAGCTGAGGCCGCGCGGCAGGACGGTGTGATCAGCTACCCGCCAGCCTATTTCGCCAGCTTCCAACCGTCCAACGCCATGGAAATGGTCAACCGGGTGCCGGGGTTCTCTTTCGATGGCGGCGACGATGACGTGCGCGGCTTCGGGGGCGCGGGCGGCAACGTGCTGATCGACGGCCAGCGTCCCGCCGCCAAGAGCGACAACCTTGAGAACATCCTGCGCCGCCTGCCCTCCAGCAACATTGAACGCGTCGACCTGATCCGGGGTTCGGCCAACGGCATCGACATGCAAGGCAAGGCCGTCCTCGTGAACATCATCCGCAAGAACGTGGGTGGCTTCCGAGGGCTGGCGTCTGTTGCGACGAGTTACGTGGTGGATGACGGGCGCACCGCCCCGCAGATGCGGCTTGAGGCGTCGGGGGGTGCCGATGGTCGAGCATGGGAGTTGGGTCTGTCGTCGGCCCGCTTCGTCGATGATGGCTCAGGCGATGGGCCCAGGGTGCGGATTTCACCGACGGGCGCGACGCTGATCCGATCCTTCGTCGAGTCCGAAGGCGGCGGCGGCGAGGTGCGGGTGACCGGCGCGTTTGAAACCCCGCTGCTGGGCGGAAAGTTCAGGGTCAACGGCGTCGCGTCGCTGGAGGAATTTGACTACACCGAACAGAACCGCCGCAGCTTCCCCACCGTGTCGCAGGAGCTGGATCAGTTTGGCGACGACGGGAAGGAGATCGAGCTTGGGGCCCGCTTCAGCCGCAACTTCGGGCCCAGGGCCATCTTTGAGACGGTGCTGCTTCAGCGCAACGAGATCAGCCACTTCGGCGAGACCTTTCAGGCACCGGGCAGCAAGGTGATCTTCGCCATCGACGCCAAATCCGGCGAGAGCATTGCGCGCAACGTTCTGAAGTACGGCTGGAACGAACAACTCTCGTTCGAGGTCGGGGTCGAAGGTGCTTTCAACTGGCAGGAGAGCGAGACTGACTTCGTGGAAAACGGAGTCGCGGTGGTGCTGCCGGCCGCAAATGTCAGGGTCGAGGAAACGCGTGGCGAAGTGTTCGGCAAGGCGACCTGGCGACCCACGCCCAAGTGGACGATCGAGGCAGGCCTGCGCCACGAAGCGTCCAAAATCACTTCATCCGGCGATGTTGCCCTAGGCAAGACGCTCTATTTTTCCAAGCCGCGACTGGCGATAAGCTGGGCGGCGACGCCAACCACGCAGCTTCGCGGTCGGATCGAGCGGGAAGTGGGCCAGCTCGACTTCGAGGATTTTGTCGCCGAGACCAGCTTCAACACCGGCGCCGGCGTTCAGGCCGGCAATCCGGATCTCAATCCCGACCAGGCCTGGGTGGGGGAACTAGCCCTGGAACAGCGGTTCTGGGGCAAGGGCGCACTGGTGGTGACCTATCGCCACTTCGAGCTGAAGGACGTGATCGATTCCGCGCCTGTCCGCAGTCCCGGCGGCATCTTCGATTCGCCGGCCAACATCGGCGACGGAACCAGGGACGAGTTCGCGGTAAATGTGACCCTGCCGCTGGTAAAACTAGGCCTGAACAACGCAGAGCTACGCGGCCAGACCACATGGCGCGAGAGCCGGGTGAGCGATCCCACGACAGGCCGGGCCCGGGAAATCTCGGGCCTGCGCCCGCTATCCTGGGAGGCCCGCTTCACTCACGACCTGCCTCAGTGGAAGGCCAACTGGGGGGCCGATATCTTTGGGGCCTGGAGAGAGACCGATTATCGGTTCGACCAGATCACCGACCGCAAGCTCAAGACTTTCGTGAAGCTGTTTGTCGAGTGGAAGCCGCAACCGGACCTGTCGATCAAGGCCGAGTTGATCAACGTGACCGAGCGCGGACTTCGCAACACCCGCAACGTCTATGCCGGTCCGCGTGACATCGCGGCTCTGCTGTACACCGACGACCGGGACATCCAGTTCGGACGCATGATCTTCGTTCGGGTCCGCAAGACCTTCGGGGCCTGAAGGCCCCCTCAGACCTCGGTCTTGACCGCCACCGTGGTGTCGTTGGCACCGTGGGCCCAGTGCTTGATGGCGAAGCTCAGGGCCATGAACGCCACGCCGCAGATGACGCCCGCCCAGCCCAGCTTGTTGAAGCCGTCCATCGAGGTCGCCAGGGCCGCGGCCGAGTCCAGCACCTGACCGCCCACCGTCTCGGTCCCCATGGCACCGGCGATGATGCCGCCGACATACTGCGCGATCGAGGAGGCCAGGAACCAGACGGCCATCATGAACGAGACGATGGAGGCCACCGACAGTTTGGTGATCTGGGACAGGCCCACCGGCGACAGGAACAGCTCACCCGTGGTGTGCAGCATGTAGAGCAGCGCCAGCATGATCAGCGGCATGCGGTACTGGTCGTCGGCCAGGTCGCGGGCCCAGAACACCACCAGGAAGCCCAGCCCCACCTGCAGCAGGCCGAGGCCGAACTTCATGACCGGATCCAGATCGAGGTTGCGGCTGGCCAGCCAGGCCCAGAGTGCGGCAAAAATCGGCGCGAAGATGAGGATGAAGCCGGCGTTGAATGACTGGGTCTGGGCCGCCGATATGCCCTGCAGGTCGACGTTGCGGTCGGCGAACAGGTTGAGCGACGTGCCTGCCTGTTCGAACAGGGTGAAGAACACCACCGAGCCGAAGATCAACACCATCGCCAGCAACATCCGCTCGCGCTCGATCTTGTCGCATTTGTCGGCGAGAAAATAGACGATGAACGCCAGGGCCGCGACCGTCGATATCCCCAGCGCCCAGCCGACCAGCTGGTTGCTCTGCACCAGAAGCCAGATCGGGAGCACGCCCAGCACACCCAGGCCGTAGATCAGCCATTCCACGTTCAGGGGACCGGCAACCTTGCGGGTCAGGACCTCCGGCTGCGGCGGCTCGCCCTTGCCCAGCAGGTGCTTCTTGCCCAGCACGAAAACCACGAAACCGGCGAGCATGCCCACGCCGGCCAGGCCGAACCCGGCCCACCAGCCGACCGTCTCGCCCAGCAGGCCGCACAGCACCGAGGCCCAGAAGGCCCCCAGATTGATGCCGTAGTAGTAGAGGGTGAACCCCGCGTCGCGGCGCGGGTCGCCCTGGGGATAGAGCTGGCCCACGATGGCCGAGATGTTGGGTTTCAGGAATCCGACCCCCATGATGATCAGCGAGATCGCCAGATAGAAGGCGGTCTTGCCCACCGGATCCACCGTGGTGGCCATGGTGTAGGAGCCCTTGGGCAGCACCGTCGGCAGGGTGGCGCTGGTCGCCAAGCCCTCGATCTTCAAGCCACCACCTTCAGCCGGGCCGAACGCGTGGGGCGTTCCGTCGACGATCAGGCGCACCTCGCGACCGTCCATCCGTCCTGTGGCCGAGACCTCATAGGCCTGACCGGCATAGGTCAGGGTCTGGGTCGCGGGCTGACCTTCGACCGCCATGGTCATGTGGCCGGCCACCAGCAGCAGGGCACCGAACGCCACGGCCTTGCGGGTGCCCAGGTATCGGTCCGCGAGCAGTCCGCCGATCAGCGGCAGCAGATAGACCAGCGAGGTATAGGAGCCGTATTGTGCGCCGGCGGTCTTGTCGTCGAACAGCAGGTGCTGGGTCAGGTAGAAAATCAGGATGCCGCGCATCCCGTAGTAGGAAAACCGCTCCCACATCTCGGCGAAGAACAGGATGATCAGGCCACGCGGATGGTTCTTGAGCAGCTGCATCAGCACCGGGATGCCGGTAGCCAGCGTGATCACGATGCCGATCAGGACGATAAGGTTCATGCAGGCGCGGTTCCGGTGACCTTTAGGATCGCAATCATGGGGTGGGCCCCCGCCATGTCGCGGAATTGCCGGGAGAACATCACGCGTCACCCTTCGGCACAAGCCGCCGCCTTCGCAGCACTTCGGCAAGGCCGCGGTTCATGCTTAACTCTGGCGATACGCAGGGAGCCCCGCGATGAAGATACCCGGCCCGGATCACCCGATCACCATAGCACCCGCAGCGCGGCCCTGGCGGGCGCGGTTCAACGGCCGGGTGGTCGCCGACAGTGCAGGCGCACTGTTGCTGAAGGAAGCCAGCTATCCGCCGGTGATCTATTTCCCGCGCGTGGACGTTACGACGGACCTGCTAAGCCGCACAGAGCGTTCAACGCATTGCCCCTACAAGGGCGACGCCACGTATTTTACTCTGAGCGTTGACGGCCAGATCGCGCCGAATGTGATCTGGAGTTACGAGACACCGTTCCCCGCCATGGAGGCGATCACCGGTCATCTGGCCTTCTATGCCGACCGCGTGGACATCTATGAGGTCGACGACGAGGTCAGATAATGCCGTCCTTGTTCTTTGCCAGTCGCCAGCCGGTGTATTCCGGCACACTGGTGACCTCGCGCACGCACCAGCCAGGGATCTCGACCGACATCGCAGCCATGCGATTGCTGGCCTCGCACTCGGCCAGCACCAGACCCTTCAGGTCACCTTCAAAGACATCGACGGTGAAGCCGCCCAGCTTGTGACGCAGCTTGCTCAGCCGCTCGCCGGGCAACGCCGCCAGCACGGCATGCTCCTGATCGTTGAGATAGAGGTTGGCCATTGGTCCAATCAGCGGATTGTCGGGGGCGTACTTCTTGGCCAGCTTGAACTCACGTTCGCCGGTGGCGAGGTGGGTGATGGCCCGCAGTCTCAGGCGACCGCCCTGAATGTAGAGGTCCTCGATCCGCCGTGCGCCGGCACCGTCCAGCGTTGGGGCAAGGCTGGCGTCCACCAGGAAGCGACGCCCTGCCACCCAATGCGCATATTTCGGAAGCTTGACCGGCATCATAGTCCTCGCGGGGTCTTGTCCACTCCGAGCGGGCCAAGACCCGTCGTACGTCTATCGATAGGCCATCGGCCCGCAGATAGGGATAGGCTTCCGCATCAAAACTGTCGAGACAACGGTACGGACATGCGGCAGTTGGAGCGGCCGGCGGGAATCGAACCCGCGACATTCAGCTTGGGAAGCTGACGTTCTACCTCTGAACTACGGCCGCGCTGAGGGTCCCTTTAGCGGCTCTGACCCGTCCCCTCAAGACGCGGCGGGTGAGCGGCTCAGATCAGTTGCAGGAAGATCAGGCCAAGGCCCGTCATCGACGCGGCCCATGCCACGGTCCGCACCCACGGAATGCCTGCCAGATAGACTGCCGCAAAGGCCACGCGACCCCCCAGGAACAGCTGGGCGCCCATGATGGTCATCGGATTCGAGCGGCCAGCCACATGGGCCACCAGCACCAGGATCGCGAACAGTACCAGGCTTTCCAGCATATTGCTGGTGCGCCCGGATGGCGCGGCCCGCAAAGCCGGTGATCTCGGCCAGGTCCTCGCGATTTCCGGCCAGGGTCGGGAGCCCGACCTGCAGAATGGCGGCGGGAACGGCGATGAGCAGTTGCAGCACGGTCAGTCCCGCTGCGTAGACCAGTAGCTGTAGTTCAACAGTCATTCCGGACCTCCCGGTTCCGCCTTTTTCGGCCTGCAGAGTACGGCGCGGACGCGCCGGCCTGTCAATTACCCCTCATGTTGACCTGAGGCGCTGGTCGTCGCACCATGCGCGCAAAGCTCAGGGAGACGACAGATGGCCGACGGCGAAGTCCTGCAACAGGCGAAGTTCCACGCCATGACCGAGAGCACCATGGAGGACTGGGCCGCAATCGGTCGCGCCGCCCAAGGGCATCGCGGTCAGCATGTGGACCAGATCGTCAACCACCTGAACCTCCTGAAAGGCGACACCGGCGGGTTTGCTGTCGACCGCCTGGAGCACAGCCTGCAGACCGCGACGCGGGCCCATCAGGCCGGGCAAGATGAGGAATATGTCGTCTGCGCCCTCGTGCACGATATCGGCGACATGCTGCTGCCGGCCAGCCACGCCGAACTGGGTGCGGCCATCCTGAAGCCCTACATCTCGGAGCGGAACTTCTGGATGATGGAAAAGCACGGCATTTTCCAGGGATATTACTTCTTCCACCACCTGGGCCTG
>CAMCXF010000022.1 GCA_945883235.1 Phenylobacterium deserti | reverse complement strand
CATCACCGTAGAACACATCCCCTTCGCCGACCCGAACCGCCCTTTCGTGGTGCACCAGACCCTGCTGGCCAAGAAGGGCGTGCACATTCTGGAGAACGTCAACGTGGGTCTGCTGGCGGCGGACGGGGTGAGCGAGTTCCTGTTCGTGCTGGGCCAGCCGCGTTTCGTGGGCACGGTGCAGGTGGTGATTAATCCGATCGCGATCCGTTAGGGCTCAGAGGCCGTAAAAGGCTTCGAAGCTCGCTATCGGGGCGGTGACCCTCAGTACCTGCAGCGGGAATGCCCGCCACGGTGCCTCTGGGTCGATATCTGCCAGATTAGCCAGCAGGGTGGCGCGAAACTCAGGGCGAACAGCCTCCCGGCTGTCAATCATCTGGCCCCAGCTGGAATTTCCGTGAAGATTGATGACGCCGGGCTCCGGTGTCGCTGACGCTGCATAGTCAGCTGGAAACAGGCGACGGTAAGCTTCCAGATTGTAAAGCCAGGAACGGCCCCGGATGGCGCGCGCATCCGAATGTCTGGCGTGGATGTCCTGGACCATGGCCACTAGGTCAGCGCGACGCCGCGTCTGCTTTTCATACGCCAGCGGACCCCCAAGGGTGTCGGTATCGGCGTTGTTGAAGTGGATCTGCACCTCGCCATTTTCGTCCGGAGGATCATGAGCGAAACAGCCGAATGCCAGCTTCGGCGGAGGCGGCAGAATTTCCTCGGCCATGACCAGAAATGTCGCCTGGGTCAGGGCCACCTGGTCGTCCAGATCGCCAAGACGATCCAGGCTGTCGGCAAAGCTGATCCACGGCTCCGTCGGCGTCTCTGGCGGCGTGCGCAGGGCAAAGCGTCGATGGAAGTTGGTGTACCGGAGCACGGCTCGACTAAGGGGTTCATTCCGCAGCTCGGCCATCCGGCGGGCCAATTGCAGCTGGACTTCGAAATAGGGCCCCAGTCGCTGGGCGCGCGCGGCGCGGTCAGGCGTCATCGATCTCCACCACGCCTGCATGGCCATCCTCGTCGCCCCAGGCCACGCACTTTCCATCGAGGCTCATGGCCAGCGCCGAGATCGCTGCACCCTTTTCGGCCTTGAGCGGGACGATCCGCTCGCCAGTCACATTTGCGGCCCACACCCGACCGTCATCCAGGCCCGTGGCCAGCCAGGTTTTGTCGGGCGCGGCTGCGATACGAGTAGAGAGGGCGGCATCGTCATAACCGATCTCGGCGGCCTGCTTGCCCATCGGCCCTGTGGCACCGGCGAACGGCCAGCAGACCGCGCCGTTGGCACCTGACGTGGCCATCAGGCTGCCCTTGGACATAAACGCCATGGACTTCACCTTGGCCGGATAGCCACCCATCCGCAGGTTTTTTTCGTCGGCCACGCGCCAGCCGTGCAGCTGGTTTTCCTGCATCGCGCTCATCAGGAACTTGCCGTCCGGGCTCCAGCAGACGCCCACGTGGCTACCGGCCCATTTGTAGATAGCAGGCTTCTGGTCGGCGATCCGGGCATACCAGAACCAGACCCCGCCATAGGTGGCCACGGCCAACCTGCGGCCCTTGGGGTCAAAGGCCACGTCGGCGATGGATTTTTCGTGGGCGAACACCCGGGCAAACGCCGCATCGGCAAGATCGCGCACGTGCAGGTCGCGTCCGGCGGAAAAGGCGATCAGCCCCGAGGCAGGCGAGGCGGCCACGGCGTCGATCCAGCGTCCAGCGACCCTGGCGACCTCGGTGGCACCCTGACGCGTCGAATTCACGATCCGACCATCATCGCCGCCCGTCAGCAGACCCTCGCCCGACGGTGACAGGCAGGCCGCCAGCACCGCGCCGTCGTGGGCGACGACGCTTTCACCGCTCTCAAAGCGGACCGTGCCGTCGCCCAGCGCGAAGACCGCGCGGCCGAGCCGATCAAACAAGGCGGTTGTCACATAGGCGTCGAAGCTGAAAGTCATGGCTTCCCCTAGAACCATGATGTGTTGGTGGGCAAGCACAGGAGCGAAATCGCTGTGCGAACGGTGTTCGCGCGCTTTCGGCTTTACAACCCCTTACCGGCTTGCCAATGGTCACGACGACAGGCCCTGCTCATGGGCTTTTGGGAAGGAATTCGCAGGTATGGCGGCGAAAGTCGGCGGCTCCAAAGGCGGCAAATTCAGCCTTGGTCAAAACGCGGACATGAACGTGACGCCCTTCGTGGACGTCATGCTCGTGCTCCTCATCATCTTCATGGTGTCGATCCCGGCCGCGACGGTCTCGATCAAGCTGGACCTGCCCCCTGCAGTTCCGCCACCCCCCGGCACGATCGTGAAAGAGCCGGTGCTGATCAATCTGCAGCGCGGCGGCATCATCTTCATCGGCGAGGCACCCACCAATCTGGACCGTCTTACCGGTGACCTGACCCTGACCCTGCAGCGCGAAGAGCCGACGATCCCGGTGAACGAGCAGCGGGTCTATATCCGAGGCGACCGCGACGTCCTCTATGGGGAATTCATGGCGGTCATGAACAACCTGCAGGGCAATGGTTTCTACCAGGTGGCCCTGATCAACGAAGAGCTGTAGCCAGCCCTTCGAACTGAGTTCGAAACAGCCCGTCGGGAGACATCCCGGCGGGCTTTTTCGTGACCGGTTTCTCTAACTCGGCGTACCGTTGCCGAACACATGCACCAGGCGCGCAGCGGCTGGCAGCATCAGGGCTCCCAGCAGCGACGGGAAGATAAACAGGATCAGCGGGACCGTCAGTTTGGCCGACAGCCCCAGCGCCTTTTCCTCAGCGCGAAGCATCCGCTTGGAGCGCATGTCGGCAGAAAAGACTGACAGGGTCTCCCCCAGGCTGGTGCCCATATCCTCGGCCTGGCGCAGCATGGTTGCGAGCTGGCGGGCGTCGTCGATGCCCAGCCGGTCGGCGAAGGCGGTCCAGGCGTCCTTGCGAGACCGTCCGGCGCGAAGTTCCAGCACCAGAAACCTCAAGTGGACCGTCAGCGTCGGATAACGCCGCTCCAGTTCCTCGGTCACCCGAGATACCCCGGCATCCAGGGACAGACCGGCTTCCACTGAAGCCACCAACAGGTCAAGCAGGTCCGGGAAACCCTCAGAGTACTCCCGCTCGCGCTTGGTCTTGCGGCTTTTCAGCACGAAATCCGGGCCATAAAGCGCCAGCAGCGAAACGCCGACCGCGATGGCCAGTGCGCCCATGTTGGTGCCCTTCTGACCGATCATGGACGGCAGGGTGAACACCACGCCGACAGTGGCGATCGCCAGCGCCACGGCCTTGATGCCCAGGAAGATCACTGGAGCCTCTCGGGAATAGAATCCGGCCTGCATGAGCCGCGAGCGAAGCACCGAAACCTTGGCCGGGTCGCTGACCGCGCTTTGCTGGCCAAGGCGCCGCACGGCGGCGATCAGCTGGCCGGCGATGGCACCACCCGGCTTTTCCACCAGCTGGCCGGCGCCGGCCTCAAGCGTGCCGGAAAGGCGGCTCTGCCGCCGGGAGCGAACCCGCAGTTCTCCCAACCCCAGAACGCCCAGGCCGCCGATGGCTCCCACTGTCAGGACCAGTCCGGCCACATAGATCAAGGTCTCGATCGGCATGTCGTTAGAGTCGCATGTCGATCATGCGCCGGATGATCATGTTGCCGAGGAAGATCCAGAACCCGACCAATGCCAGGCCGTATTTCACCAGCGGCTCATTGATAACGTCGCCGTAGAAGCTGGGCGAAATGATCATGATAAAGGTGATTGCCAGGAACGGGGCAGAGGTCAGGATCATCGCCGAGGCCCTGCCCTCGGACGACGCCGCCCGGATTTTCAGACGCATCTTGTGTCGGTCGCGGACGGTATTGGCGTTCAGTTTCAACAGGCCCGTCAGGTTGCCACCGGTCTTTTCTTGCAGGCGAACCGTTGCAGCGAACAGGTCGACGTCAGGATGTTGGCAGCGCTCCGACATCCGCTCCACCGCCTGTTCCAGCGTGGCACCATAGGCGATCTCGTCGGCGGCCATACCGAACTCGGTGCCGATCGGGTCTGCCAGTTCGCGGCCGACCAGATTAACGGCGGCGGGCACAGGGTGGCCCGCTTCCAGAGAGCGAACAATGATGTCCAGTGCCTGGGGCAGTTGCAGGCCGAGCGCCGCAGAGCGCTTGCCGGCCTTGTACTTCAACAGTCCCAGCGGCAGGATCGCGCCGCCCAGAACCGCGCCGCCCACGAACCCTAGCGGCATCCTGGTCAACAGCCCGACGCCCACGGATCCGATCACGGTGGCGGCGGCGAGATAAAGCAACCACCGGGTCTGATCATAGCGAAGGCCCGAGGCGATGATCATGTCAGACAGCCAACGCAGCCGCTCGGCACGCCCGCCCGTCGCCGTCAGTCCGCGCCGCTTGCGCAGTTCCACCACCAGGTCCGAAATTCCGTTGATCCGTTCGCCCACCTGCAGCCGCTGGTTCAGCTTGCGCTTCTGGGTCGCCACGGTAAGCAGGCCCGACAGTCCCTGAACGCCTGCGAACACGGCGGCACCGATCATCACCATGACGATCAGCCTGGCATCGATAACCAGCCCGAACATCAGCTGAGCACCTTTGAAGGATCGAAGTTGGCGGTGTCGTAGGGGATGCCTCTCCGGATCATCTCGTCCAGGCAGCGCGGCCGCAGGCCGGTGGCGCGGAATTCCCCGTGGACGGTGCCGTCCTCGTCGGTGTGCGTACGATTGAACACAAAGATGTCCTGCATCTGCACGACCGAACCTTCCATGCCGACGATCTCGGTGACGTGGGTGACCTTCCGCTTGCCGTCCGACAGGCGCATGACCTGCACCAAAAGGCCGACGGCGGCAGCGATCTGGAAACGTACGGCTTCGGCGCCGATGTTCAGGCCGCCCATGGCGACCATCTGCTCCAGGCGGCTGATCGCCTCGCGTGGATTGTTGGAGTGGATCGTGGCCATCGAGCCTTCGTGGCCGGTGTTCATGGCCTGCAGCATGTCGAAGGCTTCTTCAGAACGGACCTCGCCCAGGATCACCCGATCGGGGCGCATTCTGAGCGCGTTCTTGACCAGCTCGCGCTGGCGGATCTCGCCCTTGCCCTCGATGTTCGGCGGTCGGGTTTCCATGCGCACGACGTGGGGCTGTTGCAGCTGCAGCTCGGCGGCGTCCTCGATGGTGATCAGGCGCTCGCCCACGCTGATCGCTGCTGACAGGGCATTCAGCAGCGTGGTCTTGCCCGAGCCCGTACCGCCGGAGATCACGGTAGAGACCCGGCTGCGCACTGCGCCGTAGAGGAAGTCGGACATCGACGGGGTCAACGCGCCGAACTCGACCAGCTTCTCCAGGGTCAGCGGCTTCTTGGAGAACTTCCGGATAGAGACCGAACAGCCGTCGATGGCGACCGGTGGGATGGCGGCGTTGACGCGGCTGCCGTCGGGCAGGCGGGCGTCGACCATCGGCTGGCTCTCGTCGATCCTGCGCCCCACGCCGGCCACGATGCGATTGACGATACGCAGCAGGTGGTCGTTGTCTCGGAAGCGGATCGGGGTCAGTTCCAGCTCACCGCGGCGCTCGATATAGACCTGATAGGGGCCGTTGATCAGGATGTCGTTGATCGAGTCATCCTTCAGCAAAGGCTCGATGGGCCCCAGGCCCACCATCTCGTCATAAATCGAGGCACCCAGGGCATCGAGTTCCCTGGCATTCAGCGCCATGCGCTCGGCGCGGGCAAATTCGGTGACCTGGCCCAGCACCTGGCGGCGCAGTTCGGCCTCGTCCAGCTTGTCCAACTTGGCCAGATCCAGCTCGTCGATCAGCTTGGCGTGCAGGCGCAAACGCAGGTCAAGGTCGGCGTCCCGGGCCGGTGCCTTGGGTTTAGATTCGACCCGGGCCGCTGGCGCGGTAACGGGTGCGGGCGCGGCCTGCTGAAGGAGCGTGGCGACGGGTGCTGAACGGGCCAGGCTAAAGCGGCTCATCAGGCGGCCTTCGGTGCGGTGGCGCGACGCGGCGGCTGTACGGCCAGGCGCTCCACAAGTTGCTGGATGTCCTTGACGATCTTCGACTTGGGCCGGTGCTGGGCGATGGGTCCGCCCAGGTTGACGGAGGCGGCGGCCGCCTCCCAGTCAGAGCTGATGCCTGCTTCGGCCTTGCGCTGCAGGGCCTTCTCCGCCTCGGTGACCGAGGGCGCGGGGCCGAACATGCGGCTGGCCAGGCGATTCAACACGATCCTCGGCCTCAGGCCGCCGCTAAGACCCTCCTCAATCTCATCGGACTGGGCGCGGGCGGCCAGCAGCGCCGGCACCGTCAGCTCGGAGATCACCAGCACCTCGTCGCAACCGGCCAGCACCTCCAGCGTCCAGACCCGGCGATGGCGCGGCATGTCCAGGATCACCCAGTCATAGACCTCGCAGGCGACCTCCAGCATCCGCAGGATGGCGTCGCGGCCGACGGTGTCAAAGGCGTTGGGGTCGCGCACGCCCGCCATCAGGTCCAGACCCTTGGACACCGGGGTGACAAAGGCCTGCAGCATGGCTGCGTCGATCCGGTCCGCGGCGTTGCCGAAATCGGCGAGACGGGTTGTGGGGGCCGCGCCCAGATAGGCCGCCGCCGCGCCATCGGCGAGGTTCAGGTCCACGAGACAGACACTGCGGCTTTTCTTCGACTGGGTGGCGAGGCAGTTGGCAATCTCGATGGCCACCGTGGTCGCCCCTGAGCCACCCACGGCGCCGGCGACGGCCCAGCACCGCGAGCCTCCTGCCCCGGCAGCGTCGATGGGCCGAGGCCCAGCGTTGACAAGCAAGGTTTGAATTGTGGAGGCCAGCTGCTCCGGAGAGTAGGGTGCCTCCAGAATATCCGCCGCTTCCAGTCGCATCAGATTGCGCACGAGGCCGGCGGGCAGGTTCGCGCCCACCATGAGGACGGGCGGGGGCGGTTGCAGCGCCGACAACGCCTTGACTGCGGCGGCCAGTGAAGGGGGTTCCCAGGCGTCGGCATCGATCAGGATCAGGTCAAAAGCACTGGCAGACGGGACCTCCAGATGGGCAATCGACCCCATCTCGATGGCGGCACCTCTGAGCACGCCTTCATCCAGCCCGGCCAGCGATGCACCGAGGGCCAGGACCCGGCGACCCGGGATCAGGGTGTTGGACGCGGACGCGGACTTCAAACGCAACATAGGCAGATCATTTCTTGGTAAACGGCATATTGGCGGCAACGGGTGGACCCAGGTCGCGGGGCAGAGGCTTGTCGTGCGCCCTGCCGCGCAGGAACAGGTCGGCCTTGGACGGCTCGCGACCGGGCAGGCTTTCCAGCGGGGTGATCTGGCGATCCTCGGCTGTGGCCAGCCTTGGGGTCACAATGATCATCAGCTCGGTCTCGGCGCGCTTGAACCGTGCCGACCGGAACAGGGCCCCCAGCACCGGCACGTCGCCCAGCCACGGGGTCTGGGAGGTGTTGTTCTGGTAGTCATGCTGGAAAAGGCCAGCCATGGCGAAGGTGTCACCGGGCCTCAGCTCCAGCGTGGTGGATGCCCGACGGACCGTCAGAGCCGGAATGTTGATCCCGCCAATGGTCAGCGAATTGTTGGGGTCCAGCTGGCTTACCTCGGGGGCCACTTCCAGTCGTATCCAGCCATTGTCCTGCACCTTTGGCAGGAAATTCAGCTTCACGCCGTAGGGCCGGAATTCGATGGTGATCCCGTCGCGGGTCGGCACCGGGAAGGGGAACTCGCCGCCCGCCAGGAAACTGGCCTTCTCTCCGGAAATCGCTACCAGGTTTGGCTTGGCGAGCGTCCGGATGATGCTCTTTTCCTCCAGCGCCTGGATCTGGCTGTCGACCCGGGTACTACCGGAGGCGTCGCGGGTAGTGAGCACGCTGGCCGCTGACGAGGGGCCGATCAAGCCGGTGCCCGAAAGGACGCCGAAGGACCCATTGGCGATGTTGAAATTGACGCCCAAGTCCTGCATCGCATTGCGGCTGGCTTCCAGAATTCGCACCTCCAGCACCACCTGCTGCGAGGCGCGCACCGTGATCCGCGAAATGATGGCGTCAGGGGCATATTTGGCGGCGATCTTTTCGGCACCGGCCTGGACGCCGGTGTTCGAGACCTCGCCTGCCAGCATCAGCACCTCGCCGAGGTTTCTGACTTTCAGGGATTCGCCGGGGAAGGCCGCGGTAAAGTCCTGCTGCAGGCCGTCAGAGTCGTAGCCGACCCGAATGTCGATCACTTCCTGCAACCGCCCGCCGGCACCGTAGACCAGCAGGTTGGTGGACCCGAACTCGATCCCCTGAACGTAGAAGCTGGCGTTGCTGGTGGCCGTCACCTTGGCGATGTCGGGCTGGGCGACCACGATCCTGGACGCGGCTTGCGGCAGCCGGAACGACAGTGACTTATCGCGCGGGACGTGAATGGTGCGCCGCATCACCGGCTCGCTGGCCATGGTCTGGGCCTGGGTGGAGGGGGCGGGAGCGAGACCGCCTGCAACCACAGCCATCAGGAGAATCGCGCCGAAAGCGTTGCGGGACATGAGGTTCAGACGGGTCATGATCTATCCGATCGCGCCGACGCCGGCAGTACCGGCTGACGGATTTGCCGCGCCGGCGGCGCTGTTCATATTTTGCGCAGGGGCGGACGCGGGCGCGGCCGACCTGCGGCTGCCGCCGCCGCGCCGGGACGATTCACCTTCGATGATGAGGATGCCCGAATAGCTACGCGCTGGACCGGGTGAGACCGTTCTGGTCCCGCCGCTGCTTCGGGCTCCACCACCAACCAGGAAGTCACCGGTGCGCAGAGGCCCGGCTTCCGCGATCTGCGACTCGCCATTGCGACGTAGCGCAAGCGACAATGTGCCGAGCGTCGCGGCCACTGACAGCTTCTGCGAGTCCTCGATGGAGACCTCGAGCGTCGCCGTATCCGGGCTGGCCGGCTTGTTCGACGTGGGATCGGCGTTCAGGTCTACGCCCAGCACCCGGGCATTCTGGATCACCACATATGAGATATAGCTGCGGTCAGGCCCGCCCGGGGTCAGGTCGCGCATCAGTACCACGTCGACACGGTCTCCGGGCAGCGCCAGGCCTCCGACGCCGGTCGTGTCGTCAATCTTGATGGCATAGGCCCGCATGCCGTCGGCGACCTCGGCGGCGACCGAAGGACGGGATCCGGGTCCCGAGACCTTGGTCGGCAGGATCGCCTCTCGCTGCGACATTGGAAACAGCGCCACAGGCGCTCCGCCGCGATCTGCCGCGAGTGCGGCTGCCACCGTCGTGAATGCGCCGACCGGCACGGCATTGGCGGGCACCTTGATGACGCTCAGCATCCCGGCGTCCAGCTTTTCGCCGTACTTGATGGCGCGGGCTGCGACGACCAGAGGTGCGCCCTGAACTTCGCGCACGGCACCGGGGCTGCGCGCGGCTGCCGCATTGGGCAGAGCGATCTTGGCGACGAAGAGCGCGCCAAGGCCAAGGACCGCGGACACTGCAAGGCTGGCGATGGTAACGAGCCGCATCTGATGATCCGCCGAGACTGACTTGTTTGGTGTCCGCAGGTTAACGACGGCCGTCTTGCGGCATCGCCAACAAGCTTGGTGAACGCCTTGGTAGGCATGTTGCGGATCGACCGGCGGGGCCCCTAAGGTGCGCGGCAACGTTCAACGGGAGACAAACACGTGAAAGTACGCCGACTGGGAAATTCAGGCCTCAAGGTCAGCGTGGTGGGCCTGGGCTGCAACAATTTCGGGATGCGCATCGACCAGGACCAGACTCAAGGCGTGGTCGACGCGGCCATCGATGCGGGGATCACCCTGTTCGACACGGCGGACGTTTATGGCGGGACACAGTCTGAAGTGTTCCTCGGCAAGGCGCTGGGCAAGCGCCGGCACGACATCATCCTGGCCACCAAATTCGGTATGCCTGTCGGCCAGGACCCGAAGAAACGTGGCGGCTCACGCAAATGGATCATGACCGCCGTCGAGGACAGTCTGCGCCGCCTGCGCACGGACCACATCGATCTCTACCAGCACCATCAGCCGGACGCCGACACGCCGGTCGATGAGACGCTGCGAGCGCTGGACGATCTGGTGACCCAAGGCAAGGTCCGCTACCTCGGCAACTCCAACTATAGTGGTTGGCAGATCGCCGACGCTGACTGGATTGCAGCCGGCCAGACGCGGTTCGTCTCGGCTCAGAATCTCTATTCCCTGCTGGAGCGCGACGTGGAGCGTGAGGTGCTGCCCGCCTGCGAACACTTCGGGTTAGGCTTTCTGCCGTTCTTCCCGCTGGCGTCCGGGCTGCTCACCGGCAAGTACAAGCGCGGTGTTGCGCCGCCGGAGGGCACCCGGCTGGCCGCCTGGGGCGCACGTGGTGAGGCCGCCATGAGCGACGCCAACTTCGACAAGGTCGAGGCACTGGAGGCGTGGGCCGCAGAACGTGGCCACACCCTTCTGGAACTGGCCTTCGCCTGGCTGCTGGGCCACGAGGTGGTGTCGTCCGTAATCGCCGGCGCCACTTCCGTCGAACAGGTGCGGACCAATGCGGCGACCGCAGGCTGGCGGCTGACGCCTGAAGAGGTGGCTGAGGTCTCCAAGCTGTAAGGCGCACCCGACAGGTAGGCCGAGAAATATGCGAAAATGCATATCGGGTCTGTGAAATCGGTGATCTATGCAATGTTCAGATCGCGGTACATTGAGGGCGTCCACACGGACAGCCCCGCTCCCCCGGGGTCCCAAACCAGACCCTTAAGGTGTGTGTCATGACCTTCATCCGCTTCGAACGTGCCCTCGACCGTGTCGCCCCGGCTTTCTTGATGGCTCTTGGCCTGATCGCCGCCTTCGGTTCGGCCAGCCTCGGCGCCTGATCGCCCGAGCCTGGATCCCGGTTCCGGATGAGGGCCTCTTGCGGGCCCTTTTTCGTGGGCGATCAGGGCCGGGCCAGCGCCCGGGCCAGGGCGGGACGGGCATAGCAGGCGTCGGCCCATCTCTGGACGTTCGCGTGCTCGGCATAGGTGAAGTCGATCATCTTCATCAGATGCATGACCGCCGCCACATTCAGGTCCGCCACCGTGAACGCATCGCCCGCCAGCCAGCCGCCACCGGCCAGGGCCGCATCCAGCACCTTCAGGGGCCGTTGCAGGCTTTTTGTAGCGCCCTCGATCACCTTGGGGTTGCGCCGGTCTTCCGGCGTGAACAGCTTCTGGATCACGATCTGCATCTGCAGCGGCTCGATCTCGCTGATCGCCCAGACGCTCCACTGAAAGGCTCGCGCCTCGTCCGCAGCGTTCGCTGGATAGAGCGCCCCGCCGTAGCGCTTGGTCAGATAGAGGTTGATAGCCATGGACTCGAACAGCTGCAGGTCGCCGTCGATCAGGGCGGGTATGCGGCCATTTGGATTGACGCTGAGATAGTCCCCGGCCTTGGAGTCAGCCCCGTAGGTGACCGGCACATGCTCATAGTCGATGCGGACCTCCTCCATGCCCCAGATCGCGCGCAGGGCGCGTGAGCCCGAGATGCCGTAAAGTTTAGGTTTGCTCATTGCCGTGGTCCCCGATCCGATCCCTGACCATAGACCGTGGTCTGTTGTCTCCGAAAGGCCGCGACCTGAATTTCCGGTCTAGCCCGCCGTAGCGGAAACTGCGCAATCTGAAATCCTGCGCGCTACGGGAACTTTCCGCCGCGCCTTCATCAATCAGTTGCGGCGAGGATCCAACCCTGCCGCCGACTCAAACCGGGACGGAAAATCATGATCAAGACACGCATCACCGAAATGTTCGGCGTCGAAACCCCCATCGTCATGGGCGGCATGACCGGGGTGGGCTATGCGCCACTGGTCGCCTCCGTGGCAAAGGCTGGCGCGCTGGGCTTCATCGTCGCCCACCTCTATCCGACGGCCGAGGAGCTGGAAGCCGCGATCCGCTGGGTCCAGAACGAGACCGACAAGCCCTTCGGCGTCAACTTGACCATCCTGCCGTCGCTGACGCCCATTCCCTATGACGAGTATCGCCGCGCCATCATCGAGAGCGGCTGCAAGATCGTGGAAACCGCCGGTCGCAACCCGGTGGCCCACATGCCCGACTTCAAGGAAGCGGGCGTCAAGGTGATCCACAAATGCACCTCGGTCCGTCACGCCGTGACCGCCGCTCAACTGGGCGTCGACGTGATCAGCATCGACGGCTTCGAGTGCGCCGGCCATCCGGGCGAGGACGACATCGGCCTGGTGGTGCTGCTACCGGCCACGGTGGACAAGCTGGACATTCCGGTGATCGCATCCGGCGGCATGGCCGATGGCCGCAGCCTGGCCGCCGCGCTGGCGCTGGGTGCCGACGGGGTCAACATGGGCACCCGCTTCATGGCCACCCAGGAAGCTGCCATCCATGAGAACGTGAAGAAAAAGATCGTCGAGAACACCGAGCGCGACACCATCCTCACCAACCGCACCCTGCGCAACACCTCTCGCGTGGCCCGCAACGCCGTGGCTGAAGAGGTGGTCAAGATCCAGCAGGACCCCACCAAGACCATCGAAGATGTGCGTCACCTGGTGGCCGGCGTCCGGGGCCGGGTGAATGTCATGCAGGGCGGCGACATGGACGGCGGCATCTGGTCGTCCGGCCAGAGCCAGGGCCTGATCCACGACATCCCCACCTGCGCCGAGATGGTGCGCAATGTGATGGCGCAGGCCGAAGCGATCATGCAGCGGAATGCGCGTATGGTGGCGTAGAGGCCTGATCCGGCGCATCCTGCTGGCGTTCAGTGCCGGGCTGCTGGCGGCGGTCTTTGCTGCTGTTGTGGTTGGTTTCGGTGCGCTGGAGGGCTGGGGTCGCAGGCCGATAGGCGCGTTCGGAGACGACAGGGCATTTGCCGTCGCGATCTCCAGCCGGCTCAGGTCAGAGGCCGTGGGCAATGCCGCTTTGATCCTGGTAAAGGCCGGGCGGCCGGTCCACGAGGTATTTGTCTCAAAGGGTGCCCCCGTGGATCGCGACACCCGGTTTCAGGTTGCCTCGATGGGCAAGTGGGTCACCGCGCTGGGGATCATGACCCTGGTCGAGCGGGGCAAGATCGACCTCGACGCGCCGGTCTCGACCTATCTGACCCGCTGGAAACTACCCGCCAGTGAATTCGACAACAGCAAGGTCACGGTGCGTCGGCTGCTCAGCCACACCGCGGGCCTGACGGACGGACTCGGATATGGCGGGTTTGCTCCCGGCACGCCGGTGCAATCCCTGGAGGCTTCGCTGACCCACGCCGCCGATGCCGATCCCGGCTCGGATGGCAGGACACGGGTTGGCCGGGAACCGGGCGCGGCCTTTGAATACTCAGGCGGCGGCTACACCCTGTTGCAGCTGATCGTCGAGGAGGTCTCGGGCCAGGCCTTCAACGTCTACATGACCGATGCCGTTCTGGCACCGCTGGGCATGACGGGATCGACGTTTCTACTGGAAGACGGCGCGGCAAACGTTGCAGAAAACTTTGATGCGAAAGGAACGAAGGCGCCCCTGCCGCGATACACGGCCTTGGCTGCGACGTCGCTCTTCACCACCGCGGCGGATATGGTTCGCCTGATCGCTGCGCACCGGCCCGGCCCCGCCGGTGAACCTGCCGGGCGCGGCGTTCTGCGCCCGGAAATCCTGGCCGCCATGCGCAAACCCCAGGCGCAACAGTACGGTGCCGACGTCTGGGGCTCCGGCGTGGTGCTTTATGCGCCGAACCGGTCCGGCGACTTCGTCATCGGCCATGACGGCAACAACCGTCCGGCGATCAACACGGCGGTGCGGCTCGATCCCGCGACCGGTGACGGCATCGTTCTTCTGGAAACCGGAAATCGCCTTCTGGCCACGAAACTGGCTGGCGAGTGGGTCTTCTGGTCCACCGGCAAGGTCGATTTCCTGACCGTGGTCATGGAGCTCCGGTCAACCCTCACCCGCGCCGCCATTTGGGCTGGCGGCGCGTTCGTTGCGGTGTTCCTGCTGGCCTGGTTCCTGACCCGGCCGCGTCGGACTTTGGCGGCCTGAGGCCCAGCCCCTACTCCCCCGCCTCCGCAGCAGCCTTGTTGAGGTCCGGCGCATTGGGCGAGTTAAGGGCCGCCCCGGTCTGCATGCCGGCCTTGAGCGCCGCCGCGGCGCCCTCGTGCGACATGATCTTGCTCAGCACCGCCTGACCGGCGCGTTCGAACCACTCGCGGTTTTCGATCACATACTGGCGTGAAGTGCGGTAGCCTTCCAGCAGGCCCTGGACCTCGGGGATCACATAGCGGGCCACTAGGTCCCAGCTCTTCGCCGTGTTCTCTCGGTTGGCCCAGTCGTGGGCGAAGCCCAGCACCGTGCCGAAGCCGCCGGCGGACGCGGACAGCTTGCGGATCGCGGCCACCAGATCATCCGGCGTGCCGATCACCGAGGCGGCGCCGTCGACAAAGGCGGTCTGGTCGACCGCTTCATCGGGCGATTTGAAGGGCAAGGCGCCCGGCCGCATCAAGGTGCCGACGGTATATTCGTTGTGCCAGTGCATCAGGCCCTTGCCGGCCTGGGCGCGGGCTTCCTCGCGGGTTTCGGCGATGTGCCAGCTCATCAGCACCCGCCAGTTGGCGCGGTCGACGCGCTTGCCGGACTTGGCGGCAGCCTGCTCGGCGAAGCCCCACTGGGTCGGCAGCGCGGCCAGGCCCGCGTCGGAGTTGGAGCCGATGGACAGCACGCCCATGCCGTACTTGCCGGCCAGAGTCATGCCGGACGGGCTGATCGACGAGGCGGTCACCATCGGCATCTCCTCCTGCAGGGGGAAGAGCTGCAGGCGCGCGTCCTGCAGGGTGAACCAGTCGCTCTTTTGGCTGACCCGCTCGCCGGCGAAGAGGCGCTTGATCACGCCGATGGCCTCGTCCTGGCGGTCACGCTGGGTCATGGGATCGATGCCCAGCATGTGGGCGTCGGAGGGCAGGGCACCGGGGCCTGTGCCGAAGATCACCCGGCCACCGGTCATGTGGTCCAGTTGCACCATGCGCTGGGCGATGGTGAAGGGGTGGTGATAGGGCAGCGACACGACGCCCGTGCCCAGCCTGATCCGGTGGGTGTGTTCCCCGACCGCGGCCAGGAACATCTCTGGCGAGGCGATCATTTCCCAGCCGGTGGAATGGTGCTCGCCTATCCAGAACTCGTCATAGCCCAGGGCGTCCAGCTGGGCCGCAAACTTGATGTCGTTGCGCATCTGCAGCATCGGATGCTCGCCGATGGGGTGATGCGGGGCGAGGAATGCGCCGAACTTCATGCGGGCCATATCGGGTCTCCGGAGTGAGCGATCTCTTCGTACAGGCACAGGGGCATAGCCCAATGACCCAACGGCGCCGCCACAGTTTTTCTGCAAGACCGGCATCCGCCTTTCCGGCGGGGCGCGAACGCACTAGCCTGCTTCGCGTTGAGCGGCATGGGCGGGAGGTTGCGATGAAGCGGTCTGGCGGATGGCTCTGGCTGGCGGTTCTGGCCCTGTTGCTGACGGTGCCCGCCCCCGCGCTGGCGGCTGACCCGCGGCCGTTGGAGCAACTGACGGTCACAGCGGACAGCCATCCCCTGCGGGTGTGGGCGCGCCGTGCGGCCCGTCCAAAGGGGGCGGTTCTGTTCGTCCACGGACGGACCTGGAGCGCGCGCCCCAACTTCGACCTCTCCACCCCGTCCGGCTCAATGTCGATCCTGCAGGCCTTCGCCGACCGGGGCTATGCCGCCTACGCCATCGACCTGCGAGGCTATGGCGAAACGCCGCGCGACGCATCCGGCTGGCTCAGTCCCGACCGGGCGGCGGCGGATGTGAAGACCGCGCTCGACTGGATCGCCCGGCGCGAGGGCGCAAGGCCGGCGCTGGTCGGCTATTCGCGCGGCTCCCAGGTGGCCCTGCTGACGGCGCAGACCTATCCGCAGAGCCTGGAGCTGGTCGTGCTGTACGGCTTCCCCGGCGATCCGGACCTCAAGGTCCCGCCGCAGCCGGCGGTTCCGACGATCCTGCGGGCGCCGACCACGCTCGCCGCGGCGGCGTCAGACTTCATCGTCCCTGGGGCCGCGCGTCCCGAGGTGGTGTCCGCCTATGCCAAGGCCGCCGTGGCGGCGGACCCCGTGCGCACCGATTGGGGGCATGAGGATGAGTTCAACGTTCTGGACCCGAAGAAGATCACTGTGCCCCTGATGCTGCTGCAGGGCGCCGCCGATCCCGTGGTGCGACCGGTGGGCTCGGCGCGACTGTTCACCGGGCTGGGCCATGACGCCCGCGCCTGGGTGGTGCTGCCGGGCTCCGACCACGCCGCGCACCTGGAAGACCGCACCCACGCCGCCTGGATCGGGGCCATCACAGACTTCATCGAGTCCAACCGGAAGACAGCGCGCCCGTGACCTAGTTCCAGATCGCCGGGCGGCGATCCTTCCACGGAAGTTCCTTTTCCAGTTGCCCCGCCAGCCGGTACAGCGTCGCCTCGTCGGCAAAGCGGCCGGTAAACATCATGCCGATCGGAAGGCCGTCTTGCGATTGCCAGAGCGGCAGGGACAGCGACGGCTGGCCCGTGAAATTGGCCGGCGGCGTGGTGGCGTAGGTCGCGGCCTGGCGCTTGTCGAATTCCTTGGTGTCGGTCATCAGCGGGTCCAGCCAATCGACCCGGGGAGGTGGCGTGCTCATCACCGGGGTTAGATAGACATCGAAATTGTCCCACGCGGCCAGCATCTGGCGGTTCATCAGCCGCAGTTGCTGGAAGCCCCAGAACGCCTGCTGGCCGGTCACGCGCTTGCCCGCCTCATAGCCGCGACGCGCCAGCGGCCCCAGTTCGTCGTCGCCGGGCTCCCGGCCCAGCTTTTCCACCCAGCGGCGCACATTGGCCGAGAAGTTTGACGCGCTGGCCAGGCCTTGCGCCTTGAACAGCAGCCTGTAGTCGATACCCAGCCCCTGCTCGAACACTTCGTGCCCCAACGCCTTCAGGGCGTCCGCCGTGCGCACCAGCGCGCCCATCATCTCGTCTGGAATGGGCCGACCGCTGGGCGTCTCGGCGGACCAGGCGATCCTGAGCTTGCCCGGGCTCTTCGCCACCTCGTCCAGATAGGGGCCGTCCTTGGCCGGGGCCTGGAAGGGGTCGCCCGGCTGGGCATAGCCCGTCGCATCCAGCATGGCGGCGCTGTCGCGCACCGTGCGGCTGACCACGTGATGCACCGAGAAGCCCAGGGCGCCGTCCACCACCTCGCAGATCGGCGTGCGGTCGCGGGTGATCTTCATGCCCACCAGACCGCAGCAGGCGGCCGGAATGCGGATCGAGCCCAGGCCGTCACTGGCGTGGGCCAGCGGCACGATACCGGCCGCCGTGGCCGCCGCGGCGCCCCCGGACGATCCGCCGGTAATGTGATCCGGGTTCCAGGGATTGCGACAGGGGCCCAGCTGCTCGGAGTTGGTGACCCCCGGGATTCCGAATTCCGGCGTATTGCTCTTGCCCAGCAACACCACGCCGGACTGGCGATAGCGGCGCACCAGCTCGCTGTCGTCCTCGTCGGCCGGCACCTGGGCGAAGCGGCTGCCCGAGGTGCGGGGCCAGCCTTTGACCTGGGCGCCCAGGTCCTTGATCAGGAACGGCACGCCCTTGAAGGGGCCGGCGGGCAAATCGCCGGCGGCGACAGTACGGGCCTCGTCGTAGGCCTTGTGCACCACAGCATTCAGCACGCCGTTGTGCTTTTCGATTCGCGCGATAGCCGCGTCCACCAATTCAACCGGTGACACATCACCCTTGGTTACCAGGCCGGCAAGGCCCAGGCCGTCGTAGTCTGAATAGTCGGAAATGGTCATTCGAGGGTTCCCGCCAGTGTACTGGCAGACACTGTTCCAGAAGATAACGACGGGGGCATCCCCTTCTTTTTACGAATGAAGGCTCTGGCGGTTTGAAAGGGCGCGACGGATCGGGCAAGTTGCGGCGATGCCTGATGATCGCAAGAAAGACCGCTATGCCCTCCGTCCCGATGGGACAGGTTGGACGGTCATCGAAATCTGGACCGGAAAACCCGCCATGGCCGGCGGCATGGCCCAGACCGCGCTGTCGGAAGACGACGCCAACCACATGCTGAAATTGCTGAACGCCCAGGCGCGGCGCGGCGACAGCTCGATGCGGAAGTAGGTGACGTCAGACTTCGGCGGTCCAACCGTCGGCGTTATGGAAATCCTGAACGCCGGGGGGATGGGTCAGCGCCCAATAGGAAAGCTGGTCCGGACGGTCCTCGATCACCGCGGTAAGGCCAAGTCGCCAAGGGCTGCCCTCCGGCAGTCCGACCAGCCCTGACAGATCCGCCAGCGCGCGCAGATCGTAACCGTCGCAGGTCCGGATCCATTCCAGCTGTGGCGTGACGGCACCCGCAGCCATCGCCATCCCGGCCCGGAACCCGTCAAATCGATAGGCCGCCCACTCCGTCGAGGGCGAGAGGTTGAGCTCATAATAGGCGTCGCTTTCGGGTACGCAGATAAAGGCCTCGAAGCAGGTACGCTTCCAGAGGTCGTCCTTGCGCGCACCGCTGGCCGGCAAAGGGACCACCAGGCTGCCGTTCGGGTCAGCCAGGACATAGCGCAGCGACAACACCCTGGGAGCTGGTCGGGACACCTCAACCTCGACGCGGGTGATGGTCGATGGCGTGTTGGGGTGTCGGATAAGGGGTGCGCGAGTCATGGCCCCAATCTGCGACATCGCCACGGCTGCGGCGAGCAGTCTCGTCGAGCGCTTGCTCTCCAATTGTCGCGCGCGCAATGTTGGCGCAAGAGCCAGCCGAGACCCGGAAGGAAGCCCCATGGCCGACGACGCCAGCCTACTGATCGCCTCCGCCCGAGAGCAAGCCTGGGCCACGCCGCTGGACAAGTTCAACGTCGGCGACGTCAGCCACTTCACCTCCGACACCTGGGGCCCCTGGTTCGAACGCCTGCGCCAGTAGGACCCGGTCCACTACTGTGCCGATAGCGAATTCGGCCCCTACTGGTCGGTCACCCGCTTCCAGGACATTGTCGCTATGGACTCCAACCACGAGGTGTTCTCCTCTTCGTCCGAGCGCGGCGGAATCATGATCCGCGACGGGTAGGAACCGAACCAGGGCTCCAGCTTCATCGGCCTCGACCCGCCCGACCACGACGCCCAGCGACGCGTTGTGACTCCGATGTTCTCGACAGGCAGCATGGCCAATCTGGAGCCGCTGATCCGTCAGCGCGCTGCCGCCATCCTCGACGAACTTCCGGTGGGCGAGACCTTCGATTTCGTCGAGAAAGTCTCGGTCGAGCTGACCAGCCAGATGCTGGCCACCCTGTTCGACTTCCCGTTCGAGCACCGCCACCTGCTGCCCCAGGCCTCCGACATCATTCTCACCCAGGCCGGAGAGAACTCTGTCTACAAAACCGACCTGGAACGTCAGGCCGCCCTGACCCCGTACTTCGAGCGCTTCGTGGGCCTGTGGGAAGCGCGCAAGGACACCTCCGGCGGAACAGATCTGCTATCCCTGCTGGCCGCCGATCCGGCCACCCGAAAGGAGGGCCAGATGTTCGGCTATATGGGCAATGTGGTCCTGCTGACCGTGGCCGGCAGCGACACCACGCGTCACTCGATCACCGGCGCCCTGATGGCGTTCCAGGACTATCCCGACGCCTACGACCGGCTGCGCGCCGACCCGTCGCTGCTTGACTCCGCTGTGCCCGAAATCATTCGCTGGCAGAGCCCGGTCGCCCACATGCGCCGCACGGCACTTCAGGATGCCGAACTGGGCGGGAAGGCCATCAAAAAGGGTGAAAAGGTGATCATGTGGTACGTTTCGGGCAACCGTGACGGCGACGTGATCCCGGACCCCGATACCTTCATTATTGACCGGGAGCGACCCCGCCAGCACGTGGGCTTCGGCTTCGGCATCCACCGCTGCGTTGGCAATCGCCTGGCCGAATTCCGCTCTCGCCTTCGGGCCGATCCGCCCGGACCCTCAGCCTGATCCGCCTCAGGTCTTGGCCAACTGCTCGCCCATCAGCCGATGGAGCAGGTTGATCGCCTTCAGTGGCCGGATCATCACCTTGAAGTTCATGATCCGCTCGCCATCCTCACTGAACGCGAGCATGTCGATGCCATTGATCCTGATGCCCTCGACCTCGGTCTCGAACTCGAGGATCGCCCCGGTCGCGTTGTGCCACTCGCCGGTGTAGCGAAATCCCTGTCCGCCCAGCACCTGATCGGCGCCCGCCAAATACTTGAACGCAATGTCGCGCCCGCGTTGCGGCGTGTGCACCACCGGGCTTTCGAACACCGCGTCCGGGTCCAGAAGATCCCACAGAGCCGCCTTGTCGTGCGACGCCATATAGGCATACCAGCTGTCGAGGGCGGGCAGGGTCATGAGCGGTCTCCGGAACTTGGGCTCAACCTACTTCACCAGCGCATCATAGATCCACGCGCGGTTCTTGCGCTGGTATTCCTGGGCCAGTTCCCGGGCCTGGACCATGAACACCATGAAGGTCTCGTTCTTCGGATCGACCCAGAATTCCGTGCCGGCGATGCCCCACCATGAGAACGTACCCGCGCCCGGACGCTGGACCTTTTCGTCCTGCACCAGGCTGAACCCCAAACCGAATCCCATGCCGGGGCCGGGGAAGAACAGGCCTGCGCGGCGGATTTCCGGCGACGTCTCGTCCTGACGCATGCGGGCCAGCGTCTCGGGCTTCAGAATGCGCACGCCCTTGTATTGACCTTCTCCCGCCAGCATCAGCACGAAGCGGAGATAGTCCTCGGTCGTCGAGGACAGCCCGCCGCCGCCCGACAGGTAGGGCGTGGGCTTCGCATAGTCAAAATAGACGCCCGGCTGGTTGTTTTTTGGCTCGGCGAACCGTGCCCGTTTGGTCTCCGGCTGGAAAAACACCGTGTCGTTCATGCCCAGCGGCTGGGTGATTCGCTCCCGGATCAGCACGTCCAGCGTCTTGCCACCCGCTACCTCCACCACCGCGCCCAGCACATCTGTGGACTGGGAATAATTGAACGCTGCCCCCGGCTCGTTCTTCAGTGGGAGACCCGCCAGCACCCTGGCATACTCACGCGCGGTCAGGTCATTGCGGTTCTCGCCTCCGGCGGCCCAGGCTTTTGAAATCGGCGCGTTGGGCTGGATGAACCCATAGATCAGCCCCGACGTATGGCTCATCAGATGTCGCACCAGCATCGGCTTTGCAGCGACAACACTGGACCCGTCGGCCTGCCAGACCTTTAGATTGGCGTACTCCGGCAGGTACTTCGACACCGGCGCGTCGACGTCCAGCCTGCCCTGTTCCACCAGGCTCATGGCCACCACCGACACCACCGGCTTGGTCATGGAAAAGATCCGGAAAATCGTCTCGTCGCTGACCGGCGTGGTCTGGCCCGGCCCCTGGACGCCGAAGCCTTCCTGAAACGCCACCTTGCCGCGTCGCCCGATCAGCAGATAGGCCCCGGCAATCTTGCCCGAGGCCACGTCGGCCTTCAGCGACTGGCGCGCGACGTCCAGCTTCGCCGGATCAAACCCCAGCCCCGCCGCATCGGCTCGCACGATAGAAGAGACCTTGGCATCCACCGTCTTTGCCAGCGCCGGCGCAGACGCCAGCCCTAGTGCCGCGAGCGCCAGAAACAACCGCACGGCGCGGTGAGGGGGTCCGGAAAGGTTCAGCATGGGTGGTGTTTCCTGCGCGGCCTGAAGCTTCAGCGTACCCCGCCGACCTTGAATCGCGCCAGCGTTTCCAGCTCACGCGCCTGACGAGCTCGGCCATCGGCCCTTGCGCGGATTCAACCTTGCCCCCGAGCCTGCAAACCTGTGCCATGATCGCCTGAACCGCATGCCGAGGCGGATGCCGTCCAGCCGTCTCTTGACCAACGCCTAGTAAAGGGCGGCAAATGTCGGGAGACGCGCTGAAGACGCAGGTTAGGGAGATACGCCGTGAACAGGGCATTTGATCTGGTGGTGCGGGGCGGGACCGTGGTGGACGGGTCGGGGGCGGCCCGGTTTGAGGCGGACGTCGGCGTCAAGGACGGGCGGATCGCCGCAGTGGGCGCGATTGCCGGGTCAGGTGTCGAGGAGATCGATGCGCGCGGCCAGATCGTGACGCCGGGGTTTGTCGACATCCATACGCACTATGACGGTCAGGCCACCTGGGACGGGCGGATGCAGCCGTCGTCCTGGCACGGGGTGACGACGGTGGTGATGGGGAACTGCGGCGTGGGGTTTGCGCCTTGTCGTCCGACCGATCACGACCGGCTGATCCAGCTGATGGAGGGGGTGGAGGATATCCCCTTTCCGGTGCTGACCGAGGGTTTGCCGTGGAACTGGGAGAGCTATCCGGAATATCTGGACAGCCTGGCCACGCGCCGGTTCGACGTGGATATCGCCAGCCAGTTGCCGCATGCGGCGCTGCGGGTATTTGTGATGGGCGAGCGGGGGGTCAACCGCGAACCGGCGACAGAGGCCGATATCCACGCCATGGCCGCACTGGCCAAGCGGGCGATGGAGGCCGGGGCCATCGGGTTTGGCACCTCACGCACGCTGAACCACCGCTCGTCGGATGGATCGCCGATTGCGACGCTGACGGCCGGCGAGGATGAGCTGACCGGCATCGCCATGGGCATGGCGGCGGCCGGCAAGGGCGTGTTGCAGGTGGTGTCGGACTTCAACGATCCGGCGGCGGAGTTCGCCATGCTGCGCCGGATCGTCGAGGCGTCAGGGCGGCCGCTGTCGTTCTCGCTGTTGCAGAGCCCCCGCGATCCGGAACAGTGGCGGTTCATGCTGGAGCAGATGACCGAGGCCAAGGCGGCGGGTCTGCAGATCCGCGCCCAGGTGGCGACGCGCCCTGTGGGAGTGTTGTTCGGGCTGGAACTGACGGCCAATCCCTTCAGCACCTATCCCGCCTACCGCGAGATCAAGGACCTGCCGCTGGCGGCGCGGGTGGCCAGGCTGCGCGATCCGGCGTTCCGGGCGCGGCTGATGGCTGAGGAGCCCGACAGCGGTCGCGCGCCGGGCCTGTCGCCGGCCCGCGCGTGGGAGCGGATCTTTCCGATGGGCGATGACAACCCGGACTATGAGCCGACGACAGACACCTCGGTCGCCGCGATCGCGGCGGCGCGGGGCGTTGATCCGCGCGAGGTGGCGCTGGACCACATGCTGGACGGCAAGCCGGGCGACGGGCGGGGCATGCTGTATCTGCCGCTGCTGAACTATGCGCAGAACAGCCTCGATCCGGCGTACCAGATGCTGCAGCACGACTGTGTGGTACCGGGCCTGTCGGACGGCGGGGCGCATGTGGGGATGATCTGCGACGGCAGTTTCCCGACCTCGAACCTGATCCACTGGACGCGGGACCGCACGCGGGGACCAAAGCTGAGCCTTGAGCACATGATCAAGGGCCAGTGCCGCGACACCGCCGAGACGGTGGGCCTGTTTGATCGCGGCCTGATCGCGCCGGGCTATCGGGCGGATCTGAACGTCATCGACTATGACAACCTGACCCTGAAGGCACCCGGCGTGGCCTATGACCTGCCCACCGGCGGGCGACGGCTTATCCAGCGGGCGGAGGGCTATACGGCGACGATCGTGGCCGGCCAGGTCACCTACCGCAACGGCACGCCCACCGACGCCCTGCCTGGTCGGTTGTTGCGCGGCGGCCAGGCGGCGCCGACTGCCATGGCGGCCGAATAGGAGAAGCTGGATGAACGCTGTCACGCCCGAATTCATACCGCAGGTCCTGGAAACCGCCTGCGAATGGGACGCTGCGGGGGTCGCTGACCCTGCCCGATGGACTGAAACGCTGTCGCCGGCCGAGATCGGCGAGCTGGAAGCGGCGGTCGCCCACGCCCAGGCGGCTTCGGATAATTTTCTAAGCATCGGCAAGGCTGATTTTCCCCTACCCACCTTGAGCCGGCGACTGAAGGCCATCGAGCGGGAGTTGATCGACGGTCGCGGTTTTGTCCGCATCCGCGGCCTGCCGCGCGAGCGCTGGACCAATGATCAGATGAGCCTGGCCTACTGGGGGATCGGCGCGCACCTGGGCAAGCCCTGGCCGCAGAACGCCAAGGGCCATGTGCTGGGCGATGTCACCGACCACAGAAAGGCGGTTGGCGATCCCACATCACGCGGCAATGAAGTCGGGCTTGTGGGCCTGGATTTCCACTGCGATGGCTCGGACCTGGTGGGCCTGATGTGCCTGCAGACCGGGGTTTCGGGCGGACTGTCAGCAGTTTGCAACTCGGTGGCCCTGCATAACCGGCTGGTGCGGGAACGCCCCGACCTGGCCGCCGAGCTCTACAAGCCCCAGCCCTTCGACTATCGGGGCGAACAGGCGCCGGGCAAGCCCGGCTGGTACCTGATGCCGGTGTTCACACGGCAGGGCGACCGGCTGTTCACCCGTTTGATCCGGCCCTACATCCTGGCCTCGCAACGTCATGCCGACGCGCCTCGTCTTGCGGACAAGGCCCTCGAGGCGCTGACCTGGATGCAGGACCAAGCCGAGGGCTGTGACTACTCGGTGATGATGGATT
Source organism: Phenylobacterium deserti (assembly GCA_945883235.1). Lineage (GTDB taxonomy): Bacteria > Pseudomonadota > Alphaproteobacteria > Caulobacterales > Caulobacteraceae > Phenylobacterium > Phenylobacterium deserti_A. Next base: position 25,778 of record CAMCXF010000022.1, on the reverse strand, counting down.
TTCAGCCCGGCGACATGCAATTCATCAACAACTACCATGTGCTGCACGGTCGCACGTCGTACGAGGACGACCGTGCCGGCGGCAAGATCCGACACCTCAAGCGCCTCTGGCTCGAGACCGAGGTGCTGGCGGAGCGGCCACCGCATTTCGTGAACCGCATGGGCAGTCACTGGGCGAAGATCCTCACCATCAGCCGAATGGACGCGAGTCACTGAACCCATGACAAATCTCGTTTTGCGTACCGACCGCGACGGCGCTGCGACCCTGACGATCAATCGACCGGACAAGCTGAATGCGCTGAACGTCGAGGTGTTCATCGAACTGGACGCCCATGTGAAGGCGCTGGCGCTCGAGACAGAAACCGTCGGCCTGGTGATCCTGCGCGGGGCGGGCCGGTGTTTCTCGGCAGGGCATGATCTGGGCGATATCTCGGTGGGCGAGAAGCTGCCGGAGCCATTTTACCAGTCCAAGGTGATCGAGCGGCTGGCAGGGTTGCCGCAGCCGGTGATCAGCGCGGTGCACGGACACTGCTACACCGGGGCGCTGGAACTGGCCTTGGTGGGCGACATTATCTTTGCCGCTGAGGGGGCGAAGTTTGCCGACACCCACGCCAAGTGGGCGCTGACTCCGGTGTGGGGAATGAGCCAGCGCCTGCCGCGCCGGGTGGGGACCTATCGGGCGCGCGAACTGATGCTGACCTGCCGCACGGTGGGCGGGATCGAGGCCGAACGGATCGGGTTGGCGGACATCTGTGTGCCTGACGCGGAGTTCGATGCACGGCTGGAAGCGCTCAGCGCCCAGATCCTGGCCAACTCCTGGTTCAGCCACCGGGCCAACAAGGCGCTGTTGACGGAGACCGACGGGCTGTCGATGGCGGCGGGTCTGGCGCACGAGATCTTCCGGGGCCAGGGTCGCGGGCCGGATATGCAGGCGCGGATTTCCGGGTTCCAGAACAAGACGGTGAAGCAGGGGTAAGGCGAGACGTCTGGTTGCGGCCTAGGCACCGGTCAGTCGGGTCATTTCAGGTTCGACGCGGAACCGGGCGCAGTAGGCGGCGATAGCCGGGCGGGCCAGGAACTCGGCGTGGTCCTGCCCGAAGGTCGGGAGCGAAGCGGGCGGCGCGGCGCGTTTTCCTTAAGCCTGAGCCCTTGTGAATGCGGCAATCCGGTCTGCCAGATCAGGTGGGGCGTCCACGCCGCTCAACCGGTAAATGTCTGCGACCACATCGACGGGCTTTTGCACCAGGCGCGGATAGGCGACGGATATGACGGTGGTCGACGGGGCCTGATCGTAGGCGACCATTGAGGAAACGGCGCGCTCGACCGCCTCGGTGACGACCTCGGTGCCGGGGCCACCCGAGCGCCAATAGTCATCCACAGCGCAAAGCTGGCCCATGACACCCCCAACCAATGTGCAGGACGAGGTGAAGGCCCGGAAGGGATCGCGGTGAGTGAGGGCGAATCCCGCCTCCGGAAACGCGGTGGCAAACTGGGCGATTTTTCGTGAGTTCTGGGGGCTTTTCAGCACCAGATGGCCGCCAGGCGGCAGCGGATTGTGCCAGATCAACAGCTTGATCAGCCGACGGTATTCCACAAACGACGGCGTCAGGTCATGGGCTGCCAGCCAGTGGTCCCAGGTGGGCATCATCATTGGGGCCCGCCCCATTAGGCCAGTGCAATCGATGGCCCCCCAGGTGCATTCCTCCGGCTCGTCGGCGTTGACCCAGTGCATGTGTTCGAGCGGTGTGCCCCGCTGCCGGTCTACTGCAGCCTGGACTTCGGCGATCCGGGGATCGGACCCGTAGGTGGCGGCCTCCGGTGGAGGCGCGGGGCGCATCAGTTCCCATCGCAACAGGGCTCTGGCGGATGGATGCAGGGCCAACAGGTTGTGCCGCTGCGCTCCATGCCGGGGATGAAGAGGATCGGCGGAATCTCGACGTCGTCGATCTCCGGGTGCCGGGCCAGCCAGTCCATCACCTCAAGCCGCCGACAGAGGTTGGTCACGGCCAGCCGCTCGAACAGGCGCGCAGCCGCCTCGGTTTGCAGGGGCCCGCCGAGGTCAGCGATCCAGGCGGAGAGCGGCGCTTCGAACCAGGGTGAGCCGAAGTCGGACAGGCCGGTGATGTCGGTGGCCTGGGCTTTCAGGGATTGCAGCCGGTCGGTCATCAAACCCTTACCGTTGATCATCGCCTCTCAGACACTTCCGGCTATCCGTCGCCTTCGACTAAACCCTCAACGGCATCAGGATGTACTGCACATCCGCGTCGCCCGGATCCAGAACCAGGGCCGGGTCGTTCGGCCCGCCGAACCTCAGTTCCATGGTTCCGCCTGAGATCTGGTCGGTGATGTCCATCAGATAGCGGGCGTTGAAGGACAGTTCGAAGGGGTCGCCGTCGTAGTCGATTTCCAGTTCCTCGACGGCCTGGCCGGCTTCCATGTTGCGCACGGTCAGCACCACACGGCCTGACTCGATGGCCATGCGGACGGAGCGGCTCTTTTCCGCCGAGATGGTGGCGACGCGGTCGACGGCCTGGGCGAACACCTTGGCGTCGACCATGACGGTGCGGTTGTTGTCCTTGGGGATCACCCGGCCGTATTCCGGGAAGTTGCCATCGATGACCTTTGAGGTCAGCGCCGCGCCGTTGAGCTCCAGGCGGATCTTCTGGGGGCTGATCTGGACGTCGACGCTTTCGCCGGCGTCTTCCAGCAGGCGCCTGGCCTCGTTGATGGTCTTGCGGGGCACGATGACGCCCGGCATGCCCACGGCCCCTTCAGGTGCCGGCATGTCAGCCAGGGCCAGCCGTGAGCCGTCGGTGGCCACGGCGCGCAGGCGGGACTGGCCGTCGATGATCACGGTGTGGAGATAGAGGCCGTTCAGATAGTAGCGGGTTTCTTCCGCCGAGATGGCAAAGCGGGTCTTATCGATCAGGCGGATCAGGTCGTTGGCGTCGACCGACATCGAGCCGGAGAACCCGTCCGCCGACATCACCGGGAAGTCGCCGGCCGGCAGCACCGGCAGGTTGAAGCGGCTTCGGCCCGCGGCCACGGTAAGGCGGGGGTCCTCGCCGGTGAAGCTGAGCGAAACGTCGGCACCCTCGGGCAGCTTGCGGACGATTTCATAGAGGGTGTGGGCGGGTGCGGTGATCTGGCCGGGCTGGTCCACCTGGGCCAGGGCTTCGTCGATGATCTCGAGGTCCAGGTCTGTGGCGGAAAACGTCAGCCGGTCGTTGGCTGCAGACAGCAGCACGTTGGACAGGATCGGAATGGTGTTGCGGCGCTCAACGGCGCTCTGCACATGGCCCAGCGCGCGGAGCAGGGCGGCGCGTTCGATGGTCAGCTTCATGTCGGTCCCGGCTGGCTTATACGCGCGGACGAATCATCCTCGGTCGCACGCACCCCGATCTGAAAGGGACTTCCAACATTAACGAAAACGCCGGGGCGGGGAAGTCCCCCAGAGCAAGAGAAACGCGGCGTCTGTGGATGGACGAGTTCCGCCTGTCTCAGGCCCGGGTATCGAGGCTTGCACCCGCATCGCCGACATCGCCTTCGCCACCGGCGTAGGGGTTGGCCGCCGGGGCTGCGCCGGCCACTTTCGCCGCCACGACGACCATGGCCGGGCGGACCAGCCGGCCCAGCAGCTCGTAGCCGGCCTGCATCACCTGGACGACCCCGCCCGGGACCACGTCGGTGCCGGGCTGTTCCATCATCGCCTGGTGCTTGTGGGGGTCGAATTTCTCGCCCTGGGGCGGGTCGATGCGCTTCAGGCCGTTGCGGTCAAAGGCGGCCAGCAGCTCCTTCGACGTCATCTCGACGCCAATGACGTAGTTTTTGACCGCTGGATCGTTGCTGTCAGCGGGGGCTGCGGCTGTGGCGCGGTCGAGATTGTCGGCGACGCGCAGCAGGTCGTTGGCGAATTTCTGGATGGCGTAGGCACGGGCATCATTGGCCTCCCGCTCGGCGCGGCGCTTGGTATTTTCGGCCTCTGCGGCATAGCGCAGCACCTGTTCTTTCAGGGTCTTCACTTCGGCCTGCAGGGCCTCGACCTCGGCGTCGACGGAGGGGCTGTCGGCTTCCCAGTTGGCGGGGGTATCGTCTTCGGACATGTCTGCTCTTCAGTCTTTAGGTGTTGATCACCTGGCCAAGCACGCGGGCGGTGTAGTCCACCAACGGGATGACGCGGGCATAGTTCAATCGGGCAGGGCCGATCACGCCGATCGCCCCCACAACCTTCTGTGAGCCCGTCATATAGGGCGCCGCGATCACAGCGGAACCCGAAAGCGAGAACAATCGGGTTTCCGCACCGATGAAAATGCGCATGCCCTGACCGTCGCGCACCCCGTCCAGCAGACCGATCAGCTGTTCCTTCTGTTCCAGATCCTCGAACAGGGAGCGGACGCGTTCCAGATCCTCGATGGCCTGGCTGTCTTCCAGCAGGTTGGCGCGGCCGCGCACGATCAGGGCGCGTTCCTCCAGCTCGCCGCCGCCCCAGGCGGCCAGTCCATCCTCGACGAGCCGAGCTGCCGTCTCGTTGAGGTCGCGGCGGGCGCGGTCCAGTTCGCCGCGCAGATCAGCCTTGGTTTCCCCAAGCGTGCGGCCCCGCATGCGGGCGTTGAGGAAGTTGGACGCCTCCTGCAGGGCCGAGGGCGTCACACCGGCCGGCTGGCGGATCAGGCGGTTTTCGACCACGCCGTCATCGAAGACCATGATCGCCAGCGTCCGGTCGCCGGACAGCGGCACGAATTCCACATGGCTGACGCCTGCGTCGCGAACTGGCGTGACGACCACGGCGGCACCCCCGGCCAGTCCCGACAGGATCGCCGAGGCCTCGTTCAGCGCGTCCTCGTAGTTACGGCCATGCGCCAGCAGGCGGGTTTCGATTTCGCGGCGCTCATCGCCACCGATGTCACCCACCTCCAGCAGGCCGTCTACGAACAGACGCAGGCCCGCGTGGGTGGGCAGTCGTCCGGCGCTGGAATGCGGCGCACCCAGCAGCCCCAGCTGCGTCAGATCCTGCATGGTGTTGCGAATCGAGGCGGGCGAAAGGGACAGGCCGCCTCTGGACAAGGTGCGCGATCCCACCGGCTCGCCGGTTTCCAGATAGCCTTCGACGATGCGCCGGAAGATTTCGCGGGCACGGGCGTCCATGTCGACCAGCGACGGTCCAGGTGCGAACAGCGATGAGGTTATCGGGTTGGGCAGAGGTCCCTCGCGGCCCCCATGGACGGGGCCTTCCTGATACAGGATAAGCGCGACCCTCAGCGGCGCAAGCTGCGCCCTTCAGAGACTTCACATATGCGCCCGTCCGAACGTACGCCCGAACTGCTGCGAACCGTCACCCTGGAGACTGGCGTCACCCGCTATGCCGAGGGCTCGTGCCTGATCACGGCGGGCCATACCAAGGTGTTGGTGACTGCCAGCCTGGAGGAGGGCGTGCCCGGTTTCCTTCGCGGAAAGGGCCAGGGCTGGGTCACCGCGGAGTACGGCATGCTACCCCGCGCCACCCACACCCGCGGCCGTCGTGAGGCTGCCCAGGGCAAACAGTCGGGCCGTACCCAGGAGATCCAGCGCCTGATTGGCCGATCCTTGCGCGCCGTCTGCGACATGAAGGCGTTGGGCGAGCGCCAGATCACCGTGGATTGTGACGTCTTGCAGGCGGATGGCGGTACCCGCACCGCCTCGATCACTGGTGCATGGGTCGCGCTGCGACTGGCGACGAAGTACCTGCTGGATGAGGGCGTGATCACCACCGACCCGATTCTGGATCAGGTGGCGGCGGTCAGCTGTGGCATTTTCAACGGAATCCCGGTGCTGGACCTGGACTACGAGGAGGACTCAAACGCCGAGGCGGACAGCAATTTCGTGCTGACCGGGTCGGGCGATATCGTGGAGGTGCAGGCCACCGGCGAGAAGCGCGGCTTCAGCCAGGGCGAATTCGATGCGCTGTTTGGGCTGGCCCGTAAGGGGATCGGTGAGCTCTGCGTGCTGCAGCGTGCGGCGACGGGGGGCTGATCTTCCAATATATGTCATCCCGGTCCTTGGCTTGCGCCAAAACCGGGATGACATCCCGCGTTGGTTCAGAAGAAAACGCTGAAGCGCATGGCCGCAGGCGGCAGGCGCTCGAGTTCGCGCGCCAAGGGGGCGAACATCGCGTCAAGGAATTTTTCGATCAGGGCGACCATCTGCGTCACTCCATTGTTGCAGTGCAGTATAGAGGGTACCTAGGGCGTTGCCGCCGAATTTTCAAGGAAACACAGCAAAAGATCGCCGATTTCGACTGTCGGAGAACCGGGTTGCTATTGCAGTGCGGCAAAATTGACGCACTGCAGTACTCGCTAGTCCTCGCGATCGTCGGCCGGGGCGTCATCGGGTCCCGGCTCGTGAACCAGCAGGTCGCCTGGCTGGCAGTCCAGTTCGCGGCAGAGCGCGGCCAAGGTGGAAAACCGGACGGCGCGCGCCTTGCCGGTTTTCAGGATCGACAGATTTGCGATGGTCACGCCGACGCGGTCCGCGAGTTCGGTAAGTGACATCCGGCGTTCGAGGAGGACGCGGTCCAGGTTGACGCGGATCGGCATGCTGGGCGGCCCCTATATCGTCAGTTCGGCTTCGCGGCGCAGACGGGCACCTTCACGAAATACCTCGGCCAGCACGAAAACCACCAGCACCGAAAACCAGGCGGTGAGGCTCAGCGATGGCTCGCTTTTCTGAAGGTCCGGAATCAACCAGACGCTGAGCGCCCAGAAGGCGTAACGGCCAAGCTCCAGGGCCGCCAGCATCAGGCCGATCAGTCGCAGGCGGGCCACATTGTCGGGATGAAACGGGTCGCCTGCCGTCAGGGTCATGAAGATGCGTCGCAGCGAAGCCACGATGGCGAGGATGCCAGCCAGGTACAGCACCGCAGAGAAGAGTGCGGTGACAATACCCGGGCCGTTGTCCAGCAACTTGCCGATGTCGCCATCGGTGTTCACCCGGATCTTCGACACCAGCTCAGGATTGAAATTGATCAGCAGGGCGGCGAGCGCGGCCACTGCCAGTATGGCGATGCCGATCCAGAGGGCGGCGAATACGACATCGAGAATGATTTTCAGGAAGCTCGAAACCGAGCCTGGCCCCATGGCGCGCATTGTCGGCAGCTCCCCTGTTCAGCGTCTGAACCCGCCGCGGCGTCGGACTTAACCGAGGGCCGGGGCGGATCGGACGATACCCATAGCGATCAGGGTCGCGTCTTAGAGGAAGGTCACGTTGGCGGCGATGGCCAGGATCGGCGACGCAGCGAGGAAAACAACAAACGTCATGGTGACGCGGTCGAGGACAGTCATGGCGGTCGAGAACATCTGATAGCTCCAATTGATATGCTGCATTGCAGCGAGTTAATGTCCGGAGCCCCGTGCCCCGATGTGCTTATCGATAAGGCCACATTGCTTTTCAATCAAATGAACATCGAGTAACGATATTAAACTTTTGCAATGCAACACGGCGGGTGGAGGCTATGGTCCCGGCTCGGTCAAGGCGGAGTGAATCAATGTCGTTAACTCTGGAGCGTGGGACGCGGCTGGTGGTGGCCACGCACAATCCCGGCAAGGCCCGCGAACTGGCCGAAATTCTTGAGGGACGCTTCATCCTGGTCGCCGCCGGCGAGCTAGGACTTCCCGAGCCGGACGAGACTGAAACCACCTTCGTCGGCAATGCCCTGTTGAAGGCCCGCGCCGCCGCCGACGCCTCGGGTCTGGTCGCGCTGGCCGATGACTCCGGCCTGTCTGTAAAAGCGCTGGGTGGCGCGCCAGGCATCTACTCGGCCCGCTGGGCGGGGCCGGAGAAGGATTTTGGCCTGGCCATACGCAACGTCGAGGCGCGACTGGAGGAAGCCGCTGCGACGGACCCTTCGGCCTGGTTCACCTGCGCGCTGGCTGTTGCCTGGCCTAACGGCCCCGCCGTCGTGGTGGAGGGCCGGGTCGATGGCACCCTGACCTTCCCGCCGCGCGGCGATCTGGGGTTCGGATATGACCCCATCTTTGTTCCGGAGGGCCACAGCCTGACCTTCGGTGAGATGGCCCCGCTGACCAAGGACGGCATGAGCCATCGCTCCCGGGCCTTCGTGAAGCTGAAAGCCGCTCTGCTTTGACGGCCTTGATACCGCTCGGGGTGTACGTCCACTGGCCCTACTGCGCGCGAATCTGTCCCTACTGCGATTTCAATGTCCTCAGAGCCAGGGGGCGAGAGGTTGAAGCGGCGCGCCTGGCGACTGCAATCATTGACGACCTGAGGGCGCAGGCTGCGCTGACGGGCCCGCGCGAACTGGTCTCGATCTTCTTCGGCGGCGGCACGCCCTCGCTGATGGATCCCGCACGGGTCGCGGAAATCGTGGACATTGCCCGGCGTCTGTGGACCCCGGCTGCCGATCTGGAAGTCAGCCTGGAGGCCAATCCCACCGATGCCGAGGCGGATCGCTTCGGCGCGTTGGCCGACGCCGGGGTGAACCGCCTGTCGCTGGGCCTGCAAGCGTTGGACGATACGGCCCTGAAGTTCCTGGGTCGTAATCACGACGCCGCCCAGGGCCGACGAGCGGCGGAGGTTGCGGCGCGCCTGTTCCCGCGCCTGTCGCTGGACCTGATCTATGCCTTGCCCGGACAATCACCCGCGGACTGGACCGCGGCGCTGAGGGCCGCCATCGCCCTGGGTGCCGAACACATCTCGCCCTATCAGCTAACCATCGAGACCGGAACCGCGTTTGACAGGGCGATCCGACGAGGCGTGTTTGCTCCGCCGGGGGAAGACCTGGCCGCCGATCTCTACGACGCCACCCAGGCGGTCCTCGAGGCCGATGGGTTCGAGGCCTATGAGGTTTCAAACCACGCGCGGGGTGCCACCGCGCGGTCCCGGCACAATCTGGTCTACTGGCGGGGCCATGACTATGTCGGCGTAGGCCCGGGCGCGCATGGGCGGCTGACCTTGAACGGCACCCGTAACTCAACGCTCGCCGCCGACCGCCCCGGCGACTACATCGCGCAGGCTGCCGCGACCGGGACGGGCTTTTCGTCCCGTGAGGCGCTGTCGGCCCAGGATGTGGCGGAAGAACGCGTGATCAGCGGCATGCGGGTCCTGGAGGGTATCAGGTTCACGGAGGTCGCCATCCTGGGGCTATCCCCTGCTCACCCCAAAGTGCGGAATTTCGTCGACCTCGGCCTGCTGGTTGACGATGTCGAACGCCTGCGCGCCACCGCCGATGGCCGTCGGGTGCTGGATCGCCTGACCACGGAACTTGCGATAGGCTGACACCGGGCCGCTTGCCTTTCAGGGCCGGTACAGCCAACCCTCCCGCATGGCACAGTCGATCCCCCTGCCCGTCCTGAACGATGCGCCGCTGGCGGCGGGGCTCTATGTTGTGGCGACGCCGATCGGCAATCTGCGGGACATCACCTTGCGGGCTCTGGATGTGCTGGCCCAGGCGGATCTGGTGCTGTGTGAGGACACTCGGGTCACCGGCAAGCTGCTGCACGCCTACGGGATTTCCGCAAAGCTGGAGCGACACGACGAGCACGCCGCGGAGCGCGCGCGACCCAAGGCCATGGCTGCGCTGGCAGAGGGAAAGCGCGTGGCGCTGGTCAGCGACGCCGGGACCCCGCTGATCTCCGACCCCGGCTATCGGCTGGTGCGTGAAGTGGCTGCAGAAGGCCATGCGGTGTTTCCGGTTCCCGGCGCATCGGCGCTGGTGGCGGGGCTGTCTGCGGCGGGACTGCCCACCGACCGGTTCCTGTTCGTCGGGTTTCCACCGCCGAAAAGTGCGGCTCGGCGGACGTTTCTGGCGGACCTGGCGGGCATTCGCGCAACACTGGTGTTCTATGAGGGTGGCTCGCGGCTGGCTGATAGCCTTGCGGATATGGCCGCCGTCCTCGGTGAACGCGAGGCGGTGGTGTGCCGGGAACTGACCAAGCTCTACGAGACGATCTATCGCGGGCCACTTTCGACCCTCGCAGCTGATCCGAGACTGGATGCGCCCAAGGGTGAGATCGTCATTCTGGTGGAAGCCGGTCGGGAGACCGAGGCCACGGCGGAAGACGCCGATGCTGCGCTTGCCGATGCACTCACCCGCCTGAAGCCCGCCGACGCCGCCGCTGAGGTGGCCAAGGCCCTGGGGCTGTCGCGGCGCGACCTCTACCGGCGGGCCATGGAGCTGAAGCGGTGAGCCTGCGCGCGGCGCGGGGCGCGGAAGCCCGGCGCTCCGGGCGTCGCGCCGAAGTCTGGGCGGTGATGTGGCTGATGGCCCGGGGCTACCGCATCCTCGGGTTTCGCCTGAAGACACCACTGTGCGAGATCGACCTGGTGGCCAAGCGGGGCGACGTTCTGGCGGTGGTCGAGGTCAAACGCCGCGCCCGGCTTGAAGCCGCGCTCGAGGCTGTCAGCTTCGATCAGCGCGACCGCCTGCGGCGAGCGGGTGCCCAACTGGCCGCCAACCGACCTGCGCTGAAGGGCTGTACAGTGCGGCTTGATCTGATGGCGCTGGCACCGGGTCGGTTGCCGCAGCACATTCCCGACGCCTGGAGAGGTAGCTGACGGCATTTCCCCGCGGGTACGCTGGCGCTCTGCCCCCCGACGGCCTATTTGCTCAGAGCCGGAACCGGGGGAAGTTCGCATGTCGTTGAAGGTTGCTGTCCAGATGGACCCCATCGAGGGGATCAACATCGAGGGCGATACGACCTTCCTGATGATGGAGAGCGCCCAGGCGCGGGGCCATTGTTTGTTCGTCTATCTGGCTGAGACCCTGGCCATGGACGAGGGCCGCGTTTTCGCGCGCGGCCGCGACGTGACAGTGCAGCGCGTGGCCGGTGGTCACGCGACGCTGGGGGTGCCGCGCAAGGTCGAACTGACCGAATTCGATGTGATCCTGCTGCGCCAGGACCCGCCGTTCGACATGCACTACATCGACACCACGTTCTTCCTGGAGGTCGTTCACCCCAAAACCCTGGTAGTGAACAATCCCGTCGAGGTGCGAAACGCGCCGGAGAAGCTGTTTGTCACCAAATTTCCAGGCCTTCAGCCGCCAACGCTGATCACCTGGGACCGCGAGGCTGTGCTCGACTTCCGGGCACGGCATGGTGACATCGTCATGAAGCCCTTGAACGGCCGGGGCGGGTCAGGGGTGACGCGACACCTGACCGATGACCCCAACCTCGACACGATGCTGGAACTGCATGCTGAACTGGGCCGTGAGCCGATCATCGTCCAGAAATTCCTGCCGTCGGTAACGCGGGGCGACAAGCGGATACTGATGATCGACGGCGAACCGGTGGGGGCCATCAACCGGATCCCTGCAAAGGGTCAGATTCGCTCCAATCTTGCGGTCGGCGGCGAGGCCCAGCCGGTGGAGCTGAACGCCCGCGACCGGGAGATCTGTGCGGCCATCGGGCCCGAGCTCAAAGCGCGAGGGCTGATCTTTGTCGGCATTGACGTGATCGGCGAATACCTGACCGAAATCAACGTAACCTCGCCCACCGGCGCCGTGGCGCTGAAGCGGTTTACCGGCGTCGATGCCACCGACGTGATGTGGCAGCGGATTGAAGCCATCCGGGTTACAGCTTAGGTTTTGTGTAAGAGACGCGCCGAAGTCACGGAAACGTCTCACTTTCCCCAATAGTTCTTTATTTGTTCTTGATCTGAGCTGACTTGTGTGCCTCTCTTGTGGATAACTTACGCCTGGATACAAGGGGTTGAGGTATGGCGGCGCGCGTGGTGACCCTGGCCTTCAGTGGCGTCGAAGCGGTGCGGGTCGACGTACAGGTCCAGTTCACCGGCGGCGAGTCGAAATTCTTTCTGGTCGGCATGGGCGACAAGGCGGTGTCAGAGAGCCGTGAGCGGGTTCGGGCAGCGTTCGTGGGTATGGGCCTGGCGCTTCCGGCCAAGCGGATCATTGCCAACCTCGCCCCGGCCGACCTGCCCAAGGAAGGCAGCCACTACGACCTTCCGATTGCGCTGGCGATCATGGCGGCGATGGGGATCATCCCGCCTGATGTGCTGGAGGACTGGGCGGCTGTCGGTGAACTGGCACTGGATGGCCGGATCACGGCGATCACGGGTGCGTTGCCGGCGGCGGTGGCTGCGGGAGCTATGGGACTGGGGCTCATCTGTCCCGAGGCCTGCGGGCCAGAGGCGGCTTGGGCCGGTGAAACGCGGATCCTGGCGGCACCTTCGCTGATCGCCCTGGTCAACCATTTCCGCGGTACCCAGATCCTGTCGCCACCGCAGCCCGGAAGCCTCTTGGACGGCGAGCGCGTGCCTGATCTCCGCGACGTGAAGGGGCAGGAGAATGCAAAGCGGGCGCTGGAGATCGCCGCCGCCGGGGGCCATAACCTCAGCTTCATTGGCCCCCCCGGGTCCGGCAAGTCGATGATGGCGGCGCGGTTGCCGGGTCTGTTGCCGCCGTTGACGCCGGAGGAACTGCTGCAGACCTCGATGATCCATTCGGTGGCCGGCCTGATCGCCAGAGGCCAGCTCACCCGCGCCCGGCCGTTCCGCAGCCCCCACCATTCCGCCAGCATGGCGGCGCTGACCGGCGGAGGCCACAAGGCCAAGCCCGGCGAGGTCAGCCTGGCGCACAACGGCGTGCTGTTTCTGGACGAGCTTCCGGAGTTCGGGACCCAGGCGCTGGACAGCCTGCGCCAGCCGTTGGAGACCGGTGAGGTGGTGGTGGCTCGCGCCAATGCCCACGTCCGCTATCCGTCACGGTTCCAGCTGGTGGCTGCGATGAACCCTTGTCGCTGCGGCCACGGCGGCACCGGGCGAGGCGCGTGTGGCCGGGCCCCGCGGTGCCAGACCGATTATCAGGGGCGCATCTCCGGCCCGCTCATGGACCGCATTGACCTGCAGATCGAGGTGCCGCCGGTCACCGCCGCCGACCTGGCGTTACCCGCTCCGTCAGAGGGGACGGCAGAGGCCGCCGCTAGGGTCACGGGGGCGCGGCGGTTGCAGGCGGACCGGGCCGCCGAGGCGGACAGCGGCGGCGCGGTGTTGAACGCCTTGGCCGAAGGCGACTGGCTGGAAACCATCGTGGATCTGGATCCGTCGGCCCGGGCGCTACTATCGCGTGCAGCGGAGGCGGGTGGGCTGTCTGCGCGCGGCTGGACGCGGACGCTGAGACTGGCGCGCACCATCGCCGACCTGGAGGGCGGTGGCCCGGTGCGGCGGGTCCATATCGCCGAGGCGCTGATCTACCGGAGAGTGGCGCCGGGAGCGTCAGCGGGGTCCGTGGTTTCCGCGTCATAGTAGGGCGCGGTCCAGGCCCCGTACCCGATGGCAAAGAGCGCGAGATAGCTCCAGATCAGCGCGGCCGTGAGATAAGCCCAACCGCTGACGCCGGTGTCGAGGGCGTGGGCCAGATGTGTCACGACAATCAGCAGCGCGAAGGCAGCGGCGAACAGCGGCCAGAACCGCCTGCTTCGCAATCCCAACCAGACGTAGAGCGCCAGCAGCGCAACATCGACGGCCATCACATACCACTGCGTGTCGGCGCTATATGCTTTGAACACGACGAGGGAAATTGCCCAGCTGGCGAGGTTACCGGCCGCGGCCAATCGCTCATCGTTACGGCCACGCCACAAGGCCAGTCCGCAGACCAGCATCAGGGCGCTGGGCCAGACCCAGATAGGAAGTTGGTAGGTAGGCAAGGCTACGGCCCCCGGTTGATGCCGAGGGCCGTACTTTGGCAGACAGGGCCGTTTCTTGAAACGGCTTTAAGTCTCAGGACGCGATGCGAAGGCTGCGCATGCGCACGCGGTCAGTCTCGAGCGCCTGCGGCGGGGGTTTCGCGCCGGCATCGCCGTTCATTGTGATCGCACCCAGGCCGATCTGGCCCTGGACGATGCTGAGTTCCTTGTGGGTCTCAACGATGGCGCGGCGGGCTTCGGCCAGCGCGGCAATAGCCTGGCTGGCGCGTTCCAGGGCGTCCTGACCGATCAAGGCCGAGGCCCCGGCTCTTTGACGGAGTGCAGGCATCACACCGGCAAGATGGGCAGCCTTGCTGAGGGCGATATCGATCGCGGCTTCGGCTCCAAACAGGGCTGCGGCGACCTGCTCGGCGACCATACGACGTTCTTTGAGCATCAAGTCTCTCCAATTGCGACGGGGTTAAATCGCAGGAGGAGTGTCGTCGCTTACCCGTTACCGGGGCGTTCAGACTTGTGGTAAATTTTGTGCTAAATCGCCCCGTGCGTGCAGCCCCGCAAGCATCCCGCCAAACGCGATTGCCGTGACAACTGCAATTCCGACAATTGTCCCCAGGCGCGCAGCAGGGCTCAGATCGTTTCGGCGACGCCAACCTCTTGCTCGCCCTTGAAGTTCTCGTCTAGCAAGACCCAGGTCAGACAGAGAATTTCCCGCAGCACCATCTCGGCCGGTTTGAAGGGTGCCAGCTTGCGGGTCGCCGACACCAGATGCCGCGCCATGTCCGCCTGTGCGGGGGTCGCTGAGAGATCGACCAGCTGCCGTTCCAGCTGGGCCCAGGAGAAGCCGGGCAGCGCTTCTTCCCGCTTGGCCAGCGTCGGCCACTTGGTTTCGAAGTCGTCGATTTCCCGCCTCAGGCGAAGCGCCCGGCCGATAACCGTCCTGTTTTCGAATTTCGGCTGCTGACCCATCGGAGACTCCCGTTGCTGCCCGGCCATCGAGCCAGCTTTGCACGGGGGTGTCTGTCCTGACTGTGTCCTGTCCTGATGCAATCGGGACAGGATCGGCGGCGTCACGCAGCAGTCTGGCCGCCGTGTAACGGTCTGTAACGCCCAGCTTTTTGCGGGCGCGGTCGCAGTAGGTATCGACGGAGTTCTTCGACATGCCCAGCTCGCGCGCGATCTGTTTGGAGCTGAAATGCCGGTCCACGAGGCTCAGGCATTCACGTTCGCGCTGGGTGAGAAGCTCGACAGAATTCATCCGGTCCTCGCGGCGCGTGTGCGTCGGTGCCTGCAGTAAACAGCGCCTTTGCCCTCACGTCTACTTTCACACGTGGTTTTCGCGCGAAGATGCTGATTTGTTGCAACGACGGAACAGCGTTTGACCGTCCGTTAAGCGATTGCGTCTAGCTTTGCAGCAAGATGAAACGACCCTCGCTACGACCCCTCTCCGAACGCCGTCCAACGCGCGCCCAGATCAGCGCCGAGCAGCTGGCGTCGCTCAGCCATGAGTTCAGGACCCCTCTCAACGGTGTGCTGGGTATGGCGCGCCTGCTGGAATCCACGCGACTGACAGCAGAGCAGAAGACCTATTTTTCGGCACTGCATGACAGCGGCCAGCACCTTCTGACCCTGGTCAACGACGTACTGGATTTCGCCAAGCTGGGCGCAGGCCGTGTCGAGTTGCACGCTGATCACACCGATGTCGAAGGCCTGTTGCGCGGAGTTGCCGAACTCCTGTCGCCAAGGGCGCGGGAAAAGGGTCTGGAGATTGCCTGGGCGGTCCCCTCCGATCTGTCCGTCATCCATGCCGATGAAGGCCGCCTGCGACAGATTCTGCTGAATTTTGCCGGCAACGCGCTCAAGTTCACGCAAAGCGGTGGTGCCCTGGTTACGGCCCATACGTCATCCCCGGGCGTCGTCCGGTTCGTCGTTGAAGATACGGGTCCGGGTGTCCCCCTGCCCGACCGCGCCCAGATCTTTGAAGCCTTTGCCCAGGCTGACCAGACCCACGCTGACCTCGGGGGAACAGGTCTTGGCCTGGCCATCGCACGCAGACTGGCGCGGGCCATGGGCGGCGAGGTCAGTGTCGGCGAGGCTGAACTCGGCGGTGCAAAATTCTGGTTCGAGGCCGCCATTTGCACCATTTCTGCTGCCGGCCCCGGGCAGGCATTGGCCGGACGATGTATCGGCGTGGCGTCTCCGAACCCCATCGTTAGGGAGGCGGCCAGACGCCAGATCGAGGCCTGTGGCGGCAAGGCGGTGGTCACCGACGACCTGCCCGAAGCGATCACGCGTACGCAACCAGGTGACGTGATCCTGGTGGACGCGAATCTGGCCAGCGGCGGCGCAGTGCGTCCGCCGCTCCAACGACCGGCCATCATTCTGCTGGCACCGGACGAACGGACCCAGATCGCACGCTATCGCCGCGCGGGGTTCGCTGGATATCTGATCAAACCCCTGCGGCGAGCCTCGCTGGCCGAGCGCGTGCTGGTCGCCGCAGGCGAAGCTATGTCGACGACAGCACCCCGCGAGGATGACCGCATCGCCGCCGCCGCCGCGCCGGGCGCGCGCATCCTGCTGGTGGAGGACAATCCCATCAACGCGTTGCTGGCCCGCGCCCTGCTGAGCCGCGAGGGCTGTGATGTTGAGCACGCCATCAGCGGCGAGGAAGCCTTGGCCGCCGCCGCCATCGGCGTCTTCGATCTGATCCTGATGGACATGCGCATGCCCGGTCTTTCCGGCGAACAGACCGCGCGCCGGATGCGTGTCGCTGGGATCACCACGCCGATCGTCGCCTTGACGGCAAATGCGTTCGAGGATGACCGGCACGCGTGCCTGGCCGCCGGGATGGACGACTTCATGGTCAAGCCGGTGTCCCCTGACACCCTGCGAGCGGCCCTGACGCGATGGGCCAAACCCAGGACCCATCCCTTCAGACTGCTCGGCGCGGGCAAGTCAGTGCGCAGATCAGCGCGCTGATGGCCACTCAGCCGTAGTAGCCTTTACCGATCCAGCAACACGCGGCAAATTCAGTAGCATGGCCACCGCCCGGCCGCGCCTGAGTCAGGAGCCGCCATGAGCGCCGACGCCGCCGAACCCAAGCGAGGCGCGCTGGCTGCGCTGGCGGTCTTTGTGGAGCGGCGCGCCCTGGTGATGCTGGCGCTGGGGTTCGCCTCCGGTCTGCCGAATCTGCTGATTTTCGACACCCTGTCGCTATGGCTGCGCGAGGCGGGGTTGTCGCTGAAGGTGATCTCGATCTTCGCGCTGGCGACCCTGTCCTATTCGCTGAAGTTCCTCTGGGCGCCGCTGATTGACCGCACCACGGTGCCGGTGCTGACGCGCTTACTGGGCCATCGCCGAAGCTGGATGATCGTGCTGCAGGTGCTCTTGATGATTGGTCTATGGTTGATCTCCGGGACCGATCCAGCGCGGAACCTGGCCGTGATGGCGGCCTTTGCGGCGTTCGTGGCCTTCGTCTCGGCGACCCAGGACATCGTCATCGATGCCTGGCGGATCGAAGCTGCCGAGGTCGAGAAACAGGGTGCCATGGCTGCGGCCTATCAGTGGGGCTACCGGGTGGCGATGGTGGTGGCCGGTGCGGCACCGCTGCTGCTGGCCGAGGCCTACAGCTGGAACACTTCCTATGCGGTGATGGCCGGCCTGATGCTGCTCGGGGTCGCCGGTGTGCTGTTTGCGCCCAGAGAACAGGCCCACACTGTGCGCTCGATCCATGCGGAAGGTGTACCCCACCGGCCAATGCTGGAGCTGCCCGAATGGATCGGTCGGCTGGCGGTGTTTGCGTTCGGCGGGCTGGTGCTGGGGTGTGGTCTGGCGGCGGATGCATCGCTGCTGGCAGCGGGCTTGAGGGCTTTGGGCTTGGCGGATGCCGGCGGCGCAATCACCGATGCCTGGGCCATGAAGCCGGAAGGGGTCTATTTCCAACTGCTGGCAGTCGCTGTCGGACTTGGCGTCATCGTGCTGGCTGTCTGCCCGATTCCGGGCCTTCGTACCCGCCCCGGCGTCTATCTGTTCGCCGCATTGGGCGATCCGCTGCGGGATTTCCTCCAGCGCTATCGCGGCACGGCGGCGCTGATCCTGGCGCTGATCTGCCTCTATCGCCTGTCTGACTTCGTCCTCAACATCATGAACCCGTTTTACGCCGACCTCGGATTTAGCAAGATCGAGATCGCCGAGGCCCGCAAGGTGTTTGGCGTGGTGATGACGGTGATCGGCGTCGGCCTCGGTGGATACTCGGTGGCGCGACTGGGTCTGATGCGGGCGCTGGTGATCGGAGCGTTCGCGGGACCGTTCAGCAATCTCGGGTTCGCTTGGCTGGCCTTACAGGGACCGGAACTTTGGGCTTTGTTCGTGGCCATCGGGATCGACAATGTGGCCGGCGGGATCTCCGGGACCTGCCTGATCGCCTATATGTCGAGCCTCACGTCAGCCGGGTTCACGGCGACCCAATACGCCCTGTTCTCGTCCCTCTATGCCTTGCCCGGCAAATTGATCGCCTCTCAGTCGGGTCGCATCGTCGAGGGCTCGGCGGCGGCGGCCGACCAGGGTGGGCCCATGGCGGTTCTGAAGACCATGTTCTCTGGCCTGTCGCCGCAAGCCTATGCAGGGGCGATGGAGAAATCACAGGTTACGCCAGCGGCGCTAGGCGCGGGGTATCTGGTGTTCTTCCTCTATTCGGCCGCGCTCGGCGTTGCCGGAGTGGTTCTTGCCTTCATGGTGGCCGCGCGCCAACCGCCGAAGGCCGAATAGGGTCCTCAGGTTCCATCCAGGCAGACCACCTGGGCTACCTGCAGTTCGCGGCGCAGATCGTCGGCGACATAGAAATAATTCTGCGGCGTGATCGCTTCCCCAAAAGCGCCTGCGTCGCCGTGTCGGCCACTGGCGCTCAAGGCTGCGCGGACCACCTCCGGCGCGGTGGTGTAGATACGCCCCCGGCGTGGGCTTTCAGCGATAGTCACGCCCAGTACCCGGCCCTGCGCGTCGAGCGCCGGGGCGCCGGAGAGTCCGCCCAGTGTTCCCTCCAGCCCTTCGGTGCGACCTGTCTCGGCCCAGACCAGTACTGGTTCCGTGCGCGCGCCATTGCCGCGCACCATCAGGTTTTCGCGGCCCAGCAGGCGCGAGCTGGCCTCACCCGGCTCGCCTTGGGGGAACCCCGGGTGAAAAGCGCGCTGACCGCGTCGCAGTGGCTCGCTCAAGGCAAGCGGCAAAGGTGCTGCGCCCCCCTCGGAATAGAGCAATGCGGCCTCGCCCTTCGGATCGACGCGGACCTTCACCTCCACGCCAGTCCCGGGACCCACGACGATGGCCACCCGTTTGCAGCCGTCGACCACGTGTCGTGCGGTCAGCCAGACCCCCGACCTGGCAATGGAAAAGGCGGTCCCTGCGGCCGGCCCGACCTTGGCTGGAACATCCACGACCACTGCCGGATCGAACGGCGAGGCGGGACCCAGGGCCTCGCCAAGTGGATCACTGCTGCGCGGCGGCGGCGGCGGCGCATCCGTGCGCTCGTCACGGCCCAGGGCTGCGAACAACAGGGCAACCACGACCGCAATATAGACAACCCAATCCGGCAGTCGCGGAAAGCGCATCTCAGCTCAACGCCATGCTAGCTGCGCGCGGCGGCTATAATGACGGCGGTTGCAAGCTTTGCGCCCACCAGCAGGGCTGCAGCCGAGACTTCGCCTTCCTGAATGCGCCGGGGCAAGCCGTGCAGCATCAGGTCCACCAACCGGAAGACCAGCAGTTGCACCACCACCGTGACCGCGCCCCAGAGGCCGATCTCGATGACGTTGGTTGAGGCCTTGAGCGAGGCTGCCAGCGGGATCGCCAGACCCACCAGCACCCCGGCCAGTGAGATCGCCGCCGCCGTGTTGCCTTCGCGGATGAGGGTGATTTCCTTGTGCGGCGTCAGCAGGACATAGAGTGCTACAGCGGCGAACAGGATCGCGACGGTGACGCCGACGTGAGCCAGGAACACCGGGAAGCCGGCCGCGAACGCCTGGATTTCAGGTGAAGGTGTCAGCATGGTCAGTCCCCTAATCTCGCCGAAATACTGTTAGCACGGTCAGGGCCGAGGCTCAGCCGTCGATCAGGGGAACCGCGACTTTGCGTCGCGCGCTGGCCCGCAGCTTCTCGCTCTCGCTACGAAGCTGACCGCAAGCCGCCAGGATGTCGCGGCCCCGGGGCGTACGGATCGGTGAGGCATAGCCGCCCTTGTTCAGGATCGCGGCAAAGGCCTCGATGGTCGACCAGGACGAGCATTCGTACTCCGTCCCCGGCCACGGATTGAACGGGATAAGATTGATCTTGGCCGGAATGCCTTTCAGCAACTGGACCAGGGCCTTGGCTTCGGCGGGCGTGTCGTTGACGCCCTTCAGCATGACATATTCGAACGTCACCCGTCTGGCGTTGGACAGGCCAGGATAGGCGCGGATGCCGGCCATCAGATCGGCCAGAGGGTACTTCTTGTTCAGCGGCACCAGAACGTCGCGCAGTGTGTCGTTGGTGGCATGGAGCGAGATCGCCAGCATGGCCTGGGAGTTTTCGCCGAGGTCATGCAGCTGCGGCACGACGCCAGACGTCGACACTGTGATCCGGCGGCGCGAGATCGCGATGCCCTCATTATCGGATATGATGTCGATGGACGCTGCGACGTTGTCCAGATTGTACAGCGGCTCGCCCATGCCCATGAAGACGATGTTGGTCAGACGGCGATCTTCCTTGGGCGACGGCCATTCTTCCAGGTCGTCGCGTGCAACTTGAACCTGTGCAACGATTTCTGAGGCGGTCAGGTTGCGGACCAGCGCCTGGGTGCCGGTGTGGCAGAAGGTGCAGTTGAGCGTGCAGCCGACCTGGCTGGAGACACACAGCGCGCCGGCCCGACCCACGTCGGGAATATAGACGGTCTCGACCTCGATCCTCGGCCCCAGGCGGATCAGGTATTTGCGCGTTCCGTCCTTGGACACCTGGCGCTCGACGATCTCGGGACGGGTCAGGCTGAAGGCTTCGGCCAGCGCGGCGCGGGTTTCCTTGGCCACGTCGGTCATCCGCTCGAAGTCGGTGACACCGTAGTGGTGGATCCACCGCCACAGCTGGGTGGCGCGCATCTTTGCCTTGGCCAGGGGCACGACGTCGGCAGCCACAAGCGCCGCCGCCAGCTCAGCCCGCGTCAACCCGCAGAGGTTGGGTTTCACGGGCGCAAGCGGCCGGGCCGTCGCGCGGCTGAGATCGAGTGTGACGCCCAATGGAAGGTCCCTGGCTGGAAGAAGGATGAATATAGGCGATGGCGGGCGCGGCTCCAAATCCCACACCGACATGGTGGTGATGGGTGCTTCAAACGGACGTTCGAACCAGCTAGGGTCCGCCACAAACCGATATGGGAGAGACACTGATGAAGGCGCTGTTGAGCAAGGCTGTTGGCGGGCCCGATACCCTGGTGCTGGACGACATGCCGTCGCCCGAGGCCAAACCCGGCTGGGCCGTTGTCAGCGTCAAGGCTGTGGGCGTCAACTTCCCCGACACCCTGATTATCGAGGACAAGTACCAGTTCAAGCCCGCGCGCCCCTTTGCGCCGGGCGGCGAGATCTCGGGCGTCGTGAAATCGGTCGGCGAGGGCGTCACCCATGTGAAGCCGGGCGACCGCGTACTTGGCAACACCGGCTGGGGCGGCATGGCTGAGGAACTGGCGCTGGAAGCGCACCGGCTGGTGAAGATCCCGGACGCCATGCCCTGGGACGACGCGGCAGCCTTCATCATGACCTATGGCACCAGCTGGCACGCGTTGAAGGACCGGGCGAACCTGCAACCCGGCCAGACACTGCTTGTGCTGGGCGCCGCCGGTGGTGTGGGTCTTGCGGCGGTGGAGCTGGGCAAGGCCATGGGCGCGCGGGTGATCGCCGCCTGCTCCAGCCAGGAAAAGGTCGACCTGTGCCTGAGCCGCGGTGCCGACGCCGGAATGGTCTACGGGCGCGGCCCGTTCGACCGCGACGGCCAGAAGGCGCTGGGCGCGCTCTTCAAGGAAGCCTGCGGCCCGGAGGGCGCTGACGTGATCTATGACGCCATCGGCGACGCCTATGCCGAACCCGCCCTGCGCTCGATCGCCTGGGAAGGGAAGTATCTGGTGGTGGGTTTCGCGGCCGGTGAGATCCCGAAGATCCCGCTGAACCTGGCCTTGCTCAAGGGCTGCGAGATCGTGGGCGTGTTCTGGGGAGCCTGGGTCACAAAGAACCCCGAACGCCATCAGGCCAGCGTCGCCGAGCTGATGAAGATGTACGCAGACGGCAAGATCAAACCCTACGTCTCTGAGCGCTTCACCCTGGCCAACGCTGCGGCGGCCATCACGCACCTCGCCAGCCGCAAGGCCATGGGCAAGGTGGTCGTGATGGTGGATTGATCGTCTCGGGACGTCGCAACTGTCATGCGCGGCGTCCTATGACGAGGCCTGACCGGTCGGGGTTCGTGCCGGACTGAGGGGATAGTCGATGCCATCACGCCGCGCGCTACTGGCTCAAGCCGCTGGATTGGCGGGTTTTGCATTGACCCCGGGAAGCTGGACCTCTGCGGTCGCCGCGACCCGGATGGTGGACAGCCCGTTCGGGCTGGGGGTCGCGTCGGGTGAACCCTCGCCGGACGGCATGGTGCTGTGGACGCGGCTCGCGTCCCGGCCGCGTGAACCGCTCGGTGGGATGCCCCCGGCCCCGGTGGCGGTGCGATGGGAAATTGCTGCAGACCCCCAGATGAAGCGAACGGTGGCGCGTGGCCGTCAGCTGGCTGTGGCCGAAGCCGGTCATTCGGTCCATGTCGAGGTCAGTGGCCTGAGGCCCGGCCGCGAATACTGGTACCGGTTTATGGCGGGCGGCCACGCCAGCCCCATCGGTCGCACGCGTACCACGCCGGCGGCCGGGAGTGCGGCGGATCAACTGAAACTGGCCTTCGCGTCCTGCCAGAAGTACTCGGCGGGCTATTATTCCGCCCACGCCGCGCTGGCGGCAGACGCGCCCGATCTGGTGCTGTTCCTCGGCGATTACATTTATGAGGAGGCCCACACCGGCAAGGGCGTACGCGCGCATCCGGCGGCTGAGCCTGTGGACCTGGCGGGCTACCGGGAGCGCTATGCCTGGTACAAGGCCGACACCGATCTGCAGGCCGCCCATGCCGCAGCACCCTGGATGGTTACCTGGGACGATCATGAGGTCGCCAACGACTATGGCGATGATCAGGACCGCACCAACCCGACGCCGGCCGATTTCCTGAAGCGACGCGCCGCCGCCTATCAGGCCTTTTATGAGAACATGCCGCTGCGCCGGACCCAGCGTCCGGTGGGGCCGGACATGCTGCTATATCGGTCAAGGGCCTGGGGTGATCTTGCCCGGATTCAGATGCTGGACACGCGCCAGTATCGCAACCATCGCACCTGTGAGGCCGCGTCCGACGGAAAGCGCATCCCCATGGACTGCCCGGAACGGTCCGACCCTGCCCGATCCCTGCTGGGTCAGGACCAGGAGCGCTGGCTGCAGGCCGAGTTTCGCAGCAGCCGTGCGCGCTGGAACCTGCTGGGCCAGCAATACCTGATGGAACAGCTCATGACCCGCCTGGGCATGGTCGGCAACGACGGGTGGGACGGCTATGCCGCCAGCCGTCGCCGCGTCCTGGAAGGCTGGCGCGACGCCAAGGTGTCCAACCCCGTGGTGCTGGGCGGCGATATTCACTGCTTCTTCGCCGGCGAACTGGCGCTGACGCCCGACGGCCCCCCGGTGGCCAGCGAGTTCGTCGGCGGCTCCATCAGCTCGCTGGGTGCAGAAGCCAGCGATATCCGCCTGTTGATGATGGCCAACCGGCGGCTGACCTATGGCGAGGGCGAGACGCGGGGCTATGGCCGGGTCGAGCTGACGCCCAAGACCTGCACCGTCACCTTCCGGGGCGTCGAGAACGCCCTGGTCGCCAAGTCACCCGTGCGTGATCTGGCCAAATTCGTGGTTGAGGACGGCGTGGCCGGCGCGAAGCGTGTTTGAGTTCCTTGCCGCCGCCCTGCTTGCGCTTGCGCCCGCCCAGGTGATCTCGCGTTTTCCGGCACCGGAGGCCAGACAGGGGGTCGCGGTGGATGCCGGGTTCATCTACGCCGTCGACAACGCCCAGATCGCGAAGTACGACCGCAAGACCGGCGCGAAGGTCGCTCACTTCAAGGGTGATCCGGTCAAGTTCCCGCACATGAATTCCTGCGCTGTGATCGGGGCCGAGCTGATCTGTGCCGGTTCAAACTACCCGGCCACGCCGATGCAGAGCCAGGTCGAGGTGTTCGATCCACGGACCCTTAACCATCTCCGGACCATCCCGCTGGGCCGCCAGCCGGGGTCGCTCACGTTCGTTGACCGCCGGAGCGGCTCCTGGTGGGCCGGGTTTGCCAACTATGACGCGCGGGGCGGCGAGCCCGGGCGCGACCACACCTTCACGACCCTCATCCGCTTCGATGACCAATGGCGGCCCCTGGATACCTGGACGTTCCCGCCGGAGGTGCTGGCCCTAATGGCCCCCAGCAGCGCGTCGGGCGGGGCGTTCGGCGCGGACGGGCGGCTCTACGTCACCGGCCACGACCTGCCGGAGCTCTACGTCCTTGAGGCACCAAAGGGTGGCGGGGTCCTGAAACGGGTCGCGACGATTGAAATCGCTGTAGAAGGTCAGGCGATCGCCTTTGACCGAAGCGCCCCCGGCGTGCTCTTCGGGATCAGCCGCGGTAAACGCGAGGTGGTGGCCATGAAGCTGCCGCCCATGGGGGAAGAATGAGCCGTCACATCGCCCTTGCATTGATCGTCGGCCTCGCGCTCGCCGGTTGCGGCAAAAGCCAGGAGCCGGTCCGCAAGGAGCTGGTCTTCTCGATCCTGTCTGCCGAGAGCCAGGCCAGCGCCGAAAAGGACTGGACGCCCTTCGTGGAGGACATGGCCAAGGCGCTGGGCCAGCCGGTGAAGGCCTACTACGGCTCCAACTATACAGCCCTGATCGAGGGCATGCGCTTCAAGCAGAGTGATCTGGGCTGGTTCACCAACCAATCGGGGCTGGAGGCCGTTCGTCGGGCAAACGGCCAGGTGTTCGCCCGCTCCGTGAACCCCACCGGCATTGACGGCTATGAGGCGGTGATCATCGTCAAGAAGGGCTCCGGCGTCACGCTCGACAAGATACTGGAGTGCGACAAGACGCTCAATTTCGGGATGGGCGATCCGAAGTCCACCTCTGGCACTCTGGCCCCGATGACCTTCCTGTTTGCGCCCCGCAACATCGATCCTTCGACCTGTTTCAAGAACGTGCGCTCTGCCAATCATGAGACCAATCTGTTCTCGGTCGCGGGCGGCCTGCAGGACGCGGCGACCAACAACACCGCCTCGATGGACCGGTTGCAGCTGCTGGATACTGATTTCGCCCGCAAGACCCTTGCGAACGTAGAGATCGTCTGGCGTTCCCCGCGTATCCCCGAGGACCCGCTGGTCTGGCGCAAGGAGCTGGACCCGGCGCTGAAAAAGAAAATCACCGACTTCATGTTTGGTTACGGCGTCGGCGACACGCCGGAGGCTGCCCGCCAGCGCGCGATCCTCGAGAAGATCCAGACCAAACCCTTCGTTCCCGCCGACGACACCCACCTGTTGCCGGTCCGCGAAATGGAAGCCACCGGCGCCCTGATCGAGGCCCGCAACCGCAAGGACGCGGCAGCGGTGACGAAGGCGGAGGCGATGCTGGCGCAGGTCAAGGTGGAGCGGGCGGCGCTCAAATAACCCCCGCTCATCCCCGCCACCGGTCGCGTGCGGCTGTCCTGCCAGCATTCGCCCTGCACATTGGCGACGCGGCGGCCGACCTTGCGCAGGGTGGCGCGGGCGAAGGTTTCCCGGGCCAGGACCGGTCGCAGGTATTCGATGGTGATGTCGATGGTCTTGGGGATGCGTTGCGCCGGATGGGCCAGCGAAAGCTGCGCCAGCGCGGTCATTTCCATGAAAGCGCCGATCACCCCGCCGTGCAGTGCCGGGAGGATGGGGTTGCCGACCAGATGCTGGGAGAAAGGCAGGATGGCGGTCATCTCATCGCCAGCCAGTTCCACCCGCAGGCCCAGGAAACGGGCATAGGGGAC
>CAMCXF010000021.1 GCA_945883235.1 Phenylobacterium deserti | reverse complement strand
TCTAATGCCCGTATTTGCTAGGATCAGGACGTAATTCACCAACAAGGTTCGGTCTCGCTTGACAGGACCGTGATTGATTTTGGCGAATTCCCTCAAAAAACGGGTGAGTTTGCCCCAGTCTCGAGCATCAAAATGTGGGCGTCGGTTTTTCTGTGTCGACGCTTTCGGGAAAGTCGGGATTTTCTCCAAATAACCGTTATCCACCCACCAACCCATCAGCAGTTTGATATGCCCTTGGGTACGTTTCAGGGTGTTGAGCGACAGACTGCCCTTACGAGACTGGGTCGAGATCGTTTCCAACATCTTTGAAATCAACGAGGCATCGATCTCGTCAAAGGTCGTGTTCTGAAGCAGCGGTTTGAGACGATTGGCGAGCGAAACGGTGTATTTTATCGAGACGTTGGTCTGACGATCCTGGTGTGCCTTCACGAAAGCGTCGATCCCTGGACCAATCCGCTTAACGTCTAACTTTACGCCGGAATACAACCGACCAAGGGACTGATTGTACCAATCGTCGGCGACCTTGTAGGCAGCGTGCTCGTCCGCTGTTTTGCTGGACTTCCACAGATAACCCTTAACTCCGGGAACTTTCAGTCGGATGAACCAGGTCGGTTTTTTGTAATCGGACCGACGATAAAGATAAATCGCTCCATCCCGAAAAATCTTGCTCTCGAGAACCTTGGGTTCTGACCGTTTCGTAACCTTATCAGAGACTTCCGATAATTCGCCCATTTGATCGCCTAACCGTTTGTCTGAAACGGACCTAAATCCGTTTATGAAATCGACAAATCCGTTTACGATCCGTTTATGCCCTAAAAGCGGGAAATTGGAAAAGCGAAAAAGTTAGATCGCTGATTTTATTGGGGAAACTGGCGCACCCGACACGGTTCGAACGTGTGACCTTTGCCTTCGGAGTTCATAGGTCTATCATAACCTATTGATTAAATTAACAAAAAAGAGGATCTACAGAACCGTTTATGATCCGTTTACCGCAACCCTAGATGTAGCGATTTTCCAGCGCAGGATTTTTCGCGGATTTTGGATGGAAACCTTTCTGGGGTTCCGTGGCGGTCTGAATGAAAACACGTCCCTGCTAAACCGCGTTTTAAGCGAGGCGAATATGGGACCCGTTTTGACGTGGGTTCACCACGAACAATCGGATCATTCGAACTGAGAGATCGAACAGCACCACACCTCAGGTGATCGTGAACCTGTTCAAGGGTTGGTACACCGAACTTGGATTTGTCGGATGCTCGTCCCATAGTGGACGAAGGACATTCATCACCAACGCTGCTCGGAAGATCTCGACAGTCGGTGGTTCGCTACGTGACGTACAATTCCTAGCTGGTCACTCCTCGCTTCAGACCACCCAGAGATATATCGATGGTGACACTCAAGCGCAGGTGAAGATCGTCGATCTGATTTAGAGGTGGCTAATTTTATGAAGACTGCAACGGTTCTCGTTCTGTCCGCCGTTTTGCTATCCGCATGTGCTGAAACGACGCAATCTATGAAATGTGCGGGAGAGATGAAATTCTGGACCCGCCGAACTGCTGATGATCCAAAATTTGATACCGAAGATCGACCATCTCAAGCGATATCGTTTTATGCGATGTTTAAAAGATATACTTCATGGTCAAAGTGGAATGAATTTGTTCCGATCGAAGTGGCGTATTTAGAGAAAATAAGAATATCAAAAGATAGTTTTGGTTCATACGATTACTCATATGTGTCACGAGAAAATTCTCGAGTAGATATTGTTTTTACATTTAATGAAGTAAGTGGAGCATTATACTATTCAATTGGTGGGTTTGATGTTGGCAGTGCATCGAAAACTGTAAGGGCAAATTGCAGAAAAATTGCAAATGCTATTTGAGAGAACGATTAGAAATTATTTTATCCGAACATATATTCAAGTTTATCAACCAAACGGATAAGACTTTTCCTTCTCCCCAGCACCACTCTGGTTTCCCTTGGTGATCTGAGCAGCCAAGGCTGACGTCACGGTCTGACCGTAAAACTTCTCCAGCATTTCGACTGACGTCCCCATCTGCTTTGCCAGAAGGAACGGACTGGTCTCATGGGACAGACGCTGGGTAGCGTAGAAATGCCTCAGGGAATAAATCGTTCGGGTCCCACCATCCCTCTCAGACAGCACCCCAGCAAAATCCAGTAGCGACTGGAATGACCGCTTCATGGTCTGAATAGGTGTCCCGTCTCGGTGACAGACCACCAACCCATTGGGTGGTGGTGCTTCTCCCAACTCATCGACCCGAAGATCGTACAGACGCTGAATGTAGACCTCAGCACCTTCCTGAAAAGCGACCTCACGAGCACCCGTCTTCCCTTTGACGTAACCGATCAGTCTGGTTCCACTGTCGGTCTTCACGGTCCGAAGGTCACTCCACCTCAACCCACGAAGTTCCCCGACACGAAGTCCCGTGTTCGCTAGGATCAGAAAATACTGCTGGGACACAAACCGATCTCGACCCGTCGCTTTGTGTTTTCCCTCCTCAACCCACTTACGAGCAGACCGAGTGAGCTTCCTCCACTCATCCAGTGTGAAGGTGGGTCTACGATCCGTGGTCGCTTTAGGCGCCGAAGTTCCAGGTACGACCTTGATGTACCCCCGCTCCACAGCGAACTTGAACACTGGAAGCAGACAGGTCCTCTCACGTCGAAGGGTAGCGTTCGACGGTTCCTTCCGTTTGAACTGACCCTTCCTCCAGACCCAGAACGAACCGAACTCAGCAGCACCGATCTCGGTGATCCTCATCGACCCAAAGTATTCCAGTCCATACAATCGAACCCGTTCAATGGTAGCGGTCCAGGATCCACCCTGACGGGTCGGACCCATCACGGTGATCGCTTTCTCCCACTCCTCAAAAACCTGCTTAAAGGTCTTGGTGTTGATCGACCCACCACCCTTCACGGTGAGGTACAGGTCCTCATAGAGGTCCAAAGCGAACCGCTCTGCTTCCTTCAGATTGTCGGTCTTGGTGGTAGCGAACCGATAGCCGTTAGCGTTCGGAACTCGAATCCGAGTCTGCCACTTGGGATTTTTGAGACCGTCTCGTTTGTACAGGATGATCCGACCGTCACCACGGACGTCGATCTTTTCCCCGTCACCCGCTGACATGACCGAACCCTCAAACCCGATTTAATGAGGGTAATCAGAGGGATCGGTTTTGGACACCGTTTTTGTGCAACTTTTGTACATAGCAAAAACGAGCAAAATCGAGCAATTCCGCTTTTTGCGAAGTTTCTAAATCATTGTTTTTATTAAGAAAAAGTGGCGCACCCGACACGATTCGAACGTGTGACCTTTGCCTTCGGAGGGCAACGCTCTATCCAGCTGAGCTACGGGTGCGTCTTTAGCGGAGGGTGTCTCTAGCGGAAAGCGCGCGACGCCGCAAACACCGTGGTGGGATTTCAGTCGGGCAATCCTGCGTCTCCGATGCGGGGGTAGCTTTCACTGCTAAAAGCCGCGTCGAACGACGGGCATATTCGAGGGGGCGTCATGCGCAGCTGGAAACGACTCTCGCTCAGTGGAGTTATTGCCGTCGCGTTCGCGTTGGCGGGTCTTGCCTCGGGAACCCCAGTGCAGGCGCAGGCGACCGATGAGGTGCCGCACCCGGGCAGGGCCGTCTACGAGACTTACTGCGCAGCCTGCCACAACGCTCCGCCGCCCGGTGATCGGGCACCGCCCGTGGCCGCACTCCGCCGGATGAATGCCCAGGTGCTGATGTCCGCGATGACCACCGGGGTCATGAAACCGATCGGCGACGGACTGGATCGCCGCCAGCTGCGCGATGTCGTGGCCTATCTTGCACCACCGGAAGCGCCCGTGGGCACCGCCTGGCTCGACGGCAATATGTGCGTGGCCAGCAAGCGCGTGGTTGATCTGTCGGCGAAGCCTGCCCAGGTGGGGTTCGGTGTCGATACGGACAACTCCCGCGCCATGACCGCCACCCAGGCCGGGATGTCAGGCCGCGACGCTGCCAATCTTGAGGTGGCCTGGGCGTTTGCCATGCCCAAGACCTCGGGCCTGCGTGGACAGGGAGTGGTGGTGGGTTCGACCCTGTTCTATCCGGCGGGCCAGGCTGGCTACATGCTGGCACTGGACACTCAGACCGGTTGCGTGAAATGGGCGACGCCCACGCCTGCCAATCTTCGTGGAAGCATGGCCTATGGCCGACTGGGATCGAAGGGTCCCTGGGGTCTGGTGGGCGGCGATGCGTCGGGCAATCTTTCCGCCTTTGACGCTGCGACGGGCAAGATCGTGTGGCGTGCCGATCCGCGCCACGACAAGACAGTCCCCATTTCTGGCACCCCGCTGTTTGCCGGGGACCGGATCGTGGTGCCGATCTCGTCGGGGGACGTGGGCGCGGCGATGCGGCCTACGCACCCTTGCTGCAAGTCGCATGGCGCGGTGGCGGCGGTGGACGCCGCGACCGGCAAGGTGCTCTGGACCTGGCACACCATGGAGGACGCCAGGCCGCTGGGGCGCAAGAATTCGGCGGGCGCTGACCTGTTCGGCCCGTCGGGTGCACCGATCTGGTCCAGTCCTTCCGTCGATCTGAAAAAGGGTGTGGTCTATGCCTCGACCGGTGAGAACACATCGCCGCCCGCTACAGGCACCAGTGACGCGCTGGTTGCGCTCGACCTGGCGACCGGCCAGCAGAAGTGGGTGTTCCAGGCGCTCGCTAACGATGTCTGGAACATGTCGTGTCCCATCGGACCGCCTGCGCCGGGCGGGCGACCGACAGGCGCCAACTGCTTCTTTGTCAACGAAGGGAGCGTGCTGCTGGATCATGATTTCGGCGGCGGCCCGGTGATCTGGCGCGGCAAGGGTCGGGAATTGATCCTGGCCGGCCAGAAGTCCGGCGACGTCTGGGCGGTCCAGTCCGGCGATGGCAAGGTCGTGTGGCGCCATCAGTTCGGCAAGGGTACGGCCCTGGGCGGCGTGCATTGGGGGATCGCCACTGATGGTGTGCGCGTATTTGCCCCGATCTCGGATCCCAATGTACCTGAGCCACTGAACGCGGCAGGCCTCTACGCCATCGACATCGCCAGCGGCAAGGTCACCTGGTCGTGGAAGGCCTCGGCGGATTGCGGCAACGGCCGTCAGGCGCGGGTGCCAATTTGCGCCGGAAAGTTCGGCATTTCCGCGCCGCCTCTTGTGGTGGATGGCGCAGTGATCGCCGGAAGCCTGGACGGGCGGCTGCATGTGTTCGACGGCAAGACCGGCAAGCTTCTGTCGACCCATGATACCGCCGTGCCGTTCCAGACCGTGAACGGGCTCAAGGGCACCGGCGGCACCATCGATGCAGCCGGCCCCTTCGCCGGCGACGGCATGGTGTTTGTGGGGTCCGGCTATTCGTCGTTCGGACAGGCGGGCGGCAATCTGCTGGTGGCGTACCGGCCCAAGGCGAAGTAACTCAGTCCGGCTTGACGATCCCGTCCCAGAACTTCTTGGCCTTGCCGGTGAAGCCAGCGGCCTTGGGGTGCTGCGCGTCGCCGTAGAGGCCGGCCAGTTCGCGCATCAGTTCCTTCTGGCGCGCGGTGAGTTTGGTGGGTGTCTCGACGAACAGTTCCACGATCAGATCGCCACGCTCGCGAGATCTGAGGGACGGCATGCCGCGCCCCTTGACCCGGATGGTCTTGCCGGTCTGAGCACCCTCCGGAACCTTGACCGAGATCTTGCATTCGCCGTCGCAGTCCTCGCCGCCCATGAGGCAGGGCGCATCGATGTCGCCACCGAGGGCTGCCGTGCTCATAGGTACCGGCACGGTGCACAGCAAATCCAGACCGTCGCGCTCGAAGAGGTCATGCGGCACAACCGACAGGAAGATATAGAGGTCGCCGCGAGGTCCGCCGCGCATGCCGGCGTCACCTTCGCCGGACAGACGAATGCGGGAGCCGTCGTCAACACCGGCCGGAATGCGCACGGACAACGTCCGCTCCGTGCGGACCTGGCCGTGCCCCCGGCAGGCTGTGCAGGGATCGGAAACAATCTGGCCCGCGCCGCCGCAGCGCGGACAGGCGCGCTCAATGGAGAAGAAGCCCTGGCTGGCGCGCACGCGGCCCTGGCCATTGCAGGTGGTGCACTGGACCGGGCTGGTGCCGGGTTTGGCACCTGTGCCCTCACAGGGTTCGCAGGTCAGCGTCGCAGGCACCGCGATTTCGACATCTGATCCGGCAAAGGCCTGCTCCAGGTTGATCTCCAGATCAAAACGCAGGTCAGCCCCGCGTGCCGGACCACCGCGCTGGCGTCCGCCGCCGCGTCCGCCAAAGATGTCGCCGAACACTTCGTTGAAGATGTCGTGAACGTCGTGGAACTGGCCACCGCCGCCACCGCCGCCCTGTCCGTTCACACCGGCATGGCCGAACCGGTCATAGGCGGCGCGCTTCTGGACGTCCGACAGGATTGAATAGGCTTCGTTGATTTCCTTGAAGCGCGCTTCTGAGTCTTCACGCCCCCCGTTGCGGTCAGGGTGATGCTCCATAGCCATCTTGCGGAAGGCGGCCTTCAGCTCGCCGGCATCGCTGCCGCGCTCCACGCCAAGGACTTCGTAATAGTCACGCATATGACGCCAGACGCCCGATTGTATTGAGGATGGAAGTGGGTGGGTCGTCGCCCGTCCGCAAGGCTTAGCCTCTTGCGGGCGGGCGCGCCAACTTTACGCCGACTTCTTCTCGTCGCCGTCAACTTCCTCGAACTCGGCATCGACGACATCGTCGGATGCCGTATCGGGCTCGGCATCGGCGTTTTCGCCGTCGGCTTGCTGGGCCTTGTACATGGCCTCGCCCAGCTTCATCGACGCCTGGATCAGGGTCTGGGTCTTGGTCGAGATCTCGTCCGCGTCACCAGAGTCCAGCGATCCTTTCAGATCATCGATAGCTGCCTGGATGGCTTCCTTGTCCGCCACCGGCACCTTGTCGCCGTGCTCGGCCAGGGCCTTTTCTGACGAGTGCAAGATGGCGTCAGCCTGGTTCTTGGCTTCGACGGCGGCCTTGCGCTTCTGGTCATCTGCCTTGTTGGACTCGGCCTCCTTCACCATCGCGTCCACGTCGGCGTCCGAGAGACCGCCGTTGGCCTGGATGCGGATCGACTGTTCCTTCGAGGTCGCCTTGTCGCGGGCCTGAACGTTGACGATACCGTTGGCGTCGATGTCGAACGTGACCTCGACCTGCGGTATGCCGCGCGGTGCCGGCGGAATGCCGACAAGATCAAACTGGCCCAGCATCTTGTTGTCCGACGCCATGGGCCGCTCGCCCTGGAAGACCCTTATCGTCACAGCCGACTGATTGTCGTCCGCGGTCGAGAAGGTCTGGCTGCGCTTGGTCGGAATGGTCGTGTTGCGCTCGATCAGTGGTGTGAACACACCGCCGAGGGTCTCGATGCCCAGGGTCAGGGGTGTCACGTCCAGCAGCAGGACGTCTTTCACTTCGCCGCCCAGCACGCCGGCCTGAACCGCTGCACCCAGAGCCACGACTTCATCCGGGTTCACACCCGTATGCGGTTCACGACCGAAGAAGGCCTTCACGGTCTCAACAACCTTGGGCATGCGGGTCATGCCGCCGACCAGGATCACCTCGTCGATGTCACCCTTTTTCAGGCCAGCATCCTTCAACGCCCGCTCGCAAGGGCCCACCGTCTTCATGATCAAGTCCTCGACCAGCGCCTCGAGTTTGGCGCGGCTGAGTTTGATGTTGAGGTGCAGCGGACCCGACGCATTCATCGAGATGAAGGGCAGGTTCACTTCGTACTGGGTCGTAAAGGAGAGCTCCTTCTTGGCCTTTTCGCCCTCTTCCTTGAGGCGCTGCAGGGCCAGCTTGTCCTTGCGCAGGTCGACGCTGTTCTCTTTTTTGAACTCGTCTGCCAGGTAATCGACGATGCGCATATCGAAGTCTTCGCCGCCCAGGAACGTGTCCCCGTTCGTCGACTTGACCTCAAAGACGCCGTCACCGATCTCGAGAACCGACACGTCGAACGTGCCGCCGCCCAGGTCGTAGACCGCGATCTTCTTGCCTTCGTTCTTGTCGAGGCCGTAGGCCAGCGCCGCCGCCGTCGGCTCGTTGATGATCCGCAGGACTTCGAGACCGGCGATCTTGCCGGCGTCCTTGGTGGCCTGACGCTGGGCGTCATTGAAATAGGCCGGAACGGTGATGACCGCCTTGTCGACCTTTTCGCCCAGGTGCTGCTCGGCAGCCTCTTTCATCTTCTGAAGCGTGAAGGCCGAGATCTGCTGTGGCGAATAGTCCTTGCCGTGGGCGCGCACCCAGGCGTCGCCGTTCGGACCCTTAACGATCTCATAGGGCACCATGCCCTTGTCCTTCTCGACCATCGGGTCATTGAACTGGCGGCCGATCAGCCGCTTGATCGCAAAGAAAGTGTTGGTCGGGTTGGTGACCGCCTGGCGCTTGGCCGGTTGGCCGACGACGCGCTCGCCGTCTTCCATGAAGCCGACGACGGACGGGGTGGTCCGGGCGCCTTCCGCATTCTCGATCACTTTTGGCGTCTTGCCGTCCATGATGGCGACGCACGAATTGGTCGTGCCGAGGTCGATACCGATGATCTTGCTCATGAGGGGGTCTTACATGCTCCTGATTGGCGGACGGCGCGGGTGGGCCTTCTGATGAAGCGCCCGGTGACAAGCGACGCCCCCGGTTCGTTTAGGTCCTGGCCGACCTTCCGTTCGGGGAAGCCAGCTTCGAATGCCCGATATGGGGAAATTTGAGGGCCCTGCAAGGGTGAATCTCCCCTATCTCGACGTGGAGATGATTCAAACCTGCCGCCAGGCCGACTGCGCCAGGGCGTAAACCTCGGGCGCCAACGGCGCAACTCCACCGCGTGAGACCGTGAATGCGTGCTCCACGACCATGGCCTGCTGCTCAATGTTCATCACCGCAAAAGCCTCGCTGTCCAAAAGTCCATATCGATAGGCCGCGTCGGAATCCCCTGCTTTGATTTTTGCCAGCAAAAGCGAAATGCCGTTCTGGGCCTGCCAGACATGGGTCAGTTCATGCACAAACACGGCCTGGACGTGCAACGATGTCGTGGAATCCGAAAAGTCAGCGCGTACCGTAGCCGACGGCCAGATGATCAGCCCCGGCCCGGCGACAAAGGCGCGGTTCCACAGCGGCAGGCTTAAAATGCGAACACGTTCCGGGGCGATGCCGTGGCCGAACACCTCGCGCGCCAAGGCCTTTTCGCCGACTGTCAGGCGGCGCAATCCGGCGGATTTTAGACCAGGAAGGGACACGAACAATTGACGCCAGGCGGACCGTGGTTTCGAGTAGCGAGCACCATCACCCCAAGGCCTCGTCAAGGAAACCCCCCATGGTCACGCTCACCCGCCCTGACGGCACCCGTCCAGAAGATCTCAACCTGTCGCGACGAGGCCTGACCCTGGCGCTGACCGGCGGCTATGCGCTGGCCGCGTGGTCAGCGCAGGCCGACCCCGTCAAGACCGACGGAGCTGGTCTCATCCAGAGCATGGTGGACCTGCCGGCTGCAGACCGGAAAATCCCGGCCTTCATCGCGCGTCCGCTCAGGGGACGTCACCCGGTGGTGGTCCTGGTGTCCGAGATTTTCGGCCTGCACGAATACATCCGCGATACCTGCCGACGGCTGGCCAAGTTGGGGTTTGTCGTCATCGCTCCGGACTTCTTCGTACGCGCCGGCGACCCCTCGGTTCTGACCGACTTTCCGGCGATCCTGAAAATCGTCGGCCAGTCCAGCGACAAACAAGTCACCGGCGATCTGAAGTCCGCGATCGCCTACCTCAAGGCCCAGCCCTTTGCCGACACCACGCGCATGGGGATCACCGGTTACTGCTGGGGCGGCAATATTGTATGGGAATCCTGCGCCAGGCTGCCCGACTTCAAGGCCGGCGTCGCGTGGTACGGACGCCTGAGCGGGGATTATGCTGCCAACGATACCGAGGGCAAGCGCGCGCTTGAACTGGCGTCAGACCTTAAAAATCCGGTCCTGGGGCTCTACGCCGAGAAGGACAGCGGCATTCCGCTGGCCGACGTCGAAAAAATGAAAGTTGCCCTCAAGGCTGCAGGCAAGACGACCAGTGACATCATCGTTTACCCCGGCGTGCAGCACGGCTTCCATGCCGACTATCGACCGTCCTACGACAAAGCGGCGGCGGAGGATGGCTGGAAGAAGATGCTCGCGTTCTTTGCCGCGAACGGCGTGAAGTAGGCTCAGCGGGGCACCGCTAGCGCACTAGACGCTTGATTTGGCTCAAGCACTGCGTGCTTAGAACAGCGGTTCTTCGGTCTTTGGCGGCGGCGGGGGCTGACTGGCTTCTACTTTTTCCGGGGGCGCGGCCACGATCGGCGCAGATGGGCTCGGTCCCGCCGGAGCGCCCTTGTCAGCTTCGACCTTGGCCAAGGCCAGGGCCTCGGCTTTCGCCAGCTTTTCTGCCTCCAGCCGTGCCTTCTCTTCTTCAGTCAACGCCACCGGCTCCGGCGCGCCCTGAATGCGCTCGTCGACCAGTGGTGTGGCGTCGCGTGCCTCGATCGGCTGCCCGGTCACCCCGTCGAGGCGTTCGCCCGGAAGGCGGCCCCGCGGCGGAGCCGTCAGAATACCCGCCGTAAAGGCACCGAGGCTGGCAACGCCGATCATGGCGGCGACGACCTTCAGCACGGGGCGGGGCATGGTCCAGTTCATGAGCCGGACTCTTAGTGCGTGACCGACAAAAGTGGAAACCGGTTTCGCAGGCATCACGGTAAACGCGCGATTAACGGTCGCTGCTGCAAACAGGAATGACGAGTCAGCTGGAGGTATTGGACGAATGGCGCGGGTTGCACGGAAAACTGGCATGGAGCTCGTGCTTCACATCGCCAGACTTGCGTGGAGCCACCCGGGCACGGCGCGGCTGCGCGGCGGTATCGTCGCGGCCTTTGGCGTGGCGCTGGCGGCAGCCCTGGTCACCTACAGTCCCGATGATCGCAGCCTGAATGTGGCGAGCACCGGTGAACCGGTGAATGCCCTGGGTGGCGCCGGTGCCGTTCTGGCGGACATCGGGTTGCAATCGCTGGGCCTGGCCGCCGGATTCGCCGCGTTGCTGATCCTTGTCAACGGCCTCAGCCGGGTCGCCGAGCCAGAGCCCGATGTGACGCGCGCACGCCTGCGTCTTCGCGCGCTGTTTGGGGCTTTGGGACTCTTGTCGCTTTCCGGTGCATTGGCCCTTGCGCCGACACCAGCGGTCTGGCCACTGGCAAAGAGCCTTGGCGGATTCTGGGGCGACGCCTTGCTGGGTGGTTTTGCGGGGCTTATCGACTATGCCCGGCTGCCATTTGGTGCCCCTATCGCCGCCGGTGTTTTGGCCGTGGTGGGTGTCATAGCGTACGGCTACAGCCTGGGACTCTCTCGACTGGATCTACGCGCCGCAATGGATGGGCTCAGCCATCTGCTGACGCCGAAGCCGCGACTGAAGGCGACCAGGCCTGAGCCCTCTGCCCGGGTGGCCAAACGCAAAGCGTTGAAAGGTAGCGGCGGGGATCCGACAACTTCCGAGCCGGGGCCTGCGAGCGAACCGGCGCTGTCCGATGGCCTGACGCTGAATGTGAAGCCGCCGAAACTGCCGCCGAAGGAAAGTGTCCGCGAGCAGAAGGAAGCCCAGAGCACGTTTGAGTTCGTCAGTGAGGGAGGTTTCAAGCTGCCCGAACTGGCCATGCTGACCAAGGCTCCGCCCCGTGCGGCACAGTATGACGAGGGGGCCTTGCGTCAAAATGCCCAGCTGCTGGTCAGCGTGCTGGCTGAGTTCGGAGTCCGCGGCCAGGTGGACCAGATCCGCCCAGGCCCCGTGGTCACTCTCTATGAGCTGGTCCCCGCCGCCGGGGTGAAATCTGCTCGCGTTGTAGCGCTGGCCGACGATATCGCTCGCTCCATGAGCGTGGCCTCGGCCCGCGTCTCGGTCGTGCCGGGCCGCAATGCCATCGGGATCGAACTACCCAATCAGCGTCGTGAGACGGTCTATCTGCGCGATCTGCTGGCGGCGCCGGAATATGAGCGCGGCGGCCAGGTGGTGCCCGTGGCTTTGGGCGAGACCATCGGCGGCGAGCCCTATATCGCCGATCTGGCCAAGATGCCCCACTTGCTGATCGCCGGCACCACAGGTTCTGGCAAGTCGGTAGGCGTCAACGCAATGATCCTGTCGATCCTCTACAAGCTGACGCCGGAGCAGTGCCGGCTGATCATGATCGACCCTAAGATGCTGGAACTCAGCGTCTACGACGGCATCCCGCACCTGCTGGCACCGGTCGTCACCGATCCGAAGAAGGCCATCGTCGCGCTGAAGTGGACCGTGCGCGAGATGGAGGACCGCTATCGCCGCATGTCGAAGATCGGCGTGCGCAACGTGGCCTCGTACAACGAGCGCGCCCGTGAGGCACTGGCCAAGGGTGAGCACTTTGAACGCACGGTACAGACCGGGTTCGACGATGCCGGCCGCGCCACCTACGAGAGCGAGAAGATTCGCCCCGAACCGATGCCCATGCTGGTGGTGATCATCGACGAGGTCGCCGACCTGATGATGGTGGCCGGCAAGGATATCGAAGGCGCCGTCCAACGGCTGGCCCAGATGGCGCGGGCTGCAGGCATCCACCTGATCATGGCGACCCAACGGCCCTCGGTGGACGTGATCACCGGTACCATCAAAGCCAACTTTCCGACCCGGATCAGCTTCCAGGTTACGTCGAAGATCGACAGCCGCACCATCCTGGGCGAGCAGGGCGCCGAGCAGCTGCTGGGCCAGGGCGACATGCTCTACATGGCCGGCGGCGGCCGCATTACCCGCCTGCACGGGCCGTTCGTCTCGGATGGTGAGGTCGAGGCGGTGGCCAAGTTCCTGCGCGACCAGGGCACGCCCAGTTATCTCGACGAGGTCACGGCGGGTGGAGATGAGGACGGTGAAGGTGGCGACCTCGGTCTGGGCGGCGAGGAGAGCAACGACCTCTACGATCGTGCCGTCTCCGTGGTAACCCGCGACGGCAAGGCCTCGACCAGCTACATCCAGCGCCGCCTGCAGATCGGCTACAACCGCGCCGCATCCCTGATCGAGCGCATGGAGAATGAGGGCGTCGTCGGACCCGCCAACCATGCTGGCAAGCGCGAGATCCTGGTCAGCGCGGCACCGTAGAGCGGCCCAATTGCCGCCGCTCTGTGGCGATAGGTGTTTGAAACGCTACGGAGGCACCATGACCCTCAATCGCCGAGCCTTGGCCCTTGGATTAGCCGCGACGCCGTTGACCGGCGCCGCGGCGGCGCAGACCGCGCTGTCGAGCGCTGACAAGGCGCTGGTCGACCGTGCCGTTGCTTACCTTGAGGGGCTGACGGAGGCTTCAGGCACCTTCCGGCAGGTGGATGCGCGGGGACACGCGACCTCGGGTGCCTTGTTCCTCAAACGTCCGGGCAAGGCGCGGTTTGCCTATGACCCGCCGTCGGGCCTGCTGGTGGTATCGGACGGCGGCGTGGTGTCGGTTCAGGACAAGCGGCTCAAGACCTTTGACGCCTATCCGCTGACGGCGACGCCGTTGTCGCTGTTTTTGGCGAAGAGCATCCGGCTGGACCGCGGCGTGGCGGTCACGCGCGTAACCCGCATGTCCGACGGCTTCTCGGTGACCGCGAAGGACAGCAAGAAGCAGACGGCGGGATCGATCACCCTGAATTTCGCCGATGCGCCCTTGGCCCTGGCCGGATGGACCGTCACGGACGCTCAAGGCCATCCCACGCGGATACAGTTGACGGGGCTAAAGCGCAGCCCGGGCCTCGATAGATCACTATTTATTCTGAAGGATCCACGACCGAAGAATCCTGGCCGGGGAAAGGTCTGAGGCCTCTAAAATGTTGCTGTGAAGCCACACGCAAGGTTTTGAGTGAATTACCTTTGACAAACATTCATCCTGTGACGATAATGCCACTACGTCGCTCGCACGCCGGTCGTGCAGGCGAAATCCGCACCGGAACCTATCCCCTCCCGGCAGCGGTTTTGAGAGACAACTTACACAGCCCGGACGCCCGCCATGGCGTCCGGGCTTTTTTCTTTAGGGATTGGCCGGGCACCCGCCATGGCGTCCGGACTTTCTTTCGCTAAACATGGCCAATGCGCCTTCGAATCTGCACCTGGAATGTCAACTCCGTCCGCCTGAGGGCCGAACAGGTCGCCCGGTTTGTGGCGGAGCAGGCACCGGATGTCCTCTGCCTTCAGGAGATCAAGTGCCAGCAGGGCGAGTTCCCGGTGAACGCCTTCAAGGAGATGGGGCTGCCCCATCTCAAGATCGCCGGTCAGAAGGGTTGGCACGGCGTGGCAATCGCCTCGCGCCTGCCCATCGAGGACCCCAAACCCCTAGATGTCTGCCGTGAAGGGCACGCACGTTGCGTCGGCGTGAAAGTGGCTGGCGTTGAGATCCAGAACTTCTACATCCCGGCTGGCGGCGACACCCCCGACCGCGAGGCGAACCCGAAGTTCGACCACAAGCTGGACTTCTACGAGAAGCTGACCTCAGATATGGCCCGCCGCGATCCCAAGGCACCGCTCGCCATCGTCGGCGACCTCAATGTGGCGCCGGGTGAATTCGACGTCTGGAACCACAAGTACATGTCGAAGATCGTCAGCCACACGCCGGTTGAGATCGAGGCGTTTCGCGCGCTGCAGGGGTCGCTGGGTTTCATAGATCTTATGCGCGAGTCGACGCCCGAGCCAGAAAAGCTGGCGTCATGGTGGAGCTACCGCGCCCAGGATTTCCGACAGTCTGCCCGGGGCCTGCGCCTGGACCACATCCTGGTGACGCCCGGCCTGCGGGACGCGGCGTTCCGGCTGGGCGCGCCGGCGGTGCGGATCCATGAGGACGTCCGAGCCTGGGAACGGCCGAGCGACCACGCGCCGGTGAGTGCGGACCTGGTGCTCTAGGGCGCCAGCTTGTACCCGCCCGCCTCGGTCAGCAGCAGGCGCGCATTCGCCGGGTCAGGCTCGATCTTCTGGCGCAGGCGATAGACGTGGGTTTCAAGCGTGTGGGTTGTAACACCGGCATTGTAGCCCCAGACCTCGGCCAGCAGTTCCTCGCGCGAAATGGCCTTCTCGCCGGCGCGGTAGAGGTACTTCAGGATGTTGGTCTCTTTTTCCGTGAGCCGGATTTTCTTGCCCTTTTCATCTACCAGTAGCTTGGCGGAGGGCCGGAATTCATAGGCCCCCAGGCGGAAGGTCGCGCCTTCGGAGTGCTCATAGTCGCGCAACTGGGCGCGGATCCGGGCCAGCAGGACCGCGAACTTGTAGGGCTTGGTCACATAGTCGTTCGCGCCGGAATCGAGCCCCTGGACCGCATCGTCGTCGCTGGACGCGGCCGTCAGCATGATCACCGGGGCGGATATGCCATCTTCGCGCATGCGCTTGCAGGCATCGCGGCCGTCCATGTCAGGGAGATCCACATCCAGCAGGATCAGATCGGGTTTGGCCTCGCGGGCGAGCCGAACGCCGTCACCTGCGGTTTCTGCTTCGACGGTATCGAAGTTCTCCGCCCGCAGCTGTTCGGCGATCGCGCCACGAAGGTCCTGGTCGTCGTCGACGATGAGGAGAGTCTTGCGTTGTGCCATAGGCGGTAACAAACACTATCTGAGCGCTTCGCGCCAAAGGGTTTCGCCACGAGGGGTTCGGGTTCCTGTGATCTTCAAGGCGATCGCTGACGGAATGTTGATCCTGGGCGAGCGAAAGGTGCGATGTGCGCTCGGCCCGGCAGGCGTCATTCCGGCGTCTGAAAAACGAGAAGGCGACGGGGCCTCTCCCGCGGGTGTCT
This sequence comes from Phenylobacterium deserti, assembly GCA_945883235.1. GTDB lineage: Bacteria > Pseudomonadota > Alphaproteobacteria > Caulobacterales > Caulobacteraceae > Phenylobacterium > Phenylobacterium deserti_A. Next base: position 34,502 of record CAMCXF010000021.1, on the reverse strand, counting down.
GGCCCATTCGAGAGGTGCTTTATCGTCCAGATCGGGGGTTGCCACCCTCGACGGCGCTTCGGGTCGGGCCTCTGTCGCCCGAGGATGGTTGGTGCGATGCACCGCATGACCTCGCCTACAACCGCGCTGTCCGATTGCCCTATCCGGCCAGTGCCGAGAGGCTTTGGCGCGACGATCACATCTACGACATCATCGTAGTCCTCGGACACAACGACGATCCCGTTGTGTCCGGGATGGGGTCCGCGATTTTCCTGCATGTCTGTCGACCCGGCTACCCGCCCACACAGGGTTGCGTGGCGATCGAGCGGCCTGATCTTGAGGAACTCCTCAGCGCGGCCAAACCCGGCGACGCCATAGAGATCGCGGTGGCCTAGGCGCGCGCGCCGAACACTGCAGACCCCACCCGCACGCTGGTTGCGCCGAATCGGATCGCCGTCTCGAAGTCCCCGCTCATGCCCATCGACAGCCTGGGCAGGCCGTTGCGGGCGGCAATCTTGCCCAGCAGGGCGAAGTGCGGCCCGGCCGGTTCATCAGCGGGGGGGATGCACATCAGGCCCTCCGGTATCAGGCCGTATGCCTCCCGGCAGGCGGCAACAAATGCATCTGCTTCCGAGGGCAGCACCCCGGCCTTCTGTGGCTCCTCGCCGGTGTTGACCTGAACGTAGATGCGGGGTGAACGGCCCTGCTTCTGGACTTCGTCGGCCAATGCCCGCGCCAGCTTTTCACGGTCAAGGGTCTCGATCACATTGAAGAAGGCCACCGCCTCCCGCGCCTTGTTCGTCTGGAGGGGGCCGATCAGGTGCAGGGTCAGGCCGGCAGTCTTGCCCTCCCAGCGCGCCACCGCATCCTGCACCCGGTTCTCACCGAAGACGGTCTGGCCAGCCGCCAGAACGGGCTCCACGGCGTCCCAGGGCTGCATTTTTGACACGGCCACCAGCGTCACCGACGCCGGATCGCGACCAACGGCTTGCGCCGCACGGGCGATACGGGCCACCACGTCGACATAGGCTTGCGGAGGGGTGGTCATTTCCGGGTTCTGGACCTTGCAGCGAACGGCGCGTCTGTTACCTGCCCGCAGGGCGCTGCGGAAGGCCCTGCCGGCATTGATGTTCTTCACCGACCCGGTCCGGACGCCGGAACCGGAGGTCACTGCGTCGCGATTGCCGTCTGGAAGCGCGATCGTCTATCGTACCTACGGAGCGCCCGATGCTGAAGCGCGAGCGCGCCGATTGTTGGCTATTGCCAGATCGCGCGGCCTGAAACTGCTGATCGGTCAGGATGTCGGGCTTGCGCGGAGGGTCGGCGCGGATGGCGTGCATCTGCCGGAGCGGCTGGCCCATCGCGCTGCGCCCCTCAAGCGTACCCATCCCGGCTGGATCATTACCGCGGCGGCCCATTCCCATCGCGCGGCCCGGCTGATCGGCGCTGACGCGGTTGTCATCTCGGTGGCCTTGCCGTCACGCAGTCCTTCGGCGGGACCTGCGCTCGGCCCGGTTCGCCTTGCCGCGCGGGTTCGCGCCACAGGGCGCGTGGCCTATGCGCTGGGAGGCATAAACAACAAAACGGCCCGTCGCCTGCTTGGCGCGGGCCTGATCGGTCTGGCGGCGGTCGAAGGGTTTGGTGCCTAGAACTTGAAGGCGGTCTGCAGCGTCAGTTTCGGCGCTGCGGCGGGCCTGGCCGCGTTCGGCAGGATTTTCAGATCCTGCTCGCCAAGTGCAACAGAGCCGCCGACGCGCAACGTCGGCGTGATCCGGAAATATGCCCCGGCCTGTACGTCATTGGCCACGGCAGGGCGTTCCTGCGGCTGCTGAATGTTCAGCGTGAAACCGAACCGACCCTTGCTGGCATCCCACTTCAGGGCCTTGCCGCCGTTGGGTGCCGAGGTCATCGGCTCTGATTTCACGGTGAAATCGACAATTTTTCCCTTGTCGGCGGCAGACGCGTTGCCGCACACCACGCTGAAAAGCGCGGCGGCTGCGATTGCGAGACTGATGCGGTGGGCGGTCATTGACGATATATAGGGTCCCAACGGTTGATCATCGCATACTGAACCATACCACGATGACAGTCTGATTAAGGACCGCTGGGTTTTCGGGTCAACACGACTCTTTCTCCACGGCCTCATATAAGTCGAGATGCTGATGTCCTGTGGCGCTTCCGCCACGCGATTCCTGTTTGGCACCCTTGATCGCGTTGTTATAGAGGGCGTCGGCGCGGGGCGGCGCCGTAGCGCGCACGCGCTGCGGATTTGGTTGGAGACTGATACATATGCCGTTTGTGCGCCGTCCTGGGATGCGTGGTTTTGTAATTGCGGCTGCAGCGTTAAGCGTTGTGGGACTGAGCGCCTGCGGAAGCCTGCCATTGGTGGGCGGCAACTCAAAATCGCCGCCGTCGGGCGAAAACGCTGCGGCAATCGGGGTCAACGGCTATCTGTGGCGAGCGTCGCTGGACACGCTGTCCTTCATGCCGCTGGCCTCGGCGGACCCCTATGGCGGCGTCATCGTCACCGAATGGTACGTCAATCCTGAAAAGCCGGACGAGCGTTTCAAGTGCACGGTCTATATCCTGGATTCGCGCCTGCGTGCTGACGGCCTGAACGTGGCCGTGTTCAAGCAGAACCGTGATGCAGCAGGTGGCTGGGTCGATGCACCGCATGCCGGTCAGACCGAGACCGATATCGAGAACTCCATTCTGACCAAGGCGCGGCAGCTTCGACTTTCGAACATCAAAGGCTGACTCCAGCCCCCTGTTCGCTTGTCGATGCGCCTGAGCTCTTAGGCCGTTGACCGGAAGTCCAACTCCAGTCCAAAGGCCGACCGCAATGGCCCCCCAAGTTACCCGGCGATACAACCCGAAAGACTCCGAGCCGCGCTGGCGCAAGGCGTGGTCGGACGCTGACGCCTTCAAGGCGGTCATCGATCACAGCAAGCCTAAGTATTATGTGCTGGAGATGTTCCCGTACCCGTCAGGGCGCCTGCACATGGGCCATGTGCGCAACTATGCGCTGGGCGACGTGATCGCACGGTTCAAACGCGCACGCGGGTTCTCGGTGCTGCACCCCATGGGCTGGGACGCCTTTGGATTGCCGGCCGAAAACGCCGCCATGGAACGCGGGGTCGATCCCAAGGGCTGGACCTATGAAAACATCGCAAGGATGCGCGACGAGCTGAAACAGCTTGGCCTCAGCATCGACTGGAGCCGCGAGTTCGCCACCTGCGACGTGGGCTACTACGGCAAGCAGCAGGCCTGGTTCCTGGACCTGCTGAAGGCTGGCCTGGTCTACCGCAAGGAAAGCGTCGTCAACTGGGACCCGGTCGACCAGACCGTCCTGGCCAATGAGCAGGTTGTCGACGGCAAGGGCTGGCGGTCCGGTGCCGCGGTTGAAAAGCGCAAGCTGAACCAGTGGGCCATGCGCATCACCGACTACGCCGGCCAGCTGACGGACGACCTGAAGACCCTTGACCGCTGGCCCGAGAAAGTCCGGGTGATGCAGGAGAACTGGATCGGTCGGTCCAAGGGCCTGAAGTTCCGGTTCCAATTCAGCGATCCCGACCGGACCGACGGCCTGGACGTCTACACCACCCGCCCGGACACGCTGTACGGCGCGAGCTTCGTGGGCATTGCTGCCGACCATCCGTTGGCCGCCGAGATCGCGGCCAGGGATCCGAAGGCCGCCGCCTTTATCGAACAGTGCCGCAGGGGCGCTGCGACCGAGGCCGAGATCGAGACCGCGGAGAAGATCGGCTACGACACCGGCCTGCGCGTGAAGCACCCCTTTGATCCCAGCTGGGAACTGCCGGTCTGGATCGCCAATTTCATCCTGATGGACTACGGCACGGGCGCGATTTTCGCCTGTCCGGCACATGACCAGCGTGATCTGGATTTTGCGCGGAAGTACAAACTGCCGGTCCTGCCGGTGGTGTTGCCGCCAGGCGAGGACCCACAGGCCCATACGATAGGCGACGAAGCCTATGTGGGTCCGGGGACGATCTACAATTCTGGATTCCTCAACGGGATGGATATCGAGGCCGCCAAGGCCGCCGCCATCGCCCGGATCGAAACTCAGGGCGATGGCGAAGGTGCCACCGTGTTCCGCCTGCGTGACTGGGGCGTCTCGCGCCAGCGCGCCTGGGGGTGTCCGATTCCGGTGGTGCACTGTGCCGTTTGTGGTGTGGTCGCGGTGCCGAAGCATGAGCTGCCCATCGCCCATCCCGCCGACATTCAGTTCGGGAAATCCGGCAACGCGCTGGACCAGCACCCGACCTGGAAACACACGACCTGCCCTGCATGCGGCGGTCCTGCGATGCGTGAGACCGACACCTTGGACACCTTCGTGGATTCGTCCTGGTACTTCGCCCGCTTCACCAACCCGGACGCAGCGGAACCCATCGACAAGGCGGCCGCCGACTATTGGCTGCCGGTCGACCAATACATCGGTGGCATCGAACACGCGGTGTTGCACCTGCTCTACGCCCGCTTCGTCACCAAGGCGCTGGCTGATCAGGGCATGCTGAGCGTACGCGAGCCGTTCGCGGGCCTGTTCACGCAAGGCATGGTCACCCACGAAACCTATCGTCGCCAGAATGGCGACTGGGTCGAGCCGGGCGAGATCAATATCGTGGTCGAGGGGTCCACACGGCGTGCCACCTTGATCGCCTCGGGCGAGCCGGTTTTGATCGGTGATTCCGAAAAGATGTCGAAGTCGAAGCGCAACACCGTGGCACCAGAAGAAATCTTCGATGCCTATGGCGTGGATGCCGCGCGCCTCTTCGTGTTGTCGGACAGCCCGCCGGAGCGGGATTCGCTGTGGTCGACGTCCGGCGTTCAGGGGGCGTGGCGCTTCGTGAACCGCGTCTGGGACGAGTTCGACAGCCAGCCGCAGGATGCGCCCCCATCAGGCGAGCCAGACAGGGACCTGCAACGCGCGACACACAAGCTGGTGAAACAGGTGACCGAAGCCATCGACACCTTCCGGTTCAATTCCGGGATCGCGCGCCTCTATGAATTTCTCAACGTGCTGAAGGCGAACCCGGCCAAGGGCGCGTCCAACGCGGTACTGATCGCACGCAAGGAAGCGCTGAGCGCCTTTGCGCGCCTGGTCGCCCCTTTCACACCGCATCTGGCTGAGGAATGCTGGGTCAGGATCGGCGGCACGGGAATGGTCGTCGAGGCCGCCTGGCCGACGTTTGATCCCGCCCTGACCGAAGACGCCGTCAAGATCCTGCCGGTCCAGGTCAACGGCAAGCGTCGCGGCGAGATTTCAGCCCCCGCCGGTGCTGAACCGGCCGATGTGGAGAAGATTGTCATGGCCGATCCCGAGATCGCCCAGCGTCTGGAAGGCCTGACAATTCGCAAGATCATTGTAGTCAAGGACCGCATCGTGAATATCGTGGCGGCATGAGACAGCTCCTTGTATCCGGCCTGATGGCCGCTGGCCTGCTGCTTGGCGGTTGCGCCGGGTTCCAGCCGCTCTATGCCCAGACCGATGTGGCGAAAAACCTGGGCTCGATCCAGGTGACGGCACCGGCCGGGCGAACCGGCTATCTGATGCGCCAGCATCTGGACGACGCGCTCGCCAAGGATCATTCGGCAGCGCCGCGCTACACCATGGAACTGGCGCTGGCCGAGGCGCGCTTCCCGCGCGGGGTCCGGATCGACAATGTCGCCACCCGATATGAGTATGTGCTGACCGCGACCTATGTGCTGAAAGACGTGCCCTCTGGAGCGATGGCCAAGCGGGGCCAGGTCCGGGTCGAGCTGACCTACGACAGCGCTGACCAGCCGTATGCCTCGATCTCGGCGCAACAGGACGCTCAGGACCGCGCCGCCGATGAGGCCGCCCGCCGCATCGAGCTGGAACTGGCGGTCTGGCTGGCCAATGGCGCGAAAGTCGCCAGCGCGCGGTGATCCTCGCCAAGCGGCCCGATATCGAGCGGTTCCTGGCCAGGCCGGACGCCGCCGTTCGCGCCGCCCTGATCTATGGGCGCGACATGGGCGTGGTTCGTGACCGCGGCCACCAGTTGGCCGCGAAGCTGGTCCCCAACCCGGACGATCCGTTTGATGTCGCCATCCTGACCGAGCTGGACCTGGCCGACGACGGGGGGCGGCTGGAGGGGGAGTTGGCGGCCCAGTCGCTGATGGGAGGCCGCCGCCTCGTGCGCCTGCGCCTGACGGCTGAAAAGTCTGCCGCAGACAAACTGGCCGCCGAGGCCCTCACCCGACACGCCGCAGGTGAGCTCAATCCGGATGCGTTTTTTCTGATCGAGGCCGGAAATCTGGGCAAGGATTCCGCCCTGCGAAAGGTTGCCGAGAAGGTTGCCGCTGCAGCGACCATCCCTTGCTACGAAGATGAACCCGGCGATGTCGCCCGGATGGTTCGCGAAACCCTGGCGAAAGACAATGTCACCCTGACCCAGGACGCGCTGAACCTGTTCGTGGCCCGGATGCCCAAGGAGCGCGGCGTGGCGCGACAGGAGATCGAGCGTCTGGCGCTGTTTCTGGGTCCGGGCAGCGGGATTACGGCAGGGCCAGCCGATCTGGAACAATTCCTGGGCGTCGAGCCCGAAGCGTCACTCTTCGATGCCGCGTCCGACGCCTTCGGGGGTCGACTTGGCGAGGCCCAGTCGGGCCTGCGGCGTGCGGCGCAGGAGGGTGAGAGTGGTCCGGCCGCCGTTCGGGCGCTGGGCATACACCTGGGCAAACTCAGGCGGGTCCTGACCCTGGCCAAGGCGGGCGCGGGCCTGCAGGAGGCGGCCAAGGCGTCTGGCGTATTCTGGAAACAGGAGCGCGAATTCCTGCGTCAGGCCCGGACCTGGACGCTGGCGGAGCTGGACCGGATTCAGCCCGAAGTCCTCGCCGCCGACCGCGCCTGCAAGACGACCGGTTCGCCGGACAGGCTGATCGCCGAACGCCTCGCCTTGACCGTCGCCGGTCGGGCACGCCGACTGGGCCTGTAGACGTCGCGCTGTCGCGCTATATGCTCCATCCTGGATCTTCGAAGACGCATGACGATTGCGCGCGGTCCGGATGCTTGGGAGGGGTTGAATGTTCAGGCTATTTCTCGTGGTCGCGGCGTCGCTGTGTCTGGCATCGCCCGCGACGTCGGCAGATCAAGCGCCCCGCCCCGCGACGACCTGGAAGGCTCCGCGCACCGCCGATGGCCATCCCGACCTTGAAGGGGTCTGGAGCAATTCGGCAATTACGCGGCTCGAACGCAATCCTCGCCACGGCGACACGCTCGTGCTGACCGAGGCGCAGGTCCGGAAAATCGAGTCTCGAAACCAGGCGCTAATCGATTTGGGCAACAAGCCTACCGACCCAAACGCCAAGGTCACTGATTTGCCGGCCGACTGCTCTGACGGTCGCGGCACCAACTGCAACTATAACGCCGCCTGGACCGATCCGGGCAGCGTGGTAAGCCGGGTTGCGGGCGAGGGTCGCAACGGCTTCATCACCGTCCCCGCAGACGGCCGCGTGCCGATGCGCAAGGATATCAAGGCGCCCGCTCTGGCGGGCCGCGTCCTGCCGAAGGGGGCGCACCCAAGCGACAATCCGGAAAGCCGGGCGCTGGGTGAACGCTGCCTGCTCTCGTTCGGCACCTCGTCGGGTCCGGTCATGACGCCTGGCCTCTATAACAACACCTATCAATTCGTGCAGACCCGCGATCAGATCGCCATCGTCGTTGAGATGGTGCACGACACCCGGATCGTGCGGCTGGGTGCCAAACATCTGCCGCCGACTATTCGGCCCTGGATGGGCGATTCCATAGGCTGGTGGGAGGGCGATACCCTGGTCGTGGAGACCACCAACTATCACCCCGAGCAGTCGTTTCGGGGATCGTCGGCCAATCTGAAGGTGACCGAACGATTTACGCCCGTCGGGCCTGGTCGCATGCACTACGGCTTCTGGGTCGAGGATCCGACGGTGTTCAGCCAGCCCTGGGGCGGTGAATACGAGTACGCGCAGATTACAGGCCTCGTCTACGAATACGCCTGCCACGAAGGCAATTATGGCCTCGCCAACATCCTGTCCGGTGCTCGCGAGGAAGACCGGACCGGCGTCAAGACTGCGCCCACCAATATCGATCAGCGCGCGGCGCAGGGCGAAGAGGGTGACGAGGAAAGCTAGGCGAGGGGCTATCTCTGGTTCCCCAACCAGCCGGCATGTGGTGAACTCGTTCCAACAAACGGTACGGGGAGGTTTCATGATGAAGCGGATGATCTGGGCGGCTGGATTGGTGCTGGCCTTGGGCGCGCCGCAGTTGGCGCGGGCAGAGACCGCCTGCGCGGACCTCAAGGCCACGGTGCTGCCCCACGCGGAGGTCACGTCGGCGACGCTGGAGACCTCCGGTGCCACGACACTCTGCAAACTGTCGGTGACCAGCCGACCCACGCCGACGTCGGATATCCGTCTTGAAGTCTGGATCCCGATGGGCGCGGCGTGGAATGGCAAGTTCGTTCAGCTGGGCAACGGCGGGTTTGCCGGCTCCATTCCGTCAGGTCGGCTTAGGGCCATGGCCGCGACAGGCTATGCGGCGGCGGGCACCGACAACGGACACCGGGCCGCCGGAACGTCGGCGTCCTGGGCGCTGGGATATCCGGAAAAGATCATCGACTTCGGCTATCGCTCGCTGAAGGAAACTGCCGACATCTCCAAAGCCCTCATCAAGGCCCAGAAGGGTGACGGTCCGCAGAACGCCTACTTCTTCGGATGCTCCGACGGCGGCCGCGAGGCGCTGATGATGGCTCAGCGCTATCCCGCTGACTTCGATGGGATCGTGGCCGGGGCACCGGCCAACTACATGAGCCGCCTGTTCGGCATCGGCACGGCCAACCAGCAGGCGCTGGCGAAGCCGGGCGGCTATCTCGGGACGCCTCAGCTGCAATTGCTGCAGAAGTCCGTGCTGGCCCAGTGCGGCGGCGAGGCATTTGTGCGCGACCCGACGTCTTGTCGCTTCGATCCGGCCCGATTGCAGTGCAAGGTGGGCCAGACCGAGGATTGTCTGACGGCCCCCCAGGTCAACTCGGCCCGCACGATCTATGAGGGCCGGCGCCATCCCCGGACGGGCAAGATCGTGTTCCCCGGTTTCAGTCCGGGGGCCGAGGCTGCGGGCGGCAGCTGGCAGGCGTGGACCACGGGTCCGTCCGCCGACAAGATAGGCCAGGCAGCCTCGTACCAGTTCACGTCCAACGCGCTGAAATACTTCGCCTATGGCGACCCGGCGTTCGACTTCCTGACTATGGACGTCGGTGTCCAGTTCGACCGGGCCCAGGCCAAGATGGCTCCTCTGATCGATAGCCCGAACCCCAACCTGTCGGCATTCAGGGCGCGCGGCGGCAAGCTGATCCAGTTCCACGGCTGGAACGACCCGGCAATTCCGGCCAGGTCCAGCATCCTCTACTATGAGGATGTAGGCCGCACGATGGGCGACACGTCGGGCTTCTACCGGATGTATCTGGTGCCGGGCATGTTGCATTGCGCGGGCGGAGCCGGACCGAACACCGTCGACTGGCTGGCGATGATCGACCGTTGGGTGGTGGCGAAGGATGCGCCAGGCCCGGTCACGGCGACCTCAGTGGCCAATGGGTCGCAGCTGCTCTGCCCCTATCCGGGTGTCGCGCGGTCGGACAGCAAGGGCGGCTGGAGCTGCGCTATCGGGAAGAAGAGCTGATCATGAGAAACGCAATAGTCGCGGCCGGTGCCCTGTTGGCGTTGGCGCTTCCAGCTCTTGCGCGGGCCGAGACCGCCTGCGCCGACCTGATGACGGTGAAACTTCCCCACGCAGAGGTGACGTCGGCCAGGGTTGAGGTGTTGGCGTCCGGCGAGGCCTGCAAGATCACGGTGACCAGCCGCCCGACCCCGGTCTCCGACATCAAGATCGAGGTGTTGATCCCGCGGGGTAGCGCGTGGAACGGAAAGTTCGTTCAGGTGGGCAACGGAGGCTTGGCCGGGGCTATCCCCTCGGCCCAGATCAGGCTTCGCGCCGAGACCGGCTATGCGTCCGCCGGCACCGACGACGGCCACGTCGGCAATGGGCGGACGGCGGTCTGGGCGCTGGGCAGCCCTGAGAAGATCCGCGACTTCGGCACCCGATCGCTGAAGGAAACGGCCGACACTGCCAAGGCCTTGATCGCGGCCCAGAAGGGTGCCGGACCGCAACAGTCCTATTTTGCCGGCTGTTCGGCGGGCGGGCGTGAGGCGCTGATGATGGCGCAAAGGTTCCCGACGGTATTCGATGGCATCGTCGCCGGTGCCCCGGCCAACTACAACACCCTGCTCACCGGGAGCCGCGCCTACATGCAGCAGATGCTGCATAGGCCCGGCGGCTATCTGGCGCTGGCGGACCTGCAGCTTTTGCAGAATACCGCGCTCAAGACCTGCGCGGCGGGGGGTGCCTTCATCCGCGACCAGAAGGCCTGCCGGTTCGATCCGGGTGTGTTGCAGTGCAAGGCGGGCGCGATGCCAGGTCAATGCCTGACACCGCCGCAGGTGGCGTCGGCACGGGCGCTCTATACGGGTCGACCGGGCCCAGATGGCCGCTCGCTGTTCCCGGGATTCACGCCCGGTGCCGAGGCAATGACCGGCGGCTTTCAGGCCTGGAACACCGGTTCGTCCTTCGAGACCATCGGGCAGTCCGCCGGCCACAGCATTTCGTCCCAGTTCCTGAAATACTTCGTCTATGGCGACCCATCGTTTGATTTCCTGAAATCCGACTTCGGTCCGAAGTATGATCGTGACCGCCGCAAGGTCGCCGTCGAGCTGGACGCGGTCAACGCCGACCTTCGTCCCTTCAAGGCGCACGGTGGTAAGCTGATCCAGTACCACGGCTGGAATGACCCCGCGATCCCGCCGCTGGGCAGCATCCGCTACCACGACGAGGTGCGCGCCCGCATGGGCGACACTTCCGATTTCTACCGGCTCTACATGATCCCGGGTATGCTCCATTGCTCGGGCGGCGCGGGACCGGGGAAGGTCGATATGCTGGACGTGCTGGACCGCTGGGTGACGAAGCGCGAAGCCCCCGCCAGCCTGATCGCCAGGGCCGATACGGGTGACCAGACCCAGTTGCTGTGTCCCTATCCCGCGGTGGCCCGCGCCGACGGCAAGGTTGGGTGGTCCTGCCCCGCAACAGCCCGGAAAGGTTGATTGTGCGGATCAAGCTTGGCCGCCACGGGGATATCAGCCTAAGCTGATACCAGTCCGTCAGGGGCACGAGATTGCATACCCGTCGCCCGGCTCCAGCCTGAGGCGACCAAGGCCCGGTCTGCCTGCGCAGATGAGGGGTCACAACCCGGCGCTCGCCCTTCGAGGTTCGCAGCGCCCCTCCAGTCCCGCGCGCGACGCGCAGCGGGTTCGTGATCGAAGGCGGCCTGTGCCCGTCCTCCGACGCGGGCCCTTTTTCGGAGGACGACAATGACCCTTCCCGCAGCCCTGTTTGTGGTTGGCATGGCCTTTGTAACGGCCATGCTCTCAGGCGTTTTCGGCATGGCCGGTGGCCTCGTGCTGATGGGGGCTTTAGCCCTGGTACTGCCGGTACAGGCCGCGTTTGTCACTCATGGTGTACTGCAACTTGTTGCAAACGGCTGGCGGGCGATCCTGCATAGAAAACACGTGCGATGGGATATCGTCGGCTGGTACGCGTTGGCGTCGCTGATCGCTGGCGGCGTCGTGGCCCTCTTGAGTTTCACACCGTCCAAGCCTCTGTTGTTCCTGTTGCTGGGCCTGGTCCCGTTCCTGACCTGGTTGCCGCAAAAGTGGGTCAACCTTGACGCGGGCAAACCCATTCAGGCGTTCTTGTCAGGGCTCACCGTTACGGGCCTGAACCTCACCGCTGGGGTCGCGGGTCCTCTGCTCGACATCTTCTTCGTGCGCACCGAACTGACCCGCCACGCCATCGTCGCCACCAAGGCCGCCACTCAGGTGTTTGCCCATCTGGCCAAGATCCTGGTCTACGGCGCGCCTCTGATCTCCGGGCAGGCCGTTGGCATGCCGCCGCTGTGGGTGTTCGCCCTGGCCATTCCGCTGTCGATGGCCGGCACTGCGGTCGGCGGCATGATCCTCAACCGGGTCAGCGACGTGGACTTCAAACGCTGGACCCGATGGATCATTACAGCGGTGGGCGTCAGCTATCTGGTGCAAGCCGCCCAGCTGATGCGTTGAAGGGCTCGGTGCCAAAAAAATGGCCGGGTCCATCAGGGCCCGGCCAAAAAGTCTTTGGGAGGAAACGCCCAGAATGGGCAAAGCTGAAATAGGTAGACCCGTCGCGGGTTCAAGCCTTCGGCCCCGAAATTTATCGGCGGGCCGATGAAGCAACGCTCAGTTGTATGAAACTGGATGTTTCGAACTGACGGGCGAGCATTTAAGGCCACGCTAGGCATCAGGAGACTCCCATGGAACTGGAACGCAAGATCCTGGAGAATCGCTTCGTGCGCCTGGAGCCGTTGGCCGAGGAGCACAAGGAGGGTCTGCGGGAAGCCTGCGCCGCCGACCCGAGGACCTGGAACGAGCTCTATCCGTTCTCGATGCTGGACGAGCATTTCGACCCGGTCTGGACCCGCATGATGACGGGTGACATGGCGGCGAGCGCCGTCAGCCAGGCCTATGTCATCATCGTGGGCGGCGAGGTGGGCGGCATGACCTCCCATCTGGGAATCGATCTGGTCAACGCCAAGGTGGAGGTGGGTGCCACCTACTATCGGCCCGACCTGAGAGGCGGGGCCGTCAACCCGGCGGCCAAGCGCTTGATGCTGGGCCACGCCTTTGACAGCGGCATTCGGCGCCTTCAGTTGTGTGTCGACGCCATCAACGCCCGCTCACGCGCCGCCGTTCTGAAACTAGGTGCCGTGCAGGAGGGCATCCTGCGCCGCGACCGCGTCACATGGACAGGCCGCATCCGCGACACGGTCTTTTTCTCGATCCTGGCCGACGAGTGGCCCGCCGTCCGCGACCGGCTGGATGCGCGGTTGGCGGCGTTCGCGATCTAACCGTTCAACGCCTCCCACATGGCCATCGCCAGACCAAAGGCGCGCATGTCGCCAGTCGTCGTGCCTGCCATCTTGTTCATGACGTAGCCGAAGGTCGTGCGGGCATCCATGTCGATGATCACCAGCGACCCGCCATACCCGCCCCAATACATCGTATTGGGGTTGGGCAGCGGGAGCACGCCCCCGGCCAGGCCGAAGCCCATTCCAAACCGGGCAGGGCCGCCCAGGATCAGGTCGTTGCCCTCGATCTGTAGCTCCAGCGCCTTGCGGCACCCGGCCTCGGACAGGAACCGCTTGCCCTTCGCAACGCCACCGTTGGCCAGGATCGCGTGAATCTCGGCCACCGACCGCGCGTTGCCCGTTCCGCCTGCCGCCGGAATCTCAGCGCCGCGCCAGCCGCGCGTACGGGTTTCCGCCACGTCGATACCGGGATTGTTCGACATGTTGGCCTGGATCTCGGTCTGGCCCGGACCGTCAGCGATGGCGCCGCCGGGCGGCGGCGGGATCAGGTGGGCGACGCGTTGGTCTTCCGACGCCGGCAGGCCGATGTGGAAATCCGCGCCCAGGGGTCCGGCGATCTCCTCGCGGAAAACCGTTCCCACCGACCGCCCGGTGATGCGACGGATCACCTCGCCGACCAGATAGCCCTGGGTCAGAGCGTGATAGCCCGGTGCCGTGCCGGGCTCCCAATAGGGTGCCTGGGCGGCCAGCAACGATGTCGCCTTGTCCCAGTCATAGAGGTCGTCGTTGGTGATCGGCTCTTTCCAGCCGGACAGTCCAGCGGAATGGCTCATCAAATGGCTGACCTTGACGCCCGACTTTCCGTTGGCCGCGAATTCCGGCCAGTACTTCGCCACCGGCGCGTCGAAGTCGAGGTCGCCGCGATCGGCAATCAGCAGGGCCGTCAAGGCGGTCATGGTCTTGGTCGTCGAATAGACGTTGACGATGGTGTCGCGTTCCCAGGCGCGGGTCCGTTCCGCATCCGCAAACCCGCCCCAGAGATCCACCACGGTCTCGCCCTCAACCGTCGCGCAGAATGATGCGCCCACGTCCGAGCCGTTGGCGAAATTGGCCTCAAACGCGGTCCGCACGTCCGAGAAGCGGTCGTGGGTCATGCCGTCGATCGATCCGTCAGCCATGTTCAATTCTCCCTTGTCTTGATCGATTTCGGTCTTGGTCGACTCTCAAACCGAGGTCACGCCTGCAGCGGAAACCCGCCCGCGCGACTGACCGACGCCGCCGGTGCCTTGCCCACCAGCCCGGACGCCCAGTTTCCGATCTCGATGAGGGCACCCAGATCGTATGTCGTCTCGAACCCGGCGCGCTCCAGCATGTAGACCAGATCCTCGGTGCCGATATTGCCGGTGGCGTTGGGGGCGAAGGGGCAGCCGCCCAGGCCGCCGACGCTGGCGTCCAGGATATCGACACCCGCCTCGACCCCGGCGAACGCGTTGGCCAGGCCGGTATTGCGGGTGTCGTGGAAGTGCAGGCGCAGTGGAATATCGCCGATGAGCTTGCGGGTGGCCTCCACGCGCCGACGCACGAGCCAGGGGTCGGCGACGCCGATGGTGTCGGCCAGCGCGATCTCCGCCACCTTCAGCTCGGCGGCGGCCTTGACGATCTCCAGAACCCGCGCCTCGGGGACCTCGCCCTCGAAGGGGCACCCGAACGCCACCGAGACGGTCATGGAAATCGGGGGGTCGGTCGGCTTACGCGCCGCGACGATGGAGGCCAGGGCCTCGACCTGTTCGGCGGTCGAGGCACCCTGATTGCGGATACCGAAGCCGTCGCTGGCGCAGACAACCACATTGGCCTCGTCGCAACGGGCCTCGACACATCGGTCCCAGCCACGGGCGTTCAGCACCAGGCCGATTCGCGAACGGCCCTCCGCGTGGGGCAAGGCGGCCATGATCTCTTCGGCCCCGGCCATCTGCGGCACACGCTTGGGATTGACGAAGGACACCACCTCCATGCGGCGCGCGCCGGCGGCCTCCAGGCGCGCGATCATCTCCAGCTTCTGGTCGACGTCGAGCAGGGTCTTTTCGTTCTGCAGGCCGTCGCGCGGGCCGACCTCGACGATCTGGATTTTCCGGCCCATCAACGCATCTCCCGCGTGTCCATGTCGGGCGCTACATAGACCCTTAGCGTCATCGGGTCGCCCTTGGAGTAGTTCAGGCCCTTGACCTTTGCCACCTCTTGGGCGCGTCCGCCCAAGGCCTTCAGCGCGGCCCGGAATGCGGGCTCCTCACGGGCTTCGACGATGGCTGGTCGGCTGTCCAGGATGGCCTGAGCGGCCTCGACCGGGCCACCGAGTTCGGTGGCGGTCCCCAGCGCGAAGACCAGGCTGGGTTCCGCAAACCCGGCAACCGCCACAGGTGCCTCTGCAACGCCCTGACGGGGCAACAACCGGTTGTCAGCCATCGCCTGCTCCAGCCGGGCTGACAGCCAAAGCGGACCCAGACCTGGCACAAACGCCGCTGCCAGGGCAGCATGGCCGAGCAGGCCCAGGCAGAGGGCCGCCATCAGCGCCGCACGCTGCCTGCGCTGGATCAGCAGTCCCGCTCCGACCAGCCCCGCCAAAGCCAGTAGTCCACCGGCCAGGATGGCTGACATCAGGTCAGAGGGATCGCCATACAGTGACAAAAGATATGCCACACCACCAGCCAGCGCGACGCCCACCAGAGCGGAAAGGCCTGCGCCCAGATAGCGGGCGACGGCGCCGATGGGCTCAGCCAGTGCCCGCGCCGACAGCCATGTCAGGGCGCCATAGGTCGGCAACAGATAGTGCGGCAGTTTGGTCGGCAGCAGTTCGAACAGGATCCACGTCGGAACCAGCCAAGCCACGGCGAACCGGACCCCGGTTTCCTGCCGATACCGCCAGGCCGCAACGGCGGCAGCCGGCAGCAACAGGGTCATGGGAAATGCCAGGATCGGGGCCAGCACCAGATGATACCCTGGCGGCGCCCCGTGGCTCTCCTGTCCGCCCATCAGCTTGGGGGCCAGATCTGAACCCAGCGCCTGCGACCAGAAGCTCCCATCCGTGGCCACCGTTACGGCACCAGCCCATGGCCCGACAATCGCCAGCACAATGACCAGTCCCCACCACCAGCGCATCTGACCCAGCCAGCCGACGCGGCGATCCCAGAGCATAAGCGTCAGGATGGTCAGCGCCGGCACCATCGGCCCGACCGGCCCCTTGATCAGTATCGCCATCGCCAGGCCCAGCCAGAACAGCCAGACCGCTGCGGGTCCTGCCGGGGCACCGCCATTTCGTGCTGCGTAAAGCCTGGCCAGCGCCGCCATGGCCAGGGTTGTTGTCCCGGCCAGCCCGGCGTCCGTCTTGGCGATGAAGGCCTCTGTGGACAGTAGCAATGTGGCGCCCAGCATGGCCCCGGCCGCCAGCGACGTGCGACGACCAAAGAACGCCGCCGCCCCCCAGGCACAGGCCGCCGCCGCCAGCATCGCGCCAAGCAGGGACGGTATCCGATAGGCCCAGATCTGGCGGGCCTCAGGGCTGGAAACCGCAAATACGCTCGCGGCCTGCAGCCAGTGGATGCCGACGGGCTTTTTGAAGCGTGGCGCGTCCTGGAACCGGATCACCACAAAATCGCGGCTCTCCATCATCTGGGCCGTGGCCTGGGCAAAGCGCGCCTCATCGCGGTCGAGCGGCGGCATGGCCATCAGCCCGGGCAGGCCAGCCAGAAAGGCAACAAAGGCCGCCAGGGCCGGACCGCGCCAGCCACCGCTCCATTTCGACAGGATGTCGTCTAGCGTCATGCGACTCAAATAGCACGATCCTTTCGCCCGCCGACTTTTCCGCTATTCAGACGGCCATGGTTGCGACGCCTGACATTTCCGTGGTGGTGCCCGTCTTCGACGAGGCCGGTGCCGCGCCGGCCCTGGCGCAGGAAATCGCCGCGGCCTTTGCGGGGCGTTCGTTCGAAATCATCTTTGTGGATGATGCCAGCCGCGATGACACGCGCGCGGTGCTGAGCGCACTGCGGGCGGAGATTCCGCAACTGCGCGTGCTGTCCCACCAGCGCAACTCTGGCCAGAGCCGCGCGATTCGCTCCGGCATTCTGGGAGCGCGTGGCGCTGTGATCGTCACCCTGGACGGCGATGGCCAGAACGACCCCGCCGATGGCCCGGCCCTGGTTGATACCTTGATGGCCGCAGGCCCGGACCTGGCCATGGTCGGCGGCGAACGGGTGAACCGCCAGGACAGCCAGGCCAAAAAGTGGGCGTCCCGCTTCGGTAACGGCATTCGCCGACGTCTGCTCCACGATACCGCCCGGGACACCGGATGTGGGCTGAAGGCTTTTCGCCGCGAGGCGTTTTTGCGGCTACCCTACTTCGATCACGTCCACCGCTACCTGCCGGCGTTGATGCTGCGCGAGGGCTACCGTGTCGAATTCCGGCCAGTGCACCACCGCCATCGCCAGACCGGGCAATCGAAATACACCAACGTTGGGCGGCTGCTGGCCTCGGTTTCGGACCTGCTCGGGGTCATGTGGCTGCAGTCGCGGTCGCGCAATCCGGGCGGTGTCGAGGAGCTATAGACGGGTCATGTGAAGGCGCTGAGTATCAGGGTCACCACAGCAATGTCGAAGAAGCGCGAGGCGATGATCAACATGAACCGGTCCGTGGCCGCGAGTTGCAAACACGGTTAAGCAAGAGTTGCGCCACAGGATTTCGCGACGATGGCCCTCTTCTTCGATGCCCCATGGTTTGATGATAGGCTGCAGGCTCGGGAGCTGAATCGCGCCGATCTGGCGGTAGTCGCGGAGATGGACGACGCCGAGCTCGCCCTGGTGTTCAAGGATCAGATGGAACTATCCGCCGGGCAGGTGGCGGCTTTTGCCGAGCTGTTGGGGGTGTCGGCGGCGGAGATCGCGCAGCACGCCGGGGTATCGACCCCGGTTCCGTCCGGCGTGACGTCCCAAGAACACCGGATCGTTGCGCTGGAGCAACGCGTAGCATCGCTCGAAGCCGATATTGCCCGTCTGAAGGATAGCTAGATGTCGGTCCGCGTCGTGCGACCTGCGCGGGCACGGCGATCGAAGGACCCGGACCACTCTGTGCGATTATAGGCCATCCGCGCGCGGTCAAAAAGCGACACGCCAGCCCGGATGCCGCGACGCTCGCCCTCTTGACCCATCAGCTGGGTGGCGAACCCGGCGCCGACCCCCTGGCGTTCGCCAGGCGGGCTGCGAGGTTTGATCGAAGGTCCTGTTCTGACCGGCAGATTTGTCGAAGTTACTTCAAAGGCCTCTTCGGCCCGCGCCTCGTCAAACCGCGCGGCTTTGCGCGCTGCTATCGTATGCCGGATGCGGTCAATACGGGACGACATAGGATCCAATCTGCAATCGCGAGGCCAAAAGTCTACTTCTTCGCCAGTTTTTCCAGTTGGGCCTGCATCTCGGCCATCTGCTTGCGTAGCAGCTCCAGCCCTTCGTCTGCGACGGGTGGGGACTTCGGCGCAGGCGCAGGCGGTGGCGACGCGGCGGCGTCGGATCGGGACGGGGGTGCGTAGGCGAAGGGCGAAAACATCTTCATCGCCTTGTCGAACAGCTGAAGGTTCTGGCGGATTTGTTCTTCAAAATGACCGCCGCTCTGGCCAATCCCGCTGAACTGGGTGCGCATGCGCTCCTGTTGCTGGGTGAAGCTGGACAGCGAGAGCTCCAGATAGCTCGGCAGAAAGGCCTGCATCGAGTTGCCGTAGAACCCGATCAACTGGCGCAGGAACTCGATGGGCAGCAGGCTCTGACCCTGGCTCTCTTCCTCGAAGATGATCTGCGTCAGGACAGTGCGCGTAATGTCGTCATTCGTCTTGGCATCGTAGACGACGAAATCCACCCCCTGCTTCACCATCTCGGCGAGGTGCTCCAGGGTCACGTAGCTGGAGGATGCCGTATTGTAGAGCCGCCGATTGGCGTACTTCTTGATGACCACACGCTCCCCGAGCTTGACGCCCGCGCCGGTCTCCTGAGTGTCAGCCATACCTGATCCCTGTTGTTGGCACCGCCGCCGCGTCCCGGCAGTCCGCTTCGCAGCGCAGTATCGCGGATGCGAGCGCATTAGCAAATGCCCTGAAATCAATTGCGCAGCAGCCTTGCCCTGTCTGAAACAGCGGTCGATAAAAGGCACCGCAAAACAAGATAGAAACTCAGGGATCCGTCATGAGCGACATCGTCATCGTTTCCGCCGCCCGCACGCCGGTCGGTTCTTTCAACGGCGCCCTTGCCAGCCTGCCTGCGCACGAGCTGGGCCGCATCGCCATCCAGGCCGCCGTCGAGCGCGCGGGCATCACGGCGGCGGACGTCGACGAAGTGATCATGGGCCAGGTTCTGCAGGCCGGTGCCGGCCAGGGACCCGCCCGTCAGGCGGCGATCAACGCGGGAATTCCCAACGCCAGCCCGGCCTGGAGCCTGAACCAGCTTTGCGGCTCCGGCCTTCGCGCTATCGCCCTGGCCGCCCAGCAGATCAGTGACGGCTCGGCCGACATTGTGGTCGCCGGGGGGCAGGAGAGCATGAGCCAGTCGCCACACGCTGCTCACATCCGCAACGGTCAGAAAATGGGCGATCTCGGCTTCGTCGACACCATGATCAAGGACGGCCTCTGGGACGCCTTCCATGGCTACCACATGGGCCAGACCGCCGAGAACATCGCCAGCCGCTGGCAGATTACGCGCGGCGACCAGGACGCCTTCGCCGTCGCCTCCCAGAACAAGGCTGAGGCCGCGCAGAAGGCCGGCAAGTTTGCCGGCGAAATCGCCTCGGTCACGATCAAGGGCCGCAAGGGCGACACTGTGGTCGATCAGGACGAGTACATCCGCCATGGTGCCACGATGGACAGCATCTCGGGGCTGAAGCCTGCGTTCAACAAGGAAGGCACGGTCACGGCGGCCAATGCATCCGGCCTGAACGACGGCGCCGCCGCCATGGTGCTGATGACTGCGGACGAGGCCAAAAAGCGCGGCCTGACCCCTCTTGCCCGTATCGCCTCCTGGGCCAATGCCGGCGTCGATCCGGAAATCATGGGCACGGGGCCGATCCCGGCCAGCCGCAAGGCGCTGGAGCGCGCCGGTTGGACCGTGGCCGACCTGGATCTCGTGGAATCCAACGAGGCGTTCGCGGCGCAGTCGATCTGCGTGGTTCGTGACCTTGGTCTCGACCCGGCGAAGGTCAATGTGAACGGCGGGGCCATCGCCATCGGCCATCCGATCGGGGCCTCAGGCGCACGGATCCTGACAACCCTGCTGCATGAGATGAAGCGTTCGGGCGCCTCCAAGGGCCTGGCCACCCTCTGCGTCGGCGGCGGCATGGGCGTGGCCATGTGTGTCGAGAAAATCTGAACTTACAGGCCCCGGGATCAACTGGCGTCGGCGATTAGGGAGTTTGAAGAATGGCCAGGGTTGCGTTTGTAACCGGGGGAACCCGCGGCATCGGGCGGGCGATCTGTGAGCGACTGAAGGCTGACGGGATCCAGGTCGCCGCCGGGTACTCCGGCAATGATGCGGCGGCCGAGGCCTGCGCGCGCGAGCTTGGCGTGATGGTGGTCAAGGGCAATGTGGGCAACTTCGCCGACTGCAAGGCCGCCGTCGATGCGGTGACCGCCCAGCTGGGGCCCATCGATATCCTGGTGAACAACGCCGGCATCACCCGCGATGGTGTCTTCCACCGCATGACCTCAGAGCAGTGGAGCGAGGTGATCCGCGTCAACATGGACTCGCTGTTCAACATGACCCGCCAGGTCATCGAGGGCATGCGCGAGCGCGAGTGGGGCCGGATCATCAACATCTCGTCGATCAACGGCCAGAAGGGCCAGATCGGCCAGACCAACTATTCCGCCGCCAAGGCCGGCGTGATTGGCTTCACCAAGGCGCTGGCTCTCGAGAACGCCAAAAAGGGTGTCACGGTGAACTGCGTTGCGCCGGGCTACATCGACACTGAAATGGTCCAGGCGGTGCCGGCCAAGGTGCTGGAGTCTATCATCGGACAGATCCCTGCGGGTCGCCTCGGCAGCGGCGAGGAGATCGCCGACACGGTCTCATTCCTGGCCGGCGAACGGGCGGCCTATATCACCGGCACCACCCTTTCCCTGAACGGTGGCCAATACCTGGTCGGGTGAAAACCTTGGCAGGGTCCAAAAAGCGCCCCGATCCGCGAGCATCTGCTTTTCCGGCATGATGATAGCTAAGACGGCGTTGAGGAAAGGGTTGGCGGCGGCAATGGTCGCTGCGGCAACGCTGGCCTCTGCCTTGCCGGTCTCTGCCGATCCGCTGGAGAAGGTTCGCGAGAACCTGTTCCGCCGTCAGGGCGGAGAGCCTGCGGGTCCGCCGCTGGCCCGCTACGTCTCTGAACAGGGCCGGGTCTTCATCCTGGATCGCACCCAGCCGGTCCCGATGCTGAAGTTCCAAGACAGTCCCGAGGTCTGGGCGCTGCACCCTGCACCGGCGCCGCGCGGCGACATGATCTACAAGAACGACCTGGGTGAGCCTGTGCTCAGGGCCACTCGCCTTGGCGGCTACACCCTGTTTAGTGATGCCCGACCCAGCGGCGAGGCAGTGTCCTTCGCCGGTGGCGCAACGCCCCTGCGGCTGCTGGGGTTGAGCCCGCAGGCCCTGGGCGAGCGTCTGTTGCAGGCCTCGATCCGCTCCGGCCGCGCGGCGCGGCGACAGGTGGTCTTCGAGGCTGAAGCGACGCCCGTATCGGCCGCGCTGATCGCTGATGCCGCCACTATCGTGAGCTTGGCCTTCCTGCAGATGGCCGCCCGCGACGGGGGCCGCGCCAACCTGGCGAAGGTCGGACGCGTTCAGTTCATGGAAGGCAAGAAAGCCTCCGCCGCCTTTCGCAACGGCATCCTGCAGGTTGTGGTGGCACCGGTTCAAGGTGTCGCTGGCCGTCCGTCCTCGGACAAGCTGGTCAAAATCCTGCGCGACGCCAAATAGCGCTCAGCCCCTGAAGTCGTCCTTGGCCGACCGGACGGCGGCGAAGGCCTGCGCGTCGGGCTGTCCCACCACACCCATCCTGCCCGCCAGCGCCGGTGCCCGGAGGAAAGGGTTGGTGGCCTTTTCCAGACCAATCGTCGTCGGCACCGTCCATTCCCCGCGCTCGCGGGCCGCAAAGATCGCCTCAGTCCGCGCTTTCAGGGCTGCGCTGTCATCCACCGACAGGGCGAAGCGGGCGTTGGAGGCCGTGTATTCGTGGGCGCAGTAGACCTTGGTGTCGTCGGGCAGGGCGGCGAGCCGTTGCAGGCTGTCCCACATCTGCTCCGGCGTGCCTTCGAACATCCGCCCACAGCCCAGCGCAAACAGGGTATCGCCGACGAAGGCGACCTGATCGGCTGCACCGAAAAACGCGATGTGCCCCAGGGTGTGGCCGCCACTCTCGATCACCTGAAAGGTCGTCTCCCCGAGCTCGACGACATCTCCGCCGCTGACCTCGCGATCCAGTGGCGCGATGCGGGTCACTTCTTTCGGCCCGATGATCGAACAGCCTGTAACGATCTTGATGTCGGCGTTGCCCCCGGCGTGGTCGGGGTGCCAGTGGGTGTTGAAGATGAAATCCAGCTCCCAGCCCAGCTCGTCTAGCTCGCGCAACACCGCCGCCGAATCCGGCGTATCGATGCAGGCCGTCTTGCCCGTGGCCTCGTCACGGATCAGGAACCCATAATTGTCCGACAGGCAGGCGAACTGGTGGACTTCAAGCGACATGGTGGATCTCCGGGGACGTGCCTATCGATTTAGGCTGGTCGTAAGGCCGCGTCGAGCATAGAGCACGACAGCTTGAGGTGGGTACCGGTTCAAGCGCCCGTCGTGCTCTAAACATATGATAACGAGCCTGTTTATCCGTTTCAGATGATTCCATCTGAAACGGACAGGCTCTAGCCATCACCCATGCGTCGCGACGTCCTCGAGCTCCGCCAGTTCTACGCCTCCGATCTCGGCAGTGCGGCACGGGCCATGGTCGCGCGCAAACTCACCGAGGCCTGGGGTGACACCCATGGACTGGACATCCTGGCCATGGGCTACGCGACCCCGTTCGTCGCCCCGTTCCGTGACCGCGCACGTCGCGTAATCGCCGCCATGCCGGCGCAACAGGGCGTCGAGGTCTGGCCATCGGACGGGCCGATCCTTTCGACCCTGACGCCCGAAGACAGCCTGCCGTTTCAGAACGCACTCTTCGACCGGATCCTGATGGTCCACGGGCTGGAGGAAAGCGCGGACCCCGTGGGTTTGCTGCGCGAGGTGTGGCGGGTGCTGGCCCCGTCAGGCCGGGCGATCATCACCGTGGCGTCGCGCAATGGCCTGTGGGCCAACACCGAACGCACCCCCTTTGGACATGGTCGCCCTTACACCCGCAGCCAGCTGGCAGAGTTGATGCGGGAAGCTGAACTGGAACCATCTGGCTGGACCCGCGCTCTCTACGTGCCGCCGGTCGGCTGGATGGCGCGGTGGGCTGAGGGTTTTGAGCAGGCGGGGTCCAGGATCTGGCCTGGTTTTGCGGGGTTGCTACTTATGGAATGCACGAAACAGACCTTTGCCGTGAAGCCCAGAGGTTCCCGCGCGCCGGTGCGAGCCCTCCGACCGGCCCTGTTGCCTGCGCCCGCCAGATCCGCCGGGCATCGTCGAGACTTGGCGCCGCCGTGCAATAGGTCTTAGCTGTGCGGACGCATCATCCCCTTCTACGGAGGCCTGACGACACATGAAGCTGATCATCGCGGTCATCAAGCCCAGCCGCTTGGATGCGGTGCTGGACGCTGTCACGGGCGCCGGCGCCTCTGGCCTCACCGTCACCGAGGTGCGCGGCTACGGTCGCCAGCGAGGCAAGACCGAGGTCTATCGCGGCGCCGAGTACGAGGTGAAACTGCTGCCCAAGGTGAAACTCGAGATCGCCGTCCCGTCCGACATCGTCGAGGCGGTGATCGAAGCCATCACCCTCAGCGCCAACACCAACAAGATCGGCGACGGCAAGATCTTCGTCCTGGACCTCGAACGCACCCTGCGTATCCGCACCGGCGAGGAAAATGACGCCGCGATCGCTGGTTAGGTCTTCCCTCCCCATTGAGGAAGGGAAATCAACCGGTTCGACTTGATCTCAGCCTACCCGAACAGGTCCGACTTCGCCGCCGGTGCCACAACCGCACCCTCAACCTTCCGGCTCAACAGGAACAGCGCCGTCTCCGCCCGCCAGTTCTCGATGGGCTGGCGAGGGTCGATGCTGCGGGCGGGTTTGCCGTCGGCCAGTGACATACAGGCGTCGATGCGCAGATCCAGATCGTCGCAGAGGGTGGTGAAATCGCGCAGGGTGCACAGGTGGATGTTGGGCGTGGACCACCAGGGTTCGGGCAGGGCACCGGTTTCGGGCATCCGACCGCGTGACAACAGCGCCCAGCGCACCTTCCAGTGGCCGAAGTTCGGCACCGATACCACGGCCTGATCGGCGATCCGTAACAGTTCGGACAGCACGTGCCGGGGCTCGCGCATCTGTTGCAGGGTCTTTGAGAGGATCGCATAGTCGAACGCCCGGGTCGGGAAGTGGTCGAGGTCGCGGTCGCCGTCGCCCTGAACCACCGCCAGCCCACGTGCCAGGCAGGCCGAGACCCCCTCGGGACTGATCTCCAGTCCTTGGCCGTCGACGGATTTCTCGCGGGTCAGCAGCTCCAGCAGTTCGCCGTCCTCACAGCCCACGTCCAACACCCTTGCGCCGGGCCGCACCAGGCTCAGGATTTCGCGGAAATCCTCACGGATGGCGCTCATCCAAGACCCCGGGCCTGGGCCTGGGCGGCGAGGAACCCCCGCAAGGTTTGGTCCAGCTGGGGGTCGGCCAGGAAGAAGGCGTCGTGGCCCTTGTCGGTCTCGATCTCGGCGAAGCTGGCGCGGCATCCCGCACCGTTCAGGGCGCGCACCACATCGCGGCTCTCCTCCGTCGGATAGAGCCAGTCGGAGGAGAAGGAGAGCACGCAGAATTTCACATGGCGCGCCTTGCGGAATGCCTGCGCCAGAACCCCACCGTACTGCGCCGACAGGTCGAAATAATCCAGGGCCCGGGTGATGTAGAGATAGGAGTTGGCGTCAAACCGGTCGACGAAGCTGGCCCCCTGATGGCGCAGATAGCTCTCCACCTGAAAGTCGGCGTCAAAGCCCCAGGACAAGCCGTCTTTTTGCAGTTCCCGGCCAAACTTGCGCTGCAGGGCCGACTCTGACAGATAAGTGATGTGCGCGGCCATCCGGGCGACAGCCAGCCCCTTGTCCGGCCTGACGCCCGCGGCCAGATAGGCCCCGCCGCACCAGTTGGGGTCGGCCATGATCGCCTGACGACCGACTTCGTGAAACGCGATGTTCTGGGCGGAGTGGCGGGCGGCTCCGGCAATGCAGACGGCGCTGAACAGCTTATCCGGATAGTCCGCCGCCCACTGCAAAACCTGCATTCCCCCCATGGATCCGCCGACGGCGGCGAACAGGCACTCGATTCCAAGGGCGTCGATCAGCATGGCCTGCGCGCGGACCATGTCGGCGATGGTGATGACCGGGAATTTCAGCCCATAGGCTTCTCCGGATTTGGTGTCGACGGAGGCGGGACCGGTGGTGCCCATACAACCGCCGACAACATTGGTGCAGATGATGAAGTGCCGCTCAGGGTCCAGCGGCCGACCGGGCCCGACGTAGAGGTCCCACCAACCAGGCTTTCCCGTGATCGGGTGGGTGGAGGCCAGATGTTGATCGCCTGTCAACGCATGACAGACCAGCACAGCGTTGGTCCGGGCGTCATTCAGCCGACCATAGGTCTTGTAGGCGATTTCCAGCGGCAGGAGGATCGCGCCCGAATCGAGCCGCAAGGGTTGGTCCGCCGAAAAGCGCCAGGTCCCGCCGCCCGTCTCGACCCCGCCTGTTGTGGACGCCTGCGCCGTCATGCCGCCTTGGACCGTCTCGCCCCACCCCTGTCAATGGGTTGCAGCCCGCTCCACCTGGGTTATGAGAGCCTGAACAGGGAGCGTCCATGGATCGATTGATCCTCCTCCGGCACGGCCAGGCCGACCCGGGCTCAGAGAGCGGCGAAGACTTTGACCGTCGACTGGCCCCCCACGGGATCGTCGAGTCACGGGCCATGGGTCTGCGTCTGGCCGAGATGGGGTTTGTGCCGGATGTGGCACTGGTGTCGACGGCGGCCCGCGCCCGGGGAACCTGGGACGCGGCATGCGCGGCGTTCCCGAACGCCGAGGTGCGTTTTGAAGATGATCTCTATCACGCAGATTCGGCCACCGTTCGCAGCTTTGCTTTCGAGGCGGGCACGGCCAGCGCCACCATCATGGTGGTCGGCCACAATCCGGGGCTTCAGGAACTGACCGTGGCGTTGATGCGCGAGGGCCACGCGCCATCCAGTCTGATCGCCCGGGCCCATCGCCGCTTTCCAACGGCGGCGGCCTCGGTCTTCCTGATCGACGCCGAAGGACGGCCCCATGCTGACGGCCTGTCCTTTCCGGAGCGCTGACGTGCTGATTTACAAAATCCTGTCGCGCAGCGAGTGGACAGCGGCCAGGGCTGTGGGTCGCTTTGAGGGCTCGGCCGTCGATCTGCAGGACGGCTACATCCACTTTTCAACCGCCGCCCAAGCCACCGGGACGGCGCAAAAACACTTCGCAGGCCAGCCTGATCTGGTGGTGCTGGAGGTAGAGGCTGACGATCTGGGCGTCGCCCTGAAATGGGAGCCATCGCGCGGCGGAGACCTGTTTCCGCACCTCTATGCAGCGCTGGCGACAGACGCGGTTGTCGCTGTTCATGAAGCGCCCCTGGATGCCGGCGGCGTGCCGCGCGTTTCGGCATGAGCGACATCCATGGCCTCGCCACCCGCGCGCTTCGGGTGCTGGACCCCGAGGATGCGCACAGCTGGGCAATCCGGGGCCTGAAGCTGGGTCTGGGTCCCCGGGCGCCAGTGGATGATCCAATCCTGGCCTGCCAGATCGCTGGTCTTACCCTCCCCAACCCGGTGGGGCTGGCTCCCGGCTTCGACAAGAACGGCGAGGTGTTCGGCCCCATGCTGCGCGCCGGGTTCGGCTTTGCGGAGTGCGGGACCGTGACGCCGCTGCCGCAGGTGGGCAATCCGCGGCCGCGTCTGTTCCGGCTGACAGAAGACCAGGCGGTCATCAACCGGATGGGTTTCAACAATCAAGGTCTGGAAGCCTTCGCCAGCCGCCTCGCGCGTCGGGGGCACGGTGTGGTGGGCGCCAATCTGGGGGCCAATAAGGATTCCGAGGATCGACTGGCGGATTACACCACGGGCTTGCGGCGGCTCTGGGGGATGGCGTCGTACTTCACCATCAATATCTCGTCGCCCAATACGCCCGGTTTGCGGGCCCTGCAGACCACGGCGGCGCTGGACGAACTTCTGGGACGCTTGATTGGCACAGCCCAGTCCCTGCCGGCCGGCGTGGCGGCACCAATGTTCCTGAAGGTCGCGCCCGACCTGGATGACACCGAAGTAGACGCCATCGTCGAGGTCGTCGCCCGGCATGGACTGGCTGGCATCATTGTCGCCAATACCACCCTGGACCGGCCATCGCTGCAGTCGGCTCACTCCGACGAGGCGGGCGGTCTCTCCGGCGCGCCGCTCTTTGCACCCTCCACGACGATCCTGCGCCGGTTCAGCGCCGCGACGGCGGGCCGGTTTCTGCTGATCGGCGTCGGCGGTATCGGGTCGGGTGCGGATGCCTATGCCAAGATCCGGGCCGGCGCCTGCGCCGTGCAACTCTATTCTGCTCTGGCGTTTGAGGGTCCCGGTCTGGTGACCCGGATCAAGCGTGATCTGGTACTGCGCCTGCGTGCGGACGGATTCCGGTCCGTCTCCGAGGCAATCGGGGCAGAATAGTCCCGGACCTCGGGCAGGTGCGTTGCCCCGCGCGGTTGCCTGCATTAACTCGATAGGACGATGGCGGACGTCACCACGCCGACCGAACTTCCTGAGCGACCCTGGCGCCGCCGCCTGTTCTGGCCCGGCGGCCTTTCCGCGCGCCTGCTGGTTCTGACCGTAGTGATCGCAACGCTGGGGGGCACGCTGGCGATCCTGCCGGCGATGGCGGCCTATGAGAAGCAGTGGTTGCTGGACCGCGTCCGCGCCGCCGAACTGGCCTCGCTCGCCGCCGAGGTGGCCCCGGACCGGGTGGTGTCCGAACAGCTCAAGACCCAGCTTCTGGAGGGCGCGGGCGTGGAAATCGTGGCGGTCTCCAGCGACGGCGTCCGCCGCCTGGTGTTCGCCAATGCCCGACCGTCGCGCCCGCCCTATCTGGTGGATCTGCGCGACCGCGCCGCGGGTCTGGGCCTCTTCGCTCCATTCCAGACCCTGTTCGGACCGGGAGACCGCGTGCGGGTGATGGCGGAGCCGCGCTTCCGGGAGGCGGACTTCATCGAGTTTGTCGCCACCGACACAGAGCTCAAGAAGGCGCTGGCCAGTTATCTGTGGCGGCTGGTGGCCATTGTGGCAGGTGTCTCGGCCCTGGCCGGACTGATCGTGTTTCTGGCGCTCAATCTGTTCCTTGTGCGGCCGATGCAGCGGATCACCTTCGCCATGGAGCGGTTCCGCGCCGATCCCGATGATCCGGCGGCGCGGGTGCAGCTGTCCGGCCGCCGCGACGAAATCGGCCGGGCGGAGGCTGAGCTGGACCGCATGCAGGCCGATCTGCGCACGGCGCTCAGCTCGCGCGCGCGGCTGGCCGCGTTGGGCGAGGCGGTGGCCAAAATCAACCATGACCTCAAGAACATGCTCACCGGTGCGCAGTTGGCTTCGGAGCGCCTGGCCGCTCTGAAAGACCCAAAGGTCAGTCAGGCTCTGCCCCGATTGGAACGGGCACTGGACCGGGCTGTGAAACTGGCCTCCGACGTGCTGGCCTACGGCAAGACCCAGGAAGCCGCCCCCGAGACCCAGACGCTCCGTCTGGCCGAGGCGGTGACAGAAGCTGCCGCCGAAGCGCGTCTGGTCGAAACCGGGGTCAAGCTGGCCTCGCGTGTGGCGGTGTCTGATCAGGTCATCGCCGACCCGGACCAACTCCACCGCATCCTGGTCAATCTGCTGCGCAACGCGCGCCAGGCCATCGAGCACCAGCCGGAGCGGGCGATCCCAGGCCGCATTGAGATCTCGCTGGAGGCGGTGGGCGGTGCCAGTCTGATCCGCATCTCCGACAATGGCCCGGGCGTTCCGGCTCGCATTCGAGAGCGGCTGTTCCAGCCCTTCGCGGGTTCGGGTCGCCCCAACTCGACGGGCCTGGGCCTGGCCATCGCCCGTGAGCTGGCCCAGGCCCACGGCGGCGATCTGACCCTGTCGGTCACCGGCGACGAAGGCACGGTCTTTGAGTTGCGGTTACCCGGCACGCCTGGACCCAGAACGAGATCGCGGAAAACGGTTTAGGGTGCCTTGGCCACGCCTTCCCGACGGGGATCGGCACCGCCGCGAAGGCCGTTCGGCGTGACCTCGACGCCGTGCAGGCCAGAGCCCTCGGCCCCGAACCCGCTGGACATCTTGACGCCGCGCGCCTCCAGTCCGGTGGTCAGTTCGGGTGAGAATTTGGTGGTCTCCGCCGCGTAGAAGCTGCCGCCGGCGATCAGATTTGGCAAGGCGATGGCTTCCTGCATGGGCAGCTTCCAGTCCAGCAGGCCAACCAGGGCCTTCAGATTGTAGGCGATAATCGACGGTCCGCCCGGGGACCCTACCGCCGCGACAAACCGGTTCTTGCGGTCCAGCACGATGGCCGGGGCCATGGAGGACCGGGGCCGCTTTCCGGGCCCAACGGCATTCGCCATCGGCGCGCCGTCACGATCCATTGGTGTGAACGAGAAATCCGTCAGCTGGTTATTCAGGAAGAAACCGCCCACCATCCGGCCCGATCCGAACACGCTCTCCACCGTCGTGGTCATCGACACCGCGTTCCCCCATTTGTCGACGACGACAAAGTGAGTGGTGCCGGCCGGTTCGCGGGTCTGGTCAGGCGCCCGGACGCCTGCGCCTCGAGGTTTGCCGGGAGGAACCGGGGTCGGGTTGGCGTTCGGCCCGATCAATTTTGCACGCTCGGCCACATAGGCGGCGTCGAGCAGGCCCTCGGTTGGCACGTCGACGAAATCCGGGTCGCCTATGTATCGGTCGCGGTCGGCGTACATCAGGCGGCTGGCCTGGCTGAACAAGTACCAGCCCTCAACATCATTGGGGTGCTTGTTGATGGCGGTGTTCTGCAGAATACCCAGCCCCTGGAGCACCGCAGGACCCCCCGAAGGCGCGCCCGGCACGCAGACGATGTAGGCTCGGTAGGGTCGGCAGAGGCCAGGCTCTGCCTTGGGCCTGTAGGCTTTCAGATCAGCCAGAGTGAGCGAGCCCGGCATCGCGCCCTCACGCACCTTGGCCACGATGGCCTCGGCGATCGGGCCCTCCAGCAGCGCCTTTGGGCCTTCTGCGGCGATCTTGCGCACCGTGGCGGCATAGGCCGGGTTCCCCACCGTGTCGCCAGCCTGGATCTTCGTGCCGTCTGGCTTGGTGAAATAGGCGATCGCGTCCGCCGTGGCGGCCTGACCGGCCCGGCTCGAAGCCGCCGCCGCCATGCGCCGCGGGGCCGGGAACCCGCCGTCGGCCAGCCGCTCGGCCTCGCCGAACAGGTCCTTCCAAGCCAGCTTGCCGTGCTGCGACTGCGCCAGCGACAGCATCGCCACCGCGCCGGGCACACCCGTTGAGCGCCCGGTCAGGATGGCGGCACCCTTGCCAAGCGGCTTGCCGTCATCGCCGTAGAACAGTTGCGGGCCGGCCGCCATCGGCGCGGTCTCACGGCCGTTGTAGGCAGTCACCTTCATCGTCCGGGCGTCGTAGTAGGTCAGGAAGGCCCCGCCGCCCAGGCCAGAGCTCTGCGGCTCCACCAGTCCCAACATGGCCTGCACCGCCACGGCGGCGTCTACGGCGCTCCCGCCGGCGCGCAGCACCTTCAGGCCCGCCTCAACCGCCATGGGATTGGCCGCCGAAACCATGCCCGTGGACCCGGCCGGGGACTTCGCCACCGCCGCTGGCAGGGGCGCACCAAAGCAGACCACGATAGCGAGGGTAAGGGGCGCGAATTTGGACACCAGCTTCACGGGTCAGGGAACTCCATTGAGAGATCTCGGGCTTCGCAGCCGTTCGGCCACGTGGACAACAATCGTCCGGTCGTGCGAGGTCCCCCTATGGATGGATATAAACCAGGCCCGGGCCTGCGCAACCTGATCACCGATGTTCCCGGCCTGAAGGTGGGACAAGCGCAAGATGTAGCCGTTCGCACCGGCGTGACCGTGATTCTGCCTGATGAACGCGCCGTGGCCGCCTGCGATGTGCGCGGTGGCGCACCGGGCACACGGGAAACCGACGCGCTCGCCCCCGAAAACTTGGTCGAGGCCATCGACGCCGTGGTGCTGTCCGGCGGCTCGGTCTACGGGCTGGCTGCCGCCGACGGCGTGGTCACCTGGCTTGGCGCGCGCGGGCGCGGATTTGGTCTGGTTCCCGGGATTCCGAAATCGCCGGTGGTGCCGGGGGCCATCCTGTTCGACGTCGCCAACGGCGGAGACAAGGCCTGGGGCGAGACCCCGCCCTACCGGGATCTGGGCCGCGCCGCCGTCGCTGCGGCCGCTCTGGATTTTGACCTAGGTACGGCCGGGGCCGGCTACGGCGCGATGGCCGGGGGTCTGAAGGGCGGCACAGGGTCAGCCTCTGTCTTCACAACCGACGGCTACACGGTGGGTGCCGTGGTCGGCGTGAACAGCTGGGGCTCGGTCATCGCGCCGGGCGGCCGCACCTTCTGGGCTGCGCCGTTTGAGCTGGACGGCGAGTTCGGCGGCCTGGGTCCTGCGGGCCTCGCCGCAGGTCCCGACGAATGGGGTTCCGCCAAACGCCCCACCGAGACCCGCAACACCACCATCGCCTGCGTTGCCACCGACGCGATCCTGACCCCCGCCCAGGCCAAACGCTTTGCCGTCATGGCTCAGGACGGGCTGGCCCGCGCCATCCGCCCCATCCACGCGCCCTTTGACGGTGATGTGGTGTTCGCTATCAGCACCGGTCGCCGACCGCTGGGTGACCAGCCGGACTATGCGATCGCCCGCTTGGGTGCCCTGGCCGCCGACGCCCTGGCCCGAGCCGTAGCGCGCGGTGTCTATGCGGCATCGCCCTGGCCCGGGACCGAGGTTCCCTGCTGGCGGGACCTTCCGGGCTGACGCCCGCCCTGTTATCGCTTGCCCAAGGTTGCCGTTCAGGAGTTTCGATCATGGGTCTGGTTCGCAAATTCGCACTTCTGGCCGGCGTCGCCGCCACGGCTACCGTGACCGGGGCCACTGCCCAGACCGGCCAGAAGGTCACAGGCCCCGTCGCCACCTACTGGATGAGCGCCCAGACCCAGACGGGTTTCGGCCTGCCCACCGGCGGCGGCAATCCCGACCCCATGGCCATGATGCGCCAGATGATGGGGGGCGGGCAGGGCGAGGCCAACAAGTCGCTGACCCTGCAACTGGGCTCCGGCCAGACCAACGCCGAACCTGCCGCCGACCACCTGCCGCCTCAAGCCCTGCAGACCGGGGCCGCCCTGCCGTTGCTGACCCCGAAACTCGCGCCCCGCGAACCCACCGAACCCGGCCAGATCCCGCGCGACTTCCAGAAACCGAAAGGCCGGATGCTGATCTTCTGGGGCTGCGGCGAACGCGCGCGCCCTGGCCAGCCGGTGGTCATCGATTTCGCCCAACTGGCGGCGGGACAGATGCCCGCGGGTCTCGCGGACTTCAGTGGTGCCGGTTTCCGCAACATGTCGCCGCCCTCGGTTTCCAAAAACCGCACGTACGGGGAATGGCCCAACGAAAAGACCCGCGCCACCGTACCGTCTCAAGGGTCTCTGGTCGGTGAGCACACCGTACGCGGCAACTACAGTCCGCAGATCAATTTCACCTTGGAAGAGGACCAGGATTTCCTGGGCCCGCTCACTTTGACCACCAATGCCAAGGCACCCGGCGGCTGGGCTAATCTGGGCTGGAACCTGGTCGGCAACGCCCAGGCCTATTTCGCCGTCGCGATCGGCGCGGGCGGCGACGGCGAGACCATGGTGTTGTGGAGCTCGTCAGAGATGCAGACCGCCGCCTTCGTCATGCCTGACTATCTTTCCGGGTCCGAGATCACGCGTCTGGTCGCCTCAAAAGGGCTTATGGGACCCGCCACGCGCAGTTGTGCCGTCCCCAAGGAAGTGGTCGACGCCGCGCCTCAGGCCCTGCTGCAACTGGCAGCCTTCGGCGGTGAGGCCAACTTCGTCTATCCGCCGCGTCCCACCAATCCCAAGGTGGCCTGGAATCAGGAATGGGCGGTCAAGGTGCGCTACCGCTCCGCCACCGGCGGCCTGCTGGGCATGAACATGGCCGAGATGATGGGCGGCGACCGCGCCGCGCGGCCCAGTCGCAACGGCACCACCGCGCCCGCCCAACCACAGAAACCCGCCAAGCCCCCCAGCGCCGCAGATATCCTGCGCAAAGGCATCCTGGGCGGCGGTTTGCCGTTCCCGCGCTAGAGGTCTGAAATTTCCCGCCAGCGGGGCCTTGCGCTCCGCCCCGCCCGCGACTAGGTTCCGCGCCCTTGCCGTAAGGCACTGCGCGCCCGTAGCTCAGCTGGATAGAGCATCAGACTACGAATCTGAGGGTCGGACGTTCGAATCGTTCCGGGCGCGCCAATACTTTCAATGGGTTAGATCCCGAAGGGGCTAGGCTTGTTTCCCAGAAATCACGATTGGGAAGCGTATGGGAAGCGTCGCGACAAAATCGCCGCCTAAATATCAACCCCAGATGAGGCCAACTCTCCGTTAAATCCGGACCCCGCCTGTCTCAAAACATCTGAAGACGTGCACCCATGCCTGTGCAGCCTTTATTAGCTGCGGATTGTGGCCGCTTCTCGTTTTGCTATAACCCGTATGTCGAACGCAGGGCCGCTCGGCGTGCTGCGGGATTTTTTGCAAACACTACGAGGGGCGAGATTCGGATGATGTTGCGTTTCGGACTGATGGTGGCGAGTTTGATGCTGTTGGCGGCAACGCCATCACTGGCGCGGCCGATCCCGCCCGGCGGCGTGACCGCGGACGAGGTCGCCGCCGCGCTGCGCGACAAAGGCTACAAGGCCGAGATCACCAAGGACGCCGAAGGTGATCCCAAGGTAGAGAGCGGCGCAGACGGCACGCCTTTCGCCGTTGCGTTCTATGACTGCAAGAACAGCCGCTGCGCCTCGGTCCAGTTCGTCGCCGCCTTTGACCTGAAGAATGGTCTGACCTATTCCGACATCAACGCGTGGAACCGCAAGAATCGGTTCGGCAAGGGCCATCTCGACGACGAGATGGATCCGTTCCTGGAGTACGGCGTCGACTTCGAAGTCGGAGCCACAACCGAGGCCGTCGGCAACGCCATTGAAGTCTGGGTGGCGGTGCTGCCCATCTTCAAGACACATGTCGGCTTCAAGTAGGCTAGGCTCAGGACTCATTGATCACAACCAGAAGAT
>CAMCXF010000020.1 GCA_945883235.1 Phenylobacterium deserti | reverse complement strand
GCGTCCGCCACAAAGATGTTGCCGCAGAACATCGCCACGCTTGGCGGCTGGATGAGTGCCAGAAGGCGTTCCATGCCGCTGCCGTCACTCTGCGCTGCGACCAGGCGCTGAAGTTGCAGGACGGTGGTTGACCGGGCGCCCACCTCGGCGTCCGGCTGTTCCATGGCGCGCGACAGGGCGTCGACGGCACCGTCGATGTCGCCCAGCACTACCAGAGCCTCCGCCAGCGTCGCAAAGGCGAAGTAGCCGCTGGGCTCATCGTGGGCCAACTCGCGGACAACCGTCCTGGCCAGGCTTTTTGCGAGCCGCGGACGGTTGGCGATTTTTGCGAGCGTTGCGGCGTTGATGGCCGGATAGCTGGAGCGGGTTCGACGATAGGCTGCGACGTACAGCATGCAGGCGTCCAGCAATTGCTGGAGATCCGGCACCGGGCCAGCGGCAAACGCCAGGTCCTTCAGCAGCCGGGCCTTGAGCGACAGCGAGTCGACGTCTCCGATCGACGCAAGACTGTAGTCTTCATAGAGCCGAAGCCCACGAGCGGTATCGCCCAGCCGGGCCAGGGTGAGCACTTCCAGATAGTTCAGTTCCTGGTTCTCGGTATCGCCACGACGTACGACCGCGTCGTAGGCACCCAGCAGGTCGCCACGGGACAAGGCCCTGCGGACAGCGGCTGCGCGTATGTCAGGCGTAATCACGTGCCCTCGCCGACAAGTTGGGTCATTGTCGCGTCGCGATGCAATTGCCAGGCCAATGTCGCGTATTCA
The DNA here is from genome assembly GCA_945883235.1 of Phenylobacterium deserti. Taxonomy (GTDB): domain Bacteria; phylum Pseudomonadota; class Alphaproteobacteria; order Caulobacterales; family Caulobacteraceae; genus Phenylobacterium; species Phenylobacterium deserti_A. The sequence continues at coordinate 50,509 of CAMCXF010000020.1, read as the reverse complement.
GCCTCGTTCAAGGTCCCGCCTCGGGTGCTGTGTGGCGCACAATGGGTTGTTCCTGACACCTGGCATATCAAGACACCGTCGCTGAGCGCTCTACTTGCAAAAGAGTATCAGGCTAACTCGACAATCTAGCGTAGTCCATCACCTGTCTCACGGCGGTTGTGAAGGCCTCTGTTCTGTCGACTATGCGACCTCGGTAACCAGCCTGGCCACGGCCTGCTCCCGCAGGTCACGCTTCAGGATCTTGCCAGACGCCGTGCGGGGCAGGGGCTCGTTTGCGATCAGGATGTAGCGGGGCACCTCAAAACGGGCCAGGTGACCGGCAAGGAAGCTGCGGAGCGCTTCAGGGTCAAGTCCGGGGGCTCCATAGACCGTCGCGCCGACCTCTTCGCCCAGCCGGTCGTCGGGCACAGCGTAGACCGCCGCTTCGTGGACATCGGGGTGCATCAGCAGCGCGGCCTCCACCGTGCCGCAGCCGATGTTCTCGCCGCCTCTGATGATCAGGTCCTTGATGCGATCGACGATGAACAGGAAGCCCTCGTCGTCCAGATAGGCCACGTCGCCGGTCCGGAACCAGCCGTCGTCGAAGAGGTCGGCGTTGATGTCCGGGCGGTTCCAGTAGCCGAAAAAGACCGAGGTGCCGCGCACCAGCAGCTCCCCGCGCTCGCCGGCGGGCAGGGTGTTTCCCTCTTCGTTGATGATCTTCAGGTCCAGCACGGCAGCGCACCGGCCGGAACTGGCCGGGCGGCCCAGATAGTCCAGGCCGCCGATGCCGGTGCCGATGGCATTGGTCTCGGTCATGCCCCAGCCGGTGGCCGGCAGGGCCTTCTCGAACGAGGCCTCGATCTGTTTCACCTGGTCAGGCGCGCGCGGCGCGCCGCCGCCGCCGACCGAGACCAGGGTGCCGAGGTCGCGCGATGTCTGTTTGGCCACCCGCACCAGATCGCCGGTCATGGCCGCCGGCGCGGTGAACGATGAAATCTGTTCGACCTCGATCAGTTCGGCGGCTCGCTCGGGGTCCCACTTGTACATGCAGACCAGTTTGCGCTGGGCCCGGTACGATTGCAGGAAAATGGCGTTCGATCCGGTCACGTGGAACAGCGGCACTGCCAGCAGGCCTGCCGGCTGCAGCGTCGGCGGTTCGGCGACCAGCCCGGCCAGCTCGGCGCCGGCCAGTAGGTCCAGCTCCCACGACAGCAAGGCCGACAGCACGTTGCGATGCGTCGAGGGCACGCCCTTGGGATGGCCGGTCGAGCCCGAGGTGTAGAAGATCATGGTCTCGTCGTCGGCCGCCAGATCGACCACCGGCATCTCCACATCGCCAACCGCCGCCAGCAACGCCTGCAGAGCGACGGAGGCCACGGTCGCTGACGTAGCCCTCACCGAGATCACCTTACAGTCGAGCGGGTCAGCGATCTGGGCCAACCGATCCAGCCGCTCCTGATCGGCGAACAGCACCTTCGCATCGCTGTCGCGCAGGCCGTAGGCCATCTCGTCCGGCTGCCACAGAGCATTCATCGCCACCGCGATTCCGCCGACCGAGGTGATCGCCATGAAGGCCAGGATCCACTCCGGATAGTTGCGCATGGAGATCGCGACCCGATCGCCAGGTTTGACCCCATAGTCGTGCACCAGCAGGTGGCCGATGCGCCCCGCCTCACGCCAGGCTTCAGCAAACGTCAGCCGGTTGTCCTCATAGACGATGAAGGTCTTGTCGCTGACCGCCGCCGCATAGAGCTCGCGCAGGGACGCCGGCGCATTCGCAAACACCCGCAGCGCCCGGCCGCGGATGGTGATCTGGGTAAGTTCATACGGTTGCCCGGACGCCGTCAGAGCTGTGATCGCCTCGGCTCGCGTGGCGTATTTGGGCGCGGGAGTATCAGCCAAGGGTCAGGCTCCGGAATACGGGTGGAGGGATGTGGGTCGGGTCGGGTCGCGACCTAGAGCAACAGGTCCGCCAGCTTCTCTTTGTGCCAGGCCGCGTCGCCATATTGGGACGCGTGCCAGATCGCGCGGCGACGATAGAGCTGGGCGTCGCAGTCGTAGGTGAAGCCGAAGCCGCCGTGGAACTGGATCGCCCGGTCCGCCGCGAACGACAGTGTGGTGTCTGCCTGGGCCTTGGCCATCCGTGTTGCGATCTCGCCGATCCCCTGTTCGCAGAAGCAGTGGGCGGCACTGTAGACGTGGCTGCGGGTCTGCTCATAGCTGACGTAGGCATCGACGATAGGGTGCTTCAGGGCCTGATAAGACCCGATCAGCTTGCCGAACTGGACGCGGGTTTTCAGGTAGTCCAGCGTGTAGTCGATCACCGACTGGGTCCCGCCGCACATCTCGGCGGCGGCCAGCAGGTTGGCTACCAGATGGATGTGCGCGAGCGCAGCCTCGGCGCGGCTCGGGTCCAGCAGGTTCGCGGCAGGGATCTCGACACCGTCCAGGCAAAGCTCGCAGGCCCGCTTGGTCTCGTCGACGATCACCTCGCGCCGCAGCGCATCCGGAGCCAGCGAGGCGCGATCAATCATCACCAGGGCGGGGCGTCCCGCATGCAGCACTGAGGCGATGATCGTGCTGGCGACCGCCGCATCGCTCACCAGTTGCTTGGTCCCGGCGAGTTTCAGGTTGCCGCCGGCCGTGGCTGTCGCGGTGCAGGCGATGTTGGTCAGGTCCCAGTCGCCGCTGGCCTCACAAAGGGCCAGGGTGGCGATGGCACCTTCGGCCAGTCGTGGCAGCAGGGTGCGTTTCTGGTCTTCCGTGCCGCCGGCGACGAGGGCCTGGGCGGCCAGGGTGGTGGAGTAAAACGGCCCGGCCAGCAGATAGCGGCCCATCTGCTCCATGACCGGTACAACCTCGGCCAGCGCGAGACCCGCGCCACCATAAGCTTCGGGGATGGCGATGCCCAGCCAGCCCAACTCGACGATCTCGCGCCAGACCTCTGCGTCGTGACCCGTCTCGTCCTCGATCAACTGACGCACCCTGGCGATGGGCGAACGCTTCGCGCAGAACGAGGTGGCGACCTCAAGCAGGCTGCCCTGATCCTCGCTGAATCCCAGCCGTCCCAGATCCTGCATCACTTTAGTCTCTTGAATATCATCGGGTCGGATCAGCTCTTGGGCAGGCCGAGTACGTGCTCGCCGATGATGTTGCGCTGGATTTGCGAAGTGCCGCCGCCGATCGTGGCGGAGAATGAGTTGAGGTAGGACCGGGTCCACCAACCGCCGTCGACGGCATTTGGATCACCAACGTAATATCCGCCGCCCGGACCGGTCAGTCCGATGGCAAAGGCGTTCATCCGTTGCGCGAAGTCGGTGTGCATCAACTTGCTGCTCAGCGCCAGTCCGGTGGGCCGGTCGGTGTTTAACGGGCTGAATGCCGCGCGCTGGCCGCACAGGGCATTGCTCTGGATGTCGATCATGAAGTCGATCATTTTGGCGCGGGTCGCCGGGTCTTCGAGTGCGGGCTTGCTGCCCCGGGTCATCTTGCGCGCCAGGTCCAGCACGTCCCAGGCGTTGGATCCGACCGACACATAGCCGCCGGCCTGACCGCCGCGGGCGCCGCGCTCATACTCCAGCGTCCGCATCGCCACTTTCCAGCCACCGCCCTCGACACCGACGATCTCATCGGCGGGGATGCGTGCCTCACGGAAAAACGTCTGGGTAAAGCCGTGTTCGCCAGTCAGCTTTCGGATCGGCCGGGTCTCGACGCCATCGATCTTCATCGGCGCCAGGAAGAAGGTCAGGCCGTCATACTTGCGCGACGTGTCTGCCTCGGTCCGCGCCAGCAGGATCATGTAGCGGGCGTACTTCCCCAGAGTTGTCCATATTTTTGAGCCTGTTACGACGTAATGCTCACCGTCGCGTACCGCACGGGTTTGGGCGTTGCCGAGGTCTGATCCGTTGTCGGGCTCGGAGAACCCCTGACACCAGATGTCCTCTGCCGACAGGATGCCCTTGAGGTATTTCGCCCGCTGCGCTTCGGAGCCCATGTCCAGCAACAGCGGCCCGGTCCAGTTCAGGCCGATGGCGTTCAGGAATATCGGCCCACCGTGGCGACGCATGGCCTTGGTGGCCTCCGTCTGGAAAGCTTGTGGCAGCCCGCCGCCGCCATATTCCTTCGGCCAGGCCGCACCCAGATAGCCGGCCTCATAGACCTTGTTCTGCCAGGTCTGCAGGAAATCAAACTGCTGATCGGTCCCGACCTCCATAAAGGTGAGCGGCAGCATGAAGCCGGGGTCACGGTTCACATTTTCCTTGAACCAGGCATCGGCAGCCTCGGCAAAGGCATGCAGGTCTTTCGGATCGACGTCTGTCACTGTGGATCCTTCCAACTTCGTTTCAATAGTTGCGCTTTCATGGCTCCGCTCCCGCAACGGAAGTCGAGCGCCTTTCCGGGTCCTGGTTCTGACAGCCTCGATTTCGAAGGCCCGTCACAATATCCAGATGAGGAGGTGCAATGAGCGACAACGCAAAAGATATATGGGCCGACCCTGACGACGCCCTCGGATTGCGCAATACGCAGCCCTCTGGATTTGACGTCCAGCATGTCGGCGCTGACCCCTCTGCAATCTTTCCGATGGACGCGACGTCCAGCGGTTTCTACCCCTTGTGATCTGGCCGTGGGCCAGGGCGACGGGGTGACACGGATGTCTACAGGTTATCTCTCGCCCTATCGCGTTCTCGATCTCAGCGATGCGCGCGGCCTGCTGGCCGGACGGATTCTGGGGCAGCTGGGGGCCGATGTGGTTCAGGTTGAGCCGCCCGGGGGGTCGACGGCGCGCAAGGTCGGGCCGTTTACCGACGATCCGACGCCGGACAACTCCCTCTACTGGTCTGCCTATGCGTCGGCGAAGCGGGGGCTGGTCTGTGATCCAGACACAGCGCAGGGCCGCGATCTGCTCATGCAGCTGGCGGCCCGGTCGGACTTCCTCATCGAAACGGAAACGCCCGGCGTGATGGCTGCGCGCGGTCTGGGCTATGCCGATCTGGCGAAGGTCAATCCGGGGCTCATCCATGTCTCGGTGACGGCCTTTGGCTCCACCGGCCCCAAGGCGATGTGGGCGGCCAGTGAGCAGACCCTGTGGGCGGCGGGCGGTGTGCTGTTCCCGGCCCGCGACGGCGACGGGCCGCCTCTCCGGATCAGCGCGCCGCAGGGTTGGCTGCATGCGGGTGCAGACGCAGCGGCGGGCGCGCTGATGGCGCACTTTGCGCGGCTGCAAACCGGGCGGGGCCAGCATGTCGACATCTCGGCCCAGATCAGCATCGCCGAGGCGACCCTGTCGCTGGTGCTGGCCGGAACCCTGAACGATGCGCGGGGTTTGAGGCTGCAACCGGGCGTGATGTTGCCAAAGCGGGGGCGCTCGAGCTGGGCCAGTCTGGACGGCCGGGTCGAGTTGGCGTTGGGCATGGGAGCGGTCGGCGGCGGCTCGACCAACGCGTTGTTTGCCTGGATGCGTGATTGCGGCGAACTCGATTCTCAATACGACCGCTGGGACTGGATGACGCTGCTGGCCCGGTTCCAGTCTGGGGAGCTGACGGCGGAACATCTGGCGGGGCCGCGCGAGGAGATCCGGCGCTTCTTCGCGAAACGCCCGACCTCGCAACTTGTGGCAGAGGCATTCGGACGTCGCATCCTGTTGACCCAGATCCAGACTGCCCGAACCCTGGTCGAGAGCGAGCATTTCCAGGGTCGCGGGGCCTTTGCGACCGTGGACGAGGCGACGGGATCCCGGGTCTTGCCGCACGCCTGGGCGAAGACGCCGGGTGCCTTCGCCACCTTGAAGCCCGCGCCGCGGATTGGTGAGCACACGGACGCGGTGGTGGCCGAGTGGTTGGGGGCCGCGCCCGTTTCCCGCGCCTTAGGCCCGGCAACGATGGAAGCGACCCGCCCGCTGGCCGGCTTGAAGGTACTGGAACTGGCATGGGTGGTGGCAGGTCCCCGTGTCGGGCGCGCACTGGCCGACTATGGCGCCTTGGTGGTTCGCATCGACAGCGCTGCGCGGACCGATCCGGCGCGGGTGGTGGGCCCCTATCCCGAGGGCGTGGCCGACTATGCCAACTGCGCGCTCTTCGACAACTGCAACGCGGGCAAGCTGGGCCTGTCGCTGGACCTGAGCCGGCCGGAGTCGCGGCAGGTGGTGCTGGACCTCGCGCGCTGGGCCGATGTGGTGACGGAGTCGTTTGCGCCGGGGCAGCTCGCAAAATGGGGCCTGTCGTATGCGGCGCTCAGCGCCGTCAACCCCGGCCTGATAATGCTGTCGTCGTGCCTGATGGGGCAGGACGGGCCGCTGTCGCGGACGGCGGGGTTCGGCAATGTAGGCGCAGCGGCATCCGGCTTTCAGGTGTTGGTGGGGGAACGCGATGCCGAGCCGGTAGGCCCGGCTGGCCCCTATACGGATTTTGTGGGGCCGCGTTTTTCGCTACCGCTGGTGCTGGCTGCTGTGGATCACCGCCGACGGACGGGGCTGGGGGCCTATCTCGACGCCGCTCAAGCCGAGGCGGGGCTGCAGTTTCTGGCGCCCCAGATCGCCGACTATGCCGCGACACGTCGCGTGGCCGAGGCCTTGGGCAATCGCGACCCGCAGTTCGCACCGCACGGGGTGTTTGCCTGTGAAGGGCACGAGCGCTGGATCGCGATTGCGGTCTGTGACGACGTGCAGTGGCGCGCGCTGGCCGGTCTGATCGGCAGCGAGGCGCAGGAACCCCGGTTCGCGACGCTTGCCGGGCGCAAGGCGTCTGAAGACGATCTCGAGGTTATGGTCGCGACCTGGGTAAGGAGCCTCCAGGTCTCCGAGGTTGAGGCAAGGTTGCAGGCCGCAGGTGTTCCGGCCCATCTGGTCGCCACGGGGGAAGATTTCTGCGCCGATCCGCAAGTCCACGCGCTTGGCCATCTTGTGGTCCAACCCGAACCTGTGGGCGGTGTAACGAAGATCGAGGCGTCGCGGTTCCGGCTGTCGGCGACGCCCGCGCGACTGGACCGATCAGCTCCCGCGATCGGTCGTGACAATGCCCGGATCCTTACGGACTTCGCCGGCTACGACGACGCCAGGATCGCCGCCCTGGCCGAGGCCGGCGTGCTGAGGTGAGGCGTCAGGCGGGCGTCGAGCGGATATCCTGCTTTGTCATCGCACGCTGGAATGCCGGTCGGGCCATCAGGTTGTCGAGATAACGCAGGCAATTGGGCTTGTAGCGGGCGTCCAGGCCCAGCGACCGACCCAGGAACAGTGCGTAGTGGATGGTGATGTCGGCCATGGTGAAGCGGTCAGCGCAGAGGAACTCGCGGCCATCCTGCAGTGCGCTCTCCACGCTGCGCAGGCGCGACAGATACCAGACCGAATAGTCCTCGACGGCCTGGGGAATCCGCCGTGCCTCGGGCTCAAGTTGCGAGTAGCGCAGCACGATGGTCTGGGGGAACGTCAACGTCGCATCGCTGCGGAACAGCCAGTTGATGTAGTCGCCATAAGCCGGCTCCGACGGATCGACCCGCAGGGTGTTCGGCTGGCGCGTCTCGGCCAGATACTGACAGATGCCCGACGACTCAGTCAGCGTCAGATCGCCGTCAGTTAGGGTCGGCACTGTACCCAGCGGGTTGATGGTCAGATAGCCCGGATAGCTGGCCCGGGGCGGGAAGGCCATGTTGACCAGCTCATAGTCGATCCCCAGCTCTTCGAGCGCCCAAAGGGGCCGCAGGGAGCGCGCATTCTTGCAGTGGTAGAGTTTCATAAATTCGAAAGTCCTGAGCAATATCTATATCTTGTCGGTGCATTCTGGGCGTTACGACGCCTGCGCCAGAGCCAGCTTCGCGGCCTCTTCGCGCACCCGTTGCGGGCCGCCCAGCATCTGGCGGTTAAAGCCGATCCGCTTGAACCAGTAGTGGAGCCCGACCAGATCGGTGAAGCCCATGCCGCCGTGCACCTCGGTGGCGGTCCGCGCCACCATGGTGCCGACCTCAGACAGGTGCGCCTTGGCGTGGCAGGCGGTCAGCGAGGCCTCGGCGGGCAGGGCGTCGAGGGCATAGCCAGCGTACCAGACCAGGGCGCGGCACGGCTCAAGCGCTGCGGCCATCTCGGCGCACATGTGCTTGACCGCCTGGAATGAGCCAATCGGGCGGCCGAACTGTTTGCGCTCGGCAGCATAGGCGACGGATCGGTCCAGCATCTCCTGTGCCGCCCCAAGAGTGTCAGCGGCATACATCACCCGCCCAGCGTCGATCAGGTCGCTGATCAGGCCGGGCGAGGCGGCTTCCAGCGGCTCCGCTTCGACATTGTCGAACTGCAACTCACCGGTGGGTCGCGTGACATCAATGGTGATCAGCCGGGTCCGGGTAAGGCCAGGCGCGTCGGCGGCGACCAGGCTCAAGCCCCCATCGCGATCGGCGACCACATAGACGTCGGCCTCGAAGTCCACCGGGAAGAGGGCGCGGCCGGTCAGGCGGCCGTCGCTGCGCACCACGCTGGCACCCTCACGTCCGCCGGTGAACTCCGAGATGGCCGCGCCGGCGGTCACACTGCCGGCCGCCAGCTTGGGCAGCCATTGATCCCGCTGCGTACGACTGCCCCCGCGCTGGAGGGCCAGAGGGGCCATCACAGCTGTGCCGATGAAGGCGGTCGGCGCGACGTGGCGACCCATCACCTCTGCGGTCAAGGCGGCGTCCAGCAAGGACAGGCCGCTGCCGCCATGCTCCTCGCCGATCAACAGACCGGTGACTCCCAGCTGCGCCAGACCGTCGGCCAGGTCCGTGGCCCGGGTCTCAGCCTTTGCCGCGAACGCGCGCGTGCGTTCCAGTCCGCCGGCATCCAGCAGGAACCGGTGCACGCTGTCCTGCAGCATCGCCTGTTCGTCGGAGAGATCGAATTCCATGGCTGACCTCAGACGCTGGCGGGTTTGGGTTCGCGGGGCAGGCCCAGCCCGCGTTCGGCGATGATGTTCTTCTGGATCTGGGACGTACCGCCCCCGATGATGAGGCCGAGGAAGAACATGTAAGACCGTTGCCAGCTACCGGCGCCGCGCAGCTGCGGCGAGCCGGCATAGAGCAGGCCGAACTCCCCCATCACGTCGATAGCCAGGGCCTCCAGCTCGTGGCGCAGTTCCGTGCCCTGCAGCTTGACCACCATGCCCGCCAGACTGGCCGGAGTGCGGTTTACCGCCGCAGACAACAGCCGCAGGTCGTTGCAGCGCATGGCCAGCACCCGGCCATGGATTTGCATCAACCGGTCGCGGAACACCGGATCGTCGATTGCACGTCGTCCATCCACGGTTTCGGTCTTCATGACGTCGGTCAGGGCGTTGAGCCGCGACAGCATCTCATTGGGGTCGGCCAGCGACCCGCGCTCGTGCCGCAGGATGGCGTTGGCGACCTTCCAGCCCTCGCCCCGCCGCCCGACGATCTGGTGCTTCGGCACCCGAACGTCGGTGAAGAACACCTCGTTGAAGTTGGCCACCCCGGTCATGTCGACCAAGGGACGGATCTCGATCCCTGGCGTCTTCATCGAGAACAGCAGAAAGCTGATCCCCTCATGCTTGGGCGCATCTGGCTCGGTCCGAACCAGGCAGAATATCCAGTCCGCCAGATGCGCCGTGCTGGTCCAGATTTTCTGACCCGAAACCACCCAGTCATTGCCGTCCAGCACACCCTTGGTCCGCAGATTGGCCAGGTCACTACCGGCGTCCGGCTCGGAATATCCCTGACACCAGACCAGCTCGCCGCGCAGGGTGGGGCCGATGAACTGAAGCTTCTGCTCCTCCGAGCCCATCTCCAGCAGGGTAGGCACCAGCATGGAGATGCCCTGACCTCCCAACCCGGTTGAAACCTGGGCGCGAGCGAACTCCTCGGCGATGATGCGGGATTTTAGAATGTCGGGTTCGGCACCGAACCCACCGTATTCTTTGGGAATGTTCCGCGCCGCATAGCCATGCGCGATCAGCAGCTTCTGCCAGGCCCTGGCATCACCCGTGCCGGCACGGGGAGCTTCGTGGGCGTGGGCGGCCAGAAAGCCCACCACCTCGCGCTGGAACGCCTGGTGCGCGTCGCTGAAATTTAGGTCCATGCGGCCTCCCCGTTTCGCAGGCTCTGGCCGAGCATCTGCTTGGGGCTGAACCTGATGGAACGGCCCTTGGAGACTGTCACTAACCCATACGATTTGTCACATACAGCCTCGAATTACATCGCCAGCACGCTGGAGCTTTGATGTGTTCAGACAGGGGCCGAGCACATCAACGGTGGTGGCTTACTCTGGTGGTTTCTTGCGCGTTGCCGCCATCAGGCTGATCAGAGCGGCCGCAGCGGTAAGCGCCGCTGCTGTCGAGGCGATCGGGTGCTGCTTCACTTCGTCTGTCACCTTGCGCGCTGCACTCTTGATAGCGGGGGGTGTCTTGTCTGCGAGCATGGCCGCTGCCCGACGCAACCCGACTGCAGCTTGTGCGACGGCCTCTTCGGCATCGTCGGCCAACTCGTCGGCGGCTCTGTGCAATACCTTGCCGACATCCTCAAGGGTGTCTTCGACGTTGTGCTTAAGCTTGCGGCTTAGCGACTGGGCCATTGATTTTTTCCTTCTATGGACTGGCCACCATCAGGTTGGATACGTGTCGGCTGTGCACTGATTTGAATCAAATCTGTCAGCGAAACGCCCCTTCACGCGCGACGACTTTGACATTGGGACCTACGGCCAGGCCTTGCGAGGTTGGAGGGTTGAGGCGGGAACAGGGCGCTCTTCAAGTCCAGCGAGACGGGTCTGTGTGCGAAGTCGCCCCCACCAATGTCCCTATCCCCTTTGCCAATGTCAAAAGAACGTCTTGCGAACACAGAACAAAGACGGTACGAAATGACTCGGCGAGCGGGTGGTCGTTCGTTTGCGGAATCGTGGGATAGGAAGGTTCGGAAATGGCGCAATCAGCATTGAAGCTCGTGGGAAAAGAAGACGGAGACAAGCAGCGCGCGCTCGAAGCGGCGCTGGCGCAGATCGACCGGGCCTTCGGTAAGGGTTCGGTCATGCGGCTGGGCGCGAAGGGCAAGAGCCTGGAGATCGAGTCGGTCTCGACCGGGTCGCTGGGTCTTGACCTGGCGCTGGGCATCGGCGGATTGCCGAAGGGCCGGATCGTGGAGATCTACGGACCGGAGTCTTCGGGCAAGACCACCTTGGCTCTGCACGTGGTGGCCGAGGTTCAGAAGGCCGGCGGCACCGCCGCTTTCGTCGATGCCGAGCATGCGCTGGATCCGTCGTATGCGAACAAGCTGGGGGTCAATCTGGATGACCTGCTGGTCTCCCAGCCGGATACCGGCGAACAGGCACTGGAGATCACCGACACCCTGGTACGCTCGGGTGCGGTGGACATCATCGTTATCGACTCGGTGGCGGCCCTGACGCCGCGCGCGGAAATCGAAGGCGAGATGGGCGACAGCCTGCCCGGCCTGCAGGCCCGCCTGATGAGCCAGGCGCTGCGCAAGCTGACCGCCTCGATCTCCAAGACCCATACCCTGGTCATCTTCATCAACCAGATCCGCATGAAGATCGGCGTGATGTACGGCAGCCCGGAGACCACGACGGGCGGCAATGCGCTGAAATTCTATGCCTCGGTTCGCCTCGATATCCGCCGCACCGGCTCGGTGAAGCGCTCGGACGAGATCGTCGGCAACAATGTCCGGGTCAAGGTGGTCAAGAACAAGGTGGCCCCGCCGTTCCGTGAGGTCGAGTTTGACATCATGTATGGCGAGGGCATCTCCAAGCTGGGTGAGATCATCGATCTGGGTGTCAAGGCCGGGGTGATCGAGAAGTCGGGCTCGTGGTTCTCCTTCAACTCGCAGCGTATCGGTCAGGGTCGCGACAACGTCCGGGATTTCCTGAAGGCGAACCCGGACATGGCCAACGAGATCGAGCGCTCGGTGCGCGGTGCCAAGGATGTCATCGAGGAAGAACTGTTGGTCGGTCCGACGGAGCCTGACACTGAAGACGGCTCCCTCTAGGCTCGCTGGGCGCGAGGCGCCCCGGGCGGGACGGATGCGCCATCCGATCTGCCTGGACGTACCACCCGGCGCAGTCGCCCTGTCGCCTTGAGAGACCTAAGGACGCCTGGAGCCCTTGCTCCCGGCGTCCTTTTCCTTATGGAGCGGTATCGCGTAGAGCGTTGCTGTGCCGTGCTTTCGGCGCAAGACGCTGTTCCAAGAGTGAGACCATGGCGAGCCTGAACGAGATCCGGACGCATTTCCTGGACTACTTCCAGCGCAACGATCACGCCGTTGTGGCCTCCGCGCCGCTGGTGCCGCAGAACGATCCAACCCTGCTGTTCGTCAATGCCGGCATGGTGCCGTTCAAAAACTATTTCACCGGAGCCGAGACGCCGCCCTGGCCGCGCGCCGTTTCGTCACAGAAGTCCGTGCGCGCTGGCGGCAAGCACAACGACCTGGACAACGTCGGCTATACCGCGCGCCACCACACCTTCTTCGAGATGCTCGGCAATTTCTCGTTCGGCGACTACTTCAAAGAGCAGGCGATAAAGCTGGCCTGGGACCTGCTGACCAAGGAGTTCAAGCTCGCGCCGGAAAAGCTGACGGTGACGATCTACCACACCGACGATGAGGCTCACGCCCTGTGGCGCAAGATCGCCGGCATTCCCGATCAGCGGATCATCCGTATCTCCACCGCCGACAACTTCTGGTCCATGGGGGACACGGGCCCCTGCGGCCCCTGTTCCGAGATCTTCTACGACCACGGTGCGCACATCGCGGGTGGACCTCCCGGCAGTCCAGACGAGGACGGCGACCGGTTTGTGGAGATCTGGAATCTGGTCTTCATGCAGTTCGAGCAGTTCGCTGACGGTCGACGCGAGCCTCTACCCAGACCCTCCATCGATACCGGCATGGGCCTGGAACGGGTCGCCGCCGTGCTGCAAGGTGTGCACGACAACTACGACGTTGACCTGTTTCGCGAGATCATTTCCGCGTCCAGAGGGCTGGTCGGCGGTGCCGGTGGGTCTTCCAACGGCCCTTCGCACCGGGTGATCGCCGACCACCTGCGCTCATCCAGCTTTCTGATCGCCGATGGCGTGACGCCGTCGAATGAGGGGCGGGGCTATGTCCTGCGCCGGATCATGCGTCGCGGCATGCGCCACGCTCATCTGCTGGGCGCGACCGATCCGCTGATGCACCGCCTGGCACCGACCCTGATCGCGCAGATGGGCGAGGCCTATCCGGAACTGAAGCGCGCCGAGCCCGCAATTGTCGAGACTCTGCGCCAGGAAGAAGAGCGGTTCCGTCGTACCCTTGGTCGCGGCATGAGCCTTCTCGACGAGGCGACAGCGAACCTCAATGAAGGCGACGTCCTGTCCGGCGAAACCGCCTTCAAACTCTATGACACCTACGGCTTCCCGCTGGATCTGACCCAGGACGCGGTGCGGGCGAAGGGTCTGACCGTCAACCTGCCGGAATTCGACGCGGCCATGGCCCGGCAGCGGGATATGGCGCGTGAGGCCTGGACCGGCTCCGGCCAGGCCGCCGCCGCCGGGGAATGGTTTGCGATCCGCGAGCGTTTGGGGGCGACGGACTTTACCGGATATGACGACGCAGCGATCACGGCCGAAGTGCTGGTGATCATGGAAGAGGGCCGCGAGATCGACGGCGCGCTTCAGGGCGCAACCGTTCAGGCGCTGTTTGACCGTACTCCGTTCTATGCCGAGAGCGGTGGGCAGGCGGGCGACACGGGGGAAGTCACCTGGGATGTCGGCCGGGCACGGGTGCGCGATGTCCAGAAGCTGGCTGGCGATCTACATGTGCACGACCTGGAAATTCTCGATGGTGCCCTGAAGCCGGGCCAACAGGTTCGTTTGAGCGTCGACGCTGAACGGCGCACGGCGACACGGGCCAATCACTCGGCGGCACACCTGCTGCATGCCGCGTTACGCAATCTGCTGGGCCCGCATGTCACCCAGAAGGGCCAGATGGTCGACGGTGAGCGCATGCGCTTTGACTTCAGCCACGGCCAGCCGGTGACCCCGGACGAGATCGACCGCATCGAGGCCGAGGTGAACGCCATTGTTCGGCAGAATCGCGCGACCGAAACCCAGCTGATGGCACCGCAGGAGGCGATGGCTGGGGGTGCCATGGCGTTATTTGGCGAAAAATATGGCGAGACGGTGCGGGTCCTGACCCTGGGCGATGCGCTGGCGGGCGACGGTGCCTATTCGGTAGAGTTGTGTGGCGGCACCCACGTGGCGCGCACCGGCGACATCGCCCTGATCAAGATCGTCCAGGAACAGGGCATCGCCGCCGGGGTCCGCCGGATCGAGGCGCTGACCGGCGAAGCCGCGCGGCGCTGGCTTCTGGATCAGGCGGCCGTTGCGCGGGGGATCGCGGACCAGTTCAAGATTCCGGTTTCGGAGGTCGGCGCACGGGTCGAGGCGCTGGAAGCTCAACGCCGCAAGCTTGAGAAGGAACTCGGCGACGCCAAGCGCCAGCTGGCCATGGGTGGTGGTGGCGGTTCAGTGGCAGGGCCTGAAGATGTCGGTGGTGTGCTGTTGCTGGCCCGGGTGATGGAGGGGGTCGGCGGCAAAGATTTGCGACCGATTGCCGAGGAATTCCGCAAGCAGGTTCCCGATGGCGTGATTGCGCTGGTTGGTGTGGCCGACGGCAAGGCGGCCATGACTGTGGCCGTAAACGGCGCGGCGCAGGCTCGCTTCAACGCAGCCGAGCTGGCGAAAGCTGGCGTACTGGCCATGGGCGGGCAGGGTGCAGGCGGCAGGCCGGACTTCGCCCAGGGCGGTGCCCCGGATGCCTCGCGGGCTGACGAGGGTCTGGCGGCGGTAAGGGCGGCGCTTGCTGGTTGAGCTGCGGCGGGAAGCTGTGGAAAACCTTCGCCTGACAGGCGAGTCATGTTGCCAACATAGCGGCCGATTGTAAGTAGCTCTTGGCCTAAGGGGCCAGGGTTTTGGTGTCGATCGCCGATGGGCGAGTTGGAGAATTTTCAAATTGCGAAGTCTTATTTCCGTGTTGGCGTTTAGTGCTTCATTCCTGGTGGTGCCGGCCGCTAACGCCGCGTCGTTGCTCTTCAATTTCGATTCGGCGGACTCAAGCATCGCCGTGACCGAGAACAGTCGCCTCTGTCTGCCGTTCTCCGGCTGTGCGCTCTCTGCCAGCCTGTTGACGCCCTTCAACAGCCTGACAATCGAAGAAGGCAACTCGCAGACCTTTGATTTCGCGAGATTTGACGTCTCGAGCGGCATCGGCGGCGACTCCGACGCCAGGGTTCAGACAGTCCTCGCGTTTACCTCTCCGTCAATCGCATCGGCTGGAACGGGCGGGACAGCCTTCTACCTGCGAGCGGGTTCGATCCGCCGTCCGGGCGTATTGGCTGGCACGTTGAACTGGGATAACCCGGTGCAACAGTTCACGACCCTGGACGGATCCAAATTTACATTCAAATTCAACAATGTCGGCGGTTTCGCAGCCGGGGGAAGCGCCAGGAGTTCGTTGACGGTCACTGTCGATAGCGTTGCGGTCGTCCCGGAGCCGGCGACCTGGGCAATGATGATTGGTGGGTTCGGCATGGCCGGCGCGGTGCTGCGACGCAGGCGCTCCGTGACCGCCTGATCCGGCGGCGCGGCCGGCACGGAACGGGCAGTCGAGTCCGCGCTGGCCGAATACTTTCGCCTCCATACCAATGGCTGCGTGGGCAATAGGTCCTGTGTTTTCTGCCATACCCACCCTAGGGGCAGCGCACCCCAGGGTTGGGGCGTGAAACGCTCTCGCGCGTGATGCTATGCAGTGCGGGCGCGAATCAGCTGGTGACGAACGCGCAGTATTTGTTGCCGACGGGATCGCGGAAATAGGCGCCGTAGAAGCCGCTGGTCGCTTCCGGCGGTCGGAAGCCCGGCGCACCTTCGTCTGTTCCGCCGTTCGCCAAGGCCGCAGCGTAGGCGGCGGCAACTTGATCCTGGGTCTGTGCGGCCAAAGCCACCATCATGCCATTGCCGGCGCGCGGTGCCTCGCCATCGTGCGGCTTGGAGATCCCGATGCTCATCTCGCCGCCCTTGGGGCCGTAGAAGATCCAGCCCGGGAAGGGTGCGCTGCACTCATATCCGAGCGCACCAAGGGTCGCGTCGAAGAAGGGTTTGGCCGCTTCGACGTCGTGCGCGCCAATTGTGACGTATGCTAGAGTCATTCGATGTCCTCCGATCTGAAGCCGCAATCTATCGCTACGCGGAAACAAAACAAGAACTAAGCACGCCTTGGCCGAGATTCAAGGTCGTTGGACGCCGCCCGAAACGACACGCCGACCAAACGCAAAACGCCGCGGTCATGATCCGCAGCGTTCGAGACCTGCATTATTCTCGTTGCGACTAGGCCGCCAGTTCCTTTGCCAGGTTTGCCGCTACCTTGTCGAGGAAGCCCTCGGTGGTAAGCCACCCCTGGGTGTCGCCGACCAACAGCGCCAGGTCCTTGGTCATGGAGCCGCTTTCGACGGTGGAGACGCAAACCTTCTCCAGAATATCGGCGAACCGATCGAGTTCGGCATTGCCGTCCAGCATGGCACGGTGCTTCAGCCCCTGCGTCCAGGCAAAGATCGAGGCGATGGAGTTGGTGGACGTGCTCTCGCCCTTCTGGTGCTGGCGATAGTGGCGGGTGACGGTGCCGTGGGCGGCCTCGGCTTCCATGGTCTTGCCGTCGGGCGTGATCAGCACCGAGGTCATCAGGCCCAGCGAGCCGAAGCCCTGGGCCACGGTGTCGGACTGGACATCGCCGTCGTAGTTCTTGCAGGCCCAGACGTAGCCACCCGACCACTTCATCGCCGACGCCACCATGTCGTCGATCAACCGGTGTTCGTAGATCAGGCCCGCTGCCTTGAATTGATCGGCGAAGGAGGCGTCATAGACCTCCTGGAAGATGTCCTTGAAGCGGCCATCATAGGCCTTGAGGATCGTGTTTTTTGTGGAGAGGTAGAGCGGATACTTCCGTGCCAGCGCGTAGGCGAAGCTGGCGTTGGCGAAGTCGCGGATCGAATCATCAAGGTTGTACATGGCCAGGGCCACGCCGGCGGTGGGATATTTGAACACCTCGCGCTCGATGGTCTCGCCGTTGTCGCCCTTCCAGGTCAGCGTCATGGTGCCGGGGCCCGGTACCAGGAAGTCGGTGGCGCGGTACTGGTCGCCATAGGCGTGGCGACCGATGATGATCGGCTTGGTCCAGCCGGGCACCAGCCGGGGCACATTCTGGCAGATGATCGGCTCGCGGAAGACGACGCCGCCCAGAATGTTGCGGATCGTGCCGTTGGGCGACTTCCACATCTGTTTGAGGCCAAACTCCTTCACCCGGGCTTCGTCCGGGGTGATGGTGGCGCATTTGACGCCGACGCCGTGCTTTTTGATGGCCTCCGCCGCCTCGATCGTCACCTTGTCATCGGTGGCGTCGCGGTTTTCCATGCCCAGATCGTAGTACTCGATCTCGAGGTCCACGAAGGGGAAGATCAATTTGTCCTTGATCCACTTCCAGATGATTCGGGTCATCTCGTCCCCGTCGAGGTCTACGACAGGATTGGCGACTTTGATCTTGGCCATGAGGGGCAGGCGCTCCGGGCGACATGTGTTTGAGGCCGTATAGCCGTCGGATGCGCCAACGCAAAGGCTCTGCGCCGTGTCTAGTTGATCGTATCCACTGCGGCGGCTGCCACGCGGGCGATCAAGGCGTCACTGTCGTCGTCCTCGATGGTTGAACCCGAGAGGAATGTGACGATGGCATAGGCGCGCCGGTCGGCCAGGGTGAAGATTCCCACATCGTTGCAGGCCGGACGAAGGCCAACATGAAATCCACTGGAACCCGTGCGGTGCGCCAGGACATCGTCGGCGGGCAAGCCGGCCCGCAGGCGATTCGGTGCGCTGAGCGTTCTGACCATCATACCGCGCAGTCGCTCGGTTGAGGCGGGCGACAGAAGGTCCTGGCGGTGAAGCTTCTGCAGGAACTCCAAAATGCCGCGTGGTGTCGCGGTGTCGCGGGGGTCGGCCATATAGGCGCGCATGGCCGCCAGACGCTGCGTCGCCGGGACCTTGCTACGGACCGCGTCATAGACCGCAGCGTCGCGCCAGGCGGGGCGAAACGTCGCCATGCCATTGGCCTCGGGCTGCAACTCCCGCTCATAGCGATCGACCCGCAGGCCGGTCAGCGCCTTGGATGTCAACCAGGCGGTCACGGCACCTGGACCGCTGATGCGCTTCATGAGGACGTCAGTGGCGGTATTGTCACCGCCGACGACACAGGACTCCAGGAGCTCCTGGGTGCTGTACTCCCGGCGGGCCTGCCAAGCGGTGGCGATCGGCGAGTGCTGCGGTGACAACTGGATGTCTTCAAGACTGAAGCGTTCGTCCAGACCGAGTTTTGCGGCATCAACCTCGCTCAATACCGCGGCACCCAGCAACAGCTTGAACACGCTCTGCATCGGAAACGGCCTGTCGTCGTTGAACAGATAGCTTTCGCCACTCTCCAGGTTCATCAGCCCGACGCCGAGCACCCCCGGCCTGGCGTCTCCGGCGATGGCCTGAACCTTCGTCTCGAACCCTGTCAAATCAATGGGAGGCGTGGTGGAGGCCGCCATCGGCACCTTTGCCTGACAGGCGACCAGCAGTCCAAAAGGTGCTGCTGCCAGCAGGCTTCGACGGTCGAGGGTTGCCATATGGCAGCGTGCCTTCTTTAAACGCCACATGGTCGAGCATCTGCCTTTGGCACCTGTCATTATCCTGAATGCGCCGCAAATGGCTGAAAACATCGGTGCCGTAGCTCGGGTCATGGCGAATTTCGGACTCTCTGAATTGCGCCTCGTAAGTCCCCGGGACGGTTGGCCCCAGGAACGCGCCTGGCCGCTGGCGGCGGGTGCAGAAGGACTGTTGAACGCGGCCCGGGTGATTGGATCGGTCTCCGAGGCCATCGCCGACCTGCAGCTTGTGTTTGCAACGACGGCGCGCCCCAGAGAGTTGCAATTGCCGATCCTGACACCCCGCGCAGGGGCGGCGGAGCTAAATGAGGCGTCACGTCGTGGCGAGCGCATCGGCCTGTTGTTCGGCGGTGAACGCGCCGGGCTGGAGACCACCGATATCGCCCTCTGCCAGGCGGTGGTGACGATCCCCATCGATCCGGCTTTCAAGTCTCTGAACCTGGCCCAGGCCGTCGCGATCAACGCCTATGAGTGGCGAACGACGCTGGACAACACCGCGCCCGCGATTTTCCGGGAACACTCGCCCACGGCCGACGGTGCGGCGATGCTGGGGCTGTTCGAACACTTGGAGCGTGAGCTGGATGGAGCCGGTTTTTTTCACCCGCCTGACAAGCGCCCATCCATGGTGTTGAACCTGCGCTCGGCGCTGGGCAAGGGGCGGTTGTCGGAGCAGGAGGTTCGCACCTTGCGCGGCGTCGTTACCGCGCTATCACGTGGGCGTGGGCGGGTGCTGGCCAAACTGGCGAAGCAGCGAGCGGAGCGAGTCGAAGATTGATGAGCTTCGCCGATCTGCTCCGATCGTTGCCGATCCCGATCATCCAGGCGCCGATGGTGGGGGCCTCGACGGACGCACTGGCCCTGGCCATCAGTGGTGCAGGCGGCATGGGAACTCTGGCGGCCGGAGTACTCGCGCCCGCCGAGATCGGGCCGGCCGTCGCCGCGATGCGGGAGGCAACCGACGCGCCATTTGCTGTGAACCTGCTGATGGCACCTGCCGCCTCGCCCGATCTCGCTGAGGTTCAGCTGGCGTTGGATCGGCTCGCCCCATGGTATACTGAGCTGGGTGCGATCGTGCCCGCGACACCGAACCAGTTCGCGCCCAACTTTGAAGCCCAGCTGGGGGCTTTGACCGCTGCGGGGCCACCGGTGGCGACCTTCGCCTTTTCCGTCCTGACTCGGCCGCAGGTCGCTGCGCTGCAAGCGGCCGGGACCTATGTCGTCGGGACCGCGACCACGGTTGCCGAGGCACGAGCCTGGGCGGATGTCGGTGCCGATGGGGTGTGCGCGCAGGGTGTTGAGGCAGGCGGGCATCGCAGCCACTTCCTGGGTGATATCGACGCCAGCCTGGTGGGAACCATCGCGCTGGTCTCCACAATCTGCGCCGCTACCCAACTGCCGGTGATCGCCGCCGGCGGAATCATGGACGGACGCGGCGTCGCCGCTGCCTTGGCCCTTGGCGCGTCAGCGGTCCAGATGGGCACGGCGTTCCTGCTCGCTGATGAGGCCGTGACCTCCGTGCCTTGGCGCCGCGCGGTCATCGGTGTCGGCGACGAGCCCACCCGCCTGACGCGCGCCTTTACGGGCCGCTACGCCCGCGGCATCGAGAACCGGTTCATGCGTTTGATGCATGGGGTGCAGGACGACGTCCCGGACTATCCTGTGCAGAACCGGTTGACCCAGCCACTGCGTGCTGCCGCCACCCAGGCCGATGACCCCGGGATGATCTCGCTCTGGGCCGGGCAGGGGGTGACCTTAGCGCGACCGGGGCGGGCGGCAGATTTGGTGCGGCAGTGGTGGGCAGAAGCGGGTCACATCGCCGCCGAGCTGGCAGTTCGAACAGGGCGAGGGTTAAGCGCGTGACAGACCTGAGAACCGCTGCGCGGGCGGCGTTCATCTACACCTTGCCGCTGGTGGAAATCGCTACCACGCGTCAGCGGACGCAAGCGCTAGGGCACAAGATGGGGGTGTTTGCCCATGTCCGGAACCTGGCCAATCACAAACACCGGGCCGTCACCATGCCCAACAACGACACCCTCTACTCCACCGCCCAGATCGACCTGTCGGCAGGGCCCGTGATGATCACCCTGCCAGTGACGGGCGAGCGGTACTTCTCGCTGGCGCTGATGGACGCCTACACCAACAACTTTGCCATCCTGGGGACCCGGACAACGGGTCCTGACAGCGCGACGTTTCGGCTGGTGGGACCGGGGGAGGCGGCCGAGGGCTGGAACACGATCCGCGCGCCGACCAACCATGTCTGGGCGCTGGCCCGGATCTTGGTGGACGGGCCGCACGATCTGGACGCCGCGCGTCGGGTTCAGGCCGAACTTTCGATGCAGGGTCCGGCATGCGACATGCCGGGTCCATACGCAGCGCGTTCCGCGCCCTGGGCGGAGTACCTGTCCGGCGCGACGGCCCTGATGGCGGCCAATCCTCCGCCGCTGACGGACCTGAAGATGCTTAGGGAAATGGCACCGCTGGGCCTGCTGGAGGGGTTTGATCCCGCGCAGTTTTCTACATCCCAGATCGCTGACATCGAGGCCGGACTGGCAGACGGACGCGCGGCTGTTCGCACCGGCGGCCTGGGCGGCGGGGAGTATGTGGAGGGTTGGTCCTATCCTGGCCCCCGGCTGGGGGATTTCGATCAGGACTACGCCTTCCGCGGGGCCATCGCTCTTTCGGGCCTGGCAGCGCTGCCCCCGGCCGAGGCGGCGTATATGCGCGCCGAGGGCCCGGAGCCTGGAGATCTGTTCGACGGGACCAAGGCCTGGCGGCTGCACTTCGCGGCGGACGGTCACCTTCCGGTCAATTCGTTCTGGTCGCTGAGCCTCTACGAAGCGACCGAGGACGGCCAGTTCTTCTTCGCCGATAACCCCCTGAGCCGCTACGCCATCGGCGACCGCACGCCTGGCCTACAGCACAATGCCGACAGGTCGCTGGACATCTGGATCGGCCACGAAGACCCTGGCGGCGAGCAGTCCGCCAACTGGCTGCCCGCCCCGGCAGGCCCGTTCGCACTGACCATGCGCGCCTATCTGCCAAAACCCGAGCTGCTGGAGGGGCGCTATCGCCTCCCGGCCGTCAGAGCAGCGTGAATGCAGGACCAACCATGAATCGACGCGATTTGATGATTTCTGCTGCAGCGGGCCTCGCTTTGGCGTCGACCAATCGAGCTCTTCCAGCACCCTCCAGCCTCAAGGACGCGGCGCGCGAGGCGTGGCTCTACGGCCTGCCGCTGATCGAGATGGCGACGACGCGGGGGCGCGCTTTGTCCGGGCGGGGCGGTCAGCCTGCCGGGCTCAACCGTTTTGGCCATACACGCAAGCTCGCTGGCCCACAGTCCCGCGCCGTGACCGCGCCGAACAATGACACACTTTATTCCAGCGCCTGGCTGGACCTGAGCCAGGGTCCGGTAACCCTGACCATCCCGTCGACTGGCGAGCGATACATCTCGGTAGCGGGCATGAGTATGTTCACGGACAACAACTTCGTCCTGGGCACCCGGACGTCCGGCGGGGCGGGCGGGCGCTACACGATCGTCGGTCCCGGACAGTCCGGGTCGGGCCCCAACGTGGTGCGACTGGAGACTCCGCAGGGCTGGCTGCTGGCGCGGACGTTGGTGGACGGGCAGGATGACCTGCCCGCGGTGCAAAGGCTGCAGGCCGCTCTCGGTCTGACCGGACCGAAGGGCGTGGCTCCACCGGCCTTCGCGGCGCGGAGTGCGCCGGCGCTGGAGTACTTCGCCTCCGTGGCTGCGCTCCTGAAGTCCAACCCGCCACCGGCCACGGACGGGGCCCTGTTCGCGCGCATTTCGCCTCTGGGCCTCACAGCGCAGGGTGGCTTCGATCCGACGCGCCTTGATGCCGCGTCGGTCGCCCAGATTGACGCTGGCGTCGCCGACGCTCGCCGGGCCATGCAGGCGCTCCGGGTCGGCGGCGGGGTGCAGGGCTGGAGCTATCCACGCAGCACCCTTGGCGACTTCAATCAGGACTATGCTTTTCGCGCAGCTGTGGCCTTGGCAGGGCTGGCTGCCCTCCCGCCGGCCGAAGCAATGTACATGAACCCGATGGGCGACCGGGGGCGGATGTTCACTGGCGAGGGGCCCTATCGGCTGAGTTTCCCCGCCGGCCAGCTTCCAGCCGTCGACGCCTTCTGGTCGCTGACGATGTACGAGGCTACGCCCGACGGGCAATTCTTCCTCGTAGAGAACCCGATCCGGCGCTACTCGATCGGCGACCGTACGCCGGGGCTGAAGACCAACGCGGACGATTCGCTGGATATCTGGATCTCGCGCGCCGATCCTGGCGGCGACCGCTCGGCCAACTGGCTGCCGGCGCCCGCGTCGGGGCCATTCACGCTGAGCTTCCGGGCCTATCTGCCGCGGCCGGAATTCCTGGATGGCCGCTATCGGCTCCCGGCGATCCAGGCTGGCTGAGACTATGCCGCAGCCTGTGCGACAGACCGGCCTATCGGCCCCTTCGATGAAGGATGCTTCGACGCGCGAGCGCCTGATCGCGGCCGCGTTCGTGGTTGTGGCGCGGGATGGTCTGGAGGCGGCCAGCGTCAAGTCCATCGCCGCCGAGGCGGGGGTGACGTCCGGCCTCACCCACTATCACTTCCCGAACAAGGACGCCCTTCTGGAGGCGGCCCTGCGGCAGGCTTTGGATGAATACCTGGATCGCGTTCGGGCGCGGCGGGCGGCCACGAGACAGGAGGACCAGATCGAGGCCTTCTTCGTCGAGGCGCGCGATACCGCGACCAAGGATACGGATTTCTACCGCGCCAGACTCGCCTTCGCCGTCCGGGCCCTGACGCATCCGCCTCTGGCTGCGATCCTCCGGGAACTCAACGGTGTCGCGATCGCTGAGACGGCCCTGACGTTCGCGGCGGCGCGGGGGCGCGATGTGGCCGCGGCCCGGGACCTCGAACTTGCCGCAACGCTCAAGGGTGCCTTCGACGGGCTCATGCTGTCCTGGCTGTCCAACCCTGCGTTTCCCGTAGAAGCGGCCGGCGACATCATGGAAGCTGCGGCGCGCGGGTGGCTCGCGGACACTTGACCGCGTCATTTGTTGTGTTGCATTTGGTTGGTCAACCAACCCAATCGAGGATGCCATGTATATCGTCATGACCGGGGCGACCGCCGGGATCGGACTGGTCGCGGCTCAGCAGCTTATTGCGGCAGGCGCGACGATGGTGATCGGCGCCCGCTCGCCCTCGGCGGCACCCGCCGCCTTGGCGGGATCGGCGCAACTGTCCCATCTGGACCTTGGCGACCTGTACTCGGTGCGGGCCTTCGCGCTGGGGGTGGAGGCGGGGCCGCCGGTCGACGTCCTGCTCCTCAATGCTGGCCTGCAGAATTTGAACGGCCTGAGCAGCGCCCAGGGCCTCGATATCTCCTTCGCCGCCAACCACCTGGCGCACTATCTGCTGGTCCGCCGGCTCCTGGGGCGGATGGCCCCGGGCGGCCGGATCGTGCTCACTTCAAGCGGGACCCACGATCCGGAAGAAGGGACCCGGGTTCCGTCACCCCGGCACGCGGACGCCCGGCGGCTGGCCTATCCCGAGACTGACCCGGATCTGGACAAATCCCGGATGACGGCCGGGCTGCGAGCCTATTCGGCCTCGAAGCTGTGCAATGTGATGACCGCCCGCGAGCTGGCGCGCCGGACCTCGCAAACGCACCCCGACCTGTCCATCGCGGCCTTCGATCCGGGGTTCACACCCGGTACCGGGCTGGCACGGGACTATCCCGGCCTGGTGGGCTTCCTGTTCCGCAATATAGTCCCCCTCGTGGCGCGGGGCCCCCGGGTGAGCACGCCTTCCAACTCGGGTCGTCTGCTGGCGGGCCTTGCCATGTCTCCGGACTCTGAACCCGTCCGTGGCGCGTACTTCGCTGTCCGGGGCGTGACGCTGCCGGTCGTCGCGCCGTCATTGCTGGCCCGCGATGACGCGGCCTGCGCCCGGATTTGGGAGGACAGCGAGGCGCTGCTCCGCGAGGTGGCACCCGGGGCGCTTGCTTGACTCGAAGGGGTGCAGGCGGCATAGACGCCGCCTTCCAGCCGCCGGGTCCGCCCGCGTGGCAGGAAACCTATGACGGGTGATGCTAGGCCGCCGTTGAAATCGCGTTCTCTTCAAGGGGACGCCGGCCCGCGTCGAACAGAGAGCTAACGATGTCAAAGCGCCACAGCGCCAAGTACAAACTCGACCGCCGGATGGGCGAAAACATCTGGGGTCGCCCGAAGTCCCCGATCAACACCCGCGCCTACGGCCCCGGCCAGCACGGCCAGCGCCGCAAGTCGAAGGTCTCCGATTTCGGCCTGCAGCTGCGCGCCAAGCAGAAGCTGAAAGGCTACTACGGCAACATCACCGAGAAGCAGTTCGTCCGCATCTACAAGGACGCTGCCAGCCGCAAGGGCAACACCTCGGAAAATCTGATCGCGCTGCTGGAATCTCGCCTGGATGCGATCGTCTACCGCGCCAAGTTCGTGCCGACCCCGTTCGCGGCGCGCCAGTTCGTCAACCACGGCCACGTGATGGTCAACGGCAGCCGGGTGAACATCGCCTCCTATCGCGTGAAGCCGGGCGACGTGGTCTCGGTACGTGAGCGCTCCAAGAACATGGCTCTGGTGCTTGAGGCCCTGCAGTCGGGCGAGCGCGACACGCCGGAATACATCACCGTCGACGTCAAGGGCATGGCCGCCACCTTCGTACGTGCCCCGGACCTGGCGGAGGTGCCCTATCCGGTGAAGATGGAGCCGAACCTGGTCGTCGAATTTTACGCCTCGTAGCCGGCGCCCGATTGAGATGATCTCTGCGAAGGCCCCGGATCGCTCCGGGGCCTTTTGCTTTGCGAGATTATGTGGCGGAGTAGAGGGATGGACCGACGGGGATTCCTGTTTTCAACCCTGGCCCTGGCGGGTTGTGCGACGACTGCAACCGTTTTGTCATCAGGTTTGGTTCTGGGGGAACTGGAGCCGCTTTACGGCCTGCGGTCGGGGCGTCGCGCCTTGACTGTTCGCGTGGCGACCAACGGATGCACTGACAGGGCCGACTTCGTCTTCTACGTTGAACGGACAAGCGACGTGGCCAGGTTGGCGTTCGCCCGGCGTCGCGTCGACGGCTGTCGCGGGTCAGGTTCGGATCGTATCGATCTGCGTTTCACGTGGGCAGATCTGAGGATTCGGCGAGGAACGCCTGTTCAATTGCTGAATCCTATCGCCCCTAACTGAACATCTTCGTCACCCACTCCGGCACACGACGGGGTCGGCCCGTGGACTTTTCGATCAGCACCCAAGTGGTCTTGATCTGGGCGCACATCTGGCCGGTTTCATGGTCAAGACGGATGAAGCGGTCGAAGCGAGGCCCTCGAGCGGTTTCGGCGACCCAGGTGTGGCCGTGGCAGGTTTCGCCAAGCTTGAGCTCTCGGCGGTAGTCGACTTCGTGGCGCAGCGCGATCCAAGCCCAGGTCGCCTCGGCCTCGGGCGGCACCAGGGAGAGCCAGTGGGTTGTACCCATATCCTGGGCCCAGCGCAGATAGACCACGTTATTGACGTGGCCGTTGGCGTCGATGTCGCCGGGCTTCGGCTCGAACGTCAGGCGAAAGACCTTGCGGCCCTCCGGCGGCTCGAGCAGGCGGCTCACTCGGCCAGGAGGCCCTGTTCGGCCAACATGGACTTCAGTTCGCCGGTTTCGAACATTTCCTTGATGATGTCGCAGCCGCCGACGAATTCGCCCTTCACATAGAGCTGCGGAATGGTCGGCCAGTCGGAGAAGGTCTTGATACCCTCGCGCAGGGGCTCGCTCTGAAGGACATCGACGCCGACGAACTCGACTTCCAGATGATCCAGGATCTGCACGCAGGTGGCGGAGAAGCCGCAGCGGGGCTGTTCCGGTTCGCCCTTCATGAAGAGGATGACCGGGTTTTCCGCCACGGATTTGGCGATCCAGCTGTGGACGGGGTTGGCGGTCGTGGTCTCGCTCATCGGTCGCTCTTTCGGCAGAAATGTCAGTGCAAGAGCTAGGGACGCGGGGCCCCCGGGTCAAGCATGTCAGGCCGGTGTGCTGGTTTCTAGCGCCAGTGCGTGCAGTTCGCCGCCCATCTTGCCCCCCAGCGCAGCATAGACCAGCTGATGCTGGCGCACCCGGGTCAGCCCCTTGAACGCCGTCGAAACAATCCGGGCCTTGTAGTGGTCTCCATCGCCGGCCAGATCCTGGATCTGGATGTCGGAGTCGGGGAACCCTTCCTTGAGGGCGGCTTCGAGGGCGTCCTGTGTCATCGGCATGACGAAGGACTTATGCTCTCTGCCGCCGCACCTCAAGCGTGAGGACGTCAATCAATGATCGACGCGTAGACCAGGCTCTTCAGCTGCCCGCGGAAGTTAAAGGTGCCCGACGGCATCATCTGGGTCATGAACACCATCGTCAGGTCTTCCTTTGGGTCGACCCAGAAGATGGTCGAGGCGGCCCCGCCCCAGTAGTAGTCGCCGGTCCCCAGACCGCCGGTCGCCACCTGGTCCATGGTGGACGCAAAGCCCAGGCCGAAGCCGACGCCCTCATTGGCAGTTTCCGAGAACCCACCGATGGCCACCTGGGTCAGATCCTTGCCGCCCGGCAGGTGGTTCATGTGCATGATCTCCAGGGTGCGGGGCCCGAGGATGCGGTGGCCGTCCAACTCGCCGCCACGCCGCAGCATCTCGCAGAAACGCATGTAGTCGCCGGTGGTACCGGTCAGCCCGCCACCGCCAGACTTGAAGACCTGTTCCTTGCTGAACGCGCTGGTGGCGGGATCGTCCAGCAGCTTGAGCTTCTTGTCCGGGCCGCGCTCGTAGTTGGCGGCGAAGCGATCGTGCTTCTCGGGTGCCACGTGGAAGGCCGTGTCGACCATGCCAAGCGGGCTAAAGATCACGTCCTGCAGATACTGCGCAAAGGGCTTGCCCGAGATGATCTCGACCAGGGCACCGCAGACGTCAGTGGCCAAGGAATACATCCAGGCCTGTCCCGGCTGGTAGCGCAGCGGCACCTGGGAGAGTTTATCCATGAACTCCATCATCGTGTCGGTGGTGCCGGCCGAGCGGATTTTCAGGGCGCGATAGAGGTTGTCGATCGGGTGCTGGACGCCGACGCCCGGCAGGCCGCCGCCGTAGGTCAGGCCGGCCATATGCGACAGCACATCACGGAAGGTGATGGGCCGGCCCGGCGCCTCGGTGACCATGTCGGCGCCTTCGCCCGAGACCCAGACGCGGTGGTTCTTCCACGACGGCACATAGCGGCTGACCGGGTCATTGAGCTGGAAATAGCCCTGTTCGTACAGGGTCATCAGCGCTACCGAGGTGATCGGTTTGGTCATGGAATAGATGCGGTAGATGGTGTCGTCGCGGGTGGGACGATTGCGCTCGATATCCATCGTGCCGAAGGTCTTGTTGTAGGCGATGTGACCGTGCCGGGCGACGGCGATATGGCAGCCCGCGATCTTGGCCGGGCCGATGTAGTTGCGCTGCATATGGTCGGTGATGCGTTCGAGTCGGTCGGCATCCAGGCCGGTCCATTGCGAATGCGCGTCCATCGATCTCTCTCCCGGGTATGGTTTTTGGTCGTTAGGCGGCATCATGGGCTGCAAACGGCGGGATCGCCAAGAGGGAAGCGCAAAGATGAAAGACCTGGAAGCCCTGGCCGCCGAGATCGGCGCGATGCTGAAAGCCCGCGGCGAGAAGATCGCGATTGCCGAAAGCTCGTCCGGCGGCCTGATCTCTGCGGCCCTGCTGAGCGTGCCGGGGGCCAGTGCGTACTACCTCGGTGGCGCGGTGGTCTACACACCCAAGGCCCGGGTGCTGTTGACCGATATCCCGCGTGAGGCGCTGGAGGGGATGCGCTCGGCCAGCGAGCCCTATGCCCTGCTGCTGGCGCGCAATCAGGTGGAACGTTACGGCGCGACCTGGGGGTTGTCGGAGACCGGGGCGGCGGGGCCGACGGGCAATGGCTATGGCGATGCCGCCGGTCACACCTGCGTGGCGGTGGCCGGACCGGTCGAGACAGTGCTGACCATTGAGACCGGCGAAAGCGACCGCGGCGCCAACATGCGCGCGTTTGCGGCCGGCGCGATGGAGCTGCTGCGCCGGGCGTTGGTGTCGGCGGGGTAGGGGCCCTGACAACGGTTTGCTATCGCGGCGGGCGCGAATACGGACAGAGAGTCTGGACCCGTTTCAGGTATTTGTATCCGCCGGTGAAGTGGCAGAATTCATTTGACAAAGTGCGTTTGTTGTTCTTTATATGTTCTATATCACAGCAAAAGTCAGCGGCCAAGTTTTTACATAGTCACACCCGGGTGTGACTGAGCGCCTGCAGTGCGCGCTCCCGCGCGAACCCGTGGTCGACGATGGGGCGTGGGTAGGTCTGGCCGAGAGTCACGCCGGCGGCCCGCAGGATCAGCGGGTCGGCGGTCCAGGGGCTGTGGATGACGGCGTCGGGCAGGCGGGCCAGTTCCGGGACCCAGCGGCGGACGTAGCGGCCGTCGGTGTCGAACTTCTCGCCCTGGCCCATGGGGCTGAAGATGCGGAAGTATGGCGCGGCGTCGGCGCCGGAGCCGGCGACCCACTGCCAGCTGGCGGCGTTGTTGGCGCGGTCAGCGTCGAGCAGGGTGTCCCAGAACCAGGCCTCGCCCTTGCGCCAGTCGATCAGCAGGTGTTTCACCAGGAAGGAGGCGACCAGCATGCGCACGCGGTTGTGCATGAAGCCGGTGGTCCACAGCTCGCGCATGCCGGCGTCGACCATCGGATAGCCGGTCTGGCCCCTGGTCCAGGCCGCGAAGGCGACCGGGTCGTCGCGCCAGGGGAAGGCGTCGAAGGCTGCCTTGAAGTTGCGGGTCTCCATCTGAGGATTGTGGAACAGCAGCGAATGGCTGAATTCCCGCCAGCCCAGCTCCGCCTTGAACTTGTCGGCCTGGCGGCCCAGCGCGGGCCGGGCGTCGATGGCCGTATCGACCGCGGCCCAGATCTGGCGTGGGCTGATCTCGCCAAAGTGCAGATGTGGCGACAGCCGTGAGACGGCCTCTGCGGCGGGGATGTTGCGGCCATCGGTATAGTGCGCCAGGCCGGTTTCCAGGAAGGTTGAGAGGCGGGTCTGCGCCCCGGTTTCTCCCGGGGTCCAGAGGGCGAACCCGCCGGTCCAGTCAGGCGTTGTCGGCTGCAGGTTCCAGGTTTCCAGGCGCTGGCTGTCCGGCCAGAGGGCGGGCGCAGTCAGGGGGCCGGGGGCTGGGTGCAGTTGGGTGAGGTCCAGGCCGGCCTGCGCCGCGCGCCAGAAAGGCGAGAAGACCTTGAAGGGCTCGCCGGCCTTGTTGCGCACGGTCCAGGGTTCGGACAGCAGGCCGCTGTTGAAACTGTGGGCCGCCACGCCGTCGGCCCTGAGCGCGGCCTTCAGCGCCGCATCGCGGTCCGTGACGCCGGGATCATAGAGCCGGTTCCAGACGACCCTGGCGGCGCCGGTTTCCCGGACGATGGACATGAGCTCCACGGCTGCAACGCCGCGGCGCAAAATGAGGCGCGAGCCGAGCGCTTCGAGCGACGCGGCCAGCTGCGCGAGTGACTTGCCAAGCCACCAGCGTGAGGCTGCGCCCGGAGCGCGCAGGCCGTCAGTCTCGTCCAGAATGTAGACCGGCAGGATCGGGCGACCGGATCTGACCGCGTCGGCCAGGGCCGGATTGTCGCCCAGCCTCAGATCTCGCCGGAACCAGACGATGACGGGGGCTGTCGGGTTCGTGGCCGCCTGGGGGTCACGCGTTTCGGTCATGACTCTGAAAGGTCCGGCAGGAGGCGCTGTTGGGAACTGCCAACCGGCGCGGTCTAGACGGGTCGGGCCGGCAAGTCGATTGCCTCGCTAGCCCCAGTCCGGACCCGAAACGGTGCTGCTGAAAACGCCCAGCGCCGCCATGCGCTGGATGTCGCTGTGTTTCGAGAGGCCCCAGGGTCCGACCTTGAGGTCGAGGGCCAGGGCTTCGGCGACGGTCTCCCCGGTGACGTCGGTGTAGTAGGGCGACCACTCCATGCCGCCGTGGGCCTTTTTCGTTTCAGGTGTGCGCCAGCGCGCGCCGGACGGCGTCAGGTTCGCGGTCGATCACGGTCAAGAGTACGCGGGCAGACGCCTCGGGTTCGCGCCGGCGCTGTTCCCAGTCCCGCACGGCGGCGGCCGAGAATCCGAACTGCGCCGCGAACGCGGCCTGGGTCAGGCCGGTGCGCCCCCGGATCGCACGGACGTCTACGGCGCCCGGCCTGAACAGGCGGGCAGGCGCAGCGCGGCCGGCCTCGATGTCGGCGACCTCGGCCAGGCCGGCCAGGATGCGGTCGATATTGGTGTTGGTCATGTCTCTTTCCTGTTGTGTGGGGCCGGTGGCCCCGGTGTGTCATGACGCTTTGAGATCGCTCCGGTGACGATCCGCCTGGCGAACCCGGCCATGGCCGCGACCTCTGCGGCGGTGAAGGTTGCGCGGCTGCCCTTCGACAGAACCGCAATCGCGTAGACCGGGCGGGCGGTGGAAACGTAGAACGTGACCACCCGATAGCCGCCCGACTTGCCCTTGCCGCGACCGGCCAGCCGCAGCTTGCGGCAGCCGCCCGACCCGACGATCAGGTCACCGGCCTCGGGGTTCACCGAAGGGGGTCTGGACCAGCGCGGCCAGCTCGGCCTCAGTGACGCCTTCGCCCTTGGCCTGGGCGAGGAACCCGGAGGTGAAGGCGACGGTGTGCAGAGCGTTGTCCACGGCCCAAATATACGGCAATGCCGCACTTCCTGCAAGTCATATATACGGCAATGCCGTATTTCGCTCGAGGCGACCCTGCGGGTGGTGTCTCAGTTTGAGATCTGCTCGCGTTAATACGCATTCCGTCGAAGCCAGGTCGCGGATATCCCCCGGGTATCCGGGCTAGCCCCAGTCCGGACCCGAAACGGTGCTGCTGAAAACGCCCAGCGCCGCCATGCGCTGGATGTCGCTGTGTTTCGAGAGGCCCCAGGGTCCGACCTTGAGGTCGAGGGCCGAGGCTTCGGCGACGGTCTGCTCGTTGACGTCGGTGTAGTAGGGTGACCACTCCATACCGCCATGGGCCTTGATGGCTTTCAGGTCCGATCCGCCATGGTCGCGCACGTCGACGCCGTCGGTCCAGGGCGAGCTTCCGTCCGGACCGGGCTTCACCCTGACGGCGAGGGCCGCGGGAATGGTCAGATGGGCGGTCGCCATCGTCGGGGCCCGGGCGCGCACCCGACGCAGGACGCTCCAGTCAAAGGCAATGATCTTGGTGTGGTCGGCGTAACCGGCGGCCTCGACGGCGTCCATCACGGCGTCGGTGACGGTGTCAGGGTCGGGGGCGGCCCCGGGATCCCGGGGGTCGGTCTTGATCTCGATATAGAACAGGCGGCGGGGGCCGGGCGCAGCCTTGAGCAGGTCGAGAAGGTCTTCCAGCGTCGGTATTGCCACGCCGTCGAGGGGCTGGCGGTGCGGATAGCGCGCGGCATAGTCCGAGCCGGGTCGCAGCGTGCCGACGTCGTATTGCCTGAGAGTGTCCAGTGTCAGGGTCTTGAGCGGCGGGCTGCGTGCGTCAAGCCAGCGGTCGTTCAGCCGGGTCGCGTCCGGTTTCAGCCAGTAGTCGTGGTGCGCCACCACCCGGCCATCCGCCGTCATCTGGACGTCGATCTCGATGCCGTCCAAGGGGGCGGCCAGACACTGGCGCGCGCCCTCGAGGCTGTTGTCTGGCCAGACACCATAGCCGGTGGCACCCGCCACAATGAGGGGCCTGGTTACGGGCTTGAGCGACACTCACTTTGCCATTTCAGCGTTCATTTTCTCCAGAGAGCCCATGACGTCAGCAATGCGGTCACGATTACGGAACGGCGTCTGCAGGAAGCGGTCTACGGTAGCGTTGAAGAGTTCGGGATCGTCGTAGGAAACCGCGTGGGAACTGTCGGGAAAGACCGCAAGGTTTGCGTTGGGCAATGCCCTGTAGATGGCGATCATATGCTCAAGACGAACCATGTCGTGATCTGCGGCCAAGATCAGGGTTGGCGCCGTGATCCCGGCCAGCAGCGCCGGGTCGATATTTGGCTCCGTCAGCATTATGCCCCCGACTTTGGCGGCGCGCTTCTGTTCCGGTGTTGCCGGCTCCGCAACCTGTCCAGCGGGAAACATAGACTTCACGAGCGCCACCAGTTCGGGTTCCAGCGCGTCCGGACCGGGGTTCAGATTCGATGCCATGGCGACCAGCTTCCTGACCTTTCCGGGATGGCGGATGCCCAGCAACAGCGCCTCGATTCCACCATCGCTCCAGCCGACCACATCAGCGGGTTCGGCCTTCACGTGGTCAAGCAGGGCAGCCAGGTCGTCGGCCATCTTTTCATAGGTGATCGGACCCTGGCTGGTGCCGGATTTTCCCTGGTCGCGGCTGTCCATGGCGATCACCCGGTATCGGGTCTTGAAGTGATCGATCTGTCCGCTCATTGAGCCGATGCTCTGGCCGTTGCCGTGGATGATCAGCAGGGGCGGACCGGCGCCGTAGGTCTCGTAGTAGAGAGTCACCCCATCGTGGACGAAGGTCGCGCCGGCGGCCCTGTTGGCTCCATAGGGTACCGGCTTGGCCGCCGCCGCTGCGCCGGGGATGGCCGTTGCAGCAACACCGATCAGCAGCGCGAGGAGCGATGCGACCATGGAATTTGTGGTGCGTCGTGAACTCATAGTTCCCACCCCTTGCGGTATTGCCGCGTCAGATACTGGTTGGCGTCGGCGATGTTGGTGATGCGGCCGGCGGTGCCGTCGTATTCCAGCGGGGCATCGGCCTTCAGGGCGACGATGCCCAGGATCATGGTCTCGTTCAGGGGCACGGCGTATTCGAAGGGACAGGAGATCTTCTCCTCGCCACGGATGGCGCGGATCCAGTTCTGCTCGTGGCCGCCCATGCCGCCCTGGATGCGGGGCAGGGACTGGGGGATTTTGGCGGCGGCGGCGTCGAGGCCTTCGCCGATCAGGGTGGGTTTCTGGCCGTAGGTCTCGTGCATCAGCATGCCCTTGGTGCCCACGAACAGGACGCCGCCATCGGGGTTCATCTTGAGGTCTGCGGGGAAGTTTCGCGGCGTGGCGGGCAGGATGCCGCCGTCGTACCAGGTCAGGCGCAGCGGGCCGCCCTTGGCCTTTCCGAACTCATAGTGGGTGACGCTGGCCAGCGGGAAGCTGGTGACCTCGGGCGGGCGGCGCGTGCTCCAGAGGTTGGAGGACCCGGCCCAGCGGGAATGGCGGGTCTCGATGCGGGTGGGCAGGCCAGGCTCCAGGGCCCAGACCGGGAAGTCCATCAGGTGCGCGCCCATGTCACCCAGGGCCCCTGAGCCGAAGGGCACCCATCCGCGCCAGTTGAAGTGGGCATAGTCGGGGTGATAGCCCCAGTCGACATTGGCCGGGCCCAGCCAGGTCTGCCAGTCGAGGCCCTCGGGGACCGGCACCGGGGCGGGTCTGGCGACGCCTTGCGGCCAGACGGGGCGGTTGGTCCAGACGTGGACTTCCGTGACCTTGCCGATCACACCCCCCCGGATCAGCTCGATGACGCGCCGGCCATCGTCGCCGGAGTGGCCCTGGTTGCCCATCTGGGTGATCAGGCCGGGGTTCTGTCTGGACAGCGCCAGCAGGCGGCGGCCCTCCTCGACGGTGTAGGTCAGCGGCTTCTGCACATAGACGTGGATACCGCGCTCCATCGCCATACGGGCGGCCACGGCGTGGTGGTGGTCGGGCGTGGCGATGAGGACGGCGTCGATGTCCTTCTGCGTGTCGAACATCTTGCGGTAGTCGGAGAACGTCGGGGCGCGGTCGTAGGCGTCGCGCAGGGCTTCCCGACCGGGAAGCAGCCGTGAGCGCTTGTCCAGCATGCCGCGCCAGACGGCGTTGTAGTCGACATCGCAGGTGGCCACGATGTTCTGGTCGGTGAGCTTGGTCATGTTGACCCCGCCCTGGCCGCCCGCGCCGATGACCGCGACATTGACCTTGTCGGAGGGGGACAGACGCCGGGCGGCAAAGGCCGGTGCCGCGAGGGCTGCGGCCGCTGTTCCCAGCAGCCCCCGCCGGGTGAGGTTCGTGTGATGTGTGGCCATGGTGCGCTCCCCGATGTCGTTGTGCTTTGGGGTCGATTGGCGACGGGTTTTGCGGCGTTGGCAAGGGCTGTCAGGCGTTCTGGGGACGCCCGGACAGTGCTGCCAGGCTGAGCACATAGCCCAGGATGCTGCTGGCCCCGTAGCCCACCAGCGGAGTTGGGTAGTTGCCCAGCGCGGAGGCAGCGATGATACCCAGCCAGACAGCGCCGAAGACGGCGTAGGTGGGGGTGTTTTCAGGGTCCAGGACACGGCCCGCGATGGCGGGGATCAGCAGCCACTTGACCCCGATCCAGACCGCGATCCCCGCCGCCAGGTTGGTTTCGAACGCGGTGAAGAGGACCCGCTCGACGAAGGGTTGGGCGGGCAGGGTGTCTGGGCGCACAAGGGCGACCGTAAAGGCTGCGCCCGTTGCGAAGAGCGCCGTCAGGACCCGGCGATCCTGTTTTGTGAGGGCCAGCGCCGCCATCCCGGCGGCCAGTGCGCCGGCTGTTGCCCGGTCGGGCTGCAGGGCCAGAGCGGCGGCGGCGATGATCACGCCGGTGGTCGCCCACAGGCTTCGATCCCGGGAAACCAGGACAGCCAGCAGTGGCGTCAGGATCAGGCCGGGCTGAAGCGCCAGCGGTCCAATCCGCACCCAACGCGTCGCCCCGTCGAGGCTGTGGCCGAACAGGGCGGTGGCCAGCAAGGCGAGGCCAATCGCGAAGGCAGCGAGACCGGCCACGGTCACTGCTGGCTGGGCCCATTTTTTCCAGGCCGTGACGCCCAGCAGGCCGATGACCAGCGTCCCGGCGTTCACCGCGAGATACTGCACAGGCGCGCCGGCCGCAGCCAGATAGGCCAACCCCAGACCGACCGCGCCGATGGCTGAGGCGACCCCGATCCTGCCCAGCGTGATCACCGCCTCGGCCTCTACAGAAACGCCCGCACCTCGGTCAGGAAATCATCCAGACGGTCGTGGTGGACCCAGTGGCCGGCGCGGTCGAATTCCACCAGCCGTGCGTGCTGGAAGTAGGCCATGCGGCCGTCCTTCTCGGGGTTCGACGCCCAGCTTTCCTTGCCGTTCACCAGCAGGATAGGGCAGGTGATGTTGGCCCAGAGTTGTTGTTGTTCGGCGGGACTGAAGTCCACCGGTGAGAACGAGCGGGCATAGTTGTCGAACTTCCAGCTGTAGGTCCCGTCTTCGTTCTGGCTGACGCCATGGACGGTGAGGTAGCGGGCCTGTTCTGGGGTCAGGTGCTTGTTCTCGGCCTGCATGCGGCCCAGCGCCTCGTCGATGGAGGCATAGCGGCGGGGTGTGCGGCCCGAGAGCGCGCGGGTCTCGGTCACCCAGTGGCGGATGCGCTCCATCGGCGTGCGATTGGCCCGCTCGGCGATCATGGCGGGGGAGGGGCCCATGCCCTCGATGGCGACCAGTTTCGACACGGTTTCGGGAAAGGCGCCGGCGTATCTGAGCGCGATGGCACCGCCCATCGAGTGGGCCACGATGCGGACCGGGGCCAGGTGCTGCTGGTGGATCAGCTGGGCCAGGTCATAGACGAAGGCCGACATGGAGTAGTCGCCGCTGGGCGAATAGGCGCTGTCGCCGTGGCCGCGGATGTCGGGGGCGATGATGTGATAGTCGCGGCGCAGATCCTGCGCCACCCAGTCCCAGTTGCGACAATGATCACGGCCACCGTGCAGCAGGATCAGCGGCGGGGCGTCGGGATTACCCCAGTCGGCGTAGTGCAGGCGCAGGCGTTGCGAGATGAAGGTTTGCGACGTGGGGCCGGTAGGGTGGTCGTGCATGGGTGTTCGGGTCCGGACGGGTAGCGTTCCGGATACAGAACCCCGCCCCTCAAGGCCAGCCCGAGTGACCGATCTTCCTACCGCCTGGCCTGTGTCGGCGGCGTGGCGAAGGGGGCGACATCGGCGGCCGTGACGGTGTCTTTGTAGGCGTTGCCGAAGTGGGTGCGGATGTAGTTGGTGACGTCGGCAATCTGGGCGGGGGTCAGGCTGTCGCTGAAATACGGCATGCCGCCCTTGCCCTTGGCAATCAGGTAGATGGCATACTGGGCGGTGCCGATACGCTGGTTTTGGGCCAGCGCCGGGAACATGCCAGCGCCGACTGCGCCCTTGGCGTCGGCCATGTGGCAAACCTGGCAATAGGTCTTGTAGATGTCAGCGCCGTCTTTCGGGATCGGCGGGCGGCTGCCGCCGGGGCCCGGTTCGTCGGCCAAAGCGGGCAAGGCGAGGGTCGCCATCAGGGCGGCCAGGGTTAGACGGGTGATCATGCTCAGGCCTCCATGGCGCGTTTGTGCAGGCGGGTGATGGCGTCGATGGACGAGAGCAGCGACCCCTCCATCCAGCAGCCGACGTAGGAGGCATGCTCGCCGGCCAGCACAATGCGGTCCTCCAGCGCGACCAGCTCCTGGTAGTGATCGCGCCGCGTGTCCTCGTTCCAGCGGGCGCAGCAGCCCATCACCCAGGGGATGCGGTTCCAGGCGACGGAGACGCCGTTCATGAACTCCTTGCGGTAGGTCTTGGGGTGGAAGACCTCGCCTTGAGCCAGGGCAACCTCGATGCGCTGTTCCGGGGTCATGCCGCCCAGGCGGTAGCCGCCCGCGCCGCTGGAGAAGGCACCCAGCAGGACGGCGGGGCCATCCTCGAAGAAGTTGTTGTTGGGATAGGAGACGAGGCCGATCTCCTGGCTGGTGAAGGAATGGCCCCCATAGATGTCCTGGTCCTCCTCCCAGAAGCGGCGGCGCATCTCGAGGCCGATCTTGACCGAGTTGGAATAGGGGACGGCCTGGATGGCGGCGGTCTTCTTGTCCGACAGATTGGTCTCGATCTGGCTGAGCACGGTGAGCGGGATGGTGCAGACACAGAAGTCGGCCTTGGTGGTGACGGTCCCACCCTTGACGATGTCGGTATACGTGACACTGACGCCGGACTTGTCCTGCATCAGCCTGGTTACCTTGGCGTTATAGGTGATCAGGCGGTCGACCTGTTTCGCAAAACCCTTGCCGATCATGTCCATGCCGCCCACCGGCTGGAACATGGTGGTCTGCATTTCGTCGTTCATGAAGAACGCCATGTTCTGGGCGACGCCGGACTTGATCACCTGGTCGAGCGGGAGCAGATCGGACGGCTTCGGCGCGCCGTTGACGCCACCGCCGGGCGGCAGCTCGAAGCCCCGATGGCTGGAGGTGCGCAGGCTCTTTGTATAGCGCATGTCCTGGTCGAGCATGCCCCAGGTGCGAAGCGCCTCCTTGAAGCGGTCGACGTCTTCGGGCGATAGCCTGGTGTCGAGAGACTTCTGGTCGATGGCCTTGGACAGTAGCTCGGCCACATTGCCTTCGAAGTCGGCGGCCACCGCGCGGAAGCGCTGTGGCGTACCCCCGAAGGCGTCGACATTGTGGACATAGGCGTTGTGGTTGAACTGGATGAAAGGCTCCAGCTTCACGCCGAACTTCTTGCAGTAGTGCAGCAGGGTGTGGTGGTGGTGGGGGATCCGCCAGGGACCGGGGTTGAAGAAGTTGCCCTTGGCGAAGTTCACGGTTTGGGTCGCGCCACCCATCTCGGTGAATTTGTCGCCGCCGCGCAGGGACCAGTTCCGGCCGCCGGGCCGGTCCTGGTATTCGATGATGCGGACGCTGTAGCCGGCTTTTTCCAGTTCGTACGCGGCCAGCATGCCGGCGAGGCCCGCGCCCAGCACGATCACCGAGGCACCCTTGCGCGCACCGGACAGGCTGGGGGTACCCGGAAAGCGGCTCTCGGCGGCGTGACCGAAGGTGGTCATCATCTGATACATGGCGGCTGTTCCGCCCATCAGGCCGATGGCGTGAAGTAGCTGCCGGCGCGTTGGCGTCTGGCGACCCGATTCCATTGAGAGACCCCTGCTTGCCCTTGATCGAGAGCAGACAGCACAGAGGTTGATCGCAGGCGGGAGAGCCTGACGGAGTTGCGGCGCCATAAACCGACGGGTTGCGCGAAAACGGGCGGCGCGTGTCTAGCGGCTAGGCAGTGGCACACGTTGCGCGTCTGATCAGGTGCCCCTGGCCGCCGCGGTGATCGCACTTTCGACCTCAACCTTGAGGCGGGTCAGCGATGCGCAGTTCGAGGTGCACGCCGCGACCTTTGCCGTCAGCCAGGTCAGTTGCTCCTGGACCTTGGGGTCATTCAGGTACGCCATGGCGACCCCCAGGCCCGAGCGGGATTCGGGATCGCCGGGGGTAATGCGGACGGCGCTGGTGTAGCTGCGACGCGCGCCGCTCCAGTCCTGCAGGCCGATCTGGGCGGCACCCAGCAGCTTCCAGGATTCAATGCGTTTGGGATCGGCGCGGACGACGCCAGCGGCGAACCGGCGGGCGGTCTTGTAGTCGCGGGCCTGCAGCGCCTGGGTGGCGCGATCGATGCTGTACTGGGTGGTCTCGCGGTGGTTGGCCAGCAGGGCGTCTCCACCGGCCTGGAGGTTTTCCATCTCGGACTGCTGGGCGTGGGCGGGCGCAGCGGCAGCCATGGCCAATACGATCAGGGCTGTTGCGATCCGTGACATTGGACGTCTCCCGAAGCCGCTACTGCGACGCCCCGCGCGCCTCGATGCGCACAATATCCACCAGCACGTCGCCCTGCACCAGATGCAGCAGGTCGTAGCGGTCGAGGGTGGGGTCGATGTGTCCGGGGGCGAAAGTGATGCGCTCGCCGCGCTGAAGGGGCTGGCCGTCGGGCCGCATCAGCAGGCCGTGCTCGTCGCCGAAGAAGTGGAACTTTGACAGGGCGACCTTTGGGGTCAGGGGCTCGGGCATGGGGCCGTCGGTGGAGAAGGCTTTCAGGCCGCCGTCGACGGTGACCCACTTTGGATGGTTGTCGGTGATGACCGTGGTGGCGATGGTCAGGCTTTGCTCGAACGCGCCGTCGGGGTCGGAGGTCAGCGCCTCGCGATAGTCGCGGTCCATGAAGGCGAAGGAACCGGGCTGGACTTCGGTCAGCACGCCCTGGGCGGCGTCGGCGGCGAAACTGCCGGTGCCACCGCCGGTGACGAGGTCGAAGGTGGCCCCGGTGTCGCGAATGGCGGCCAGGATGGTCTTGAGGCGGACCATGCCGTCGGCGATGGCGGCGGCGCGTTCGTTGGCACCCTTCATGTGCTGCCACTGGCCGCCGTAGCACTGGACGCCGATGAGTTTGAGGTTCGGATGGGTGGCGATGGCGCGGGCGACCTGGGCGGCCTGTTCGGCGTCATGCACGCCGGTGCGGCCGAGACCGGGGTCGACGTCGATCAGCACCTGGATGGGTGAGGTGGCTGCAGCGGCCAGTTCTGCGACGCCATCGACATGGTCCACGACGATCCGGAAGTCGGGCAGGGTGGCAGCGAGGTGGGCCGCGCGCCGGGCTGAAAGCGCGCCGGCGATGGGCGAGGTGACCAGGATGGCACCGACGCCTGCGGCGGCCATGGCCTCCGCCTCGGCCAGCTTCGCGCAGCAGATGCCCACAGCCCCGGCGGCGATCTGGCGGTGGGCCAGGGTGGCGCATTTGTGGGACTTGGAATGTGGGCGGAGCGCCAGGCCTGCGGCGGCAGCGCGTGCAGCCATCGTTGCGACGTTGCGGTCGAAGGCATCCAGATCGAGGACGGCGGCGGGGGTGGGGATCTGGTCGCGGGAGCCGGGCTGTCCGATCAGGGCCAGCGCGGCGGCGACGTGGGGTTTGGTGGCGAAGGGGCCGAGGTTGGGGTGGGGGACCTTAGGCAACATCAGCTCCACAACGAGATCACGTCATGGCCGGGCTTGTCCCGGCCACCCAGACGCGCCGCGGCATCAAGATATGCCGCTGCGGCACAATGGCGCTGGCCTTCCGGCGCTTGCGTTTCTGGGTCCCCGGGACAAGCCCGGGGATGACGATCAAATAGAGGGAAAGCGGGGATCAACTCACTCCCCCATGTATCCCGGCAGCCAGCTTTCGTGTGTCGTCCGCAGGTCTTCGAGATCGATCGCCGTGATGAAACCCGCCGCGCCCGAGAACGAGATCTCGTCGCCACCGGCCCGACCGACGATGGCGTACTCGACCCCGGCGACCTCGGCAGCTGCGTCCAGCACGTCGAGTTGGTCATGGCTGAGGGCGAGAAGGTATCGGGCCTGATCCTCACCAAAGAAAGCGGCGTGGTCGGGGATGTCGGTCTGATAGTTCAGGGCAAGGCCGACGTTCGAGGCCAGCGCCATTTCCGCCGCCGCGGCGATCAGGCCGCCGTCGGAGAGGTCGTGAACCGTGCGCAGGTCGCCGGCGAGGATCAGGGCGCGGATCATGTCGCCGGTGCGGCGTTCCACGGCTAGATCGACGGGCGGCGGCGCGCCGTCTTCACGGCCCAGCACCTCGCGCAGATACATGGACGCCCCCAGCTCGCCGGCGGTGGTGCCGACCAGCACCAGCACGTCGCCCTGCTGCATCGAGGCGAAGTCGGCGCGTTTGGCGTAGTCCTGCAGGATGCCGACGCCGCCAACGGTGGGCGTCGGCGGGATCGCGGCACCATTGGTCTCGTTATAGAGGCTGACATTGCCGCTCACGACGGGGAAGTCGAGCACGCGGCAGGCCTCGGCCATGCCGTCGATGGCG
Source organism: Phenylobacterium deserti (assembly GCA_945883235.1). Taxonomy (GTDB): domain Bacteria; phylum Pseudomonadota; class Alphaproteobacteria; order Caulobacterales; family Caulobacteraceae; genus Phenylobacterium; species Phenylobacterium deserti_A. The sequence goes on along the minus strand of CAMCXF010000020.1, from coordinate 9,141 downwards.
CGGACGATCTGGCCCATGATCTCGGGACGCTCGGGGTTACCGAAGTTGAGGTTGTCGGTGATGGCGATCGGGTCGGCGCCCACGGAGGTCAGATTGCGCCACGCTTCGGCGACGGCCTGCTTGCCGCCCTCATAGGGGTCGTTCTGGACATAGCGGGGGGTGACGTCGGAGGTCATGGCCAGCGCCTTGCGCCCGCCGTGCACGCGCACAATGCCGGCGTCGGCGCCGGTTGCTGAGTCTTCCAGCGTGTCTGCCATCACGTGGCGGTCGTACTGCTCCCAGAGCCAGCGCTTTGAGGCCATGTCCGGGGCGCTCATCACGGTGAGGATCGCGGCCTTCCAGTCCGTAGGGGCCGGAACATCGGCGGGAGACAAACGGGGCTGCAGCGTAGGCTCCACCCACGGCCGGTCGTAGAGCGGGGCGTCCTCGGCCAGTGGGGCCAGCGGGATGTCGCAGACGATCTCGCCCTTGTGCTTGAGCACGATGTGGCCGGTGTCGGTGGTCCAGCCGATCACCGCGGCGTCCAGGCCCCATTTTTCGAAGATCGCGTGGCCGTCGTTCTCGCGGCCGGGCTTCAGGACCGCCAGCATCCGTTCCTGGCTCTCTGACAGCATCATCTCATACGCGCTCATGCCCTCTTCCCGCTGGGGCACCATGTCGAGGTCGAGCTCAATGCCGACCTGGCCCTTGCCGGCCATCTCGACAGACGAGGAGGTAAGGCCGGCGGCGCCCATGTCCTGGATGGCGGCGACGGCACCGGACGCCATCAGTTCAAGGGTTGCCTCGATCAGCAGTTTCTCGGCGAAGGGGTCACCGACCTGCACGGTGGGGCGTTTTTCGTCCGAGGCGTCGTCGAATTCCTGGCTGGCCATGGTGGCACCATGGATTCCGTCGCGGCCGGTCTTGGAACCGAAATAGACCACGGCCAGACCGGCGGCGGGCGCAGCGGAGTAGAAGATCTTGTCCGCGTCAGCCAGGCCCACGCACATGGCGTTGACCAGGATGTTGCCGTCATAGCCGCGGTGGAAGTTGGTCTCACCGGCCACCGTAGGCACGCCGACGCAGTTGCCGTAGCCGCCGATGCCGGAGACCACGCCGGAAACCAGCCGTTTGGTTTTGGGATGGCTGGGATCGCCGAACCGCAGGGCGTTCAGAAGCGCTATGGGCCGGGCGCCCATGGTGAAAACGTCGCGCATGATGCCGCCGACGCCAGTGGCCGCGCCCTGATAGGGCTCGATGTAGGACGGGTGATTGTGGCTCTCCATCTTGAAGATGCAGGCCTGGCCGTCGCCGATGTCGATGACGCCGGCGTTCTCGCCCGGGCCGCAGATCACACGGGGGCCGGTGGTGGGGAACTTGCCGAGATGCTTGCGGCTGGATTTGTACGAGCAGTGCTCGGACCACATCACCGAGAACACGCCCAGCTCAACGTCGTTGGGCTCGCGATTAAGCCGCGTGACGATGAGGGCGTATTCGTCCGGTTTCAGGCCGTATTCGGCGGCCTTGTCGGCGAGGCTTTTGGCGGGGGCGGAGCTCATGGGCGGGGTTCTAGCGGGACTCGAGGCGGGGCGCGATAGGCCCCGGTCCTACTTCGTCACCATGTCGTTCTGAAGCCAGCGGCAGGTCAGCAGGAAGAAGCCGCCGCCTGCGGCGTAGAGGAGCGAGGTGACCATCAGGGCGTTCTGCAGGCTCTCTGGGTGGGCGATACTGCACACGCTCTGGAGTTCCGGCGAGAGCGCGGTGCGGGCGGCACCCTCGCAGGCCTTGCGGGTCAGTTCGGTGGCGCCGAGGTCGGTGACAATCTTGCGGAAGATACCGTCGCTGAGGGCCCCGATGAACAGCGGCCCGAAGCCGTAGCCAAACAGATTGATGACGAAGAGCATGACGGCGGTGGAAACGGCCCGCACCTGGGCTGAGACCACGCCCTGGCCGATGGTGTATTGCGCGGCGAGGTAGCCATATTTGGAGAGGCCGCCCAAGCAGAGCCCGATGGCGCAGATCCACAGGTTGTCGGTGCTGAAGGCCAGTACATAGAAGGGTACGGCCAGGATCATGCCGTAGCCTGGTAGCCAGGCGATGGCGTTCGGGTACCGACGCGACAGGCGTTCAGCCAGCCAGCCGGTCGCGAGGGCACCTATGGAACCGGCGAGTGCGGCCGGCACGTTGATCCAGACCGCAGCTTCCCCGGCCGAAAGTCCAAAGGTGCGATTGACGAACAGCGACTGGAACGACGAGATTCCATAGCCGCAGAACGAAGCGAAGGTGGCGGCGATGGCGTTGGTCCACCAGGAGCGCTTGGACGCCAGCTCGCGGAAACCCTCGGCGAACGGTACGCGGGCTCGCCGCACCGTGCCGGGCGGGTCGGTGTAGCCACGGGGTGGCTCCTTGACGGTCAGCTTCATCAGCAGGGCGACGGCGACGCCGGGCAGGCCCAGGACCAGGAAGGCGATGCGCCAGCCAAAGGCGTCGGTGATCGGGCCGCCCAGTAGATTGGCCAGCATGCCGCCCAGGGTGACACCCATGGCGTAGTAGCCGAGCGCGGTCGACCGGCTGACCGGCGGGAAGTAGTCTGCGATCAGTGAGTTGGCCGGTGGTGTGCAGCCAGCCTCACCGATGCCGACACCGACCCGACAGGCCAGCAGGATCCAGAAGGCGCCGATGGTGACCGAGCCGATTGTCACCTCGGCGGAGAGCCCGCACAGCGCCGTCATCACCGACCAGAGTGCGACGCACACCGCCATGATCGTCACCCGGCTGCGGGTCTCGGAGAACTGGGCCAGGGGAATGCCGACGAGGGTGTAGAGCAGCGCGAACCCGAACCCGGTCAGCAGACCGAAGGCTGTGTCGGAGATGCCGAGTTCCGGTTTCATCTGCGGCGAAACCACCGACAGCAGGCTTCGGTCGATGAAATTCAGGATGTAGATCAGCAGCAGGACGTTCAGCACATAGGTCCGGTAGCTTCGGGTCCCGAAGCCCTGGGTGTGGCCGTCGGGGGCGGCGTCCGTGGTGGCGCTCATGCTGTGAGGTCTCGTCGCCGGTTTGCGATGCTTCACGCTAGCGAGGCTCGGCCGGTTCCACAACGCTCGCAGGGTTGCGATTGCCAAGGTGCCCGGCGGCCCCTTAGATCGTCGCCCATCCGGAGCGCCGCATCATGAACCGATACTGGACCCTGTCCGACAAGCCCGTGGGCGCATGGCCGGACGTGGAGACGTTTGAGCTGCGCGAAGAGGCCATGCCGAGGCCTGGTCCCGGGCAGGCGCTGACGCGGACCATCTACGTGTCCCTCGACCCCTATCAGTGGGGCTACAAGCGGCGCGGCGTGGAGCCCAAGGGTGCGCCTTGCCATGCTCGCACGGTCGCCCAAGTGGTGGAGAGCCACATCGATGGGCTGGCGGCGGGTGATCTGGTGTTCAACACCAACGGCTGGTCGGCCTATGGGCTGATGGGCGAGGGCGTGCCGCGGCCGTCGTACATGGTGCCGCGCAAGCTTGACCCGGCCCTGGGGCGGATTTCCTGGGCGGTGGGCGTGCTGGGGATGCTGGGGCTGACGGCCTACGCAGGGATGATCCTGCAGGGTGATCCGAAAGCCGGCGAGACAGCGGTGGTCTCGGCGGCGTCCGGCGGGGTCGGCCAGATCGCCGGCCAGTTGGCGAAGCTGCGCGGCGCCCGTGTGGTGGGCATCGCCGGGCGGGAGGAGAAGTGCCGGTTCGTGGTGGAGGAGTTGGGCTACGACGCCTGTGTTTCGCACCTGTCGCCAACCTTTGCGGACGATCTGCGCGCCGCCTGTCCGGATGGGGCCGACGTCTATTTCGAGAATGTGGGCGGGGCTGTGTTTGACGCGGTGCTGCCACTGTTCAACCCCGGCGCGCGGATGACCATCTGCGGCCTGATCGCCCACTATGGTGATGCCGCTGGCGTGGATGGCCGGGCCGAATTGATGAAGCGGGGCGAGGCGATTTTTACTGCGCGCGGCGTGACCGTGAAGGACCTGTTCGTCGGCGACTACGTGGCGGACCACCACGATGCCTTCCTGAGCGAGATGGCGGGCTGGGTGGCGGACGGCAAGGTCCGCTATCTGGAGGATATGCGCGAGGGGCTGGAGACTGTGCCGGCGGCATTTGCCGAGATGCTCAAGGGCGGCAACTTCGGCAAGATGCTGGTGCGGGTGGGGGATGATCCGACACTGTGAGGTGAGCAGCTGGACCCCTGCCGCGGGTGGAAAGGCGGCGAAAACCTTCCTGCCGATCAGCCACGTTGCGATGTGAGCCGACAGGACCGCGCCCGACCCGCAGCGGACGTAGGCGATGTATGCCGTCGGGAGTTAGCGCGCGGGCGTCAGGCAAGCCAAAGCGCGCCATCACTCATGTCACGCTCCGCAGGTCGTCAGATCGAGCATGCGAAAACGCATATCGGGTCTGTGAAATTGGTGATCTATGCAGTGTTCAGATTTCGCTACAGAGAGGTTGTCCAGACGGACAGCCCCGCTCCCCCGGGGTTCCTCGCAAAGACCCCACGGTGTGTGTCATGACTTTCATCCGCTTCGAACGCGCTCTCGACCGTTTCGTCCCGACCTTCCTGATGGCCCTTGGCCTGATCGCCGCCTTCGGGTCCGCCAGCCTTGGTGCCTGACCGCCCCTAGCCTGACCCGGGGCCCTTGGGGTCCCTCTTTCGTGCGCGCTCAGATCCTGGCCCGACGTGTTTGTTTTGAACCAAAGTAGGCGAAGGCCCGCCGGTGACGCGAACATGAACAGCGGCCTCTGGCTCAACCGGACGTGTTCTGCTCATTCCCCTGAGAGGCGAAGTCAATTGCACGTCTTTTGAAGGCATGCTCACTGGTTACAACGTTTGTTTTCGCTTGGAAAAACAGACTCGGGAACTCAGTGATGAACGTCTTGAAATTGGCGACGGCCGCAGCGGCTGTAGCAACGCTCGCACTCGCCGCGACCCCCTCTCTCGCTGCGACGACATGGGACGCGGTTGCGGACTTCTCGTCGACCCAGTCAACGGTCGTGAACGGCGTCTGGAGCTATGGCTGGGACGCCGGTACAGGCTTTCAAGCCTACACAACCAACACCGCTTGCGGGACCGGCCTTAGTTGCTGGAATACGCCTGACGGCAACTTTGAGTACGGCGTCCCCACGGTCATTAAAAACACGACCGCTGGCCAAGTCGACTATGGAACGGTCAGACATCCGAACAATGTCCTGAATGTGCACCCTGGTGCAGTTCAACCGGCTATGAATGTCAGTATCGACAGCATTGTTCGGTTCACAGCGCCGACGGCCGGCTCCTACAATTTCAGCGGTTTCTTCCAGGTTCTGGATATCAGCCCGTCCGGTGTATCGATCCTTGCTGGCGGTGCACCTGTTGTTCTCAGCTTAACGCTCTTTGATACAGCAACTTTCAACGGCGTTGCATCCTTGGCGGCTGGCGGCAACATCGACTTCCGGGTCAACCGCGCCGGTGCAATCTGGAATGACTCCACCGGTCTGGCGGGTACAGTCACAGCCGTCCCCGAACCGGCAACCTGGGCGATGATGATCATGGGCTTTGGTGCAGCCGGCATGATGATGCGCCGCCAGCGTGGCGAAACGACCTATCGTCTGGAAGAAGCGATCGCAGAGGATCGGGTCCTGACAGAAGAGTTCTTCGCGCCAGACGACCACAGTGCCATCAACCGCGTCTCAGGTGTGGTTTCGGGGGCGTTCAAGCTGTGGCGTGGCGACGTGCTCGTTCGCGGCTGAAACGCCACGCGGGCAGCAACTGAAGAGCCCCGGCCTTACCGCCGGGGCTTTTTCGTCACTGGACGACGTCAGCCTCGCAGGATTTCCAGCGACTGCTCGGCCAGCGTCGGCGTGCCGTTGATCGCCTCGCGCTCGGTCGAGGCGTTGCCGCCCAGGATGCGGCGATAGACACCCTGGGAAATCGACGCCAGCCGGAAGATCCCGAAGGCCATGTAGAACGGCCAGTCGGCAATGGCATCGCGACCGGTGCGGCGGCAGTAGGCGGCGACATAGGCCGCTTCGGTGGGAATGCCGCAGGTGGCGAAATCGACGCCGTCGAGACTGCCCCAGCCGGGTGAGTGGCTGCGCCAGATGAAGCCATTGTAGGCGATGTCGGCCAGCGGGTGGCCAATGGTGGAGAGCTCCCAGTCCAGCACCGCGATGATGCGGGGCTCGGTGGGATGGTACATCACGTTTTCCAGCCGGTAGTCGCCGTGGGCGATGGTCACGGATTGGTCCGCCGGAATTCGGCCGGGCAGTTCGGCGATCAGGGCCTCCATGGCCGGGATCTCTTCGGTCTGGGCGTCGCGGTACTGGCGGGTCCAGCGGGCGACCTGGCGTTCGAAATAGTTGCCGGGGCGGCCATAGTCGCCGAGGCCCACGGCTTCGAAGTCGACCTTGTGCAGCTTGGCCAGGGTGGCGTTGAGGTCGTCGTAGATGGCGGCGCGCTCGGCGGGCTCAAGGCCGGGCAGCGTGGCGTCGCGGAAGATGCGGCCTTCCAGATAGTCCATCACATAGAAGGTGGCGCCGATCACCTCGGGGTCTTCACAAAGTGCACGCATGACCGGGACGGGGATGTGGCCGTGGAGCGCCTTCATGACGCGGTACTCGCGGTCGACCTGGTGGGCGCTGGAGAGCAGTTGGCCCGGTGGCTTCTTGCGCAGGACATAGAGGTGGCCATCGCCGGCGGTCAGCAGGAACGTCGGGTTGGAGGCACCGCCCTGAAACTGCTGGACGCGCAGGGGCCCTTGATAGCCGTCGACATTGGCGGTCATCCAGGCGGCCAGACGCGCCTCGTCAAACCGGTGGGCGGGGACAACGTCGCGGATCGGAAGATCAGTCATGGGCGCATGCTCACTGTGAGCGAGGCCGGGTCAACCGTGTCGCAGCGGAAAGTGGTGGGTTGCCTGTCGCAGAGGGTGTCAATGCCTACAGGCAGCGGATGAGTTTCTGGCGCTTTCCAGCTACCATGTCGAAAGCCTGGTCCACGCCGCCCTTGGCCTGTTTGAAGTTGAGATGCAGGTTGGTGCCTGACACAGTTCCGTCGAAACGCGCGGCCAATTGGGCGGGGGCGGCGTCGGCGTCGACCGGGCCACCGCTTTCGGGATAGTAGACACCTGCTGCTTTGAAACGACCCCGTCGATCCAGCGCCACCGGGCCGGACAGGGTGGCGTAGCCGCAGTCGAATTCTAGGCGGCCACCCTCGGCTGTCAGGGTCAGCACCGCGCGGTCGCCGCCCCACATTCCGGACAGAGGCGCTACAGCCGCCCGGGCACCACCTGTACTCATCATAAAGGACCCCGCGATCATCAGCCGGATCGCGCGTGAGACGTAGGATCGATCATTTGACATTATCCTGCGCCCTGCTCGAAATGTGTGGCGCGCCGGATCGACACTGAACCGGCGCGAACCACGACTATACGGCGGATTGAGGCAGGCTGGAGACCATCTGCAGATACCTGCGCCGCCGCAGGCCTGCGCCAGCCAGGCCCATGCCCAGGATCATGATCGCCCAGGAACTGGGTTCCGGCACAGCGCCGGTCGAACGATCAAAATCAATCGCCGCGATGAAGGTGCCCCAGCGAGAACCGCCGCTGCCGCCGGGATGGCCGAACTGAGGCAGATTGTATTCCCGCGCGAAGGTGCCGGCCAGCCAGAACAGGCTGGAGTCCTCGGGGTCGAGGCTGACCGAACTGTAGTCCGCCCAGCGTTGGCGGCCTGCGGCGGCCTGCCCGAACAACGAGCCGTTGTGGTAGTCGTCCGTGTCGCTGACCCTGAGCACGATTTCGTCGCCGACCTGCATCAGCTCGCCCATGTTGCTGGTTGAATAGGTGCGCGCCGCCAGGGTGATCCTGCCTGTTGCAGCGTCAAGACCTGAGCGATTGTAGCCGATCACCACCTGACCGAATTCGTTCACAGCCAACGAGCCCTGGTAGTAGTCAAAGAGACCGTCGCCGCCGATGCTGCCCTCGTCCAGAACCGCGTTGGTGAGTGAGTTCAGGACCGTGTAGCGCACCGAGGTGAAGGCGGATCCATTATCGGTGACGGTATGGACGGAGTAGATGCGTCCATCGACCTCCCAGGCGCTGGATCCGATCTGGTCACCGAAGGAGTCGATGACACGCCGGTTCGCGGCGATGTCGACAGAAGGTTGGCGGGCGGGGTCATTGAACGTGTAGTCGGTCCCGATCGTCGTTGACGTTGTCAGCGTCCGGAGGGCACCCGCAGTGCCGGCGTTTGTGATGTCGTACCGGGTCAGGCCGAAGTCATTGATCGAGGCGGCGATGATGTTGCCGGTCGTTGAATTTTCGGAGCTGTTGACCCCCTGGATGGCGAAGCCGCGCGTGTAGTCGTCCCCGGGTCCGCCGGTAAACGCTGTCCGGAACTGGACGTTACCCGCCGTGGACGGGTCGCTGAGGTTGGCTTTGAACAGGTCGCCTAGGGGAATGACGTTAAGTGTGGTGCCGCGGAAATTGGTGGGTCCGCCCACCGTCGATGCCCCGAAGTCGTTGGTACCGATGTAGACCGCGTTCTTGTCCATCGCCAGGGTCGGAAAGTCCGCCAGCGTACGGGCACCAGCCGCCAAGGGGGCAAAGCCTTCAAACTGCGTCGACTTCCAGGGACCCAAGGCGTTTGATGTGTCCGAAACGGCGATATTGATGTCCTTGGTGTTGGCACCGAAGCCGATCGCGAGCCAACGATCCGCGTCAGCATTGTAGATGACCCGCTGATCGCCATTGGGAACAAGTGTTCTCCCAGCTGCTTGCCAGAAGGCGGTATCAGACGTGAATTCAGTGCGGGCACCCGTCGCCTTGTCGAAAACGGCAAAGCCGCCGTTCGTGAACTGTACGAGCTGGGTCTTGCCCGCAGCGGCGATGGTATCCGGCGGGATGAAGTTTCGACCGACAGAGGCCACGTCGTACTGGCTGATGCCCTCAAAACCAAACCTGACCACGCCGTTGGAATACGTGGGGGCCGCCGCGGGACCCGGGACGGGCCCGGTCTCTCCGGCTACTTTCGGGTCACCCTTTGTCAGCCTATATTTCTGTTCAGTGAGTTGAGCGCTCGCGCTCGTGGCCAGCAGCGTTGCTGTCAACGCCGATCCGATCAGAAATGCGCTTCGCGCGCCGAATTTCAA
>CAMCXF010000019.1 GCA_945883235.1 Phenylobacterium deserti | reverse complement strand
AAGTGTAACGGAGGCGCGCGATGGTGGGCTCAGACCGGTCGGAAATCGGTCGTCGAGTGCAATGGCATAAGCCCGCCTGACTGCGAGACTGACAAGTCGAGCAGAGACGAAAGTCGGCCATAGTGATCCGGTGGTTCTGTATGGAAGGGCCATCGCTCAACGGATAAAAGGTACTCTAGGGATAACAGGCTGATTTTGCCCAAGCGTCCACAGCGACGGCAAAGTTTGGCACCTCGATGTCGGCTCATCACATCCTGGGGCTGGAGCAGGTCCCAAGGGTTCGGCTGTTCGCCGATTAAAGTGGTACGTGAGCTGGGTTCAGAACGTCGTGAGACAGTTTGGTCCCTATCTGCCGTGGGTGTACGAAGCTTGAGAGGATCTGTCCCTAGTACGAGAGGACCGGGATGGACATACCTCTGGTGGACCTGTCGTGGCGCCAGCCGCGCAGCAGGGTAGCTAAGTATGGAATAGATAACCGCTGAAAGCATCTAAGCGGGAAACTAACCTCAAAACAAGGCTTCGCTGAGAGCCGTGGTAGACCACCACGTTGATAGGCCAGGTGTGGAAGTGCCGCGAGGCATGGAGCTTACTGGTACTAATCGCTCGATAGGCTTGATCGTTCTTAGTAAAACTCATGAACGCTTTGATGTGTCAGACAATGATGTCTTCTCGACTTGATCTTCTTGGTTGACCTGGTGGTTTTGCCGAGGAGTCCCCACCCGATCCCATTCCGAACTCGGTCGTTAAGCTCCTCTGGGCCAATGGTACTTCGTCTTAAGGCGCGGGAGAGTAGGTCGCCGCCAGGTCTACCAAGCAGATCAAGTTCCAGAACCCTTCAATTTACGATGCCATTTCGGCTTTGCCGCGGGGTGGAGCAGCCCGGTAGCTCGTCAGGCTCATAACCTGAAGGTCACAGGTTCAAATCCTGTCCCCGCACCCATATTTCATGGCAGCCCCGCAGCAATGTGGGGCTGTTTTTGGTTCTGGACGTGATGATGGTTGGGGGATGCTCCAACGATAGACAGTAATCGGCCAGCGAATACTCTATGTAACCTGCGCCACCCGCAATGAATTCGTGCCTCCCGACCGTCCGAACGGTACGCCGGCGATCACCACGATCTCTTCCCGTCGCTTCGCAAACCCGCCCTTGAGCGCCAGCGTGGCCGCCTGGGCGACCGTCTCGGTCATGGTGTGATTGGGCTCCGAGGTCATGCCGTGCACCCCCCAGACCAGCGACATGCGACGCGCGATCTCCAGGCTGGGCGTCAGTCCCAGGATCGGGCAATCCGGTCGCTCGCGCGAAATCCGCAGGGCCGTACTGCCGGACAGGGTGAAGGCCACGATGGCCTTGGCGTCGATAGTGTCGGCCACCTGTCGCGCCGCCGCCGATATGGCGTCAGCGGACGACTTTTCCGGTTTCGGTCGCAGGGCAGCGCGAGCGGCGCGCAACTCGTCGTCGTCCTCGGTCCTGGCAATGATCCTGTCCATCATGCGAACCGTCTCGACGGGGTACTTGCCCGTCGCGCTTTCGGCGGACAGCATAACGGCGTCGGCACCGTCGAACACGGCGGTGGCCACGTCGGACGCCTCGGCGCGGGTCGGCGTGGGGTTCTCGATCATGCTTTCCATCATCTGTGTGGCGACGACGACGGGCTTGCCGAACCGGTGACAGGCGCGGATCAGGCGCTTCTGGATCAACGGCACGTCCTCGGCCGGCATTTCGACCCCCAAGTCGCCGCGCGCCACCATGATGGCATCGGACAAGCGCAGCACCTCTTCAATGGACTGCAGAGCGCCGGGCTTTTCAATCTTGGACATAATGAAGGCTCGGTCGCCGATCAGCTCGCGCGCCTCGCTCACATCCTCGGGCCGCTGCACAAACGACAGACCGATGTAGTCAGCGCCGTGGTCGAGGGCAAAGGCCAGGTCCGAGCGATCCTTCACCGTCAAGGCCGGGATCGGCAGGGTAATACCGGGCAGGTTGACGCCCTTGTGGTCCGACAGCCGTCCACCGACGATCACACGGGTATCCAGCGACTCTGCCGTCTGGCGCGTCACCTCAAGGCGTATGCGGCCATCGTCCAGCAACAGAACCGATCCCGGCCCGGCCGCCGCCATGATCTCCGGATGCGGCAGCTGCACGCGTTGGCCGTCGCCGGGGGTGGCTTTCAGGTCAAGCCTGAGCGTCCGGCCCCATTGCAACACCACATGGCCCGACGCAAAGCGGCCCACGCGCAGTTTCGGCCCCTGCAGGTCGGCCAGGATGCCGATGGGGCGACCAACCCGCTTTTCCACGCGACGGATGTTGTCGATGACCTCTGCGTGACCCGCCTGCGTGCCATGGCTGAAATTCACCCGGAACACATCGGCCCCGGTGCGGAATAACTCCTCCAGCTGTTCGGGAGTCGACGACGCCGGGCCTATCGTGGCGACGATCTTGACGCGCCGACGCCGGCGGATCGCTTCAGCCACGTGTGTGCGCTCCCCTGCCAGCCCGAATCCGATGCGGCCAAAATGACTGGCCTGACCTTGGGCGGCAAGTCGTGGAGAGATTACCGCGAATTATCTTGGACTGCACGGCAACCCGCGACACATAGGGCCCATCGGACACGCTTGAGGGAGCGGCGTCCCGGGAGACGCGATTGATCGCTCTAGCCGCTGTTCTGCAACTCTCGACCCAAGGGTTTGAGTTGCCGCGTCTGCCCACGATCCAGCGCGAGCCGCAGATCACCTATGTGGACCGGACGGGCGGCCTGGCCGGGGTGCGGGGCGGGCGTTACGCGCCGCCGGTCGACATTGCCAAATTGCCAAAGCACGTGCCCGCAGCCTTCGTGGCCATCGAGGACCGGCGGTTTTATGAGCACAATGGCTATGATCCGCGCGGGATTGCGCGGGCCGTTGTTACCGGCATCGGCGCGGGGCGTGCGACGCAAGGGGCCTCGACGATCACCCAGCAACTGGCCCGCAACCTGTTCCTGAGCCAGGAACGCACCCTGGAGCGCAAGGCCACGGAACTGGCCTATGCCGTGCAGATCGAGCGCAGCTATTCCAAGTCGCAGATCCTGGGGCTTTATCTCAGCCGGGTCTATTTTGGCTCCGGGGCCTATGGGCTGGAAGCCGCGTCGCAGCGGTTCTTCGACAAGCCGGCGGCGAAGCTGACGATCAAGGAAGCCGCCATGCTGGCCGGGGTGCTGAAATCACCCACCGGCTACAATCCGGTCGAGCAGCCGGAACGATGTCTGGAACGCGCCGGCCTGGTGTTGAACGCGATGGTCGAGGTCGGCGCCATTACACCAGATCAGCGCGCCAGGGCGGCCGGCCAGACGCCAAAGGTCTTGAAGACCGCGCCCACCGGGCCCGCGCAGTACTTTGTCGACTGGGTGGACGGCCAGGTTCGCCAGATGGTGCCCAAGCTGACCCGTGACCTGACCGTCGAAACCACACTCGACCCGGTGATGGAGACCTCCGCCGGCAGCGCGGCAAAGGCTGCCGTCGGCCGCTTCAAGGATCAGACCTCGCAGCAGGCCGCACTGGTTGCTGTCGATGGTCAGGGCCGTGTCCGCGCTCTGGTCGGTGGCTCGAACCATGCGGCGGCACCCTACAATCGCGCTGTCACCGCGCGCCGACAGGCGGGTTCGGCGTGGAAGCCTTTTGTCTATCTGACGGCACTGGAGGTCGGGCAGACACCGGAGAGCCCGGTGACGGACGAAGCCGTGACCATCGCCAACTGGTCGCCGCAGAATTATGAGCCAGGCTATCTGGGGCCTATGACCCTGGAGACCGCGCTGGCGAAGTCAGTGAATACGGTGGCAGCGCGTCTGGCGGACGAGGTGGGCCGGCCCAACGTTGCCGCCACCGCGCGGCGGGTGGGCATCGTCTCCACCATCAACACAGACCCTGCCATGGCGCTGGGCACCACCCTGGTGTCTCCGCTGGAGCTGACGCAGGCCTATGCCGCGTTCGCCAACGGCGGAAACCGGGTCCAGGCCTACGGGATCGAGCGGATCCGGTCTGGGGCCCAGGTGATCTACCGGCGTGCGCCGGCGGCACCTGTTCCCGTCATCGCCAATCCACCGCTCGGCGATCTGAACCGGATGCTACGAACGGTGATGGTGTCCGGCACCGGCACGCGGGCGGCGATCCCGGGCTATGATCTGGCGGGCAAGACCGGCACCACGTCCGACTACAAGGACGCCTGGTTCTGCGGCTACACAGGCAACCTGGCCAGCTGTGTCTGGATGGGCCGAGATGACGGGCGCAGCATGGGGCGCGTCAGCGGCGGCACCATTCCGGCGGAGATGTGGAAGAGCTTCATGATCACGGCGCTCAAACGCACGCCGAAAGTGGTCATTCCCGCTGGAACCCCGGCGCCCGTCGTTGCGCCGCCGACGGATGTTACGGTCGAACCACCGCCCGTTTGATGCCCTCGCACTTGCCGGCGACGCGGATTATAGCTGGTGCGTCGGTCGAGCTTGGCCGCGAAGTGAGGTTTCCGATGGCCCGCGACCGGCTGCAAACGCTCGGTGCCATGATCGATCAGGGCGTGATCCCGGTCTTTCACCACCCCGACACCGAGGTCTGCATCCAGGTGATCCAGGCCTGCGCCGACGGCGGAGCCAGGTGCATCGAGTTCACCAATCGCGGCGACTTCGCCAGCGCGACGTTTCTGGAGGTTTGCCGTCACTTCGCCAAGGCGGAACCTGGCGTGGTCATGGGTGTGGGCTCAATTGTTGATGCGCCGACGGCGGCTCTGTTCATCGCCAATGGTGCGAACTTCGTGGTCGGGCCGATGCTGAACCCCGAGGTGGCCACGCTCTGCAATCGCCGCATGATCCCCTACAGCCCCGGCTGTGGCACCGCGACCGAGATCAGCGAGGCTCAGGCGCTGGGCGTGGAAATCGTCAAGATGTTCCCGGGCGGGTCGGTCGGCGGCCCTGACTTTGTGAAGGCCGTGCTGGGGCCGATGCCCTGGACCAAGATCATGCCCACGGGCGGCGTCGAGCCGGACGAGGCGTCGCTGGAGGCCTGGTTCGGGGCGGGCATCGTCGCCTGCGGCATGGGCTCCGGATTGATCACCAAGGCGTTGCTGGAGGCGAAGGACTATGCCGGGATCAGCGCGCGGGTCCGCGACACGGTCCAGCTGATCAAGCGCATCCGGGGGCGTTGAACCAGATGAAACCGGGATTGTTGCTCAGTTTGCTGTTCGTGGTCTCGGCCAGCGCCGCGACTGCCGAAGACCTGACGACCAAGATGATCATGGCTCTGGACGTCAATCCGGGCGCGGTGGCGTTCTGGGCCGGGGGCAATGATCCGGCCGAGGGCGAGAGCGCATTCGCCACCGAGGCGCGCTGGGTCGCCGCTGTGAAGGGTGCACAAGCCATGCAGGCCAAGGGGCGGCTGCTCCAGAGCGCCGGGATCGCCCGCGACGGACCCTGGTCGACCTTCGCCGAGATGATGGTGCAGATCAGTGCCGAGGGCGAGGCCGCCGCCCGGGCGCGGAACGCCGAGAAGGCCTTCGAGGTCGGCGGGCGGCTCTATGACAGCTGCAACGGCTGTCACAAGACCTATGTGCCCCGGGTTCCGTCGAACTGAGGGATCGCCACACCGCCGCCGCGATGCTGCGGGAGGGGACATCCATGCGTTGGTATCTCATTCCCCTTGTATTGTGTCTCCCTGCGATGTCGGCTCACGCCGACCCGGCGCAGGATGCACGATCCGCGACGGCAGCCTGTCTGTCGGCGGTGATCGACGGGGCACCGGTCGAGGATATCCAGGACGGCGCGATCTCGATTCGGCGGGGCAAGGATCCGGTCAGCTGCACCGTCAGCGTCGCGGCCGGCGAGCCGGTCGTGGTGCGCGACGCCGTGATGACCGCGATCACGCGACGGGCTGAACTGTTCCGGCCCACCCGAACCCGCTGGGACCCGCAGGGCTTTGCCTCGCGCGAGGCGTTCTGCAACCTGTCCCTGCGCCGGAACCTGAACGTTGCGGTGTCGACGGCCAAACCCGGTCTGCAGCCGGTGCTGGTCGCCACGGTGTTCGAGGTGCCAGAGCGCGACGGGCGCTGCGATCGTGATGAGGGTATCCAGATGCTGGCGGAAAAAGAACCAGCCAGCGCCACCTCCCCGCCGCCAATTCAGGAACTGACGCCAAAGCCGGTCAAAGCGAAGAAGCGGCTGATCCCGCGCTTGCCCTGGCTGGGGCGTGACAAGGAATAGGGCGACGTCGGGGCTATCCCAAAGCGCACGTCCGCCCCAGGATGGGCGGAACAGATCGCGGCGAAAGATATGGTCATGGACACCCTTTTTGATCACCCGTGGCGCCTGATCCGGGTGGATCGTCGCGACGACACTGTCGAAGTCGCCATGATCCGGACAGACGCCCGCAATGCGCTCAACGGTGCCTTGATGGAGGAACTGACCGAGGTCGCGCGGCTCCTGCGGCTGCGGACCGACGTCCGGGCGGTAATCCTCACCGGGAGCGACACCTACTTCTCAGCTGGCGCAGACCTGGCGGGCAGGGGTGGAGATGGTCCGCTGCCCGGCTTGCTGGACAACCGTCGCGCGGTGATGGCGGGCCCCGATCTCTGCCGCGCCTGGGAGGAAATCGAGGCGGTCACCATTGCGGCCATCGAGGGCTATTGTATCGGCGGCGGTGCGGCCCTGGTAGTGGCGTGCGACTTCCGGGTGATGGGTGAGGGCGCCTACCTTCGGCTGCCGGAAGTGCCACTCGGCATGAATATGAGCTGGCGCAGTATCCCCAGGATCGTGGCCCTGGCCGGGCCATCGCGGGCCAAGCAGTTTGTTATGTTCGGAGAACCGGTCGACGCGCGCAAATGCCTCGACTGGGGGATGGCCGACGAGTTGGTGGCGCGGGGTGATGCCCTGACAGCGGCCCGGAGTTGGGCGGCCAAGGTTGCGGCGCTGCCGCCGATCCCGATCCGCATGACCAAGGAATCGGTCAACGCCGTAGCTGCGGCGACGGCCCATGCATCATCGTTCATGGACCGCGACCAGTATCTGCTGGCCACCAGCAGCGAGGACTTCCGCGAAGGCGTCCGGGCGTTCCGCGAGAAACGCCCTGGCAAGTTCAAGGGCGCTTAAGCCGCGACAGGACGGCGGCACCGTCTCTAGGCGTTTCGCGCCATCAGGCCGCCGTCAACGGGGATCGTCGCGCCGGTGATGAAGGAGGCGGCGGGCAGGCAGAGGCTCAGCGTCATGTGGGCCACTTCCTCGGGCCGACCGTACCGGCGTAGTGCCGTACGTCGGCGGGCGTAGGTCTCGCGGTCTTTCTCCGGAATGGCATCCGTCATGGCGGTGAGAATCGGCCCCGGGCAGATGCAGTTGACGGTAATGCCTTCGGGGCCCAGCTCGACCGCCAGCGCCCGCGTCAGGCCGGTGACGGCGGTTTTGGCGGCAGCATAGGGGCTGTCGCGGCTGGTGGCGCCCAACGCTTCGGTCGACGCGATGTTGACGATCCGGGGGGCTGGTGACTTGCGCAGATGGGGGAGGGCGGCACGGATCATCCGTTGCTGGGCGGTAATCAGGATACCGAAAGTTCGCGCCCAGACGGCCTCGTAGTTGTCCGCATCGATAGCCGCAAAGCCGCCGACCCCGGCGTTGTTGACCAGGATGTCGATCCCGCCAAACCGTGCCGCCACCGCCGCCGTCACCAGCTCGATCGCCGCCGGATCGGCCACATCCATCGTCCAGGCCTCGGCGCTGAAGCCGCGATGGGTCAGGTCGTCGGCGACCTCGCGTACACTCTCGGCGGCGATGTCGGTGCAGGCAACGTGGGCACCCTCGGCGGCGAACACTTCGGCGGTGGCTCGGCCCATGCCGCTAGCCGCGCCGGTGATCAGGACGACGGAGCCCGCTACAGATCGACTGCTCATAGGGAAAGACCTCCATCAACGATCAGGGTTTGGCCGACCACATAGGCGGCCAGGGGTGAGGCGAGCAAAAGCGCAGCACCAGCCATATCCGCAGGTGTGCCCATCCTGCCCAGCGGGATCGAGCGCAGCGCGCCCTCCAGCCGATCCGGGTTTTCGGTGGTGACCTTGGTCAGCTTGGTGTCCACCAGACCGGGGGCCAGGCCCACCACGCGAATGCCCTCAGGTGCCCAGGCCTCGCCCAAGGTTTTTGTCAGGCTGACGGCCCCGGCCTTTGAGGCGGCATAGGCCGGATTGCCCCGGGCCGACGTATAGCCCGCGGTCGAACTGACGATGATGATGACGCCTTTTCGCTCGGCAAGGGTGGCGCGAAATTTCCGCGCACAGTCCATCAGGCTGTCGAGGTTGACGGCCATCACTTGGTCCCAGCCCTCGGGTTCGAATTCGGCGCGGCGGTAGCGGACCGTACCCTGGCAGAGGATCAACACATCAAGCGGCACTATGGTCGCGGCGGCGTCAATTTCAGCCCGGACCCCGACATCGACCTTGGCGTAGGTGAGGCCCGTGAGGTCGGAGCCTTCAATGCCATCGTAGTCTGCGGCCGTGGCTCGCGTGCCCCACACATGAACGGCGGCACCGCGCTCGCGGAAACCGTGGGCGATTCCGTTGCCAATGCCGCTGGAGCCGCCCACGACGAGCACGGTCTTGCCGCTGAAATCCAGATCCATGGCTATCGTCCCCGAAACACGGGCGGCCGCTTTTCGAGAAAGCTGGCGACGCCCTCCTTGTGATCTTCGGTCTGCATCAGCAGGCGGATCTTTTCGATGGCCCAGGCCCCGATCTCTCGCGGATCACCATAGGCGTAGCGGGTCAGCCCGGCTTTCAGGTGACGCACCGCCAGCGGCGGATTGGCGGCGATCCGTGATGCCATGGCCCGGGCGCGCGTCATCAGATCCTCATGGGCGACGACTTCTGTGACGAGGCCGATTCTCCTGGCCTCGGCGGCGTCGAAAATGTCGCCAGTGAACAGCAGTTCCGCCGCCTTAGCCGGTCCAACGATAGCCGGCAGGCGATAGAATCCACCGACATCACAGACCAGCCCACGCTTGACGAACAGCTCGCCGAACTTCGCCTTGTCCGACGCGATGCGGATATCCGCGAACAGTGCCAACTCCATACCCCAGCCCACCGCCGCGCCATTCACAGCCGCGATCACAGGCTTGTCGCACTCCAGCACAGCCAGGGCCGCCGGCGTCGCCTGGTAGGTGACCGGTAGCGGCGCGCGAGAAACCGGCTTCGGGCCCGCCATGATCTCGCCGACGTCGTCGCCGGAGCAGAAGGCCGGGTCGGTGCCAGTCACGATGACGCAGCGGACTTCGGGATCAGCTGTTGCCAGTCGAAATGCCTGTTCGAGTTCGTCATACGCCCGGTAGTTCAGCGCATTGCGCCGATCCGGACGGTTGAGGGTTATGGTCGCGACATGATCCTCGACCGCGCAGACCACGCACTCGAACCCGGCGCTCGTCTCGGTCAGTGAGACCATTGGCGCTCCTCCCTTTTGGACATCGTTCGCGCCGCGCACGACAAGGTCAACCGTGACGCGGGGTCAGTCTTGCCTTCAACGTACCATCGGAGAAGCATGGGCCGGTATCGAGAGGAACGCCCATGCCCCAGTTTCAAAGGATCGACACCGGACGCTCGCGGCTGCGCGCCGCGGTGGAAGGCGAGGGGCCGTTGGTGGTGATGGTGCATGGCTTTCCGGAGAGCTGGTATTCCTGGCGTCACCAGATCGGCCCTGTGGCCGCTGCCGGATACCGGGTCGCCGCCATAGATGTGCGCGGCTATGGCGGGTCGGACAAACCCTATCCGATCGACGCCTACTCCATGGAGGCGCTGACCGGTGACGTTGTGGGTGTCATCGAAGCGATGGCCCCCGGCGAGAAGGCCATCCTGATGGGTCATGACTGGGGTGCGCCCATCGTCTGGAACACCGCCTTCACCCGGCCCGACCGGATTTCGGCGGTCGCGGGCCTGTCCGTGCCATTCACCGGTGCGCCCTCGCGACCGTTCACCGACATCTTTCGCGAGGCGTTCACGTCGAAGGGCATCTTCTTCTACCAGGACTGGTTCCAGAAGGTCGGCCCGCCCGAGGCAGAGGCCGAGGGCGATGTCCGCGACTTCCTGCGCAAATTCTACTTCGGTATCGCCGGCGAGGCACCCAAAGGCTCGTGGCCGGTGAAGGGCGTGGACGCGACCTTGCTGGAAGGGATGATGGATCCGGGCGTCATGCCAGCGTGGTTGTCGCCTGCCGATCTGGACTATTACGTCGAGGAGTTCGAGCGTTCTGGTTTCCGGGGTCCGATCAACCGCTATCGCAATCACGAGCGCGACTTTGAGTGGCTGCAGGGCTTCAAGGACCGCAAGCTGGAGCAGCCGTCGCTGTTGATCGGCGGCGACAAGGACCCGGCCTTCAACGGGTTCGGCCGAATTGCTGATCCAGGTGCCCTGATGCGCGAACATGCGACCGATCTTCGGGGGGTCCACATCCTGCCCGGCTGCGGCCACTGGACCCAGCAGGAACGTCCGGCGGAAACGACCGCCCTGCTGCTCGACTGGTTGAAGGGGCTCTGAGCATGGCCGACCTCGAATTGCGTCAGGACGGCGATGTCGTCTGGGCCACCATGAACCGGCCGGATCGGTTGAATGCCTTGAGCCGAAACCTTGTCACCGAACTCAGGGAATTCTTCGTCGGTCTCTACTGGCGGCGCGATGTCCGCGTGGTGGTGTTGCAGGGCGCAGGTGACAACTTCTGTGCCGGGCTGGATCTGAAGGAACGCGGCGACCCGCAAGGCTCGCGCTCCATCGGTGCCGGCCTTACCCGCCAACGCGAGATCAGCGAAATCGTCATCGCCATGCGCCGCTGCCCGCAGCCGATTATAGCCTGCGTTGACGGTGCCGCCGCCGGTGGCGGCTTTGCCCTGGCGCTGGCGTCGGATGTGCGGATCGCGACGCCCCGGATGCGGATGAACGCCGCCTTCATCCGTATCGGCCTTAGCGCCTGCGACATCGGCGTCAGCTATTTCCTGCCGCGGATGGTGGGGTCGTCCGTAGCCGCCGAGTACATGCTGACCGGTCGGTTCATCGATGCTGAACGGGCCTATCAGCTGGGTCTGATCAGCCGGGTCGTGGCGAAAGACCAGCTGCAGGCCGAGGCCCAGGCCTTTGCGCTCGATATGCTGCACGCCACGCCGCTTGGCCTGCGACTGACCAAGGAAGCCCTGAACCATGCCATCGACGCCCAGGGCCTTGAGGCCGTGATCGCCATGGAGGACCGCAACCAGATTCTGGCCAGCTCCGACGGCGACTTTCAGGAGGGCGTGCAGGCCTTTCTCGAAAAGCGCAAACCCAACTATTCAAAGCGAGATAGCTGACCATGATCACCCTCTATGACCACCCGCTCTCGCCCTATGCCCAGAAGGTCAAGATCAGCCTGCGCGAGAAGGGGTTGGCCTTTGAGACCGTCGCACCCGGTGGTCTGGGGGCCGGTGGCGCGCAGGGCGACTTCGTCGAGGCCAGTCCCCGCGCCGAGGTCCCGGCCCTTGTCGACGGCGACGTCCGCATCTTCGACAGCACCATCATCCTGGAATATCTGGACGACGCCTATCCGGTTCCGGCCATGTTGCCAGCTACGCCTGGCGACCGGGCGCGGGTACGAATGCTGGAAGAGGTGATGGACACCCACTTCGAAGCGATCAACTGGGGGATCTCGGAGATCCGCTGGTTCAAGCGCGCGGAAGGCACCCAGGCGGACACTCTTTTGGCGGCGGCCAGGACCCAGACCGAAGGCTTTTTCACCTGGCTCGAGGCCCAACTGGGCGAACGCGAATGGTTCAACGGCAAGACATTCGGTTGGGGCGACCTCTCGGTGGTTCCCTACGTCAATGGCTCCATCGGTCAGGGCAACCCGCCAGTTCGGGGCTCGAAGCTGTCGGACTGGCTGGCCCGCGCCAATGCCCGCCCCTCGGTCGCCGCCACCTTGGCCGACATGGCCGCCTCGGCCAGCGCCACAACCATGCCCAATGTGGCCGAACTGGTCGAAAAGGGCCTGTTCAAGCGCGAGTACCGCGATCACCGGCTGGAGTGGATGATCAAGTCCGGCGGCATCCAGGTGGTGCTGAAGGGCCTGGATCGCGACAACATCCGCTTCGCGCCACCGTTCGGTTAGCCGCGACTGTTGACGCAAGGGCGCCGTTGCGGCCTCGGTCGGTTGGCCTAGGAATAGGCTGGCGCGACGCCCGGACGGAGACCCTACCCAGTGCCCGACATCATCCTGCATCACTATCCGGCTTCGCCCTTCTCCGAGAAGGTGCGGCTGATGTTCGGGATCAAGGGCCTGTCATGGGGCTCGGTGGTCCAGCCAGTGATCATGCCCAAGCCGGACCTTATCCCGCTGACCGGCGGCTACAGACGCATTCCGGTGATGCAGATCGGTGCGGATGTGTATTGCGACAGTCAGGTGATCCTGGCCGAGCTTGAGCGACGCTATCCAAGCCCTTCGGTGGTGGCCGGTGCGGACTGGGCGGTGAACCTGTGGGCCGACCGGATCTGGTTCCAGGCCAGCGTCGCGGTGATCTTCGGTGAGATCGGCGAGAGCATCCCAAGGGAATTCGCCGAGGATCGCGAAAAACTGTCCGGGCGTCCGTTCGATGTCGCTGCCATGAAGGCTGCGGCTCCGTTCATGAAACCCCAGTGGCGTGCCTACGCTGCCTGGCTGGAAGACGGCCTGGCCAAATCCGAATTTCTGGGCGGGACCAAGCCGTCGCTGGCCGATGTGGCCGCCTGGATGAACATCTGGTGGACCGGGGCGGCGGCACCGGCGGTCGCCGATCAGCTGCTGGCGGGCTTTGATCGCACGTTGGCCTGGCGCGATCGCCTGCGCGCCATTGGCCACGGACGTCGGCGCGACATGACCCCTGCAGAGGCTCTGGCGGTCGCCGCCGGGGCGTCGCCCGCCGCAGCGCTGGACACCGACCCCAACGATCCGTCCGGCCTCAAGCCTGGCGACGCCGCCGTGGTCCAGGCCGACGATTACGGCCGCGACCCGATGGCTGGCACTGTCGTTGCCGTCACCCGCGACCGCGTCACTCTGGCGCGCGACGCCGGTGACCTGGGAACCCTTCATCTGCACGTCCCGCGCGTCGGCTACGTCCTGTCGCGCGGCTAAGGGAGAAACACATGAACGATCGCATTTCCGTAGATATCCAGGACGGCGTCGCCGACGTCCGCCTGATCCGCGCCGACAAGATGAACGCCCTGGATAACGCCATGTTCGACGCCTTGATCCAGACGGGTGAACGGCTGAAGACCGAACCCGGTTTGCGTGCCGTGGTGCTGTCCGGGGAGGGCCGGTCGTTTTGTGCCGGGCTGGATACCAGCAATTTCGCCGCTATGGCGTCTGGCGAGCGATCCGGGGGGCAGGGGTCCGCCGGCCCATTGGTGACATCGAACCGTACGTCTGGCGGCTCAAATCGTCCACAGCACGCTGTGATGGTCTGGCGTGAAATCCCGGTGCCTGTGATCGCTGCGGTTCACGGCGTGGCCTTCGGCGGCGGATATCAGCTGCAACTCAGCGCGGACATGCGGTTCGTGACCCCCGACGCAAAACTCTCGGTGCTGGAGATCAAATGGGGCCTGATCCCGGACATGGCCGGCATGGCATTGCTGCGCGGGCTGGTGCGCGACGATGTGGCGCGCGAACTCACCTATTCCGGCCGCATCTTCAGTGGGCAGGAGGCGCTGGAAATGGGGCTGGCGACCCGCGTCTGTGCCGATCCCCGTGCCGAGGCCCTGGCCTTCGCCCGCGACGTGGCGGGCAAGAACCCCGAGGCCATCCGCGCCGGCAAGCGGCTGCTCAACCTGATGGCCGACGGCGACCAGCATGCGATCCTGCTGGAGGAAAGCCGCGAACAAACCGCGCTGATGGGCACGCCCAACCAGGTCGAAGCTGTCCGCTCAAGTCTAGAAAAGCGGACGCCGAACTTCACCGACGCCAAGGGCTAGCCTCGACGTCGGTTCAGCAGGTTTCAGCGCTGCGCCAGCTTGATCGCCGCGACGGCGGTCAGGGCGGGGTCAGCCGCCTGTGTCACCGCATTGTCGACTGCCGCCTTGTAGCAGGCGGCATACATCTCACGGGGGAATGTCGCCCCCAACGTCGCAAGGTTGCACACCGTTCTGGCGGCCTTCGTGATGTCGATATGCAGCTGGGCAGGGGTTTTGCCTGCCGTGGAGACGCGGAGGGATTGAGCACTTGCTGGCGCGGCCATCAGCACGGCGGTGGCGGCGAGGGTCAAGATACGGATCATGATGCGAATTCCAGGATTGAGGGTTTACCAAAACCCCTTTTCCGACGTTCCTCTCGAAGGGCCTCGAAGACGCGGTGCTCCGGACCAGCCCCGCCGATGCGCCAAGACAACCGGGTTCTTGCGTTGACGCAATCGTAAAAATAGTGCGTTGCAGCAAAAATATTGCACTGCACACTATTTCCGCATTACCCGCGCCCAATGAAAGGCATCTGCGTCGCCATGACCGTCATGAACGGCACATTGGCCGACAGTGGCAGTCCGGCCATGTAGATCACGGCGTCGGCCACAGCCTGCACATCCATGGTCGCTTCGACCTTCATGGAGCCGTCGGCCTGGGGCACGCCGCGCGCCATCGCGCGGGTCATGTCGGTGGACGCGTTGCCGATGTCGATCTGGCCACAGGCGATGTCAAACGCCCGTCCGTCCAGCGCCGTCGAGCGCGTGATGCCGGTGATGGCATGCTTGGTTGCAGTGTAGGCAATGGAGTTCGGGCGCGGCGCATGAGCCGAGATCGAGCCGTTGTTGATAATCCGTCCGCCGCGCGGCTCCTGGGTCTTCATTTGTCCGAATGCAGCCCGTGTGCAGAGGAACGTCCCGGTCAGGTTCACGTCCACAACCCGCCGCCAGTGTTCGATGGAGTGATCCTCCAGCGGGCCGGGCGGCGCGCCGGTTCCCGCGTTGTTGAACAACAGGTCGAGGTGACCGAACCGGCCCTTCGTCGCTGCGAACAGGGCCTGGACGCTGTCAGGGTCGGACACATCCGTCGAGACGCACAGCGCTTCTCCGCCTTCTCCAAGTCTGGCGGTAGCCTCCAGGCCTTCGGTGCGGCGACCGGCCAGCGCCACCGACCAGCCCGATTTAAGTAGCGCCAGGGACACAGCCCGCCCGATCCCGCTGCCCGCACCGGTAATGATAGCGACTTTGGTCATTGCAACCTCCTGCGGGGCTCATTAGCCCTCTCATCCCACGTTCATACCAGACCTTCGAGTTGTCATGCCTGATCTGCCGCCGCCGCCGACCGAGGTTGAAATCGTGATCGTGCATCCGCCGCGGCTCGCCCCGCTGGGCGGCGATGCGGTGTTTAGCGCCGTGCGGATCGGCCCCGAGATCCTGAAGTCCGAGACCCGCCTGGATGAGGCGCTGAAAAGCACCCCCGGCGTCTCGCTGTTCCGACGCACCGGGTCCAGCGCGGCCAATCCGACCACTCAGGGCCTCTCCCTGCGTGCCATAGCCCCGTCAGGTGCCGGTCGGGCGCTGGTGACGCTGGATGGCGCGCCACAGAACGATCCCTTCGGCGGCTGGGTGATCTGGAGCGGCCTGTCGCCGGAGGGCCTGGAGGGGGCGACCATCGTGCGCGGTGCCGGAGCGGGACCCTATGGCGCGGGCGCGCTTACCGGTGTGGTCGCATTGCAGGAACGTGGCAGCGGCGCTGGGCTGGCCGCCCTCGACATCTCGGCGGGCGAGCGCGACAGCTACCGCGCGGCGGTCTCTGGCGGTCTGCCCGGATTTCTAGTCACAGCCGCCACATCTCGCTCGGATGGCTACTATGCCGTGCGCGGTCCGCGCCAAGGAGCAGCCGACCAGCGCCTTGACACCAAGGACGGCAGCATCGCCGTGCGGGTCCAACACCAGGTGGGCGTGGTTCAGGTGGCCCTGCGGCTCCAGGCTTTCCGCGTCCAGCAAGGCGCTGGCCTGGTCGGCGCACGCTCGGTCTCTACTGGCGAGTCCGCCACGCTCACCCTGGCCCAACCGGCTTCCGACGGCGTTGGCGGCTGGCGCCTCCAGGCCTGGGCGCGCGGCAGTAATCTGAAAAACAGCTCGGTGGCCGTCGCCGCCAATCGCGCGACCACCACCCCGGCCAACGACCAGTACAACACGCCTGCGCTGGGCTACGGCCTCAACGCCGCCTGGCAGGGCCGGCAGGACGATCTGGCCTGGGAGGTCGGTGCCGACGCGCGCCTGACCGATGGGGTCGACAAGGAAAAATTCCGCTTCCTAAACGGTGCCTTCACCCGCGACCGTCAGGCAGGCGGCAAGACTCTGGTGGCCGGTGCCTATCTCGAAGCCGCCTACGATAACGGCCCCTGGTTGGCGTCCGCAGGCGTGCGCGTGGACCGCTCGCGCGCCTATGCCGCCTTGCGCGACGAGCGCGACATTGCCACCGGTGCCCTGACCCTCAACCAGCGCTCGCCCGACCGCTCCGACACCACCCCGACCGGCCGCATTGGCCTGCGCTACGAGGTCTCCGAGGCGTTCCACCTGCGCGCTGCAGGCTACGTCGGCTTCCGTCCGCCGACGCTCAACGAGTTGCACCGGCCTTTCCGGGTTGGCAATGACATCACCGAAGCCAACGCCACCCTGAAACCCGAAACCTTGCAGGGTGTCGAGCTGGGGCTGGGCGGGGAGGGCCCCATCCGCTGGAGCGCCGACGTGTTCCTGAACCGTCTGCAGGACCCGATCACCAACGTCACCATCGGCCGTGGTCCGGGAACCTTCCCCGCAGCCGGTTTTGTTCCCACCGGCGGCACGCTGCGTCAGCGTCAGAACGCCGGCGAGATCGAGGCCTGGGGCGTTGAGGCCGAAAGCTCCGGCGACGTCGCCGCTATCGCGTCCTGGCGCGCGGCCTTCTCCTACACCGACGCCGAGGTCCACGGTGGGCCACTGGCGGCGCAACTCAACGGCCTGCGCCCCGCCCAGACCCCGAAGTGGACACTGACCGGTGGCCTCACGGTGCGCCCTGCCCAGGCCCTCAGCCTGTCAACCGACCTGCGCTACGAAAGTGGGCGTTGGGAAGACGACCTGAACACCCGCCGCCTGAGCGCCGGCCTCCAGCTCGACGCCCGCGCCAGCTGGGCTTTTGCTGACCACGCCGAGATCTATGTCGCCGCAGAAAACCTGTCGGGCGAAAAGCTGGAAGTCGGCGAAACGGCGGATGGGGTGGAGAGCTTTTCTGCGCCTCGGACGGTTCGGGTGGGATTCAGCTTCCGAAAATAGTTGCGATAGCCCGCAGCGGATTTCGGCAACCATCACGCTGAAGCGGCGACGCCGTGGTATGGGCCGTCGTTGCCCGCAGCCCCGGATCGCCGTTGAACTATCGCCATGCCTTCCATGCCGGAAACTTCGCCGATCTGGTGAAGCATGCGGCTTTACTGCGTCTGCTGGCCGAGCTGACGCGGCCGGGGCCGCCTCTGACTGTGATCGACACCCATGCCGGGCGAGGCCTCTACGACCTGGCTGGGCCGGAAGCGCGTAAATCCGGCGAGGCGGAGGCCGGGATCCTGCAGTTGATGCGGACGAAGGGTGCGCCGGCGGAGTTCCAGTCGCTGATCCGCACGGTCGCGGCGCTGAACGAGGGTGGTGAGGTTACCCGCTATCCGGGCTCGCCCTGGCTGATCGCGCAGGCCCTGCGTGCCACCGACAAATATGTGGCCTGCGAACTGCGCCCCGACGAGCACGACGCCCTG
Organism: Phenylobacterium deserti; assembly: GCA_945883235.1. Lineage (GTDB taxonomy): Bacteria > Pseudomonadota > Alphaproteobacteria > Caulobacterales > Caulobacteraceae > Phenylobacterium > Phenylobacterium deserti_A. Next base: position 35,309 of record CAMCXF010000019.1, on the reverse strand, counting down.
CGCGTCGTTCTGCGGGGCCGTCAGAACGTGCGGACGCTTTGCGCCGACGGCTATGCCGCGGCTGTGGCGGAGTGCCCGCCGAAGGGACGTGTGCTGGTGTTGATCGATCCACCGTTCGAGAAGCCGGACGACTACACCCGTATTGTCGACACCCTGGCGGCGCTGCGGCGTCGCAACCGCGACGCCCAGGCGCTGGTCTGGTTGCCAATAAAGGACCTGGAGACGCTGGATGCGTGTCTTCGCGACCTGGAGGATAGCGTGGGTGCGCCCATGACGGCGGTGGAAACCCGGATCCGGCCGCTCACCGACCCGATGAAGATGAACGGCTGCGCGCTGGTGCTGATCGGGTGCCCCGACCTAGACGCCGGGCTGGGCGTGATCAGCAGCTGGGTTGCACAATCCCTGGGCGTTGGCGGCGTCGCGCGGGTTTATCCACTTTCGCCACAATAGTTTCGCAGAAGCGAGATGTTGGATGGAGTATGCTGCGCTGCACAATCGCTGTTGCCGCGCAGGAACTGATCCATGTCCATTCTTGAAACGCCCCGTCTGCCTGAGGCCCGGGTCAACCCGACCCTGATGATGGGTGCCGCCTCTCCCCTGTGGAGCTACTTCGCCGCCGCTGCCGCCAGCGGTGTCGCGTATTGGTGGATGACCCGCTGGTCCCGACCGGCCAATCTCGAGGCTTTCTTTGCGGCGGCTGGTCCGCCGGCTGTCCCGGCGACGCCGGTTGAGGTCGTGGAGATCGTCGCCGAAGTCGTGGCGGAAGAGCCGGAGGTCCAGTTGGCTGCAACGTCAACGGCGGAGCCCGTCGCCGAAATCGCCCCCGTCATCGCTGCGCCGGTCATCGAAGCGCCGCCTGAACCCGAGCTGGAAGCGGTGATCGAGGCCATACCTGAGCCGATCGTGGACATGGCCCAGGGCACCGCGACAAACGCTGCAGCCGCGCCGACCCTGAAGCTAAAATCCCGGAAAACAGCGTCGTCCACACCTGAACCCGAAGCCTGACGTGGCGCCGTCGCCTTGGCGGCGCTAACAAGGCCGGGTGCTGAAACGAGCGCTCGACATCATTGTGGCCTTGACCGGCCTGATCCTGGGTTGGCCGTTGCTGCTGGGGCTTGCCCTCGCGGTGCGGCTGGATAGTCCCGGCCCATCGATCCACTGGTCACGGCGCGTGGGGCGCGGCAACCGGCTCTTTGCCATGCCCAAGTTTCGTTCCATGCGGATCGACACGCCCGATGTTGCGACCCACCTGCTGGAGGATCCGCAGACCTGGGTGACACCGCTCGGCGGCTTTCTCAGGCGGTCCAGCCTGGACGAGTTGCCTCAGCTGTGGAGCGTGCTGACAGGCAACATGAGCCTGGTGGGTCCACGCCCGGCCCTGTTCAATCAGGACGACCTCATCGCGCTGCGCACCGCCGCCGGCGTCGACCAGTTGCGTCCCGGTGTCACCGGCTGGGCCCAGATCAATGGACGCGACGACCTGCCGATCCCCGACAAGGTTCGGCTGGACGCCGAGTATCTCGAGCGCATGTCTTTCGGGTTTGACATACGCATAATCCTCATAACGCTGCAGGCGATCACCTCGGCGCGGGGTGTCAGTCATTAGCTTGGCCGGTAAGGCGTTGACGGCCCGGGTCTGACTCCTTCAATCTGAATCCAACTCCAGAGTACGAAAAGGCAGACGGATGACCACATTGATGAGCAAGGGCGCGACTTTGGCTGTCGCGCTGGGGATTGGCACCGCGATCACCGCCGGCGGCGCATTCGCCCACAACGATTCGATGCCGAAGGGGAAGATGACGCCAGCGGCCCACGCAGCGCACATGCGCCACGAGAATTTCGAAAAGCTGGGCGCGGCGTTCAAGGCCGTGATCGACGAGACCAAGAAGAGCGATCCCGACAAGGCGCTGGTCCAGAAATCCACCAAAACCATGACGACCCTGGCGACTGCCTTGCCCACCTGGTTCCCGCGCGGTAGCGGCGTCGAGGCCCGCGCCAAGAGCGAGGCCAAGGCTAACATCTGGACCGACGCTGCCGGGTTCTCCGCCGCCGCCTCGGCCTCGCAGGTGCAGGTCTCCAAGTTGAACCAGGCCGCGATCTCGGGGAACATGGATGCTGTGCGGGCCCAGATCCGCGCCACCGGCGGCTCGTGCAAGGGCTGCCACGACAAGTATCGGCAAGAAAAGAAGAGCTAGGTGTCCGACGCTCCCTCAGGGGTTCGGGTCAGGCTTTGGGACGGGCCGGTCCGGCTCGTGCACTGGTCGTTGGTGGGTCTGACCGGATTTTCGTGGTGGGCCTCTGAAGACCATCTGGATTGGCACCAGTGGAGCGGCTACGCGGTTGTCGCGCTGGTGCTGTTTCGCATCTACTGGGGGTTCGCCGGTTCCGGTGCCGCGCGGTTTTCCAGTTTCGTGCGCGGACCGGGTACCACGCTGGCCTATCTGAAGACGGTTAGCAGCCGTGTGCCGTCGACCACGCCGGGTCACAACCCCCTGGGCGCGCTGAGTATCGTGGCGATCCTGCTTGTGCTGTTGGTGCAGGTGGGAACCGGCCTGTTCGCCGTGGATATCGATGCCTACCAGGGCGGACCGCTGTCGGACCGGGTCAGCTTCGACCTGGGTCGTCAGATTGCCGAGATCCACGAGCTCAGCTTCCGGGCCCTGCAGGCTCTGGTGGTCCTGCACGTTGGCGCGGTGCTGTTCTATCTGGTGTGGAAACGCACCGATCTGATCCGCCCGATGATCACCGGCCAGCGCCTGTTGCCCAGCGATCCCGGCCTCGGCCGTGCGCCATGGTGGCGATTGGCGCTGGGCGTCGCTGTGGCCGGTGCTATCGCCTGGGCGCTTTCGAAAGGTTTGAGGTTCTGAGCCTCAGCCGCGCGCGGCGGCGTCGCGGAGCGAATTGAGCCAGGAGTCCTCACGCAGCTTTTCGGCGGCATGCAATAACACCTCTGCATCGCGCACGGCCGCGTCGTGCTTGCGCCACTCGGAAACCGCGCCTTCTCGCGCAGAGCGCGCCGCCTCCAGCGTCGGATACCGGGCAAGGACCGCGCGCGTGGAATAGTTGACGGGTGGGCCCACGGTCTCGCGATCAGGGTAGAACCCGGTGATGGAATCCGCGGTCTCGCTGTCGATGTGGAAGATATCAGCCCATCCGGCGTGGTGACGCATCAGGGCCCAGGGTCGTTCGATCCGGTCGCTCACCATAGTCTCCGTCGAAGGTGTCCTGCCGATTCCGCGGCCAGCGGTGTGTTGCACAGCCTTTAGCGCGCCCGAACGCGGCGTCCAACGCCGTCGTCGCTGTTTTTGCTTTCATGACGCAGCTGCGTTGTGAGAAAGCCGCACACAGTTGAAGCTATTCACGGTTCGCGAGCGTCGCCTTGAGCAAGATCGTCATCGACCGCCAGTTCCGCGGCCCACCCAATTCCGGCAACGGCGGCTATGTCTGCGGCGTGCTGGCCAGGGGGCTTGAGGGCCCTGTCACCGCCATGATCAGGGCACCGGTGCCGCTGGATGCGGACCTGACGTTTGAAACCGGTGCTGGCGGCAATCGCCTGTTGGGCGACGACGGCGCGCTGATAGGGCAGGGCGATCTGGCCAGCCAGCTCATCCCCGATCCGCCCATGATCCCGACGCTGGCCGCGGCGCGCGCGGCCAGCGCAGGCTATTACGGCCACACCAATCGGGTCCACCCGCCGTGCTTTACCTGCAGCAACGAGCGCGACGACGGCGACGGCCTGCGGATATTCCCGGGCCAACTGGACGGTGCAAACAAGGGCGTGATCGCCTGCACCTGGACGCCCCACGCATCCTTCGCTGACGCCGACGGCATGATCGCTCCTGAAATCGTCTGGGCCGCGCTGGATTGCCCGGGCTTCTTTGCCTGGATCGAGAAGGAAGGTCGTCATGGCGCGCTGCTGGGCACGATGACGGGAGAAGTCCTGGCGCTAACCCGGGCAGGCGAGGACTACGTCGTTATGGCATGGCCCATCGCCCGCGACGGCCGCAAGGAAACCGCCGGCGTGGCACTGATCGGCGCAGACGGTCGTGTCCTGGCCAAGGCGCATCAGGTCTGGATCATCATGGCACCCCGGCCCCCGCTCGCGGCACAGGCCACCGCTGAGGTGTCTACGAACTGAGCCTTGCGTACGGCCGCGCCGGGTTCCAGAACTCCAGGCGCTGTGGAGAATGCGTTGATGCGTGCGGCTTCGGTCTCCGACCTCAGGGAAATGGCGCGGCGGCGGCTGCCGAATATCTTCTTTGAGTACATCGACGGCGGCTCCTATGCCGAGGTGACGCTGGGCCGCAACGTGGTCGACATGGAGGCCATTGCGCTTCGCCAGCGGGTCATGCGCGACATGACAAAGCTGGACACCTCGGTGGAGACCCTGGGCCAGAAGTTCAAGATCCCCATTGGCCTGGCACCGGTCGGCATGGCGGGAATGTATGCGCACCGAGGAGAGGTTCAGGCCTCGCGCGCGGCTACGGCGGCCGGTGTGCCGTTCTGCCTGTCCACGGTCGGCGTCTGTTCGATCGAGGAGGTCGCCGCCACCGGCACGCCACCGTGGTTTCAGCTCTACATGCTGAAGGACCGCGGCTACATGCGTGAGCTGGTGGCGCGGGCCAAGGCCGCCGGCTCTCCGGTGCTGGTCTTCACCGTCGACCTGCCGACGCCGGGTGCGCGCTATCGTGATACGCGCTCAGGCTTCACCGGTGCATCCCCGCTGCGCTCGGCCCTGACCCAGCTCCGGGACGGCGTTACCCATCCGGCCTGGACCTGGGACCTGTTCGTCCATGGTCGCCCCCACACCCTCGGGTCGGTGGCCGGAGCTGTGTCGGACAGTCGGCGAGTGACAGACTTCCTGTCCTGGATCGGTCGTAACTTCGATCGCTCGGTGACATGGAAGGATATCGACTGGGTGCGCGAAATCTGGGACGGGCCGATTGTGATCAAGGGCATTCTCGATCCGGCTGACGCGCGCGATGCGGTGAAGGCCGGGGCCCAAGGTCTGATCGTGTCCAACCATGGCGGTCGCCAGCTCGACGGCGTGCTGTCCTCGGTGGTAGCGCTGCCGCGCATTGTCGATGCCGTCGGCGGTGAGCTGGAGATCTATATGGACGGCGGCATCAGGTCGGGGCTGGATGTGCTGAAAGCCATGGCGCTCGGTGCCAAGGCCTGTTTCGTCGGACGCCCCTGGGCCTGGGCACTGGGTGCCGGTGGAGAGAAACAGGTCGCCCGCATGCTGGAAATCATCAGCGCCGAGCTGGCGGTCGCCATGATCCTGACCGGCTGTAAATCCGTTCGGGAGGCCGGTCCTGATCTGCTGGATCGGCTGTGATCGCATGACCCGCGCGACCTTGGCCGGTGCAGCCCACAAACGGCGCGCTGCGGTGGTGATGATCGTGCTGCTGGCACTATTTATCTGCCTCGGCGGCCTCATGCTGAGCGGGATGCTGGATGGCCTTGATCGCCTCCTTATCCTGCAATTGCGCGGTTCCGGTGGCCCGGCAGACCCGGTCGGTCCACGCGGTATTGAGGAAGCCGTCCGGGACCTAACGGCGCTGGGTGGAACCACGCTGGTGACCCTCTTCACCGCCGCAGCCGGGGTGTTTCTCCTTTTGCAGCGACAGCGTCGTCAAGCCGTGGTGCTGGTGGCCGTGATCCTGTTGGCGTGGGTCTCGAAAGATACAGCCAAAGCGCTGTTTGATCGGGCGCGACCGGACGTGGTCTCGCAAGAGGTGTTCGTTCATTCCGCCAGCTTTCCCAGCGGGCACACGACGCTGGCGACCGCACTCTACCTGATGTTCGCGGTGCTGGTGTCGAGCTCTGGCCTATCCGCGCACGGTCGGACGCTGACCTACGGCGTGGCCATCCTGCTCGCGGGCCTGGTGGGGTTCAGTCGGGTCTATCTGGGCGTCCACTGGCCCAGTGATGTGGTGGCGGGATGGTGCCTGGGCGCATTCTGGGCCACTGCCGGGTGGGTCGTGCTGGGGGCATCAGGCAAACCCACTGAGATCCGGTGATCGCCCATCCCAGCCCGATACGCGCTCATAAGCGGCACCCAGCGCGACCACCGAGGCCTCGTCTCCGAGTTGGCCCAGGATCTGCAAGCCTACCGGCAGGCCTTCGACGGTCAGGCCACAGGGTACGCTAATCCCTGGAAGATCCAGATAGTTGGCGGCCCGCGTCAGGCGGCTCAGCGGCGATGTGGTCTCGTCGATGCTGTCCATCGGCGGTGCCGGGATCGGGCAGGTCGGCGACAGCAGGCCGTCATAGTCGTTGAGCCAGGCATGGAAAGCCGTCTGGTCCACCTCGCGCTGCAAATGCGCCTGCGCCAGGCGCTCATCACTGATCTCGCGCCCGGCCTCGAAGCGGCGCACGATCCAGGGGTCCATCTGATCCCCGTACCGCTCAATGCGGTCGCGCCAGATCCGAAAGCCCTCGCCGGCCATCAGCAGGCCATTGGGGGCGAAGGATTGGTCGAGAGCCTGGGGTGGCGCGACCATCTCGACCCTTAGCCCGGCCGCGCGAAGCCGGTCCAGCGCCTCCAGGTACAGACGCGCCACTTCGGGGTGCAATTCGCCGAGGGCGTCCAGCGGCAAGGCCGCAAGGCGAAATCCCCGGACATCGGTAGCCAGCGCCGTCTCAGCGTCGAAGGGGTCACGGGTCGCAGCGGTGCTGTCTGGCCCGGAGATCACCGCCAGCGCCGCGGCCGCGGTGGCGACGTTGCGCGCCAAGGTGCCCACTGTGTCGAGCGCCGGGCTGAGCGGATGGACGCCGGTCAGACTGACCAGCCCACGTCCAGGTTTTAGTCCGACGACCCCGCACATCGCGGCGGGAATACGCACCGAGCCGCCGGTATCACTTCCCAAGGCCGCGTCGCACAGCCCCGCGGCGACGGCCACCGCAGATCCGGACGACGAGCCGCCAGGCGCGCGCTGCACTTTGGCGTCCCAAGGGTTCCACGGCGCGCCGACTGCGCGATTGGTGCCCCATCCGCCATAGGCCAGTTCGACGGTCTGGGTCTTGCCGACCACCGTCCATCCGGCGTGCAGGAGGCGCTCGACGACGATGGCGTGGCGGGCCGGGGCAGGGTCCAGCGGCACGCGGGCACCGCCACCGGTCGGTGTCCCGGCGACGTCGATCAGGTCCTTGATGGCGACGGTCACTCCGTCGTTCCCGTCGCCAAACAGCGGCGGATCGAAGACCCGAACATACGCATTCAGTCGCCGGTCAAAGCGACGGATGCGGGCGATAGCGTCGGCGGGTTTCATCGCCGGACTATCGCGTGGGGCGCGCACGCGCGCTAGATCATGGCCGCACTGGAACGATGATGATGTCTGAAAATCTATACGACCTGCTTGCCAGCCGCTTTCCGACGGATCGGTCGAAGCCCTGCTTCCTGCTGAGCGGCGGCACCGCGATCAGCTACGGCATGCTGGAATCTGGTGCTGCCCATGTAGCGGCCCGTCTGGTCGCAGAAGGTGTCCGGCCGGGCGACCGGGTGGCTCTGCAGGCGGAAAAGTCCGCCGAGGGCATCATGATCTACCTGGGCGCGCTCAAGGCCGGCGCGGTCTTCCTGCCGCTGAACAGCGCCTACACCGCCGCCGAGGTGGACTACTTCCTGAATGACGCTGAACCGAAGGTGTTTGTGACCAATCCCGAGACCTGGGTGCGCGAGGCAACCGGCTATCCGCCTCAAGTAACCAGTGTCGCCCGCGACGGGGCGGACCTTGCCTGCCTGATCTACACCTCCGGCACCACCGGCCGCTCCAAGGGTGCCATGCTCAGCCACGGCAGTCTGGCCGCCAACGCGCTCGCCCTGCACGAGGCCTGGGGGTTTACGCCGCAGGATGTGTTGCTGCACGCTCTGCCGGTGTTTCACGTGCACGGCCTGTTCGTGGCGCTCCACTGTGCGCTGCTCAGCGGCTGTCCGATGGTCTGGTTGCCAAAGTTCGTCGACGCCGACGTGCTGGCGGGTCTCGACCGCGCCACCGTGATGATGGGCGTGCCGACATTCTATACCCGCCTGCTGGCCAATCCGGCGTTCACCCGGGAAAAGGCCGACGGCGTGCGGCTGTTCATCTCCGGCTCTGCGCCCTTGCTGCCCTCGACCTTCGCCGAGTTCGAGGAACGCACTGGCCAGCGCATCCTGGAACGTTACGGCATGAGCGAGGCGGTGATCATCACCACCAACCCACTGGCCGGCGGCCGGCTGCCCGGGTCGGTGGGATATCCCTTGCCGGGCGTCGATCTGCGGATCGGCGGCGGAGAGCAGACGGGCGTGATCGAGATCCGCGGCCCCAGCGTGTTCACCGCCTACTGGCGCATGCCCGACAAAACCGCTGAGGAGTTCACCGCCGACGGCTTCTTCATCACCGGCGACGTGGGTCGCCGCGATCCGGACGGCCGGGTGTGGATCTCGGGACGCGCCAAGGACCTGATCATTTCGGGCGGCTACAATGTCTATCCCAAGGAAATCGAGCTGATCTTCGACGAACTCCCCGGCGTCATCGAAAGCGCGGTGATCGGGGTTCCGCACCCCGACTTTGGCGAGGGCGTGGTGGCCGTTGTCATGGGCAAGGGCGATGAAGCCGCCATGATCGCCGAGGCCCGCCGCGAGCTGGCGGCCTACAAAACTCCCAAGCGCGTGGTGTTCCTGGACGACCTGCCACGAAACGCCATGGGCAAGGTGCAAAAGAACCTGCTGCGCGAACGCTATGCGGACTTGTTCCAGGCCTGAGATTTCGGGCAGTGTCCCGCGCAATCAAATCGGGAGACGTCAGATGGATCTGCAACTCAAGGGCAAGACGGCAGTGGTGACCGGCGGGACGCGCGGCATTGGTCGTGCCATTGCCGACTGCTTCGCCGACGAGGGTGCCAATGTCGCCATCTGTGCGCGCAACGCCGAACAGGTCGCCGACGCCGTCAAGGCGCTGGAAGCCAAGGGTGTGAAGGCGTTCGGTCAGGTCGTGGACATCGCCGATGGCCCGGCCCTGCAGGCCTTCATCACCAAGGCGGGAGAAACGCTGGGTGGGATCGACGTCCTGGTCTCCAACGCAAGTGCCTTGGTGCAGGGCAACGGCGAGGACGCCTGGAAGGCCATGTTCGAGATCGACATGCTGGGCGCGGTCCGCACCTTCGAGGCGGCGAAGCCCTTTCTGGAGAAAGCCGCCGCCGCCCATGGTGATGCGGCATTTATCATCACGTCGTCGGTGTCAGCGGCAGAGACCGACAATCCGAATTCCTACGGTGCTATGAAGGCCGCGCTGATCCACTACGCCAAGGGCGTTGCGCGGGAAGGTGCGCCGAAACAGGTGCGCTGCAATGTGGTCTCGCCGGGCACTGTTTTCTTCGAGGGCGGCGTGTGGGGCAATGTGAAGGCTGGCATGCCGACCTTCTTCGACCAGATGATCAAGCGCAACCCGACCGGCCGCATGGCGACCCCGGAAGAAGTGGCGGCAGCGACCGTGTTTCTGGCCAGCCCGCGCTCGGCGTTCACCACCGGCGTCAACCTGCTGGTGGACGGGGCAATCTCGCGGCGGGTTAACTTCTGAGGCCGGGGGGGTCAGGTTTCGAAGTCAGCGGTCCGACGGGCACCGGGCCGGACGTCGCCCTGCTGTTGCTGGCGGTAGCGCGCGATGAAGATCGGGCCGGCGGCCATCACGACACCGAACGTGTCGGCGAGCACGTTCATCGGCGACAGCAGTTGACCGGTCAGGCAGGGCGCGAGCTCGCTGAGCAACACCACCCAGGCCGCGACTAACGGAATGTCGGTCCGACGCGCGAAGGGCAACAAGAGGTAGGCCAGGCTGGTGGCGGCGTAGAACAGACCCAGGCGTCCCAACGTGGTGTCGCCGATAGACGTCACCGACAACGCCAGCACCACCGCGCCGATCACCAGGCCAACAGGCTTGTACAGCCCGCGGGGCAGGGCAAGGGCGGGCAGACGGGTTGTGGCCTCGGTGATCATGTCGACCGATGTTCTACTAGCGCACGGTCACTGCAGCCTTAACTGGCGTGGTTAGGGAACGGTTTCCGATCGTGCGACGCCAGACCGCAAGAGCCCTTGCACCGGAGGCGGGGACGCGCTTTCAGGGGGCATGGACAAGTTGTTCTTTGACCTGCACCCCACGCACAACCCTCACCGCTGGTTTCTGCCGGTCGTGACGTCGATCTGTGTGGGCCCACCGGCCAGCCCGTTCATGTTCGGCGGTGTGGGCCTGGCCTCGGCGGTGGCGGCCATGGAACGCACCTGTGGGCGGCCTTTGATCTGGGCGACGGCGCAGTACCTGTCGTTCGCCAAGCCACCCAACGTGGTGGATCTGGACGTCTGGACCCCGGTCGAGGGCAAATACAACAGCCAGGCCCGCGTCATCGGCCACGTGGACGACAAGGAAATCATTACGGTCAACGCCGCGCTCGGCACCCGGCCCAGCGAGCTGAGCGGTCAGTGGACTGACAAGCCCGATGCTCCGCCGCCGGAGGCCTGTGGCCCCGCAGACCACTGGCGCGCGGCCGAGGGTGGGCTGCACAGCCGGATCGAGGTGCGAATCGCCAAGGGCCGCTATGGACTGGACCGGGTCGGGCGGCCCGAGGCAGACGGCCGGACCCTGTTGTGGGCACGGCCGCGCGAGGCTTTCGCCATCGACAGCACCATGCTGGCGATCTTCGCGGATTTCGTGCCGCAGGGCATAGGCAATGCGCTGGGCCAGAATGCCGGCGGCAACAGCCTGGATAATACCCTGCGCATCATCCGGATCGTGCCCACGGACTGGGTGCTGTGCGACATCCGCATCATGGGCGTGCATGGCGGCTTCGGGCATGGGTCGATGTATCTGTGGTCTCAGGATGGCCAGCTGATGGCCACCGCCAGCCAGTCGCTGATCGTGCGGGTTCGTGACCGTGCCGAGGATCGGTGACCTACGTGGCGACGTCATGATTGTGGCAATCCATGAGGTTGATGATTCACGCCTTGAGCCCTACCGAAACGTCCGGGAACGCGACCTCGTCGGGCGTGACGGCCTGTTCGTCGCAGAGGGGCGCGTGGTTCTGGAGAAGCTGATCGCGGCGCATCCGGAGCGGCTGGTTTCCGTGCTGGTCGCATCGCATCGGGTGGAGAGCCTGGCGGACGTTCTGGCCGGGCTGCCATCGGCAACGCCGGTCTATTCTGCGGCGCAGACAGCCATGGACGAGGTCGTGGGGTTTCCCATCCATCGTGGCATTCTGGCGCTGGGCCGGAGACCCGAGGTCACGGCGACGAACTTGCTCGCGGGCCTGCCACCGAAGGCCTTGGTCGTCGGCCTGATCGGGATTGCCAACCACGACAACATGGGTGGCATTCTCCGTAACGCGGCGGCGTTTGGAGTGAACGCCGTCCTGCTGGACGACAGCTGCTGCGACCCGCTCTATCGCAAGGCAATTCGGGTTAGTGTCGGCGCGGCCCTGACCTTGCCCATCGCCCGGGCAGGTTCGGCCGACAGGCTGATTGAAGCCCTGATGGCCTCAAAATTCGAAATCGTGGCGCTGTCACCCGCAGGGGCTCTGGACATCGACGATCTGGCCCCGAGTTCCCGCACCGCCATCCTGTTCGGCGCTGAAGGACCAGGTCTCCCGGCGTCGATCCTGGCGCAGACCCGGTCCGTCCGGATCGAGATGGCCGGCGGTTTCGATTCCCTCAACGTCGCCACCACCAGCGGCATCGTCCTGCACCGCGTCAGGCGAAGGCCAGCCAGCGACCGGCGGCGGCGGTCATCACCCAGACCAGAATCGCGGCTAACGCCATTGCCTTGGTGAAAGATCCTCCGTTTGCGCCGCGACCGGAACTGACGGCGTGCAGGACGGCCGCGCCAAGTATCCACGCCACAAACCCCCAGGCGAAGCCCTTGTTGGTCGGGTCGATGTTGGCATAGTCGTCGGCTTTGAACACCACATGGGTCATGACCTGCTGGGCAACAATCATCAGCCCGGCACCTGACAGAAAGACGATGCGCGTCAGTGCGCGCGTCGCATAAGCCACGATCAAGCCGGCCGCGAAGATGACGTGCCAAAGGCCCGGATTGGCCAGCTTGGCCGACAGGAACACACAGATCGCCACGGCGAAAACGGCCAGCCCGACGACCGCAGACACGCGTGAAGCGCCGCTCAGTTCTCCATCGTTGCGGCTGGCCGGAAGTGTTACACCATAGGTCAGGATGACCCCTGCCAGCAGGCCAACCATCTTGGCAGAAAACGCCTCGGACGCGTAAAGCCGCTCGGCGTTTGACGAGCCGATCAACAGGCCGGTCACGATCATGCCGATCACCCCGATATGTACCCAGATACTCAGGTTCCGGTGCATTTCCCCTGGCGTCTCGTCTGTCAGGCCGACCCCGATCAGGCGCAGGTTCAGAAGAATGCTCGAGCCCCCCAGCACCACCAGGGCCAGCAGATGACCCACCTCGAACTGGGCGAAATACGGCTTGACCAGCGCGCCGGGAAACACGTCGTCCAGATTGGCGACCCAGCCCGCCAGATGAGGAAAGAAGTCCTGCGGTGCCATCGTCACAGCGCCACCCCCTTCAGATTGACTGCGCCGGTCTCGGAGCTCTGGCACTCCTGCACCGCGTTCGCCCAGTCAGGCAGGGCCTTGCCGCAATTGTACCAGTCATAGGCGATGAACCGGCCGAAGGTGATAATCAGAATCCAGGACAGGATCGAGATCATGGCCGACAGCCGCGCTTTGGCCGGCGGGCGCTCCAGCGTGTCCCATTCGGTGATGTTTCGCTGCACCCGGAAGTGGAAGATCAGGATGTTGATCGCCGCCACGACCAGAAAAACCAGCTTCAGGCGGAACCAGATATTGTGATAATAAAGCAGTGGCTTGGCATAAAAAAGCGCCACCCCAGTGGCGATCATCAGCACCAGTCCAAAGATGGTCAGCGGCAGAATCCGGTCGCTGATCACCGAGACCGACGTGCGCTTGAATGAGACGCCCAACAACCGCAGATCGACGATGAAGATCGTGCCCGCGAACAACATCAAGGACAAAACGTGGGTGGCCTCGAGCAGCCCCCAGAAGTTCAGGGAGCTAGCCAGCAGGTCGGTCCAGGACGGATCGTACTCGCCGGGTCCCTTGCCGACTTCCGTCGCCATCCAGACCAGAAAATCACGTATCAACTGACGTGCCTCCCCCTCGAAACGTACCGGCTCTTCTACAGGGTTCAGCAGTCGCCGCCAGTGTTCGCTGACGACGCTGCTGCAGCTCGGCATTGCCGGTATAGCCGATCCATCGCCAAACGCCACGCAAGCCCGCCCTTGATTTTCCCGGCCGGAGCGGCTCGTTAGGGGCATGAGCGGTGGCCCGACAGTGATGATCGCCGGAGCGGGCGTGCTGGGCCTGGCGACAGCGCTGGCGCTGGCGGACGCGGGCTGCGATGTCACGGTTTGCGATCCGGGCGGCGCGAACGCGTCAAGTATAGCCGCCGGCATGATTGCGCCGGTGTTCGAGGCGGTGCTGGACCCGGCGGCGCGAGCGCATTTCGACATCTTGTTGGCCGCGCGCGACCTGTGGCCTGCGTTGGCGCAGCGCGCGGGGATAGCGCTGGACCGGTGCGGAGCCGTTGCGGTCGGCTCGGACCGCTGGCTCGAAGACGTGGTCAAGGGGTTCGGCGCGCTGGGCATCACGCCGACCGAGATCAGCGGGGATACCGCGATTGCCCTGGCGCCCGGACTGGCCATGGACGGGTGCCGCGCGGTGATGACCCGCGAGGATTGGCAGCTGGATGCGCCGTCTTCGTTGGTGGCCTTGCGCGACGCCGCGTTCGCCGCCGGGGTGGCGTTTGAGCGAGGCCGGGTCGGCGATGACTACAAGGCCGACGTGCTGGTGCTGGCGACCGGCGCGGACCCGAACACCCTGGCCCCGGAACTGGAGCGCCTGACGCCGATCAAGGGCCACATCGTCAGGATCGCGGCACCCACCTTCGGCGCTGTCGTTCGCGGCGACGGCGTCTATGTGACCCCGGGTGCCACGACCACGTTCGGTGCCACCATGGAGCCGGGGCGCAGCGACTCGACCGTCGATGCCACTCAAACTCAACCTTTGCTGGAGGCGGCCCGGCGACTGTTTCCGGGCCTCGCGGGTCTGCCTGTCGAAGCGACTGCAGGGGTCCGCGCCGCCACGCCGGACGGCCTGCCGATGGTCGGACCCAGCGTCCGACCCGGGATCCTGTTGGCGGTCGGTGCACGGCGTAACGGATGGCTGCTGGCACCGCTGGTGGCGCAGATCATAACGGCGTACGTGATCGGGCGCGATCCAGGCCCCTATGCCGCCCGGCTCGATCCGGCACGGTTCACGGAGGTATGATGAGCGGCTTCTGGTTCACCGAGGAACAGCAGGCGATCCGCGACGGAGTGCTGAAGCTGTGCGAACGCTTCGACGCCAACTATTGGCGCCGCACCGACGAGACTGGCGACTTTCCGGAAGCCTTCGTCGCAGCCATGGCCGGTGCCGGTTGGCTGGGCGCGGCGATGCCGGCTGAACTGGGAGGCTCAGGTCTGGGCCTGACCGAGGCGGCCATCGCCATGCAGGCCGTAGCGGAAAGCGGGGCCGGGTTCTCCGGTGCCAGCGCTTTGCACCTGAACATTTTCGGCCCCATGCCGCTGGCCAAATTCGGCACCGAGGAACAGAAACAGCGGCTGATACCACGCCTGATCTCGGGCGAGGACCGGATGTGCTTCGGGGTCACCGAGCCCGACGCGGGCCTCGATACCACCAGCCTGACGACGCGCGCCGTCCGCACCAACGATGGTTATGTCATCTCGGGCCGGAAGATGTGGACGACCATGGCCCAGCGCGCCACCAAGATGCTGATCGTCGCCCGCACGACCCCCAAGGCCGAGGTCGCCAAACCCACCGATGGCATCAGCCTGTTCTATGTGGATTTCGACCGCGACAGGATTCAGGCCCAACCGATCCCGAAAATGGGTCGCAAAGCCATCGAATCCAACGCCGTCTTCATCGACGACCTGCACGTCCCCGCCGACGCCCTGGTGGGCGAGGAGGGGCGGGGGTTCTACTATCTGCTGGAGGGGCTGAACCCCGAGCGCGTGCTCATCGGCGCCGAGGCCGTGGGCTTGGGCCGTGCGGCGCTGAAACGGGCGGCGGCCTATGCAAAAGACCGCGTCGTGTTTGGCCGGCCCATCGGCCAGAACCAGGGCATCGCCCACCCGCTGGCCAAGTGCTGGGCCGAGCTTGAGGCCGCCAACCTGATGGTTTTCAAGGCCGCCGCGCTCTACGATGCGGGCCGAGACTGCGGGGCAGAAGCCAATGCGGCCAAGTACCTGGGCGGGGAAGCCGGATTCAACGCCTGCGAGACCGCCGTCCTGACCCACGGTGGCATGGGCTACGCGAAGGAATATGACGTCGAACGTTATTTCCGCGAATCCATGATCGCCCGCATCGCGCCGGTCAGCCGCGAGATGATCTTCAACTACATCTCCGAACGCGTGCTGGGCCTGCCGAAGAGCTATTGAAACGCGCCTCGGCTACTTCAGGCTGAACTGGATCGGGATGGTCACCGGCGCGCCCTCAATGGCGCGGCCATCAACCGTCTGGGGGCTCAGGCGGAAGTAGCGGGCCAGCTTCAGCGCCGCCGCGCCGAAACGCTCCTCCGCCGGCGATTCAGAGACGACCCTGCATCCTGCCAGGGCCCCGCGCGCTGTGACCACGCACGACATTGTCGCCTGGCCCTGGATGCTGCGGCGGATCGCGGATTCCGGATAGTGGCGCGCCATCTCCCCACTCGTCGGTCGGTCCTGCCAGGACGGATTGCGGATCACCGGAGGTTCAATGGGCGCAGGCTTGATGGGGGTCGACGTTTCGAAAGTCGTAGGCGGCTTGATGACATCATGGACCTCGGTGGGACGAACCGGGTCGACGGACCGGGGCTCAAGCGGTGGCGCGTTCGTGGTGATCGGCGGCTGATGGGGTCTGATCGTCGGCGTCTTCGGGGTTGATGCCGGCGGCGGCTTGTCCCGTAGCGTTATCAACTCGACGATGCGAGGGGGTGTTTCGACCTCGGCAGGCTCCTCGGGCGCTGCAAACTGCTGGGTTGCCAGATAGATCATCAGCACGGCGTGGGCGCCCAGAGACGCCACTGCGATGACCTTGGCACGGGCACTCGGCCCCGGGCTGTGGGTCGCAAAATCGAACGGCTGAACGCTGCGTGTAACCACGGTGTGCTCCTGTGTCCGAAAAAAGTACAAATGTAATAAACTACGATCGTAAGTCATCGTCAAGAGCGCGTTTCCAGTTGGAATTAGCTGCCCGTTAACCATAATCGCCGATCCATGCGGCCATGAGCGTCCACGGGATCCGGGGCATTGTCGAAGCTGCGATCGACCGCGCCGCCAAGGTGACGGGCGTCGACTTCGGTTTTCTGATGAAGACCGCAGGCCGCGAAAGCAGCTTCAACCCTCGCGCCCAGGCCTCGACCTCGTCCGCGGCCGGCCTGTTCCAGTTCGTGGAGCAGACCTGGCTGTCGACCCTGAAGCAACATGGTGCCAAGCACGGCTATGCGGGCTACGCCGATCTGATCACCAAGGGAGCCGACGGCCGCTTTCAGGTCAAAGGTGGCGATGCGCGCCGTAGTGTGATGGACCTGCGCCTCGACCCGCACGCCGCATCCCTGATGGCCGGAGAGCTGACGTCTGACCACGCCTCGTATCTGAAAGGCCGCGTCGGGCGCACCCCCACCGGCGGCGAACTCTACGTGGCCCACTTCCTGGGACCCCAAGGCTCGGCCCGCCTGATCGAGGCGGCCCAGACCCGCCCCGGCACCTCGGCGGCCTCATTGTTCCCGGATGCCGCCCGCGCCAACCGCGCGATCTTCTACCGCGACGGCCGCGAGGCCACAGTGGGCGAAGTCTACGGCAACCTGACCCGTGGCGGTGGCAAGGGTGACATCGTCGGCCCCGCGACCCCGCAGATAGCCCCCGACGACGGCTATATCCAGTTTGTGTCCAGCCGCGGCTCGGCGCGCCAGCAGCAAGACGCCCTTATCTCTCTGATCCTAAAGGGCACCGACGGGGCCGATCAGAGCGGGGGCGGCAACAACCGCCTGACCAGCTCCATCTTCACCAGCGAGATGTTGCGGATGCTGTCGGATAGCCGGGAGAGTTAGGGGGCGGACAGGGTGTTCCCCTGATTAAGCCGCAGCGCCCGCCACCAGCATCGCGTCAATCGCCGTCTCGCCGTAGCCCAGTTCCGCCAGGACCTCGCGGGTGTGTTCGCCCAGCTTCGGCGCGCGGGGCCGCACTGTGGCGTCTGCGCCGGGGAACCGCGCCGGGGCGGCGGGGGATCGGAACGTTCCACCCTGGCCGTCCTCGACGTCGATGAAGGCACCGGCTGCGGCGGCTTGCGGGTCGGCGGCGACTTCGGCGGGGGTTTGGACCGCGGACCAGACCAGGTCGGCGGCGTCCAGACGGCGGGCGATCTCGTCAAAGGCCAAGGCGGAGAAGGCCGTGTCAAAGGCTTCGGTCAGTGGCTGGGCGTTCTGGCGTCGTGCCTTGCCGGTGGCGAAGCGCTCATCGGTGACCAGCTCCGGGCAGCCTGCGACCTCGCAGAATTTCTCCCAACCGCCGCTGGAGCCCCGGGGATTGTGGATGAACCAGCGGTCGTCGGCGCTACGGTAGAAGTTCGACATGGCGTTCACGGGATTGTTGCGCGGGCGGTTTGACGCCAGCCGCCCGAACTTCAGCTGTACCGCCAGATCCGAACTCACCGTCCAGATGCCCGTGGCCAGCAGGGAGGTCTGTACCAGCCGCCCTACGCCGGTCTTCTCGCGCTCATAGAGAGCTGCGAGGATCGCTGACACCGTGGCCAGCGACGTTGTGTGGTCGCCAAAACCGGTGCGCAGCATGAACGGATCGGTGCCCTTGGGGGCCATCATGTTGGCCACGCCGGCCCGGGCCCAGAAGGCGGTGACGTCGAAGCCGGGCTTGTGCGCCTCCGGGCCTTCGAGGCCATAGCCGGTGATCACCGCATAGACGAGGCGCGGATTGATGGCCCGCAATGTCGCGTCATCCAGCCCGTAACGCTTCAACGACACGGGCCGCACGTTGGTCAGGAACACGTCAGCGGTCTGCGCCAGCTTGGCCAGCGCATCGCGGCCTTCCGGCTTGGTGATATCGATCACGATCCCGCGCTTGCCGCGGTTATCCAGGTCGAAGATCGGATTGGCACCCAGGTCGGTGTTGTGATCGCCGAACACGTGACGCATGGAATCGCCGCCCGGGCGCTCTACCTTGATAACCTCGGCACCCCAGTCTCCCAGGATGCATGCGGCGCCGGGACCGGCAATGTAGGCCGAGAAATCGACGATCTTGAGACCTTTGAGCAGCACGCTGACCCTCCAATGCTGGATGCATGCTAGCCTGTCTGATGGGCCTGCGGCTACCTCGCGGTCGCACCGCCGCAGCAATCCATCAACTTTCTGGAAATACTTCGCCCACAGATTCGCGTGGCAACCTCTCGTTAAGGTTCCACGGCAATTGTCGACTCGTGGGACTCCGGTGCCGCTTCGGGAGGGGATTGGCCGGTTATGGCGACGACGCGCTCTGCGCTGACGGACGAGGACGTTCGGTCGTTGGTCAAAGGTGCCACGTCGGACGAACGCGCTCTGGCCGCCCGCAAGCTCTGCGCCACCATGGATCGTGGACCGCTCAGCGACGCCGACCGCGCGTTAGCCGGTGATATCTTGCGTGTGATGGCTGCCGATGCTGCCGAGCTCGTTCGAACCGCCATTGCCGAAACCCTACGGTCGTCGAGCGTTGTGCCGCGCGACGTGGCGTTGCGGCTGGCGCGCGACGTTGAGCTGGTGTCGCTTCCCATGCTGGCCTGTTCTCCGGCGTTCACGGATGACGATCTGGCAGAGATCGTTCGGCTGGGCGGCGGGGTGCGCCAGGTGGCCATCGCCAAACGCCCCACGCTTTCACGGGTGGTAACGGACAGCCTTGCCGAGAATGGCGGTGAAAACGCGGTCTCAGTGGCCTGTTCAAACCCGGGTGCCGACTTCGCCGACAGCGCGCTGAACCGGATTGTCGACCGGTTCGAGGCATCCGAACGCGTGCTGGGTGCCATAGCCTATCGCAGTGTCTTGCCGCTCTCAATCACTGAGCGACTGATCTCCCTGGTCAGCGATCAGGTCCGCGAGCACCTTGAGACGCACCACGCCGTCACCGCGCAAGCCGCGCTTGAGATCGCCACCGGCGCGGTGGAACGGGCCACGGTCGATATCGTCGATCAGGCAGGGCAAACTGCAGACGTGAAGAGCCTTGTCACGCACTTGCGAGCGCAGCGGCGTCTGACGGCGTCGTTACTGCTTCGAGCCCTGGCCCATGGCCACATGACCTTCTTCGAATGGGGCGTGGCCGAGATGGCGGGCGTGCCGCACCATCGCACCTGGCTGATGATCCATGACGCGGGACCTTTGGGCCTACGCGCCATCTATGAGCGGGCTGGTTTGCCCGCGCGGCTGTTTCCGGCGTTCCGTGCGGCTGTGGACACCTTTCACTCGGTTGAGTTCGACGGGGGCCACAGGGATCAGGAGCGCTTTCAGGAACGCATGCTGCAGCGGTTTCTCACCCAGCCGGAAGCCGCTGCCCGGGAAGACGTCGACTATCTGCTGGATCGCATGAACCGGGTCGGGCAAGCGTCAGTTCCGGTAGCCCGCGTCGCGTGAGGCGCTTGCCTGAGGCCCCGGCACCCTTCAAGCTGCGCGGCATGAGTGAACATCCCCAGCCCGCCGAGACCAAACTGTCGGCCACGATCCTGCTGCTGCGCGATACGCCTGCGTTTGAAGTCCTGATGGTCAAGCGCCATCACCAGATCGACTTTGCCTCAGGTGCCCTTGTGTTTCCCGGCGGCAAGATGCACGCCGGTGATCAGGACGCGGCGTGGGAACAGCACTGCACCGGTTGGGATGCCTTTGATGACGAGCAGCGTCACCTACGGATCGGTGCGATACGGGAGGCCTTTGAGGAAGCCGGGATTTTGCTGGCCGAACGGCTGGATGGCTCCACGTTCGGTGAGGCTTGCGACCTTGGAGTTCGCGAAGCCGTCGATCGCGGCGAAATCGCCTTTGTGGATGTGGTCCGCGAGCTTGGGGTCAGGTTGCGTCTAGACGCCCTGACGGTATTCGCCCGCTGGATCACGCCGGTGATGATGCCGAAGCGCTTCGACACCTGGTTTTATGCGGTGCGGGCGCCGTCTGATCAGGTGGCGGCTTGCGATGGTCGCGAGACCGTCGACGCTGAGTGGATCGCGCCCGCTGAAATCCTTCGCATGGAGGCGGCGGGCGAACGCACGGTAATCTTCCCGACGCGTATGAATGTACAACTGCTGAGTGAAGCGGAGAGCGCCGCAGACTGCGTCGAGCGCGCGCAGGCGCGAACGCTTGTCACCGTGCTACCGAAAGTCGAAAAGCGTGGCGAGGAGCGATACCTCGTCCTGCCGCTGGACGCCGGCTATGGCGATATCGCCGAGCCGATGTCGAGAATCGGCGGGTAGATCTTAGGCCCCTAAGGCCTTGATCTGGCCTTCCAGTTCCTGAACCACGATCTTCCCCACAGGATGCTCCTCTGACTTGATGCCGTCGCGTACGGCAGCCTTGATCGACAGGATGTGAGCGTCTACCAGCGCCAAGGGGGCGGCCATGCGCTGGGTCTTGTCTTCTATAAGACGGCAAAGCAGGCCCGCGATCCGGGATACCAGCGGAAAACCATAGGTGGTACCGAGACCTTTCAGGTCATGGGCGCGCAAGTAAAGTGACTCCAAGTTCTCCAGGGTTGATCCTTCGGCCTGAATCGTGGCGCGTGCACCATCCAGCTTGGTGATCTCGTCATTCAGCCATTGGGCAAAGTTGCCGGACAGGTTGGCCAGCGCCGCTTCGGCTTTGGCGATGGCAGCTGGGTCGATGCCGCCCCTGCGACCCCCGCTGACGCTGTCGCGCAGTGTGTTGGAGCTTCCGGTGCTCTGACCAAATCGGGGCTGACTCACAGCGCACTCCTATCGAACCGACGTGACCCTAGGGCGAACGCGTTAACGAACGCCGAAACGTTTCTGATGCTGTCCTGTCCTCAGGCTGAGAACTGCTCGGCCAGCACGCGCTCTCCAAGGCTACGGCCGGCGTCAAACAGCATGCAAATCGCCACATCCCGGTCCTCGGCGATATAGACTTCCATCACATTGGGTGCTTCGAAGTTGTCGGCCACCGCGCTGACCGGGCGTTTCGGCGCTTCCAGTACCTCCAGCCGCATCCGCGCGGTGTGAGACAAGAGCGCACCGCGCCAACGTCGGGGACGGAACGCGCTGATCGGCGTCAGCGCCAGGATCTTGGATTCGAGGGGAATGATCGGTCCATGTGCCGACAGGTTGTAGGCCGTTGACCCCATGGGCGTCGAAATCAGCGCCCCGTCGCAGATCAGTTCCGGCAGCCGGATTTTCCCGTCGACCGAAATGCGGAGCTTGGCGGCCTGCCGCGTAGTGCGCAGGAGACTGACCTCGTTGAAGGCCAGTGCTTCGTAGGTCTTACCATCGACGTCCACGGCCTGCATCCGCAAGGGGTGAATTTCGGCTTGCTCTGCAGCATTGATGCGGCCCAGCAGGTCGTCGTCGGCGAATTCATTCATCAGGAAGCCGACGGAGCCCTTGTTCATTCCATAGATCGGTTTGCCGGAGGCCATCAGGCCGTGAACGGTCTCCAGCATGAAACCGTCGCCACCCAAGGCAACAATGACTTGCGCGTCGTCGACACCGGCGTCGCCATAGCGCGCCGCCAGCTTGTCGCGGGCTTCCTGCGCTTCCGGGCGGCTGCTGGAGACAAAGGTGAGGCGGGTGACAAAGGACTTGTTTTTCATCGTGCGCCAGAAACGCCGAACCGGAGCCGCATGTCAAACAGCTGTTCGCGTCAAGCCGGGACCAGAGCCTTGACGGCCTCCCGGAATGCGGAGGCGGCGACCTCGGGGGTCACCGGCGCGAAAGCGACGGCCGCCTTGCGCGCGCCCTCGGCACCGCCGCCGGGATGGCCCTGGTTCAGCTTGCGGGTCATCTCCAGAATGTCTGGAAATGCGCTTCTATCAATGCCGACGGCGACGCACGCCAATGCCAGCAACTCTGGCCTGTCCGAGTTTAGGCCAGCCTGAACCTGAGCTGTTTCAAAACCGCCCAAAGCACCCATCGCAGCCGTGAACAGTCCCAATCGCCCTTCGCGAAGTGCGCGGATCAGGTAGGCTGGTCGCAACTGGCCGGCGGCGTGCAGCTTGTCGACGAGCCGCTGTTCCATGACGTCGAGCTCCCCCTCGCGGGTTGTGCGGACCAGCGCCTGGGATCCAGGCCCCGTGTGCGCTTCGGCGACTGAGGCGGCTAAGGCTTCATCGAGCGCGCCGGCGTCCAGACGGAAGCGATCAACCAGACCCTCGCGCAACGCTACTCCGACCCAGAAATAGAGACGTCGTGCCAGAGTGTCCGTGAGCTTCGGATGCTCGGACAGGGGCGTACGCATCGCGGCGACATGGCGCGAAATCTCGACGAGTTCGTCCATATCGCTCGGCGACAACTCGGCGGTCTGATTGCTGGCCAGCGCTGTCAGAACGGCTGGTTCGGCCTGTTCGAGGATCGCGGCGACGACTGTCGGAGTGAGGCGGGGCCGGCGCGCGACTTCGATCTGGTGCTCGATAGTGGCCTCGACCAACAGACGGACCAGATCGTGCTCGCCCAGCACGGGACTGAACGCAATGATCGGGCGCGCAATTTCAATGTCGTCGAGCGCCAGGATGTTGATCAGGGCACCGGGGGCCCAGTCGGCATGGGCGAGCCTTTGGGACAGGAGGTGCCGGATGCTCCGCTCGGCCTCGACCACCAGGCTCATGAAAATGGAACTCAGAAGGGCCTGGTTACTGGAGACCTTCATCGCCTCGCTGCCGTTGGGCGCGTCGCACAGGTCCACGATCGCCAACAACAGGCGTTCTCTGTCCGCCGGCTGGCGGCTCCTGGCGAGATCAAGCAGACTTTCGCTGCTCATCGCGAGAATCACGGCCGTGTCCCTCCATTCTAAAGTGAGCGCGGCAAGACCTAGAGTGAGGGGATGCCGTGAAGAGTTGCTTAAGGTTAGATGTCGCTGAAGGAACCAGACACTATGACGCAGCCGTTGATCGTGGCGCTTGACCAGGGAACCACCAGCACTCGGGCGATTGTCTTCGCCGCTGATGGAACTGCGCTGGCGGACGCAAGCCGGCCTCTGGAACAGCACTACCCTCAGGATGGCTGGGTCGAGCACGATGCCGAGGAGATTTTTGCGGCGTCGGTGGCGGTACTGAGGGAAGCCGTAGAGCGATCGGGACGAAGTCTGTCCGAGATCGCCGCCATAGGTGTGACCAACCAGCGTGAGACCGTCGTAATCTGGGACAAGGCGACGGGAAAGCCGATCCACAATGCCATAGTCTGGCAGGACAGACGCACGGAACCAGTCTGCGAGCGTTTGCGCCAGGACGGCAAAGAACAGCGTGTGACCGAAGTCACCGGTCTGCTGCTTGATCCCTATTTCTCAGGCACCAAGATCGCCTGGTTACTGGACACTGTGCCAGGTGCCAAGGCGGCGGCGATGGCGGGGGACTTGTTGGCCGGCACCATGGACACCTGGGTGATCTGGAAGCTGACCGGCGGTCGCGTCCACGCGACGGACGCCACCAACGCATCGCGGACCCTGTTGTATGACCTGCGTGGCGGTGACTGGTCGCCCGAGATGGCGGCGATGCTGGACGTGCCGCTCGGGCTGATGCCGAAGGTACGCGACTGTGCAGGAAATTATGGCCACACAGATGCGGCTATCCTGGGTGCCGAGATACCCATCCGGGGCGTGGCCGGCGATCAGCAGTCGGCGCTGATGGGGCAGGGGTGCATTCGACCGGGTGAGATGAAGGCCACATACGGCACGGGCTGTTTCATGCTGCTCAACACCGGCGAGGCGGCTCCGGTGTCGCAGGCGCGACTATTGACCACAGTGGCGGCACAGATTGGCGGTCGCCGCACCTATGCGCTGGAGGGCTCTATCTTCATCGCGGGCGCAGCGATCCAGTGGCTGGGAGAGGGGCTGCAGATCTCCGGGGGTCCGCAGGCGGCGGAAGCCCTCGCGGCACAGGCCAACGACGACCTTGGCGTGGTGATGGTGCCCGCCTTCACGGGACTGGGCGCGCCCTGGTGGGACGCCGACGCACGGGGGGCTATCCTCGGATTGACCCGGGACGCCGGGCTTCCCGAGATTGCGCGCGCCGCATTTGACGCCTGCGCCTTGCAGACGCGCGATCTGATCGAGGCAATGCGGTCAGATGCGCCGACAGCGTTGGAAGGCGTACCCGAACTCAGGATAGACGGCGGCATGGCGCGCAGCGCCTGGTTCAGTCAGCGCCTCTCCGATCTGACCGGTGTAGCCGTGGGTCGTGCGACCTATCAGGAGACGACGGCGCTGGGTGCCGCGCTGTTCGCGGGGGTTGGTGCCGGCGTCTATCGCGATGTCGTTGAGGCCGCGGCTACACGGCCCACGACTGAAGCGTTCGAGCCCGTCATGGCGGAGGCACCGAGAGCGCTGGCCTATGCGCGCTGGCGGGCGGCCGTGGCGCGGGTGCGGACCGAGAGCTAGGTCGACGCGGTCAGGCGCACGGTGTGGGCCGAGCCCGCAGGTTGCTCTAACAGGCGGCCTACCACCGCTACATCCTTGAAGCCCAGGCGCTGGGCCAGAGCCAGTAGCGACGGCACGGCTTCGGGAGCTGCTGCGATCAGCAGCCCGCCGCTGGTTTGCGGGTCGGTCAACAGGTCGCGCCGCCACGCCGGGAAATCCGCTGCCAGCGCGACCCGGTCGCCGTAGCTGTCCCAGTTTCGACCTGACGCACCGGTGCGTACGCCTTCCCGCAGAAGGGCCTCCACGCCCGGGAGGCGCGCCGCGCCCCCGTCGAAAAGCTCGGCCAGCAGACCGCTACCTTGCGCCATCTCCATCGCGTGGCCGATCAGACCAAACCCCGTGACGTCGGTCAGGGCGTGGACGCCGGGCTGATCCGGCAACAATCGGCCAATCGTGTTGAGCTGGGTCGTCGTGCGGATCAGGGCCTCGTAGCCGGCGGCGTCCAGCCGGTCCTGCTTGAGCGCCGCGCTCAGGACGCCGACCCCGAGCGGCTTCGTCAGGATCAGGACGTCACCGACCTGACCGGCACGATTGGTCAGGACGCGATCCGGGTGGACCAGACCCAGGGCCACCAGGCCATAGATCGGCTCGACGCTATCGATGGAATGGCCGCCGGCAACGGGCACGCCTGCGGCGGCGCAAACCGACGCGCCACCTGCCAGCACGGCCCCGATGGTTGCCGCATCGAGCTTTCCAATCGGCATGCCGACGATCGCCAGCGCCATGATCGGCGTCCCGCCCATGGCGTAAACGTCCGACAGCGCGTTGGTTGCCGCGATCCGACCGAACTCGAAGGGGTCGTCCACCATGGGCATGAAAAAGTCGGTGGTCGCGACCAGTGCCTGGGTGTCGTTCAGTCGCCACACCGCCGCGTCATCCGACGTCTCCGAGCCCACCATCAGGTTCGGGAAAGACGCCGCCGCCGGCATTTTCGCCATTATCTCGCGCAGAACGGCGGGCGAAAGCTTGCAGCCGCAGCCACCGCCATGGGCCAGGGACGTCAGGCGAACAGGGTCAGACATAGGCTCTCCACGGACAGAAACCGCGCTATAGCACTCCCATGACCTTGCAGGTGACCGAGGATGTGACGGCGACGGCTCTGGCGCGATTCGATCTGGTGATCGATGTCCGCAGTCCAGGAGAATTTGCCCTGGATCACGTGCCGGGGGCGGTCAACCTGCCAGTGCTGTCCGACGCCGAGCGCGCCGAGATCGGCACGGCCTATGTCCAGGACTCGCGGTTCAAGGCGCGGCGACGGGGCGCGGCCTATGTAGCCCGCAATGTCGCGGCTCATCTGGAAGGCGCGTTGGCCGATCGCGACGGCAGCTTTGCTCCGCTGATCTACTGCTGGCGCGGCGGGATGCGGTCGAACGCCATGGCGACGATTTTTGACCAGGTAGGATGGCGCACCACCCTGCTTACGGGTGGATATCAGACCTATCGGCGCTATGTGACCAAGCGGCTTTACGAGGACACGCTGCCGCATGCGTTTGTGCTGCTGGACGGACACACAGGTTCGGCCAAGACCGAGATGCTGGGCCTGCTGGAAGCACTGGGGATACAGACCGTTGATCTGGAGGGTTTAGCCGCGCATCGGGGATCGCTGTTTGGCGCTCTGGCCGGTCATCCTCAGCCGGCGCAGAAGGCTTTCGAGAGCCAGCTCCTGCAAGTGCTCGACGCGCTGGACGCCTCGCGACCGGTGATCGCCGAGGCTGAGTCCAGCAAGATCGGGGACCGCATGGTTCCCCCGGCCCTCTGGGCCCGATTGGTCCAGGCCCCTCGTATCGAGCTCGTCGCGGAACGACCGGAGCGGGCAAACTACCTCGTGCAGGCCTATGCCGACATGATCGCCGACCCGGTCGCTCTCCAGACCGCCATCGACCGCATGCCGGTGGTTCCAAGCCCGGAGCGCCGTGCCGCCTGGCAGGCGCTGATCGACGCTGGAGCCTTTGCGGAGCTCGCTGAAGCGATCATGGCGCTGCACTACGACCCCGCCTACGATCGCTCACAACGCAAACACGAGCGGCCGCTGCTTGGTGCTGTTGATCTGGTCCCGACCGACCCGGTCAGTATCGGCAAAGCCACGGATCGAGTTGCCGAACTTGTGCGCACGCTTGACGTCGCCGCACTCCGGCGCGACCCTTAGGGTAAATCAGGATTGAGGGAGTTCAGCCATGGCAGACGGTTCAGTCGCAGGCGTTCTATCGCTACAGGGCAAGGTCAGCACAGAAGAGTGGCAGGCCCGGGTGGACCTGGCCGCGCTTTACAGGCTGGTGGCGCTCTATGGGTGGGACGACCTGATCTACACCCACATCTCGGCGCGCATTCCGGGGCCCGATCATCATTTCCTGATCAATCCATATGGCCTGCTATTCGAGGAAATCACTGCCTCGTCGCTGGTGAAGATCGATCTGAACGGAAACATCCTTCAGGACACGCCCTATTTTATCAATCCGGCGGGGTTCACGATCCACTCTGCGATTCACGCCGCGCGGGACGATGCAAAGTTCGTGATGCATCTGCATTCCAACGACGGTGTCGCGGTGGCCGCGCAGAAAGAGGGGCTTTTGCCCCTGTCGCAGCACGCCCTGATCGTCCTGCCGAGACTTGCCTATCACGACTACGAGGGGATCGCCCTGAACCACGACGAACGTGAGCGGCTGGTGGCAGATATCGGTGACAAGACGCTGATGTTGCTGAGAAATCATGGAACGCTGGCTGTGGGCGATACGGCAGCGAACTGCTGGGTCAACATGTACTATCTGGAACGGGCCTGCACGATGCAGGTTCAGGCCATGGCGGTCGGCCGCGACAACCTGCTGATGGCCCCCGAGGCGGCGCAAGCCGAGGTTCGCAGCCAGGTGTCGCGTGGCATTGGCGGTGCTTTGGCCTGGCCCGGGTCGCTGCGGAAGCTGGATCGCCAACTTCCGGGCTACGACGCCTGAGCCTCCTGTGCTGAAGCTCTAGGCACGCGGGGGCATGTTCCAAGGCACCCGGTAGAACTTAGCCGCAGGTTTCAAAGCGGAAACGCAAAGCCATCCGCCTGTCACGGTACCAAGTGTATGAGGGGCGCTCAGTGCCTTGAGTAGATCGCCAGGAGCCTATCCGGCGATGGAGCAACCCGGTTTTGATCAGACGCCATTTCTTCCTCTTCGCTGCCGTCGTCGTGCTCGTCGTGATGGTGGTCCTGGGAGGCCTGAAGCTATTGGGCGGCAAGGCAGATGCGCCTGGTGCCGGCGGCGGGCCGGGCGCATCTGCGCAAGGCGCAGGTCGACCCGGTGGGGCTGGCGGTACATCAGGACGGCGCGGCGGCTTCGGCGGTCCGACCATGGTAACCGTCGCCGTGATCCAGCCCCGCACCTTTGAAGACACGATCGAAGTGCTCGGCGTCGCCAAAGGACGCCAATCGGTAACCCTGACGGCTGCGACTACACAACTGGTGGACCGTGTGCGCTTTACCGATGGTCAGCGGGTCTCACGCGGCGCCGTTCTCGTTGAGCTGCGCGATACCGAACAGGACGCCGGGACGGCGCAGGCCGAAGCCCGTCTGGTGCAGGCCCGCCGCGCCTATGACAGATTCAAAACCCTGGGCGACCAGGGGTTCGCGTCGAAGGCGGCTATTGATCAGTACGAGGCCTCGTGGCGCTCGGCACAGGCAGACGTATCGGCCGCCAGGGCGCGCCAGAATGATCGCTTGATCCGGGCACCCTTCGCCGGCGTTGTAGGCTTGTCCGATGTGGCACCCGGCGCGCTGGTCAACCCCGGGGCACCGATTGTGACGCTTGACGACGTCTCGGCGATCCGCGTCGATTTCCAGACTCCGGAGCGCTATCTCGGCCAGTTGCGACAGGGCCAAAGCCTCCTCGCCACGGCTGACGCCTACCCCGGTGTAACCATTGCCGGTCGGATCGCCAAGCTGGACACCCGGGTGGACGAGCGTACCCGCGCCATCACCGCCCGTGCCGAGTTTCCCAATACCGATGGGCGATTGAAACCCGGCATGCTGATGCGGGTCGGCATCTCACGGGGCCAAAGGACCAGCCTGAGTGCGCCGGAAAGCGCCGTCGCGGTCCAGGGCGATGCGGCCTACGTCTATGTGCTGCGCCAGATGGGTGAGCGGACCATGGTCGAGCAGCGTCCGATCCTGACTGGATCGCGCCAGATGGGCTTCGTGGAGATCCGTGAAGGCGTCAAAGCCGGCGAGAAAATCGTCGCCGATGGCCTCAACAAGATTCAACCCGGCCAACCGGTCCGTATCGCAGGTGCCCGCGGTGCCGGTGGCGGCCCGCAAGGCGGCGCGCGACCTGTGACAGGGCGGCCAGGCGGATGATGCTGTCCGACATTTCCGTCCGACGCCCGGTCTTTGCGGCGGTGGCAGCGATCATTCTGTGTGTGGTCGGGTTCGCCTCGTTCCAGGCGCTGACCGTCCGCGAACTGCCCAGCGTCGATCCCCCGGTGGTCAGCGTATCCACGTCTTATCGCGGCGCGTCTGCTGAGGTGATCGAGGAACGGGTCACTGAGCTGATCGAGCGCCAGGTCTCGGGCATCGAAGGGATTGATCGTGTCTATTCTGCCTCTCGCGATGGATCGTCGCGGATCAGTATCTCATTCAAGCTTGATCGTGATCTGGATGCGGCGGCAAATGACGTGCGCGACGCCGTCAGCCGGGTGACGGCGCAACTACCCGAGCAGGCTGACCCGCCACAAATCTTCAAGGCGACGGCGGACTCTTCGCCGATCATGTTCCTCAATTTTACGTCGCAGACGATGAACCGTTTGCAGATGTCGGACTATGCGCAGCGGTTCCTGGTTGAGCGCCTGTCCACGGTCCCGGGCGTGGCGTCTGTGGGTGTTGGCGGGGCGCAATTCTACGCGATGCGCATCTGGTTGAACCCGGACGCGATGGCGGCCCGTGGCATCACCGTCGAGGACGTCGAGACCGCGCTCAACACGCAGAACGCCGAACTTCCGGCTGGATCACTGGAAGCGCCCACCAAGGACTTCACGATCCGGGTCGCCCGGAGCTATGCGACACCGGAACAGTTCGCGCTGATGCCCATTGTCCCGGCCCGAACCGCGTCGTTGGCGCAGGGGTCTGCCGCGATCGGCGGCGCAGCAGCGTCGGCGGGGGCGGCCCAGGGCGCAATTCGCGAAGTCACCTCGGCGTCGGGATCGCAGGGCTACATCACCCGGCTGGGCGATATAGCGCGTGTCGAGGAAGGTCCGGATGAGCGTCGCCGCATCTTCCGATCCAATGGCCGCGACATGGTTGGCATCGCGATTACCCGCCAGAGCCAGGCCAATGATCTGGATATCTCCGACGGCGTGCGCGCTGCACTGGTTGAGATCAATGCTGGTCTGCCGAAGGGCACCCGGCTCGGGATTTCGGTCGACTACACCAGCTTCACGCGCGATGCGATCCGCGAGGTCTGGATCACCATGGGGCTGTCACTGGGGCTCGTGGCGTTGGTGAACTTCCTGTTCCTGGGCACGATGCGCGCGGCGATCATTCCGACCATCGTGGCGCCGATCTGCATCCTGTCGACGTTCATCGTCCTGGCCCCGTTGGGGTTCTCGATCAATCTTCTGACCTTGCTGGCCCTGGTGCTGGCCATCGGTCTGGTCGTCGACGATGCCATCGTGGTGGTGGAAAACATTCAGCGCCGGGTTGATGAGGGTGAGCCCCCGATTGTTGCGGCCCAGCGCGGCGCGCGGCAGGTCTTCTTCGCTGTCGTCGCGACCACTATGGTGTTGATCGCCGTATTTGCACCGTTGATGTTCCTGCCGGGCTTCGTGGGGCGGCTGTTCGTGGAATTGGCGGTTTCCGTCACGGCGGCGGTCGCGTTCTCGGCGCTTCTGGCACTGTCACTTTCGCCTATGCTTGCCTCCAAGCTGTTGCGTCCGGCCAAGGGCGAGGGTTGGCTGGCGCGGAATATCGACGCCGCAATGCACCGGCTGAAGATGTCGTACCACGCCTCGCTTGAGGCGATGCTGGGGCGGAGAAGCGTGTCAATTGTCACGTCCGTTCTGGTGCTGTTGCTAGGCATCGGAGCCTACACCGTATTCACCGCGCTTCCCCGTGAGCTGACCCCCGACGAAGATCGCCGCCGGGCCAGCTTGAACTTCTCGGGACCGGAGGGTGCCGGGTTCGACTACACCATCGCCGCCAGCCAGAAGGTCGAGAAGATTCTCAATCAGTACGTCAAGGACGGCACGGTCGAGCGCTATGTGTTTTCCATGCCGCGGTTCGGCAACAACTCGTTCAATTCCGGTGGCGGCAATATCATCCTGTCGCCGAACACCAAGGTCACCGCACCTGAGTTGGCTGCCAAGCTGAACGGTCAGTTGTCCTCGGTCACGGCGGTACGCGCGATTGTTTCGCCGGAGGGCGGTCTGCAGCGTGGCGGTCCAGGCGGCGGGGGCGGCGGTTCGAGCTTCCAGCTCATCGCGACCGGGTCTGACTATCCGGAAATCGCGCGGTGGATCCAGCCTCTGCTGGCGGCAGCGAACGAGAACCCGGGTCTGGGCCGTCCTCGCCTTGACTACGAGCCCACCAGTCCCCGCGTGGTCGTCAGCATAGACCGCGACAAGGCGGCCGCGCTCGGCGTCTCGGCGCAGGCGGTCGGGCGGGCGCTGGAGACCATGTTCGGGTCTCGTCGGGCCACGACCTACATCAAGAACGGCCAGGAGTATGATGTCCTGTTGCAGGCCGAACGCGACCGGCGACAAACCGAAGGTGACCTTGATAACCTCTATGTCCGGACGAATTCCGGCAAAGTCGTCTCCCTGGCCAGCGTCGTGACGACCCAGGTGAGGGGCGATACGCCGGATCGGTCACGGGTTGATCGCCTTCGATCAATCAATCTCTCGGCGCAGCTCAACCCCGGCTACAGCATGGGCGAGGCGATCAATTTTTTCAAAGCCGAGGCAGCCAAGCAACCCGGGTCGATCACGCTGAAGTGGGGCGGCGGTGCCCGCGACTATCTTGAGGCGACCGGCTCCGTTGGCCTTGCCTTTGGCATCGCGCTGCTGCTGGTTTTCCTGGTGCTGGCAGCGCAGTTCGAGAGCTGGATCCATCCGGCGGTGATCATGCTGACCGTGCCGATCGCGGTATTGGGGGGCCTGTTCGGCCTGCTGATGTTCGGCTCCTCCATTAATACCTACAGCCAGATTGGGCTGATCATCCTGGTTGGCATCGCCGCCAAGAACGGCATCTTGATCGTGGAGTTCGCCAACCAGTTGCGGGACGACGGCCTGTCGATCCGGGAGGCTGTGATCGAAAGCGCCTCCCTGCGCCTTCGTCCGATCATCATGACCTCAATCGCGGCGGCGGCCGGCGCCCTTCCGCTGATTCTGGAGGGCGGCGCCGGCGGTGAGGCGCGCAAGACCATCGGCGTGACGATCTTCTTCGGCGCGATCTTCGCGACCCTGGTGACCCTGTTCGTTGTGCCGGTGTTCTACAACCTGCTGGCACGGTTCACGAAATCGCCGATGGCCACCGCCCGCCGGATCGAAGCGTTCGAGGACGTCGAGCGCGCCCGCGTCGCCAACGCGGCGGAATAGGGTCAACAAGCTGTGCGGGGCTATCGCGGTCATCCGCCGCGCGGCGCCAGGGAACCCGGCTATCGGGGGGTGTCAGGTTCCCTGGGCCCAGCCGGTGGCGGGGGCACCACCCTTCGGATCGGGTATACCGGCAAGGCAGATGATCCTCGGCGACGTCAGGACCTTCGCGCGACTTTTGATACGCGTCAAGGTTGATCTTCAGTCAAACAAATCGCCCATTAAGCGAGGCAACCTCAAGGCTTGTGGCCAGTCTCCACCATCAGCCAGGCAATCAGATCGACCCGGTCCTTGGCGTCATTGAGGCCCGCAAAAGACATCTTGGTGCCCGGCAGGAAGGTTTGCGGTTTTTCCAGCCACTGGTTCAATTTGTCCGCGTCCCAAACCCAGCCTGCGGCCTTGAGGGCGTCGGAATACTTGAAGTCCGGGTTGCTGGCCGACATCTTTCCGAACACCCCGTGCAGGTTGGGACCAGTCATATTGGCTCCGCCCGGCGTTATCGTGTGGCAGGACTGGCAAAGCGCGAATTTGGCCTGGCCGTTGGCCACATCGGCGGTGTTGTACGGAGCCGGGAATGAGGCCAGCAGCGCCTGTTTTTCGGCTTCGGTGGGCGCGGGCGCTGATGCAACCGGCGCGGCCTTTTCTGATTTCCCGCAAGCCGCCGTCAACAGGGTCAAGGTGGCTATAGCGACAATCGAACCGGTACGCATGGAAATCTCCGAGGGATTTGCGCGCAAGCTAGCGTGACGGCGCGGCGATGCAAGTCCGGCTATCGCTTGATGCGCTTTTCACGATTCACCGCCTCATCAAGCGCCTGCAGAAAGCGCGAACGGTCGGCGACGGCGAAGGGTTTTGGACCGCCGGTGATCTCGCCGGTCGAGCGGATATGTTCCATGATCGAACGTTGGGCCAAAGCCGAACCAATAGAGTCGGCCGAAAACGGGCGTCCGTTCGGCGCGATCGCCGCCCCACCGGCCTTCAGCACCCGATCGGCCAGGGGAATGTCGTTGGTCACCACGATATCGCCCGGCTGGACCTGATCTGCGATCCAGTCATCGGCCACGTCGGGACCGGCGTCGACAATCTGGCGGGCGATCATCGGCGAGGCGGGGATCTGGATAAAGCTGTTGGAGACTACGAACGTCTTAAGGCCATAGCGGGCGGCGACCTTGTAGGTCTCGTCCTTCACGGGACAGGCGTCGGCGTCGATGAAGATCTGCATTGGCTCGGGGCCTACAGCAAATCCGCATGCCGCTCATCCTGTTTGAGCATCCGGCACCACCCATGAAGTCAACGGCACCCCCTTGGCACCGCGCCCACTTCGCCGCATAAGCGGCGCGACCAAAAAGTGCCGGATTAGCTCAGCTGGTAGAGCAGCGGTTTTGTAAACCGAAGGTCGGGGGTTCGAGTCCCTCATCCGGCACCAGCCACCCGTCCACCATGGGCCGGTAGCGGGTGGAAAAGCTCATAAAAATCAGCTATAAAGGCGATATTGATGTCGCCGTTGATCGCCAACGTTCGCCGCTATTCGGCGCATTTTGGGGGTCACTTTGGGGGCACCACGCAACTGCCGAAATAGAGTGACCCCCAGATGGCCTTGTCAGACGCCTCGATCCGCTCCGCAAAGGTCGGCGAAAAACCCTACAAACTACACGATGGGGGTGGGCTACTTTTGATCGTACGGCCATCTGGCGGCAAGCTCTGGCGGTTGAAATACCGCTACCTTGGAAAGGAGCAGCAGCTAACTATCGGCTCCTACCCTCAAGTCAGCCTGAAGGATGCACGGGAACGCCGTGATGAAGCCCGCAAGGCCATCGCCGCGGGGATCAATCCCGCCTTCGAGAAGAAGCGCGCTGCAATCGCCGCCAAGGTGAGCGCGGCTAATACCTTCAAGGCGATAGCCGACGAACTGATAGAGAAGCGGGAAAGAGAGGGGCTCAATCAGACCACTATTGCCAAGTCGCGATGGCTTCTGTCGAAACTGGGAACCGCCTTGGGAGACCGCCCCATCGCGGAGATCGAGGCCTATGAACTCCTCGATGCGCTGAAGCGAGTGGAGAAAGCTGGGCGACATGAAACTGCCGTCAGAATGCTATCGTTCTCAGGCCGGGTCTTTCGCTACGCCATCTCTACGACGCGAGCGAAACGTGACGTAGCGGCGGATCTAAAAGGTGCGCTCATAGCGCCCACCGTCAAACATCACGCCGCTATCCTGGACCCGCAGGAATTGGGCGGTTTGCTTCGGGCAATAGATGGTTATCAGGGACAACCCGCGACGATTTGGGCGCTGAAGCTCGCGCCGCACGTGTTCACACGGCCAGGAGAGCTACGCCAAGCTGAATGGGTAGAATTCGATCTCGAAGCCGCCGTGTGGCGCATTCCCGCTATCCGCATGAAGATGAAACGCGAACACGCAGCGCCCCTTTCACGCCAAGCCGTAGAAATCCTTAAGGAGGCCCAAGCAATTACCGGTGGAAGGCGGTTTGTATTCCCCAGCGTAAGAACCAACACGCGACCGATGTCGGAGAACACCATGAACGGTGGCCTGCGTCGCCTCGGCTATAGTGGGGCCGAAATGACCTCCCACGGGTTCCGGTCGACTGCCAGCACGCTACTGAATGAGACGGGGAAATGGAGCCCGGACGCCATCGAGAAGGCTCTGGCACATAGCGATAAGGACACGGTGCGGGCCGCCTACCACCGGGGTACTCACTGGCAAGAGCGGGTCAAGATGGCTCAGTGGTGGAGCAATTATCTCGACAAATTGAGGGATGGTGGCAGCGTGGTTCTGCTCAAGAGGGCTGGTTAGCGTTCCTAAAGTCCCGCCTCCGGCTACCGCGGGGCTACCGCGTCGGGTCCGCCTCGCTTTAAAATCCATCTCGATATAGCGAGGGCAGTGGGGGCATGATGGCATCCTGCGCTTAACGTGACAGGCCACCATTATGACGCCAGAAGAAATCCCCGACGGCCACCTACCCAATTTGACGCGGGTAACGTGCAATAGGCCGGCCCCCATGGCTGAAGCGGACGTGATCT